>NZ_JACHNC010000001.1:1288125-1929687 GCF_014205215.1 Actinoplanes lobatus
GGTCGAGTTCGACGGCGACCCGCACATGCGCAAGCGGCCGCTGCGCCCGATCGTCGCGGTGCTGCGCTCGCTCGGCGTGACGGTGGACGCCTCACCGATCGACGGCCTGCCGCTGACCGTGCACGGCACCGGCGTGGTGGCCGGCGGCGAGGCGGTGATCGACGCCTCGGCGTCCAGCCAGTTCGTCTCCGGCCTGCTGCTCTCCGCGGCCCGGTTCGCCAAAGGGCTGACCCTGCGGCACGAGGGCCCGCCGGTGCCGTCCGCGCCGCACCTGCGGATGACGGCGCACATGCTGCGGGCCGCCGGCGCGGTGATCGACGACAGCGTGGCCGACATGTGGACGGTCGAGCCCGGTCCGCTGCACGGCCGCACCTGGGTCATCGAGCCCGACCTGTCCGGGGCGGCGCCGTTCTTCGCGGCGGCCGCGGTCACCGGCGGCGCCGTCACGCTGGCCGGCTGGCCGGCCGACAGCTGGCAGCCGGTCGACCAGGCCATCGGGATCTTCGAGGCGCTGGGCGCCGAGGTCACCCGGTCCGCCGAGGGACTGACCGTGCGGGGCACCGGCACGCTGCGCGGCATCACCGCCGACCTCTCCGAGGTGGGCGAGCTGACCCCGGTGGTGGCGGCGCTGGCCGCGCTCGCCGAGGGGCCGTCCGAGCTGCGCGGGGTGGAGCACATCCGGGGCCACGAGACCGACCGGATCACCGCCCTCGCCACCGAGCTGGGCAGGGTGGGCGCCGGGGTGACCGAGTTCCCCGACGGGCTGCGCATCGTCCCGGGGCCGCCGCGCGGGGCCGCCTTCGAGACGTACGCGGACCATCGGATGGCGCACGCCGCGGCCGTAATCGGACTCGCCGTGCAGGGCGTCCACCTGACCGACGTAGGTTGTACCTCGAAGACGTTGCCCGAGTTCCCCGAACTCTGGGCGGGACTCGTGGCGAGGAGCTAGATCTGCCAGCGCGTAAACGGGAGTACGACGAGGACGACGTCCGGATCCGGCCGGGTAAGTCGTCGCGTCCGCGTACCCGGACGCGCCCGAAGCACGACGACGCGATCGACGGCCTGGTCATCACCGTCGACCGGGGACGGTACGGCTGCGTCCGCGAGGACAGCGGCGGCACCGAGGTGATCACCGCGATGCGGGCCCGCGAGCTGGGCCGCAAGTCGGTGGTGGTGGGCGACCGGGTGGCCCTGGTCGGGGACGTCTCGGGGGCACCCGGCGCGCTGGCCCGGATCGTCCGGATCAGCGACCGCACGTCGGTTCTCCGCCGGACGGCGGACGACGACGACACCACGCCCGAGGGCCGGCTGGAGCGGGTCGTGGTGGCCAACGCGGACCAGCTGGTGATCGTCAGCGCGCTGTCCGACCCGCCGCCGCGGACCGGGTTCATCGACCGGTGCCTGGTGGCGGCGTACGACGCGGACGTGGAACCGCTGCTCTGCCTCACCAAGGCCGACCTGGCCGGGCCGGAGGGTGTGCTCGGCTACTACGCCGAACTGGACCTGCCGCACGTGCTGGTCCGGCCCGGCAGCGACCTGGAGGAGCTGCGCGCCCGGCTGGCCGGCCGCATCTCGGTGCTGGTCGGGCACTCCGGCGTGGGCAAGTCGACGCTGGTCAACCGCCTGGTGCCGGACGCGTTGCGGGCGGTCGGCGCGGTCAGCGCGATCGGGAAGGGGCGGCACACCTCGACCAGCGCGGTGGCGCTGCGCCTGCCGGCGGTCGGCCGCTCCCGCCGGGACCCGGGCTGGATCGTCGACACTCCCGGGATCCGCAGCTTCGGGCTGGCGCACGTGAGCGCGGAGAGCCTGCTGCACGGGTTCCCGGACCTGGTCGAGGGCACGCTCGAGGATCAGCCGAACTGCGGGCACACGGCCGCGGAAGTGGACTGCCGGCTGGACGCCTGGGTGGCCGAGGGGAAGGCCGACGAGCGCCGTCTGGCGTCGTACCGTCGCCTGCTGGCCTCGCGTGCCGGTGAGGGTGACGTGCGCGACCAGCCCGCGGAGGGGGTCTGATCCCGCGGGACCGGGCCGCCGGGAAATCTGATCTTGGAAAGCGGGAAACCCGGCACGCTGACCGGCGCCGGATGGGCTAGCTTTTCGGCATGGCCGGATATGCCGACGATCTTGCGCTTGCCCACGTCCTCGCCGACTCGGCCGACACCATCTCGATGGCCCGGTTCCGCGCGCTCGACCTGAGGGTGGAGTCGAAACCGGATCTCACCCCGGTGTCCGACGCGGACACCGCCGTGGAGAAGGCGATCCGCGCCACGCTGGCCCGGGCGCGCCCCCGGGACGGGGTGCTGGGCGAGGAGTTCGGCCGGTCGGCCGCGGCCGCCGGCCCTGGCAGCCGGTACTGGGTGATCGACCCGATCGACGGGACGAAGAACTTCGTCCGCGGCGTACCGATCTGGGCCACCCTGATCGCGCTGATGGAGGGTGACACCCCGGTCGTCGGCCTGGTGTCCGCGCCGGCCCTGGGCCGGCGCTGGTGGGCCGGTCGCGGCCTGGGCGCGTTCGCCGGGAAGAACCAGCACTCGGCGACCCGGATCAACGTCTCCTCGGTGCGCCGGATGACCGACGCCAGTTTCTGCTACGCGAGCCTGAACGGCTGGGCCGAGATCGGCCGCCTGGACCAGATGATGGACATCCTGCTCGGCGTGTGGCGCAGCCGGGCCTACGGTGACTTCTACGGCTACATGCTGCTGGCCGAGGGCGCGCTGGACGCGATGGCCGAGCCGGAACTGTCGCTCTGGGACATGGCGGCGCTCATCCCGATCGTGACCGAGGCGGGCGGCCGCATCACCGATCTGGACGGGCGGCCGACCGCCGACAAGAGCTCGGTGATCGGCACGAACGGGCTGCTGCACGAGAGCGTGCTGACCGCGCTGGCCCGCCGGAGCTGACCCGCTCTTTCCGGCATACACGTCCCGGACCGGGGTACCACCTCGGACATGCCCGTCGAAGCGCCCTTTGCGGCTGATCGCGGCACCGGATCCGCACGCGCCGAAATGCGACGACGGGACGTGTTATGCACAATGGAGCGATCATGTCGAGCGAGGTTCGTCACCGGGTGGACCGTGACCGTGGCTACCCGTTGGTCCGGATCACCGGAGTGCTCGACGACGACACCGCCGCTCCGATCCGTACGGCGTTACTCGCCGTGCTCGCCACCCAGCCCGAGGCACTCGTAGTCGACGTGGCGGATCTGCGGGTGTCCCGGGCCGCCGCGGTGGCTGTACTGCGCGAGATCCGCGAGGAGACCCGGGACTGGCCGGGCAGCCACCTGATGCTCTGCGACCCGGCCGGCGCATCGGCCTGGCACGACACCGGGTGGCCGGTCTGGCCCGACCCGGCCGGCGCCATCGCGGCTCTCGGCCCGCCGACCGCCGATCACCGGGCCGGCCTGGACCTCGATCCGGTGGCGGGCGCGGCCCGGGCCGCCCGCGAGATGGTCACCGAGGCGTGCGGGCGCTGGGAGCGGCCCGGCCTGGCCGGCAACGCCTGCATCGTGGCGACCGAGCTGGTCAACAACGTGGTGGCGCACGCCGGTACGCCGATGCGGGTCCTGCTGGCGCTGCACGGCGCGACGATGAGCGTGGCGGTGCGCGACGGCTCCCCCGTGCTGCCGCGCTTCACCGGGCCGGTGCCGGTCACCTCGTACGGTGGTCGTGGCCTGTTGTTGATCGACGCGGTCTCGGCCCGCTGGGGTCATCTGGCGCTGACCGACGGCAAGGTCGTCTGGGCTCGCCTCGAAGGGGCATGAGCCGCCCTGGGCGTGGGTAGTCAACGGGCATGCGAGACAACGACTACCCGACTGAGGTCATCGATCCGGAGGCCTCCGGACTGCCGGACACCGCCGATGACGATTCGACCGCGTACGACGAGGTGAACAGCCCGCGGTGGAGCGACGGCCGGGATCCGGCCGCACTCGCCGGCACCGGACCGGGTGGGTCGAACCGGTTCGGCGACACCGCCGAGGAGCAGCGCCGGGGCGAGTCACTGGACCGCCGGCTGCGCCAGGAGGAACCGGACGTCGGGGCCGAGCCGGCCATCCCGCCGCGCCGCGACCCGCTGGACGAGACGCTCGACGATCCGGAGCGGCGTGACCTGGACCGGGACGTGTGGGGCCAGGGCCCGACGTCGGATCCGCGGTCGCCGATCTCGCTCTACGACGACGGCCAGCTGGACGACGACGATCCGCGCCGGGTGGGCCGCCTGGTCGCGCCGGACAGCGGTTCCGGCTGGGACGACGAGGCGGACAGCATCGCCTACGACGCGGGTGCGGCCGGTGGCGGCGCGAGCGCGGAGGAGCTGGCGATGCACGAGACCCGTGAGCCGGACTACGACTAGATCGTAAATTTCTCGGCGAAACCCTTGCTGAGAGCGCTCCCAGGTCCGCACAGTGCACCCTGCTGATCTGAAATGGGGGTTGTTCGATGCTGAGCGGGAGCCTGCGGCGTGCGCTGGCCGCGGCCGTGGTGGTCGTCTCCGGGGCCGGGGCGTCGACGGTGACACCCACCGCCGCCGTGGCCGACACGGTGAACCGCGTGGTGCTCCGCGACGACTTCTCCGGCGACCGCGGCGACACCCCCGACGCCGGCCGCTGGGACACCGGCGGCGACCGCCGGAACTCCGCCTGGCTGGACGGCGACGGACACCTTCTGCTCGGCTCGGCGCTGCGCACCGAGAAGACCTTCGGGCAGGCGTACGGGCGGGCCGAAGCGCGGATCCTGGTGAACCGGGAGGACGGCACACGGCGGCCCCTCGGGGTGCTCGGCGCCGACGGGCAGGCGCCGGCCGGACAGGTCGAGGTGCTCGGCTCCGACCGGGTGGACGGCGACGACTTCCACACGTACGCCGTCGACTGGACCCCGACCACGCTGACCTGGTCACTGGACGGCCGCGACGTCCTCCGCCTCACCCCGGAGAAGGACAGCCGGCCGTACACCTTCGTGCTGAGCCCGGGGTCCGGCGGTGGGTACCGCTCCTCCGGCATGGTGGTCGACGCGGTCACCGTCACCGCCCGGATCACCACCCCGGTCGCCTCGAAGTCCGCGCCGGCATGGCGGCCGTTCACCGCCTACCGGACCGGGGATCTGGTCTCCCAGCGCAACGTCGTCTACCGGGTGCGCGAGCCGCACACGTCCCTGCCCGGCTGGGATCCGACCCTGGTGCCGGCGCTGTTCCTCAAGCTCTAGAGAAACCCCTTTTCCGGTACGCGTGTCGCTGTCCCGCCATTTCAGGGCCGTCCCGTCCGGTCGGCGCGATCTCGCTGCCCGCTCCGGCCTGTGCCGCGCCCGCCGGGCGCAGATCGGTGCCCGGGCCGGTGGCCACTCGCTCACATGCCGCCGGTCACGGCCGCCCCCTGCTTCCGGCCGTAGCGCCGGTCACCCGGGGCGGGTGGTCACGGTTTGCCGGCCAGGCACCGGGATTGCCCGCTCCCGGCCGTAGCGCCGGTCCGGCTGGGCGGGTGGTCACGGTTAACCGAGGGTGGGTGGGTGCGCACGGCGGCAGTGTCGATTGTGGGTAGCCTCGGTGTCGAGTCGCGCATGGGGCCGCCGTCCGCCGCGTTAGGCAGAAATGCGGCTTTCACCGGAGACAGTCGCCCGTTTCGCCCGCTTTGCCCGCCGCTGTTGTGCGATCTTGAACGATTTACCATCGCCTCGGGTGGTAAATCGTTCAAGATCGCTCCGGGTGGCGCGTCCTGCTGTCGAGGGATTGCGGATTCGGCCGTAGGCAGCCAAGAAGGCTCCCTCGGGTGGCAAATCGTCCAAGATCGCTCCGTCTCAGCCCGGCGGGTGCGGCACAGGCCGGAGCAGGCAGCGAGATCGCGCCGACCGGACGGGACGGCCCTGATCGGAGCGGGACGAGGTCACGCGTACCCCCAAAGGAGCGAAGCGAGTCACCGGCGTCTGCGGCCGCGGGAGATCAGCAGGACCACGACGGCGATGACCCCCACCACGAACAGGCAGCAGAACACCCCGAAGAAGCCGAAGCCGCCCCGCCGCCCGCGGCGGGCCGCCTCGATCATCATCTCGCCGGTGCCGCTCGACGCCCAGGCCGCCGCCGGGACCAGCAACGCCATCGTCACGCCGGCCAATGCCGCGGTGAACCACTTCCTGATCACTGAGGTCATGTCAGCCATGTGCCCCATGCTGACGGATGTACGCAACGCGTGAGGGATCGTGTACGGAGTGGTTGCCGACCGAAGGGGACGGACGATGGACGCGGATCTGGTGGCGCTGGCCGGGGCACACGGGGTGGCCACGTGGTACGAGAACTGGCGGCGCAAACGCACCGACGTGGCCGCCGAGTCGGTGATCGGCGTGCTCGGCATGCTGGGCGTCGACGCGAGCACCCCGGCGGCGGTCCGTGCGTCGCTGGCCGCGGCCCGGCGCCGGGACACCGGTGACCGGCTGCCCGGCACGATCGTGCTGCGGGAGGGCGCCGGGCGGGCGCTGCCCGGGCCGGCCGAGATCCGGCTGGAGGACGGCGGCGTACGGGCGGTGGACCGGCGGCTGCCCGGTGACCTGCCGCTGGGCTGGCACCGGCTGCACTGCGGCGGCCAGGAGGTCACTCTCGTGGTGGTGCCCACCCGGCTGCCCGAGCCGCCGCACACCTGGGGCTGGATGGTGCAGCTCTACACGCTCCACTCGGCCGGCTCGTGGGGCATGGGCGACCTCGGTGACCTGCGCGACTTCGTGGCCGGGGCGGCCGGCGCCGGGCTGGTGGTGCTGAACCCGCTGCACGCGGTCACGCCGACCAGGCCGGTGCCGGCATCGCCGTACTCGCCGTCGAGCCGGCGTTTCGCCAACCCGCTCTACCTGCGGGTGGCCGACACCGGCGAGTACCGGCGGGCCGATCCGGCGCTGCGGGCCCGGGTGGACGCGCTGCGGCCGGCGCCGCCGGTGGACGGCCTGATCGACTACGACGCCGTGCTGGCCGCCAAGTTCGCGGCGCTGGATCTGCTCTGGCCGCTGGCCGGGCCGGTCGACCTGGACCGGGATCCGGGGCTCACCGACTTCGCCCGGTTCTGCGCGCTGGCCGAGGAGCACGGGCCGGACTGGCGGGAGTGGCCGGAGGAGCTGCGCCGCCCCGGCGCTCCGGCGGTGCTGGCGTACCGCGGTGACCGGATCGCCTTCCACGTCTGGGTGCAGGCGCTGCTGGAGGAGCAGTTCGACACGGCCGGGGAGGCGGCCCGGGAGCACGGCATGCCGGTCGGCATCGTGCACGACCTCGCGGTGGCGGTCGAGCCGGGCGGCGCCGACGGATGGCTGCTGCAGGACGTGCTGGCCATGGAGGCCCGGACCGGGGCGCCGCCGGACGCGTTCAACCAGCTCGGCCAGGAGTGGGGCGGGGTGGCGTGGCGGCCGGACCGGCTGGTCGAGACCGGGTACGCGGCCTACCGGGACATGCTGCGGCGGATCTTCCGGCATGCGGGCGGGCTGCGGGTCGACCACGTGGCGGGGCTCTGGCGGCTGTGGTGGGTGCCGTCCGGCCTCGGGGCGGCCAAGGGGACGTACGTGCACTACGACCCGGAGGCGATGCTGGGGATCCTGGCGCTGGAGGCGTACCGGGCCGGGGCCGTGGTGATCGGCGAGGACCTGGGGACGGTCATGCCGGTGGTCACCGAAGGGCTGGAGCGGACCAACATGCTGGGCTCGGCGGTGCTCTGGTTCACCCGGGACGAGGTGGGCGGCTACCGTCCTTCGGCCGGATATCCGCGCAACGCGCTGGCCAGCGTCTCCACCCACGATCTGCCGACCGCTTCCGGCTTCCTGGCCGGCGAGCAGGTCGAGGTACGCGCCGCGCTGGGTCAGCTGACCGGCCCGGTCGAGCGGGAGCGGGCGGCCTGGCGGGAGGACCGGGGGCAGTTGCTGGACCGGCTGCGCGCCGAGGGCCTGCTGAACGGGGCCGAGCCGGCGGCCGAGGAGGTGGTGACGGCCATGCACGAGTTCCTCGCCCGTACGCCCTGCCGTTTCGTCGTCGCCTCGCTGCACGACGTCCTGATGGAGCACCGCCAGCCGAACCTGCCGGGCACCTTCGACGAGTACCCGAACTGGCGCATCCCCCTCGACCGGGATCTGGCCGGTGTGGTCGACGATCCGCTGTTCCTCAGGGTGGCCGGGATCCTCGGCGGCCGGCCGCGGCCGCTGCCGGGCCGGCATCCGGCGGCCGGGACCGCTCAGATCGCCAGCGGCTCGGGTGGCGGGTCGTCGTCGAGCGCGTAGAGCATCGGGTGCAGCGGCAGGTAGGTGGGCTCCTGCCGGCAGCGGGCCGGCGGGACCAGGGAGGAGCGGTGCCGCGGGTGTTCCCGGCAGTGCCGCAGCGCCCGGGTGACGGCGTCGTCGTGGTGCCGGCCACCGCCGTACTCGCCGCAGCCGGTGCAGTCCCACCGCCAGAACGGCGCGCCCTCGGCTGAGGCGTGGCGGCGGATCCGCAGCGGCGGCCCGGCCGGGGACCGGTCCGCCGCGGGCTGCCGCCGCTGCGCGCCGATGATCTCGGCAAGCAGGTTGCTCAACATCCGATCAGTGTGGAACGCACCTGATGGGACTTATAGAGGTTTTGCCGAATATCGTCCGGTTCGTCACCTGGCGGTGACGATGCCCAGGCCCGCAGCGGTGACGCCGGGGAACACGCCGTTCAGGTCGGCCACCCCGCACCGGGAGCGCAGGATCTCGCCGATCACCGCGCGGTAGTCGGTGGTCACCGCCAGGTCACCGTCGCGCAGCTGGGCCTCGGTCAGGCCGGGCCACCGGCCGTACACCTTGCCGCCCTTGACGTTGCCGCCGAGGACGAACATGGCGTTGCCGTAGCCGTGGTCCAGACCGCCCGAGCCGTTCTGCGCCACCCGGCGCCCGAACTCGCTGATCGTGATCACGGTGACCCGGCGCAGGTGGTCCGGGCCCAGGTCGGCGGCGAACGCGGCGAGCGCGGTGGCGAACGCCTTGAGCTGGTCGTACATCCGCTTGCCGGGCGCCGCGACGCCGAGGTTCTCGTGCATGTCCCAGTCGCCGGAGTCGACCGTCGCGCTCAGCAGCCCGCTGTTCGTCTTGATCAGCCGGGCCACGTCGCGCAGCGCGTTGCCGAGGTCGCTGCCCGGGTAGACCGCGCCGTTGGCCGGCGTGTACGCCTGGGCCCGCAGTTTCGCGACCTGCCGCAGGCCGCCGGTCAACTGCCCGGCGGTGCCCCTGAGCGAGGTGGGCGCGTCCTCGAACAGCCTGGTCATGGTGGCGGCGATCGGCCGGTCGGCCTGGTCCCCGGTGAGCACCATCCGGTCGATCGCGGTGACTCCGACGTACGGCGCCGGCCCGCCCAGGACCCGGGCCGGCATGGCGGTTCCCATCGCGACCGCCTGGAACGGGTCGCCGGAGCCGACCGTGCCGAGCATCCGGTTCAGCCAGCCGGTCCGCAGCGAGGTGCCGGGGGCCGCCCGCTCCAGCTCCTCCATGGCGGAGAAGTGCGACCGGTTCGGCGCCGGCTGGCCGACCGCGTGCACCGCGGCGAGCTTCCCGCCGGTCCAGTACGGCAGCAGCGGCGCCAGCCCCGGGTTCAGCCCGAAGAACGCGTCGCCCCCGATCAGCTGCGCCTTCGGCACCCCGATGGCCGGCCGGGCGGCGTAGTAGGCGGGGTCGCCGGCCGGCACCACGGCGGACAGCCCGTCGAAGCCGCCCCGCAGCGAGATCAGGACCAGCACGTCACCGGCGTACGCCGGGTCGGCCGCGAAGGCCAGGCCGGTGTCGACGGTGGCCCCGGCCACTCCGGCGGCCACCCCGGCGCCGGCCGCCAGCAGCCGCCGCCGGGAGAGCACGGCCTGCCGGTTGTCCTCGCATCCACACACGGAAGTCGTCACAGGCTCACCTCAACGCGAAGGACGGGGAGTTCAGCAGCATCCCCATCAGGTACGGGTACATCCAGCCGGCCGCCGGGTCGTTCGCCTTGAGCGGCGACGCCGGCGTCTTTCCGTAGAATTCGGCCAGCGCCGCGATCTGCTTCGCGGTGGGTGCGATTCCGCACAGGCGGACCGCGGTCTTCTCGATCAGCGCGCCGTAGGTCGCCGGCAGTGCGCCCACCGTCCCGGTGAGCAGTGACGCGGGCCGGACCAGCGTCTCCGGCCACCAGCCGGCCGCGATCGACAGGTGGAAGTTCCACCGCACCAGCAGCCCGGACGGCGAGGCCCAGGCGGCGGCCACGTCCGGGTAGCCGTTCGGCGGCCCCCAGGCCAGCGGCGCCTGACCGGCGTCGCGCGCCATCCCGTAGAGGCTCTCCAGGAACTTGGTGCCGCTGGTGGCCGGGCCGTAGCCGAGGATGCGCACGGTCGCCGCCAGATCCTCGTACGGTGTCCGGGTCTTGGCCCCGATCGACGCCGCGAACTCGGCGGACCCGAACAGCGCCCGCAGCACTGGCGCGATCGCCGACCGGTTGTCGAGGTAGACCTTGACCAACGTGGTGATCAGCGAGGCGGGCGGCTCGTCGGCGACGAAACGGACGCACAGCCTGGTGACGATCCGGCGGGCGGTCAGCGGGTGCAGCGCCAGGTGGTCGAGCAGGGCCAGCGCGGCCGCCTCGCCCCCGGTCGCGGTGGTGTTGGCGTGCTGGAAGTCGAGCACCCGGATCGCCCCGGTGGCGTGCTCGGCGGCGTCGTACCGGTACCGGCCGGTGGCCCGGTCCACGGTCAGGCCGGTGAACAGCCGGGCGGCGTTCTTCACGTCGGCCTCGGTGTGCCCCTGCCCCACGGTGTGCAGTTCCAGCAGCTCCCGCCCGTAGTTCTCGTTGGGCGCGGCCCGGGTCGAGTAGCGGTTGTCCAGGTAGGTGAGCATCGCCGGGTGCCGGGCCGACGCCTTGAGCAGGTCGGAGAACTTCCCGAGGGCGTGCTTCCGGATCATCGTGTCGTAGTCGGTCCGGCTGTCCCAGACGTCACCGGACGGGCAGGTCACGTTGAGGTGGTTGCTCCAGAGGTCGGTCATCACCTCGAGCAGCTGCCGCTCGCTCCAGAGCGCCCGGGTCAGGGCCGCGTAGCCGAGCTGCCACATCGGCTCCCAGCCGTACTGCTTGAGGGTGCCGGCGGCGACCCGGGCACGGATCTCGTCGATGCCCAGCCGGGCCAGCGGCAGACGGGCGAGCACGCCGTCGGCCACCGGGTCGGCGATCGAGGACGGGTCGAGCTGCCGGTCCAGCCACGCCTTGGCGCCCAGCCGCCGGATCTCGGCGATCGAGGACGGGCCGGGCCCGAAGGTGGCCCGGCGCAGCAGGTGCAGCAGCGGGTCGGCGGGCAGGAAGGCGGCCGGGGCCGGCGCGGCCGCGGCGGCGACGGCGGGCGCGCCGGTGGCCAGGGCGGCCGCGGCGCCGGCCGCGGCCATCCCGCCCATCACGCCGCGACGGGTCAACGTCTGCTCGGAGATGCTCACAGGTCAGTGGTCGGATGTTTCCGATGGGACCTGTGGGTTCCCCGCGCCGCGCTACCCACCTGCTACCGGGATACTTGCCCGATGGCACAGCGCAGGGCGTCGCGACGGCGGGTGGAGACGGTCGCCTCCGGGGTCGCCGAGCTGGTCCCCGACCCGGACCGGGACACCGCGTGGACCCTGCTGCTGGACGGCGCCCCGCAGTCGCACGTCGACCTGGCCGACCCCACCCACCTCCAGTTCGAGTACATCCGGCGGATGGCGGCCGCGATCGATCTGGCGGCCCCGGCGGGCCGGCCGCTGCGGGTGCTGCACCTGGGCGGCGGCGCGCTGACGTTGCCGCGCTACGTGGCCGCCACCCGGCCCGGCTCGGCGCAGCGGGTCGTGGAGATCGACGGGCCGCTGGTCGAGCTGGTCCGCTCGGCGCTGCCGTTGCCGTCCTCGGCCAACATCCGGGTCCGGGTCGCGGACGCCCGGGCCGCCGTGGAGGGGATGCGCGACTCCGGCTACGACCTGATCGTCCTGGACGTCTTCGCGGGCGCCCGGACACCCGCCCACCTCGCCTCGGCCGAGTTCGCCGGCGAGCTGGCACGGATCCTGGACCCGGCCGGCCGGCTGATCGCCAACGTGGCCGACGGCCCGCCGCTGCGGTTCGCCCGCGGCCAGGTGGCCACGATCCGGGCCGCGCTGCCGGAGGCCTGCCTGGTGGCCGACGCCGGGGTGCTGCGCGGGCGGCGCTTCGGCAATCTCGTGGTGGTCGCCGGGCGTACCCCGCCGCCGGTCGCCGAGCTGTCCCGGCGTGCCGCCGGGGACTGGTTCCCGGGCCGGGTGGAGACGGATCTGGACCGCTTCGCGGCCGGAGCGGCACCCGTACCGGACTCCGCGGCGGTAGCCTCTCCCCTGCCACCGCAAGGCCTTTTCGGTAACCGAAAGTAACTGCCGAGAGGCCGAAGGTGCACCAATGATCACCGTGTTGTGTCGAATTCTCGAGTTCGGGTGTGATTCACGCCCGGCCACTGGCAACACCGGCGGTAGCCGGTTGTAATCGATGCTGTCGCGAGATCTGATCGCGGCGACCACCGGGGGAAGGCGAGCATGTACCACCAGCACTTCCTGTCCGCCACCGGCTCGGACCTCGGACCGCTCGACAGCGGTGAGCGGGTGCTGTGGCGCGGCCGCTGCGCCGTCGCCGAGTACGCGTTCGACGAGGCCTCGTCGCTGCCCCGGTGGACGCTTCCGGAGGAGACCGACGTCATCGTCACGGATCGCCGGGTGCGGTTCGTACACGTGGCCGACGGCACGCAGAGTAGTGGCGAGCTGTTCTGGCTCTGGCCGCAGCACCTGCGTGTGCAGCCCGGCAACCGGGAGACCGGCCGCAACGCCACGGTCACCCAGATCCAGCTCGTCTGCGTCGGTCCGGCCGGCACCTATCCGGCGCTGATCTTCGCGGGCGGCGACCTGGCGACGGTCGGCGACGCGGACCGGCTCGCCAACCTGCTGCGGAAGACCATCGCGCACTTCCGGGTGGAGAACGCCGACCTGATCGGCGTCCCGGCGCCGCAGGTGCGGATGCTGTCCCGCCTGGCGATCGGCCCCGAGTTCAGCAACTTCCAGGGCGGCACGGGCCAGACCGTGACCGTGCTCGGCTCGGTGCCGGTGCCGGCCCCGGAGCAGCCCGAGCCCGAGCCGGAGCCGGTCCACCAGGACGACACCCCGGTCTCCGGGCCCCGCGCCCACGCCGATCGTCCCGGCCGGGAGGCCGACGCGCTCCGTGCGGAGGAGGCGATGCGCGCCGAGCAGGACTCCCGCAGCGCCGAGCCGGATCTGGCGTCGCGCGCGGCCAGCCTGGCGGCCCGGGTGGCCAACCTGGTCTCGGAGGCTCCCGACGGCGGGCAGACGAACCTCTCCGCCTACCTCGACGGGGAGTACGGCTCAGGGCGCTGACGGGGCGAAGCAGTGCCCCGCGGCGACCCGCTCGTCGTGCCGCCGGTGCGCCCGCTGGAGCAGGTCCATGAGTTCGGCCTGCCGGCGGACCCGGGCCCGGTGCCGCTCCGGCAGCCGCTTGAGGTTCTCCTCCTCGGCCAGCAGCCGGTGGTAGATCTCGTCGCAGTAGGCCGGATCGGTCTCGACGTCGAGGAACTGGGTAGCGTGCCGGCGGGCGGCGGCCACCGAGGTGCGGGCCCGGCCCTCGGGGCTGAGCAGCGAGGCGATCACGGTGATCAGCAGGACACCGACGATGACGCCGAGCGACACGGCGGTCGGGATCTCGACCACGTCGACCGGCTCGCCGCCGTTGATGAACGGCACGTTGTTCTCGTGCAGGGCGTGCAGCACCAGTTTCACGCCGATCAGCGCGAGGATCGCGGCCAGCCCGTAGGACAGGTAGACCAGCCGGTCCAGCAGCCCGTCGATCAGGAAGTACAGCTGCCGCAGCCCGAGCAGGGAGAAGGCGGTGGCGGTGAAGACCAGGTAGACGTTCTGGGTGAGGCCGAAGATGGCCGGGATCGAGTCCAGCGCGAAGAGGATGTCGGTGCCGCCGATCGCCACCATGACCAGCAGCATCGGGGTGAGCACCCGCTTGCCGTCCTGGTAGGTGAAGAGCTTGTCCCCGTCGTAGGTGTCCGAGGTGTGCAGGAACCGGCGGGCCAGCCGGATCACGATGTTGTCCGGCGGCTCGCCCTCGCCGTCGTGCTTCTCCTTCAGCAGGTTCCCCGCGGTGACCAGCAGGATCAGGCCGAACAGGTAGAAGATCCAGGCGAACGAGTTGATCAGCGCGGCGCCGAGCAGGATGAACCCGGTCCGGGCCACCAGCGAGACCACGATCCCGAAGAGCAGCACCTTCTGCTGGTCCGCCCGGGGCACCTTGAAACTGCCCAGCAGCAGTAGGAAGACGAACAGGTTGTCGACCGAGAGCGCCTCCTCGGTGACGTATCCCGCGAAGTACTCGGCGCCCATCGTGGAACCGCCGAACACCCAGACCCCGACCCCGAACAGAATGGCGATGGAGACGTAGACGGAGGTCCACAGGGCGGCCTCGCGCAGCCGGGGCACATGCGCCTTGCGGACGTGGAAGAAGAAGTCGAACAGCAGGAGACCGACGATTCCGAGGACGGTCAGAACCCACACCACGCCGGACACCTGCTGCATCCACCCATCCTAGAGTCGATCGTCGTCCGTCACTGCGGCTCGCAACTGTGACGGGGTCAGGAAGAGAACCCCGTCCAGATTCGCGCCGCGCAGATCCGTACCCCGCATGTCGGCTCCGGTGAAATCGGCCCGGCGCAGGTCGGCGTCGCGCAGATCGGCGCCGATGAGAAGCGCGCCGCGGAAACTGGCGCCACGCAGATCGGCGCCGCGCATGCGGCGGCCGATCAGGCGGGCGCCGCTGTGGTCCGGCCCTCTGCGGCCCGCCCGGGCCATCTCACTCGCTCTGCGCAGAAGCGGGACAACCTTTCCCCGGTACGCGTCCACGTCCATTTCTCGTAGTTCGGCCGGCGACCGGCCCGCCATGGCATCGGTCTCGTCGAGAGCGGCGCGCAGCCCGGGGTGCAGCTTCCGCGTCTCGGCCAGTTCCAGCGCCTCGGTGAGGTACCACATCAATTCGTGCAGCTGACGCATCACCGGCAGCACCGCGAACATGTCCCCGGCGATCTTCGGGGTGGACCGCCAGTCCCGCCCGCCGAACGTCTCCTGGGTGATGCGCTGACCCGCGCCGAAGCAGTCGAACACCACGCAGCCGTGGAAGCCGCGCGGTTCCAGCCGTTCGTGAATCGTGCAGCGGAAGTCGGCGCCCAGGTTGCGGCAGGGCTGACCGGCCGGCTTGTCGACGGCGAAATCCGAGGAGCGGGCGAAGGCCGGGGCGACGCAACAGAGCGCAGCGCACCGCGCACAATCAGCAGTCAAGTCAGTCATTTCATCCGATTCATAGAACTGCGGGTTTCGCGCACCGGACAGTTATCGGCGAAAACGGGCGGCTGACTGAAATCGCCCAATATCACCGCGGCCGGTACCTGCGTCACTTTACCGACAGGGGTTCATCGGGCCGTTTACCTGCGCTTTTGATCACTGAGTGCCTTGAGGGACCACATGCGGGTAGCACCAGCGGGTAGGGTGCCCAGGCGGGATGAACGATAACCATGCGCATCGATTCTCGATAGCGTCAACGTTCAATGCCGGAGCGGGCGCTCTGGGTGCTGCCCTCACCACGGAGGATCTCTAAAGACATGCAAAGACGACCGAAAACGATTCTCGGCAGCGTCGCCGCCGGTGCACTGGCCGCCACCGCGGCGGTGTTCGGCGTCAGCCCGGCGTCGGCGGCGACCGCGCCGACCTTCGACATCGTCCCGCTGCGGACCGGGTACGGACCGGTCGAACTCACCGGCTCGGCCGAGGCCAACGACACGGTCACCCTCTACGAGTGGGCCTACGTGTACAGCGAAGGCTGGGGCCAGGCGGAGCTCTCCCAGCACACCGCCAACGACTACGACCAGCCGCGGAACGAGGACGGGACGTGGCCGCCGATCACCACCAAGGCTGACGGCTCCGGCAAGTGGAGCATCACCCGGAACCTCGACTCCGGCCACCGGATGATGGTCGGCACCAACGACGGGTACTCACAGGTCCGTCTGGCCGCGCTGCGGGTCAAGGCCGACCTCAACGTGAGCGTCAGCGGCACAACGGTGAACTTCGCGGTCAGCACCGACCCGTCGCAGCCGGGTCTGCCGATCGAGATCCAGCGCTACGACAACGGCACCTGGGTCAGGAACGTGGCCACCGGCGCGACGGTGCAGGAGGGCGAGGCCGCCACCTGGAGCGGCTCGGCCGCCGGCCAGGCGGCCGGCACCTCGTACTACCGGGCGTTCCTGGAGGACGCCGATGACGAGGACTGGGCGGACAAGTCCAACTACATCGTCGCGAACTACTCGGAGAGCCAGTCGGCCACCGTCGGAAGCGGCAGCGGCCACGGGGTGCCGCCGGCCAACCCGACCCCGTCGCCGGTCTACGACACCGGTGTGGTGACGACGCCGCCGACGACGCCCACCACCAAGCCCCCGACGACGACGCCGACCAAGCCGCCGGCGACGACCCCGGCCGGCCCCGCGGTGGGTTCGATCCAGTTCACCCGGATCCAGTACAACGCTCCCGGCGTGGACAAGAAGACGAACAAGAGCATCAACGGCGAGTACTTCCGCCTCACGAACAAGACCAAGAGCACCGTCAACCTCAAGGGCTGGACCGTGCGGGACGCCGCCGGGAACCTCTACCGGTTCACCGCGAACTACTACCTGGGCGCGGGCAAGAACGTCTACGTCCGCACCGGTAAGGGCTCGAACACCTCGTCCACCCGCTACTGGGGCAAGACCAAGCACGTGTGGAACAACGGCGGCGACAGCGCGCTCCTGCGCACCGGCGCCGACAAGACGATCGACACCTGCAAGTGGACCAAGCCGGGCAGCGGCTACACCAACTGCTGATCTGTCTCAGCGACAACGAGAACGGCCCTCCGGGAGCATCCCGGAGGGCCGTTCTCGTTGTCGGGTCAGTCCTCGGCGAGGGCCGAGACCAGGGCCGCCAGGTCGTCGTCGTCCAGCGCGAGGAGATCCTCGGCGGAGGGCTCGGCGGCGGTCTCCGGGCCGGCCGGCACCGCCTTCTCGGCGATCCGCTCGACCGTGTGCAGGGTCAGCACGTCGCTCACGCTGATCTGCCAGCCGGCGCTGCGCGACCGGGTGACCACCTGGATCGCCCGGATGCTGTCGCCGCCCAGGTCGAAGAACGAGTCGGAGGCGCCGACCCGGGTGACCGACAGCGCCTCGGCGAAGGCGGTGGCCAGCGCCCGCTCGGCGGCGCCGGACACCTCCCGGCCCACGGTCACGGTGACCTCGGGGTCGGGCAGGGCCTTGCGGTCCACCTTCCCGTTGGCGTTGAGCGGCAGCGCGGGCAGGACCATGACGACGGCCGGGATCATGAAGTCCGGCATGGTGTCGCGCAGGCCCTCGCGGACCGCGGCCGGCTCCGGGGTGTGTCCCTCGGCGCCCACCACGTAGGCCACCAGCCGCTTCACGCCCGGGGCGGTCTCCTGGGCGGTGGCGTACGCCTGCGAGATCTCCGGCAGCCGGGTGAGCGCCGCCTCGACCTCGCCCAGCTCGATCCGGAAGCCACGGATCTTCACCTGCTGGTCGCCGCGGCCCACGTACTCGATCACGCCGTCCGCACGCCAGCGGACGATGTCGCCGGTGCGGTACAGCCGCGAGCCGGGCGGGCCGAACGGCGAGGCCACGAACCGCTCGGCGGTGACGGCCGGCCGGTTCAGGTAGCCGCGGGCGTTCGCCCATCCGGCCAGGTAGAGCTCGCCGGAGACGCCGGCCGGCACCGGGCGCAGGTCCGGGCCGAGCACGTACACCCGGGTGGCGTCCAGCGGCGCTCCGATCGGCGGCACCCCGTCGACCTCGTCCACCGGCATGAGCGTGGCGAACGTGGTGGTCTCGGTCGGCCCGTACGCGTTGACCAGCTTCGTGCCGGGGCAGGCCGCCCGGACCGCGCGCATCGCCTCACCGGAGGCCGCCTCGCCGCCGGTGAGCACCGTGCGCAGCCCGGCGAACGCCGCCGCCCGGGTGCCGGCGATCAGGTTGAACAGCGAGGTGGTGAGGAAGGCCGCGGTCACGCCGTGCGCCCGGACCAGGCGGGCCACCTCGTCGGTGGTGAGCTGCCCGGGCGGGGCCACCACGATCCGGCCGCCGGTGAGCAGGGGGACCCAGATCTCGTACGTCGACGCGTCGAAGGCGTGCGACGAGTGCATCAGGACCCGCTCGTGGTCACCGTCGAGCCACCGCCCGTGCGACGCGAAGGCCAGCACGTTGCCGTGGGTGATGGCGACGCCCTTGGGCCGCCCGGTGGACCCCGAGGTGTACATGATGTAGGCCAGCCGGTCCGGGTCGCCGGGCAGCGACGGGGGGACGGCCGGGGCCGGCGCGCCCAGGTCGGCGGCCGACACGGTGAGCACCTCGACCGGGAGCCCGGCGGGCGCGTCGGTGAGCAGCAGGCGGACCCCGGCGTCGGCCAGCATCGCCTCCTGCCGGGCGGGCGGATCGGCGGGCCGCAGCGGGAGGTAGGCCCCGCCGGCCTTGATGATGGCCAGCGTCGTCAGTACGACCAGCGCCGAGCGCTCGGCCAGGATGGCCACCGGCTCCTCGGCCCGGATCCCCCGGTCGGTCAGCCGGGTGGCGAGCGCGTCGGCGGCGGCGTCCAGCCGCGCGTACGTGATCTCCCGGGTCCCGTCGACGACGGCGACCGCCTCCGGGGTGAGTGCCGCCTGCCGGGCGAAGGCGGTGGCCAGGTCGCCCTGCGGAGCGGCGGCCGGCGCCCCGTTCCACTCGATCAGCATCCGCCGCCGCTCGTCGGCGGTGGTCAGCTCGAACAGGCCCACGGCGGCGTCCGGCAGGGCCGTCACGGCCAGCAGGAACCGCTGGTAGAGGCCCTGAACCGTGGCGAGGTCGTCGCGCGACCAACGATCGGGGTTGCCGTCCACGTCGAGCCGCCAGCCGCTGCCGTCACCCCGGTCGTAGAAGCCGAGCGACAGGTCGTCGACCGGCCCGAGGGACAGGTTGTGGGTGACGGTGGGAATCCCGGCGAGCGTCACCTGGTAGTCGAACGCCATCACGTTGACGACCGTGCCCCAGCCGGTGCCGGCGGTGCGCTCCGGCTGCCAGTCCTCGAACCGGCACCGCTGGTGGCGCAGCGCCTGCCGCAGCTCGCCGGACACGCGCGGAACCAGCTCGCGCAGGGTGTCGCCCGGGTTCACCTCGACGCGCAGCGGGACGACGTTGGAGGACAGGTTCGGGGTGGCCCGCAGCAGCTTGCTGGTCCGGCCGGTGACCGGCACGCCGAGGACCACGTCGGTACGCCCGGTGCAGCGGTGCAGGAAGGCCGCGGTGGCGGCGATCAGCAGGACCGGCCAGCGGGTCCGCAGTTCGCGGGCCACCTCGGCGATGGCGCCGGTCTGCCCCGGGGTGACGTGCCCGGAACGGCGCAGGTGCACGACGCCGGGGTCGGGGGCGGCCGGCCCGCGGGCGGCCCAGTGGTCGCTGAGTTTGACCGGGCTGGCCGAGCCCGCGTGCTCGCGCCAGAACCGCAGGTCCTCCTGGAAGTCGGGGCCCTCGCGGTACTCGATGTCGGCGGCCAGTGTCTCGGCCAGCGGCCCGGCGACCGGCGGCGCGTCGGCGACCGGCTCCCCGGTCACGATCTCGGTGTAGTAGGCGCCGATCTTGCGGAACAGCAGCGAGGCCGCGTAGCCGTCACAGGCGATGTGGTGCCCGCGGGCGTAGTACAGGAAGCGCCGGTCGGCGACCCGCAGCAGCGCGAAGGTGAACAGGCCCCCGGCCTCCAGGTCGATCCGCTGGTCCATGTCCGCCTGGATGAACCGCCGGGCGGCGGCCTCCGGGTCCGGTGCGGCGCGCAGGTCGACGCGGCTGATCCCGGCCCGCGCGTCGTTGATGATCAGGCGGAGCTCGCCCTGGTCGTCGCGGCGGACCGCGACCGCCTTGAAGGTGGGCGCCTCCTCCAGGACGCGGGACCAGGCCTGCTCGAAGGCGTCCTGGTCCAGCTCGCCGTCCACCTCGGTTACCTCGGCGATGTTGTAGGCGTGCCCGGTCGGGTCGAGTTCGTGCCCGAGCCAGATGCCCATCTGCCCGGCTGACAAAGGTAGCTGCATAGGTCTCTCATCTCACGACAGTGGAGCCCTGGATACGGGGGAATCGCAGGGCTCCACTGTGTCGATGAGGCCTATATTTCTGGTGTCACCCGACCTCGCGCATCATCTTCTCCATCGCCGAGGTGGCCTCCCGCACCTGCAGGAGCTCGGCGACGGTCCGCCGCTGCAACTCGGCGTTCTCCTCCAGCAGCCGCGCGCACTTCTCGGCGAGCTCCTGGTACTGCTTCTCCCGGGCCGCGGCCAGGCGCGCCCGCCAGGTGGCGGCGACCTGCCACACGATCACGATGAGCACCGCGAAGATCCCGGCGGCAGCCAGCACGCCCACCCAGTCGTCGCTCGTGGAACCCAACGCACTCACCATCGCCTTCACTTCTCGTCGCCATCGCCGCGCCGGTCGTCACTCAGCGTCTTCACCGCCTCTGCCACCGACTCCGGTGTCAGATGCAGCGCGAACGGTGTGACCTCGAAGAACTTCATCGCCTTACCATCCGCGGACAGTTCGAGGCTCCCCTCGATGAGGCCCGCGGCCTCCAGCCGGGCGAGGTGCATGTGCAGGAGCGGCCGGCTCATGCCCAGGCGCCCCGCCAACCGGCTGACGTAGTCACGCTCGACGGAGAGCATCCCGACGATCCTGAGACGGTGCTGATTGCTCAGCGCCGTCAGCATTTTCAGCAGGTCATCCCCTGTGACATCCATCCGCTTGAACCTCATTTCCGGCGCATGGAGAGCCTTTCACACGCGCGGAGAGGTGTCAACAAGACATGACAGGTGTCAGCGAATTCTGTCACGTGATCAGTAGCCTCCCCACTGCGCCACGACCGTATCCCGCTCCAGTGCGCTGAGCAGGTCGATCTCGCGCACCGGCCGGTCCAGGCCGTCGGCCAGGGTCTCCAGCGCCAGCATCATCCGGTCCAGGTGGGCCTCGGTCTCGGCGAGCGTGACGAGGTCGGGCCGGTAGCCGAGGCGTACGGTCAGGCCGTCGTCCGGGCCGGGCACCGCCACCAGCCGCAGCGGATAGTGCGTGGCGTCGTCCAGGCCGAGCCCGGTGACCCGGATGCCGGCGCCGTCCGGATCGGCCAGCGACTCCACGTCGAAGGGGTAGTTGACCAGCATCGTCGTGGTGTCGAAGAGCTGGGTGCAGCCGGTCAGCCGGTGGATCCGGCCCAGCCCGAGGTGCTGATGGTCGAGCAGTTCGGTCTGCTCGTCCTGGAACGCGGTCAGCGCCTGCCCGACGGTCCGGCCCGAGTCGAGGCGCACCCGCACCGGCACGGTGTTCACGAACAGGCCGATCATGCGGTCGGCGCCGGGCAGGTCGGCCGGGCGGCCGGAGACGGTGGTGCCGAACACCACGTCCTCCCGGCCGGTGATCCGGGCCAGCACCAGGCCCCAGGCGAACTCGACCGCGGTGTTGAGCGTGACGCCCAGCGGGTGGACCGTGTCGAGCAGCCGGCGGACGACCGTGCCGGGCAGCTCCCGCATGGTCTGCCGCTGAGCGGTGACCGCCGCGCCCGGGATCTCCGGGGCGACCAGCAACGGGCCGGGCAGGCCGTGCAGGTTCCCGGCCCAGGCGCGTTCGGCGGCACCGGTGTCCCGGATGGACAGCCACTCGGCGTGTGCGCGGTGGGCGGGCGCGACGGTGTCCGCGTACGCCTCCGGGTCGGCCCACAACCGGCGCAGCTCGTCCACCAGGATCGGCATCGACCAGCCGTCGAGCGCGATGTGATGGCCGGTGACCGCCAGCCGCCACGCGTCCGGGCCGAGCCGCATCAGGGCCAGCCGCAGCAGCGGCGGCGAGTTCGGGTCGAAGCCGCCCCGCTCGGCGACGGCCAGCCGGTCGGCCGCGGCCTCCCGCTCCTCGGCCGGCAGCACGCCGAGGTCGGTCTCCCGCCACGGCAGGACCCCACCGGGCCGGACGACCTGCACCGCGGCCCCGCTGTCGAGCTGATGGAAGCCGGTACGCAGGGCCGAGTGCCGGTCGATCAGCGCCTGACCGGCCGCCCGGATCCGGGCCGGGTCCACGTTCCCGGACAGGTCGAGCCGCACCTGCGTGGTGTAGACGTCGGTGCCGCCGTCGCGCGCCTCCGCGGCGTGGAACAGGAAACCCTCCTGGAGCGGGCTCAGCGCGAGGGCGTCGGCGAGATCCGGTACGCGGGACTCCAGCGCCGTGACCTCCGCCTGGGACAGCCCGGTCAGCGGCAGGTCGGAGGGGGTACGCCCGCCCGGTACCGCCGGGTCGGCCAGTGCGGCCAGGCCGGTCAGCTCGTCGCGCCACCGCTCGGCAGGTACCCGGTACCCGGCCGCGGTGATCCACCGGGCGTGCAGGGTGGTCCCCCGCTCCCCCGGGCGCGCCTGGACGTGCACCTCGGTGCGGTAGCCCAGCGGCATTCCCGGGTCGGTGCCGGAGGGGAGTGCCTCCGTGGTGACCAGCGGCCACGCGCCGGGGATCGCCCCGCCGACGGAGCCGAGGTAGTTGAACAGCACCGCCGCCGGACCGGCGGCGGAACCGGACCGCACCTGCTCCTTCACCCGCATCAGGGCGGCCCGCCGGTCGGCGCCCGCACCCTCCGCGAGGACCGGGCGCACGCTGGTCAGCCAGCCGACCGTCCGGGACAGGTCGGCGTCCGTGTCCCGGCCGTGCCCCTCCACGTCGATCGGCCCGCCCGGTCCGGGCAGGGCCCGGGACAGCGCGGTGATCAGCAGGTCGTCGAGCCGGGCGTGGAACTTCTCCGCCACCCGTTCGAGCCGCTCGACCACGTCGGCCGGCACGGTGATCTCGTCGTGCCGGGCGTCGCCGGCCACACCGTAGGTGGTGTTCCGCACGTCGTCGGCCGTCCGGCCGAGGGCCCAGGTGCGGTAGGAGACCGGCACCGGGTCCAGGGTGGGTGACCCACCCCGGGTGCGGGCGGCGGCCGCGGCGGCCAGGTCGGGCAGCAGCACCTGCCAGGAGACGGCGTCGACGACCAGGTGGTGCGCGCAGAGCACCAGTTCGCCGGCGCTCACCCGTACGCCCAGAAGGTTTTGACCTTGAACGGGGTCGAGACGACGGGCGGCGAACCCGGCCGCGTCGTGGGCCGACATCTCCCCCGGCGCGGGCAGCAGGATCTCCGCGTCGCCGCCGGGCGGCGGGATCTCGAAACCGTCGTCGCCGGGCAGCAGGCGGGCCCGCAGCACCGGGTGGTGGCGCACGACGTCGCGCAGCGCGGCGGCGAGCGTGGCGTCGTCCAGCCCGGCCGGTGTCTCGACCACGACGGCCTGGTGGAAGCCGCGGAACTCACCGCCCCGGGCGACCAGCGACGACCCGAGCGGCGGCAGGGGCGCGCGGCCGATCGCGGCGTCCGCGCTCTCCACGGTGACCGCGTCGGCGGGCCGGGCGACCGCGGCCAGCGCGGCCGCCGTACGCAGCCGGAACACGTCCTTGGCCGTGACGATCCAGCCGGCCTGCCGGGCCAGCGACACCACCCGCATCGCGAGGATGCTGTCGCCGCCCAGGTCGAAGAAGCTGTCCGAGACACCGGCCCGCTCCTGGCCCAGCACCGCGGCGAAGGCGCCGGCGAACGCCGCCTCGGCCGCCGACCGCGGCTCGTCACCCCCGGCACGCCCGAGGACGGGCGTCTCCGGGGCGGGCAGCGCGTTGCGGTCGACCTTGCCGTTCGGGGTGACCGGGAACGCGTCCAGCAGCACCAGCGAGGTCGGGACCATGTGCGCGGGCAGCGTTCCGGCCACCGACTCCAGCAGACCGGCCGGATCCGGGGCGGTTCCCGGCTCGGGAATCACGTAGGCCACCAGCCGCTGCACGCCGGGACGGTCCTCGCGGACCAGCACCAGCGACTGCGAGACGTCCGGGCAGGCGGCGAACGCGGCCTCGATCTCGCCCGGCTCGATCCGCTGCCCGTGCAGCTTGACCTGGTGGTCGCTGCGGCCCAGATACTCCAGGGCGCCGTCGGGACGCCAGCGGACCAGGTCGCCGGTGCGGTACATGCGCTCGCCCGGAAGGCCGTACGGGCAGGCCACGAACCGTTCCGCGGTGAGCCCGGCCCGGCCCAGATAGCCGTGCGCCAGACCGGCCCCGGCCAGGTACAGCTCGCCGACCACACCGGGCGGGACCGGGCGCAGGCGGCGGTCCAGGGCGTACACCTGGATGTTGGTGATCGGCGAGCCGATCGGCACGGTCACCGCGCCCGGCTCGGGGCGGCACTCCCAGGCGGTCACGTCGACCGACGCCTCGGTGGGGCCGTACAGGTTGTGCAGCTCCACCCCCGGCAGCAGCTCGGCGAACCGGCGTTCCAGGTCGACCGGCAGGGCCTCGCCGCTGCAGATCACCCGGCGCAGCCCGGTGCAGCCGGCGGCGGCCGGCTCCCGGAGGAACTCGCCGAGCATCGACGGCACGAAGTGCACCGTGGTGATCCGCTCGTCGCGGATCAGCGCGGCCAGGTAGGCCGGGTCGCGGTGCCCCTCCGGACGGGCGACGACCAGGGTCGCGCCGACCAGGCAGGGCCAGAAGAACTCCCACACCGACACGTCGAACCCGGCCGGCGTCTTCTGCGCGACCGGCTCGCCGGGGCGCAGACCGTACCGCTCCTGCATCCACACGAGACGGTTGACGATGCCGCGGTGCGGGACGGCCACACCCTTCGGGCGGCCGGTCGATCCGGAGGTGAAGATGACGTACGCGGTGTCGTCCGGGCCGGCGGGCCGCCGCTCGGCCGCGGTGAGCCGGTGGGCGGGAACCCCGGTCAGGTCGAACGTGGTGTCCCCGGTCAGGACGCAGACCGGGTCGCCGTCCTCGATCATCTGGGCGATCCGGGCGGGCGGGTAGTCGGGGTCGATCGGCAGGTAGGCGGCGCCCGTCTTGAGCACCGCGTACAGCGCCACGACCAGGTCGAACGAGCGGGGCAGGGCGACACCGACCAGGCGGCCGGTCGCGGCGCCCTCGGCGATCAGCCGCCGGGCCAGGCGATTCGCCCGCTCGTCCAGTTCACGGTACGTGAGAGCGCCGCCCTCGAAACGCAGGGCGACCGCGTCCGGGGTCCGGTCCGCCTGCTCCTCGAACCGGGAGATCAGCGTGCCGCCGGGCACCTCCGCCGCGGTGTCGTTCCAGCGGTACAGGACGTCGGCGCGCTCGGCGGCACTGAGCGGGTCGAGGTCGTCGACGGCGACGTCCGGGTTCGCGGCGACCGCGGTCAGCAGCCGGGCGAGCCGGTCCAGCAGGGCCGCCGCCTCGTCCGCCGGAACCACGTCCGGGCGGTGGCCGAGCCGCATCTCCAGCCCGTCGCCCGCGGTGACCGCCAGGCGCAGCGGGTAGTGGGTGCTGTCCTCGATCCGGTACCCGGTGACGCGTACGCCGGCCGCGGTCAGCGGCGCGGTGACCGCCTCGTGGTCGAGCGGGAAGTTCTGGAACACCGTCGTCGTGTCGAACAGCGCCGGATGCCCGGCCGCCCGCTGGATGGCCGCGAGCGGGGTGTGGTGGTACTCGATCAACTCCGCCTGGGTGGTCTGGAGCCGGGCCAGGCAGCTCGCGGCGGTCTCCCCCGCCTCCGGGCGCAGACGGACCGGCACCGTGTTGAGCAGCAGGCCGACGATCCGGTCACTGCCGGGCAGCAGCGGCGGGCGGCCGGAGACGGTGGTGCCGAACACCACGTCGCCCGAGTCCAGCACCCGGGACAGCAGCACACCCCAGCCGAACTGGATCACGGTGCTCAGGGTCCAGCCGTACCGGCGGCCCTGCTCGGCGAGGCGGTCGGCGATCTCCGCGGGCAGCACGGCACGCACCTCGTGCTGCATGATCGCGGGCAGCTCGGCGGCCTGCGGCGCGTACAGGGTGGGCGTCTCCAGGCCGGTCAGCGCCCCGGACCACGCCGCCTCGGCCGGCTCGGTGGGCCGGGCGCGCAGCCAGGCCAGGAAGTCGCGGAACTGGGGCGCCGGCGGCAGCGTATCGGCCCGGCCGGCGTAGATGGTGAACAGCTCACCCAGCGCCACCGGCACCGACCAGCCGTCCCACAGCAGGTGGTGCACGGTGAGGACCAGCCGGTGACGGCCGGGGGCGAGGCGGAGCAGGGCGAACCGCAGCAGCGGCGGGCGGTGCGGGGAGAACCCGGCCGCCCGTTCGGCCGCGGCGATCCGGGTGGCCTCGTCCTCGCGGGACGCGCCGGGCGTACCGGTCAGGTCGTGCTCGCTCCAGGCCGCCGGCACCTCGCGGTGGATGAGCTGCACCGGCCGCTTGAGCCCACGATGGTGGAAGGCCGCGCGCAGCGCGCCGTGCCGGGCGATCAGCCGGTCGGCGGCCGACCGCAGGCGGGCGGCGTCGAGGTCGCCGTCGAGGTCGAGCCGCAGCTGGGTGGCGTAGACGTCGACCCCGGCCCCGTCGTCCTGCTCCTGCACCGCGTGCAGCAGAAGGCCCTCCTGGAGCGGGGTGAGCGGCAGCGCCGACTCGATGCCTTCAGGAAGCTTCGCGGCGCTCATCGGGAGGCCTCCCGCGGGCGCAGATCGGTCCAGTTGCGCTCGACGTAGCGGACGCACTCGTCGCGCGCGGACTCGGCGAGCGCGACACTCCAGCCCGCCGGAACGGTGACCGTGGCCGGCCACAGAGAGTGCTGGTCGTGCTCGTTGGTGAGCACCAGGAACCGGGCCTCGGCGTCGTCGAACGGGTTCGCGCTCATGCCGTCACCTCCGCGGCGAGCTTCTCGGTGAGAAGCCGCGCCAGGGCGTCCGGCGCCGTCTCGGTGTAGAAGTGGCCGCCCTGGACAGCGCGGACCTCGCATCCGGCGACCGTGTGCCGGGCCCACTCGGTGGCGTGGTCGACCGTGAAGGACGCGTCGATGTCCCCGGCGATCGCGGTGATCGGGCAGGTCAGCGGGGCGCCCGGGGCGTACCGGTAGTCCGCGATCAGCCGGAAGTCACCGCGCAGGATCGGCATGGCCAGTTCCCGCAGCTCGGCGTCGGCGAGCAGCTGGGCGCCCGCGCCGCCGAGCGAGTCGACGTAGCGCAGCACCGACGCGTCGTCCGGGAAGGTCAGCGCCTTGCTGTTGTCGTGGTGCGGGGCCCGGCGGGCGGAGGCGAACAGGCGCCGCAGCGCGTTCGGCCGCCGGGAGCGCAGGCGGCGGGCCGTCTCGAAGGCGACCGTGGCGCCCATGCTGTGGCCGAAGAAGGCGGCCGGGCGGTCGAGGCGCTCCAGCATGGCGCCGGTGATCTCGTCGACCAGCTCGGCGAGGGTACGGGGCATCGGCTCGCCGTACCGGTCCTGCCGGCCCGGGTACTGCACCGCGACCAGCTCGATGTCGGGCGGGAGCAGCGTGGCCAGTTGGTGGAACGAGCTGGCGGCGCCACCCGCGTGCGGGAAACAGAAGAGGGTCAACCGTGCGGCGGGCCGAGGCGCTATCACCCGGAAGCAGTCACGCGCCGCTACGTGCTTGGCAACAGTCATGAGCGTGCAGACTCTCTGCTCGTGGCCGGAACGGCCGGGTCCCGGACGGCGACGGCCGTCCGGGACCACACTGTGCCTCGTCTATCTATATTTATTGTGTTTCGCCCGGTCAGCTGGTCACGGTGACGTTGCCGCCGCCGGACTTCGCCTTGATCTTGTTCGCCGAGCCGGGGACCTCCTGCACCGACACCTCGCGGTTGCCGCCGTCGGTCTTGGCGTCCACCTCGTACGGCCCAGCCGGCACCTTGATCGTGACGTTGCCGCCCGCGCTCGTCGCGTCGACCAGGGTCGCCGCCGTGGAGTACTCCAGCTTGACGTCACCACCCGACGTGTCGACCGTGGCGTTCGCGCCGAGACCGCTGCCGGTGATGTCGCCACCCGCGGTCTTGATCTGCACGATCGTGCCCTTGGGCAGCTCGATCTTGTAGTTGACGTGGCAGTTGTCGCCGCCGCAGCCCTTGTCGACCAGCTTGAGCGTGTCGCCGTCGACGCTGTGCGAGGTCTCCGGCTTGGTGTCCGAGTAGTTCAGGTCCTCGGTGACCTTCACCGCGGAGGTGTCCGAGGCGGTGAGGGTGACGTTGCCGCCGCGGGCGTCCAGCGAGATGGTGCTCACCTTCTCGCTGACGTCGTACGTGTTCCCGGCGCTCTGGTCGGATCCGCTCGCGTTCGGGTCGCACCCGGCCGCCAGCAGCGCGCACATCGCGATCGCCAGCGTGCTCACGCCTGCCTTGGTCATCTTCATCGGGTTCCTTCCTCGGTGGCGCCCACCGGGCTGAGGACCTTGACGTCCTCGCCGGGCTCGATCGGGTTCTCAGTGGTCGGCTCGGGCTCGGCGAGCGGGGCGGGCCGGCCGCGCAGGGCCCAGGCCCGGTCGCCGAGCAGCGACAGCGACGCCGGGAGCAGCACGCCCCGGACGATCGTCGCGTCGATCAGGATGGCGACCGCCATGCCGACGCCGAGCATCTTGTACTCGATGCCGGAGAGCGTCGCGAAGATCGCGAAGACCGCGATCATGACGACCGCCGCGCTGGTCACCACGCCGGCGCTGCTGCCGACGCCGTGGACGACCGCGTCCTTGGCGGACTCGCCGCGGGCCCAGCGCTCCCGGACCCGGCTCAGGATGAAGACGTGGTAGTCCATGCTCAGTCCGAAGAGGATCACGAACATGAACAGCGGCAGCCAGTTGACGACTCCGCCGAAGGAGGAGAAGCCGAGCAGGCCGGCGAAGTTGCCGTTCTGGAAGCCGAGGACCACGATGCCGATCGCCGCGCCGATCGCGAGCAGGTTCAGCACCATCGAGACCGCGGCGACCAGCGGCGCCCGGAACGCGATGACCAGCACGATGAACGACAGGACCAGGACGAAGCCGATCACCCAGATCGTCCGCGTCTCCAGCACCGTGGCGAAGTCGTGCAGGCCGGCGGTGCGGCCGCCCACCGCGTACTCCAGGCCGGGGGTGTTCGCGAACGCCTGCGGCAGCACGTCCTCGCGCAGGGTGCGCAGCGCCTCGACGGAGGTGTCGTCGGTGCCGCCGCCGGCGAGCGGGACCTTGATGCTCAGCACGTCGCCGACCGGGTTGGCCGAGATCTGGTCGCCGAGCAGGTCGCTCGTGGCCGCCTGCCGGCGCAGCTCCTCGACGGCCTGGTCGGCCGCGCCGGTGGTGGCGCCGGCGCCCCAGACCACGACCTGCGCCGGGTCGGCGCCGCCGGGGAACGCCTGCTGGAGCCGGACACCGGCGTCGACCGCCGGGATGCTGCGCGGCAGCGAGTCGAGCTGACCGGGCTCGCTGAGCTTCATGCCGAAGGCCGGGAGGGCGAGCGCCACCAGCGCGATCAGGGCGATGCCGCCGAAGACGACCGGGTGGCGGGTCACGCCGCCGGCGATCGCCGACCAGCCGCGGGAGGTGGTCGCCGTGGTGCGGGAACGGCCGAGGAACGGCAGCCGGAGCGCGTCGACCCGCCGGCCGAGCAGGCTGAGCATCGCCGGCAGCACGGTGACCGAACCGAGCACCGCCAGGCTCACCACGATGATCGTGCCGATGGCCATGCCGTTGAACGTGTCGATCTGGGCCAGGAAGAGGCCGGCCAGCGACAGCACCACGGTGATGCCGGAGACGACCACGGCGTGCCCGGAAGTCCGGGCGCTGATCCTGAGGGCCTCGGCCGCGTCCTTGCCGGCGGCCCGTTCCTCCCGCTCGCGGCGCAGGTAGAACAGCGAGTAGTCGACGCCGACCGCCATGCCGATCAGCAGCACCACCGACGACACCGTGCTGTTGGCCGGGATGACCGTGCCGACCAGGCCGAGGACGCCGAGTCCGGCGAGTACCGCGGTGGCGGCGAGGAACAGCGGGACGGCGGCGGCGATCAGCGCGCCGAAGACGACCACCAGGATGATCAGGGTGACCGGCAGGGAGAGCAGCTCGGCCTGGGCCAGGTCCTCGTCGGCGGCCTTGTCGACCGCGGAGGTCAGCGAGATGTCACCGGCCATCGCGACGCGGGCGTCCGGGTGTGCGGCCTGAACCGCCTCGACCTCGGTCCTGATCTTCGCGAAGTGCTTGTCCGCCTCCGCCCCGGGGCCCGGGATGGTGAAGCTGACCAGGCCGGACTTCCCGTCCTCGGAGACCAGCACGGCACGCGTCTGCTCGTTGTCGAGCGGCGTCACGATCTCGGTGGTGGCACCGGGCAGCGCCTTGATCCGGTCGCTCAGGTCCTTGGCGGTGCTCTCCAGCTCGGCGCTGCCGAGGAACGGCTTGTCCCGGCCCGGCGCCTCGATGAGCACGTTCTCGGTGTACGACGAGGTGACCTTCTGCTCGCGGATCATGCTCTGCGCGCGACCGGCCTCACCGGCGTCGGTGGTCTTGGCGCCCGATCCCGCCGCGTCGCCGAGCAGCACCGCCACGGCGACCAGGAGGATCCAGCCCACGATGACCTTCTTGGGATGGCGGGCGGACCAGCCCACCATCCGCTCCAACAGGGGACCCTTCGCCGTCGTCGACGACGCCTTCCGTGACATGACTGTCCTTCCTGGATCAGCTGAGAGGGGGGAGGGGTTTCACTTCAGCTCGCGCATCATCTGCTCCATCGAGACCACCGACTCGCGTACGCCGGTGAGTTCGCCGGCCACCCGACGGCGCAGCTCGTCGTGTTCGAGGACCAGCTCGGCGTACCGCTGGCTGAGCTCGCGGTAGTGGTCGTCGTCCCGCTGGGCGACGATGCGGGCCCGCCAGGTGGCGGCGACCTGAGTGATGATCAGGACCAGGACCAGGACGATTCCCACCACTGCCAACACGCTGGTGAGGTCGTTGCCGTAGCTCATCGCGCCACCCTCTCTCGCGGCCTGCTGACGTGATCTGAACCCCCGGCCCGGCTTGCCTCGAAGTGATCCTAAGTGGATTATTCGGGCGGACCGGCCTCGCTCGGGGTGATCAAACGGGATCTAGGGGTGACCCCTATCAACAGGAGACTTCATGTGTAAGAAAAAACTTACAGGAGGGTCGTGGCACCTGTCAAAGAAAACTGACACGTGTTTGTCTCACTCGACGGGTGGGCGGCGGATCGACGGCACACAGAGCGCCAGGAAGGCCAGCACACCCATGCCGGCGGCCGTGATCAGAGCGGCCCCGGACGTTCCGGCGGCACTCAGCAGGACCCCGCCGAGCAGCGCGCCGACCGAGTTCAGACCGGATCCGATCAGCGCGAACACACTCGTCACCCGGCCCTGCATGACGTCCGGGGTGACCCGGATCTGGTAGGTCGCGGCGGCCACGTTGAGCAGCGCGCCCAGCGCCGCCATGCCGCCCATCAGCGCGCCCAGCCCGGCCGGGAGGGTGGTGACGGCGACCAGGGCGATCAGGACGGCCCACAGCGCCAGGACACCGATCAGGATGGCCTGGACCGGCACCCGCCGCATCACCCGTGCGGCGCCCAGCGCCCCGAGCAGGCCACCCAGGCCACCCAGCAGACCGAGCAGGCCGACCATGTACGGCGGATGCCCGCCCTCCCGGATGATCAGCACGAGGGTCAGGTTGATCACCTGGAACGCCAGGTTGCTGCCGCCGACCAGCAGGATCGCCGACCGCATGAACCGGTGCCGCCACACCCAGGCGAACCCCTCGGCGATCTCGGTGGTCAGCATCCGCCGTGGCTTGACCCGCTCGTCCTGGAGGTCACGGCGCACGGTCAGCAGCGTCACGAAGGCGACCAGGTGGGTGACGGTCGCGAAGAGGAACGGCAGCCACCGGAACACCGAGTACAGGGCGGTGCCGGCCGGCTGCCCGATCAGGCCGGTGGACTGGCCGCGGGCCTCGTTCTGGGACAGGGCGGCGCCCAGGTGGGTGGGATGCACGACGTGGCGTACCGAGGCGCGCTCGGCCAGCCGGTAGACGATCACGGCGGCGCCGTCCAGGAAGGCGACCAGCATGACATGCGGCAGCCACACCTCGCCGAACAGCAGCGCCACCACCAGACTCGCCATGCCGGAGAACCCGACGGCGTCACAGATCAGCATGGCCCGGCGGCGGTTCCAGCGGTCGACGAGCGCGCCGGCCGGCAGCACGAACAGCAGCTGCGGCAGCAGGGTCGCGAACGCCACGAGCGAGGCGTCGGCCGGCGTGCCGCCACCCCACAGGATCATCAGGGGGTACGCGGCGACCGCCACCCGGGTCCCGAGCAGCGAGGCTCCGGCGCCCACCCAGAGCATCCGGAAGTCCCGGTTACGGCGCAGTGGCGGCACCGGGGCCGGCGCCTCGGCGCCCGGTGTGATGTGCGAGGTCGAGGTCATCAGCAAGCTCCGGAAAAGAGAATGGCCGGCCGGCTCGATGGGCGAGCCGGCCGGCCGTGGACGGTGATCTATCGGGAGCGCAGCCGGGCGGCGACGGTCTTGACGACCTGCTCACCGGCGTCGCCGTTGGTCATCACGCAGAGCCCGTCACCGGACCTGAGCGCGATCACCGACAGCCCGTGGTAGCCGGTCGGCGTGCCGCCGTGACCGAACTCGGTCTCGGCGCGTGCGTCGACGACCGTGCCGAGCCCGTACAGGCTGTCCTCGTAGGGGGTGAGCATCAGGACCGCGGTCTCCCGCCGGAGCAGGGCCTGCGGGCGGCCCAGGGCGGACCGTCGCAGCTCGATCGCCACCCGGGCCAGGTCGGCCGGCGTGGACCAGAGACCGGCCGCGGCGGCGTCCGGGCGGACCCGCCAGCCGCCCTCGATCGGCTCCCCGTCACGGTCGTGGCCGTGGGCGACCGGGCCGGCCGACCGGGCCGGGTGGTCCTGGCCGAAGCCGCTGTCCACCATGTTCAGCGGGTCCAGCACCAGCCGGCGCATGAGCCCGTCGAACGGATCCCCGGTGACGTCGCCGAGGACCTGCTGCACCACCACGTAGTGGACGTTGGCCTTGCGGAAGCCGGCGCCGGCCGCCTCGATCCGGGTGACCCCGTCGAGCAGGCCGGTGAGCGACGGCACCGGGCCGCCCGGGAGGAAGCCGCCGCCCGGGGTGGACGACAGGCCGGAGCGGTGCGCCAGCAGCTGCCGCAGCGTGACCGGGCCGTCCCCGGCGGGCACCTGCCAGCCGGTCAGGTAACGGTTCACGTCCTCGTCGAGGTCGAGCCGGCCCTCGTCGACCAGCCGCAGCACGGCCAGCGCGGTCAGGTGCTTGCTCAGCGAGCCGGCCTGGAACGGCGTCCGCCCGGTGACCGGGACACCCGCCGCGGCCCGGCCGAACGTCTCGACCTCGACCAGTTCGCCGCCGGCGATGACGGCCACGCTCAGGCCCGGCACGTGGTGCCGTTCCATGGCGTCGCGCCACTCCTGGCGGGACACCAGGCCGGGCGCGGCCACCTGCGGAGCGGCCTTGGCGGCGGCCTCGGTCGCGATCTGCTCGTCGACCGCCTCGGCCAGCGCGGCCAGGGTCCGGTGCTGGTACATCATGAACAGCGACAGCGGGAGCCCCCGGCGCTGGGCGGTCGCGACCGCCTTGATCACCAGGATGGAGTGGCCGCCGAGCGCCAGGAAGCCGTCGCCACGGCCGACCCGCTCGACGCCGAGCAGCTCGGTGAAGACCTCGGCGAGGCCGCGCTCGGTCTCGGTGACCGGCGGCTCGAAGTCGTCCATCGACAGCGAGTGCTCGGGCAGGGCGCGCCGGTCCAGCTTGCCGTTGGCGTTCAGCGGCATGACGTCCAGCTCGACGAACGCGGCCGGGACCATGTAGTCGGGCAGCCGCTCGTCGCAGAACGCCCGCAGGCCGGCGGCGGAGCCGACCACGTACGCGGTCAGCCGGTCGTCGACCAGCAGCACCCGGGCCTCGGTGACCGCCGGGTGCTCGTTCAGCACCGCCTCGATCTCGCCGATCTCCACCCGGTAGCCACGGATCTTGACCTGGTCGTCGGAACGGCCCAGGTACTCGACCACCCCGTCACCACGCCAGCGAACCACGTCACCCGAACGGTAGAGCCGGGAGCCGGCCGGACCGTACGGGTCGGGCACGAACCGCTGAGCGGTCAGCGTGGGACGGTCCAGGTAGCCCCGGGCCACGCCCTCGCCGCCGACGAACAGCTCGCCCACCGCCCCGACCGGGACCCGGTTGAGCCGCTCGTCGAGGACCCGCATCACCATGCCGGGCAGCGGGGCGCCGATCGGCACCACGCCGGAGCCGGGGTCGGCGGGCACCCGGTGGATGCAGGTGCCGACGCTCGCCTCGGTCGGGCCGTACTCGTTCACGATCCGGCCGGACGGGGAGTAACGACCGGCCAGGGCACTGGGCAGCGCCTCGCCGGCCACCACGATCACGCCGGCCAGGCCGGTGACCCGCTCCGGGCTGAGCTGGTGCGACAGCACCTCCAGGTGACCCGGCGTCAGCTTGAGGAACGCGAACGGAGCCGCGGCCTCCAGGCGTGCGCCCAGCTCGGACAGGTCCAGGTCCTGCGGCAGCATCTCGACCGGCTGACCGGCCAGCAGCGGCGCCCACACGTTCGGCACCACCAGGTCGAACGCCACCGAGGAGAAGACCGCTCCGCCCGTACCCCCGCCGATCAAGGAACCAGCGACGGCCAGATCCCGCACCGCCCAGCCGACGTGGTTCGCGAGGCCGCGATGCGACACCGCGACACCCTTCGGCCTACCGGTCGAACCCGAGGTGTAGATGACGTAGGCCAACTCGTCGGGATCGACGTCGACCGGCTCGAACGCCACCGGCTCCAGGCCCTCGACCCGGATCACCGGACCGTCGACGGTCCGATCGGAATCGGTCACCAGGGCGGCCGCGCCGTCCAGCATCGACTCCACCCGCGCGGCCGGGAAGGACGGGTCCACCGGGATGTACGCGGCCCCGGCGAACCAGGTGCCCAGCAGCGCGGCGTGCAGCCACGGACCCCGATCGACCAGCACACCCACCCGGTCGCCGCGGGACACGCCCGCGTCTTTGAGGGAAGCCGCGACCGCACCGGCCCGGCCCAGCAGCTCGGCGAACGACAGCTCGAAACCGTCGCCGCGGACCGCGACCGCCTCCGGGGTACGGGCGGCCTGCCCGGCGAAGGACAACGGCACCGGACGGGCGGTCACCGCGCCCTCGGCCGCCGACTCCCAGCCGGCGACCGTCTCGGCCTCACCGACCGGCAGGAACACCCGGGTGGCGTCACCCTCCGGGTCGGCGGCCATCGCCTCCAGCACCGAGCGGTACATCGAGGCGAGCCGGGAGACGTGCTCGCGGGACAGCAGCTGGAGGTTGCAGCGCAGGTGCAGCAGGCCCGGGCCGGTCGAGATGGACAGCCCGAACTCGTTGCTGCTGTGGCCGAGGCTGTCGCCGACCGCCACCTCACCGTCCAGGCTGGAGCCCAGCCCGGTGAAGTCGTGGTAGCTGAAGTAGGCCTCGATCATCCGGCCGCCGTCACCGTGGCTGCGCTCGATCTGCGGCATCGGGAAGTGCCGGTGCTCCCACACCTCCCGCTCCCGGGCGAAGGTGGCCGCCACCAGGTCCCGCCAGGTGCGGGCGCCCCGGTCGTGGCGCAGCGGCAGCACGTTGAGGAACATGCCGTGCACCCGGTCGGCGTCCGCGGACTCCGGCCGTACGTGGTGGGTCAGCCCGGACAGGAACGACGACTCCGGGGTGAGCCCGCCGAGCACGTTGAGGTGTGCGGCCAGCAGCGTGCTCTTCATCGGGGCGCCGGCCCGTGCGGCGACCGTGCGCAGGCCGTCCTCCAGGTCGGCGAACGGGATGTCCACGACGATCGTGCCGCCCGGTTCGCCCTCCGCGACACCCCAGCCGGCCGGGAGCGAGAACCGCGGGCAGTTCTCCACCTGCGAGCGCCAGAACTCCTGCTCCGACGCGGAGGCCAGCGCGGCCAGCTCGGCGGCGACCGTGTCGGCGAACCGCAGCGCCGGCGGCGCCCATTCGACCGGACGGCCCTCGATCAGGTTGTGGTACGCCTCGAACAGCTCGACGAACAGCGTCCGCCGGCTCCAGCCGTCCAGCACCACGTGCGAGTTGATGGCGGTGAGCTGCCAGCTGCCGTCCGCGCACCGGTGCACGGCGAGTTTCAGCAGCGGCGGCCCGGCCGGGTCGAGCGGGTGCCGGCCGGCGTCGGCGACGAACAGCTCGATCTCCGCGGCGGTCTCGGCCTCGTCCAGTCCGCTCAGGTCCGCGACCGGGACGATCACCGGCACCTCGGTGTGCACGAGCTGCATCGGTGTCGAGTAGCCGTCCAGGCTGACGGTGCTGCGCAGCACGTCATGGCGGGGCGCGAGCAGGGCCGCGGCGGCCCGGAACCGCTCCGCGTCGAACGGGCGGCCGTCACGGATCCGGACGCTGGTCACCACGTGGTACGGCGGGTGCTCCCCGCCGACCAGCATCTCGACCTGCATGCCGGTCTGCGCCTGGAGCAGCGGGTACGCGTCGTCCAGGCCGTCCGGCAGCAGCGCCCGGTCGTCCTCGCTGATCAGGCTGAACGGCTGCACCGGGGCGGCCGGCGCGGCGGCTCCCGCACGCTGGGCCAGCAGCGCGGCCAGCTCACCCAGGACCGGGCGCCGCATCAGGTCCTTGACCTCGACGTCGTACCCGTGGTCGCGGAGCGTGCCGATGAGCACCACGGCCCGGATCGAGTCGCCGCCGATGTCGAAGAAGCTGTCGGTGACGCCGGCCCGGTCGATGCCGAGCACCGACTGCCACATCTGCGAGACCGAGGCCTCCAGCGGGGTACGCGGGGCGACGTACTCGCCGCCGCTGCGCCACTGGCCGGCCTCCGGCGCGGGCAGGGCCCGCTTGTCCAGCTTGCCGTTGGTGGTCAGCGGGATCGCGGCGATCGGGACCAGCGCGGCCGGGACCATGTACTCGGGCAGGGTGCGGGAGATGGTCTCCCGGATCGCCCGCGGGTCCGGGGTCCGGCCCTCGGCCGGCACGACGTAGCCGACCAGCCGGCCGTCCGCGCCGAGCACGGTGACCGCCTCGCGGACCCCGTCGCAGCCGCTGATCGCGGCGCTGATCTCGCCGAGCTCGATCCGGAAGCCGCGGATCTTCACCTGGTCGTCGGCCCGTCCGAAGAACTCGAAGGTGCCGTCCGGGCGCTGCTGGGCGAGGTCGCCGCTGCGGTACATGCGGCTGCCGGCCGGGCCGTAGGGGTCCGGCACGAACCGCTGCGCGGTCAGCGACGGGCGGCCCAGGTAGCCGCGGGCCACGCCGGGCCCGGACACGTAGATCTCGCCGGTGACACCCGGCGGAACCGGGTTGCCGTCCGAGTCCAGCAGGTGCATCTCCAGGTCGGAGAGGGGCCGGCCGATCGGATTTCCCGCGCCGGGCGCGAGGTCGCGCTTGGTGAGCCGGTGGTACGTGGTGTGCACGGTGGTCTCGGTGATCCCGTACATGTTGACCAGCGCCACCCGGCCCAGTCCGGCCCGGTCCACCCACGGCTTGAGCTCGGCCACCTCCAGCTTCTCGCCGGCGAAGACGACCGCGCGCAGGCTGAGCAGCTTGATCCGCCGGTCGCCGTCGGCCGCCGCGGTGACCACCGAGCGGAAGGCGGTCGGCGTCTGCGACAGGACGGTGACCTGCTGGTCGACCAGGAGGTTCAGGAAGTCCTCCGGCGAGCGGGACACGTCCCGCGGCACGACCACCAGGCGGCCGCCGAACGCCAGGGCGCCCCACATCTCGAACACCGACACGTCGAAGGCGTACGAGTGGGCCATCGACCACACGTCCGCGTCGTCGAACGCGTAGTGCTCCTGAGCGGTGTCGAGCAGGCGGGTCACGTTGCGGTGGGTCAGCACCACGCCCTTGGGCCGGCCGGTCGAACCGGAGGTGTAGATCGTGTAGATCACGTTCTCCGGAGTCGCCACCCGCGGCGGGTTGTCGATCCTGCCCTCGGTGGGCGGCAGGATCAGCTTCCCGTCGAACACATCGGACAGGCCGGGCGCCAGCGCGGCCGAGGTGACCACGATGTCCGCGCCCGCGTCCGCCAGCACGTAGCCGAGACGCTCGACCGGGTTGGCCGGGTCCAGCGGCAGGTAGCCGGCGCCGGACTTGAGCACGCCCAGCAGGGTCGGGACCAGGTCCACGCCGCGTTCCAGGTGCACGCCGACCAGGTCCTCCGGTCCCACGCCGGCGTCGCGCAGCAGCCACGCGAGACGGTTCGCCCGGGCGTTGACCTCGGCGTACGTGAGCTCGTCATCGCCCGCCACGACCGCGACAGCATCGGGGTCCGCGGCCACCCGGGCCTCGAACAGCTCGTGTGCGAGCGGGTCGTGTGCGAGCGGGTCGCCATCGTGAAGCACTGTCGCCTCCTCGTCGAGTCCGGCGGCGATCCCGGTCAGAACCGACCGGTACTGCGCCGCGAGTTGGTCCGCGTACCGCGGGGCGAGCAGCACGCCGTCGGTGGCGATGCCGATCCGGCGGTCGCCGAACGCGTGCACCGACAGACCGAAGTCGTTGGCCCGCTGGTTGACCGCCACGCCCTGGTCGACGATCTCGCCGTCGACCTGGTGGAAGTCGATGTAGTTGAAGAGCACGTCGATCAGCCGGCCGTCGACGGCCGCGTCCCGCTGGATGCGGGACAGCGGGTACTGCCGGTGCGCCCAGACCTCCGTCTCCTGCTCCAGGACCCGGGTGAGCAGCTCACGCCAGGTCCGGGCGCCGGCGCGGTGCGGGAACGGCAGCGAGTTGAGGTGCATGCCGAGCACCCGCTCGGCGCCGACCGCCTCGGGCCGCCCGTGGAACACCACACCGGTGTGGAAGGCCGGCGCGCCGGTGACGCGGCCGAGCACCTCCAGGTGGGCGGCGAGCAGCAGGGTCTTGAACGGGACACCGGCCTCGGCCGCACGGGCCCGCAGGTCTCCTGCCAGGTCGTCGATCGGGACGCTCACCCCGTACGCCTCCGGCTTGTCGCCCGGAGTGACCGCCCACGCGGCCGGAACGTCGAACCGTGCGTGCTCCTCGACCACCCGCTTCCAGAACGCGGCGTCCTCCGGGTCGCGCAGCGACGCCAGCTCGCCGGCGATGACGTCCGCGTAGCGGACGGCAGGCGGCTCGTAGGCGGCGGGCGCGCCGGTGTCGCGGATCTCCCGGTACGCGTTCGCCAGCTCCATCTCGAAGGTGGCGCTGCTCCAGCCGTCGGTGATCACGTGCGAGCAGGTGATCAGCAGCCACCAGGTGGTGTCGTTCTCCACCAGCGCGGCCAGCCGCATCAGCGGCGCGGACCGGAAGTCCAACGGGTTCGCCCGCTCGGCCGCCACCTCGGCGGTGAGCAGCCGCTCGTCGGCGCCGCGGGCGTCCACCACCCGCACCGGCACCTCGGCGGTCCCGTGCACGATCTGCATCGGCACCGAGTAGCCGGTGAGGTGCACCGACGTCCGCAGGTTCTCGTGCCGGGCGGTGATCACCCCGACGGCGCGGCGGAACGCGGCCTCGTCGAACGGCCGGCCGTCGGTGATCCGCCGGGCGGCCACGTTGTGGTAGGTCCGGCGCTCGCCGCTGGCGAAGTACTCGGCCACCATGCCCAGCTGGACCTCGCCCAGCGGGTAGGCGTCCACGGTTCCGGCCGGGAGCAGGGCCCGGTCGGCGGCGCTGATCAGCGCGTACCGCTCGGTGACCGTCTGCGCCGCGACGCCCGCTCCCCGGCCGGCCAGGACGGCGGCCAGGTCGGCGACCGTGCGCTGGGCGAAGACGTCCCGCACGGTCAGGTCGAAGCCGTGGCCGCGGAGCGCGCCGACCACCGCGACGGCCCGGATGGAGTCGCCGCCCCGCTCGAAGAAGCGGTCGCCGCGGCCGATCGGGGCGGCGCCCAGCGCTCGCTGGAACGCCTCGGCGACGGCCGTCTCGATCGCGGTCATCGGGGTGTCGTCGACGGTCTCCGGACCGGCGGCCGGCGGCTCGGGCAGCGCCCGGCGGTCGACCTTGCCGTTGGCGTTCAGCGGCATGACGTCCAGCTCGACGAACGCGGCCGGGACCATGTACTCCGGGAGGCGCTGCTCGCAGAACGCGGCAACCCCTTCGGAAGACCCGGTGATGTACGCGATGAGCCGTCCCCCCACGAGCAGGACGCGGGCCTCGGTGATCGCCGGGTGCTCGTTCAGCACCGCCTCGATCTCGCCGATCTCCACCCGGTAGCCACGGATCTTGACCTGGTCGTCGGAACGGCCCAGGTACTCGACCACCCCGTCACCACGCCAGCGGACCACGTCACCCGAACGGTAGAGCCGGGAGCCGGCCGGACCGTACGGGTCGGGGACGAACTTCTGCGCGGTCAGGGTGGGACGGTCCACATAGCCCTGGGCCACACCGGTTCCGCCGACGCATAGCTCGCCCAGGGCGCCGACCGGCACCTGGTTGAAGCGCTCGTCGAGGACCCGCATCACCATGCCGGGCAGCGGGGCGCCGATCGGCACCACACCCGTACCGGGGTCGGCCGGCACCGGGAAGATACAGGTGCCGACGCTCGCCTCGGTCGGGCCGTACTCGTTGACGATCCGGCCGGACGGCGAGTAGCGGCCCGCCAGCGTGCCGGGCAGCGCCTCGCCGGCCACCACGATCACGCCGGCCAGGCCGGTGACCCGCTCCGGGGTGAGCTGGTGGGAGAGCACCTCCAGGTGGCCGGGGGTCAGCTTGAGGAACGCGAACGGGCCGGCCGAGTGCAGGCGTGCGCCCAGCTCGGACAGGTCCAGGTCCTGCGGCAGCATCTCGACCGGCTGACCGGCCAGCAGCGGCGCCCACACGTTCGGGACGACCAGGTCGAACGCCACCGAGGAGAAGACGGCTCCGCCCGTACCCCCGCCGATCAAGGAACCAGCGACGGCCAGATCGCGCACCGCCCAGCCGACGTGGTTCGCGAGGCCGCGATGCGACACCGCGACACCCTTCGGCCTACCGGTCGAACCGGAGGTGTAGATGACGTAGGCCAGCTCGTCGGGGTCGACGTCGACCGGCTCGAAGGCGGCCGGCTCCAGGCCCTCGACCTGGATCACCGGACCGTCGAACGCGGTGTCCGCGTCGGTGACCAGGGCGGCCGCGCCGTCCAGCATCGACGCGATCCGGGCCGCCGGGAACGCCGGGTCGACCGGCACGTAGGCGGCGCCGGCGAACCAGGCGCCCAGCATCGCGGCGTGCAGCCACGGACCCCGGTCGACCAGCACACCCACCCGGTCACCGCGGGACACGCCCGCGTCTTTGAGGGAAGCCGCGACCGCACCGGCCCGGCCCAGCAGCTCGGCGAACGTCACCTCGAAGCCGTCGCCGCGGACGGCGAGCGCCTCCGGGGTACGGGCGGCCTGCTCGGCGAAGGACAGCGGCACCGGGCGGTCGGTGACCGTGCCCTCGGCGGCCGGTTCCCAGCCGGCGATCCGGGCGGTGTCGTCGGCGGGCAGGAACACCCGGCCGGCGTCGCCCTCCGGGTCGGCGGCCATCGCCTCCAGCACCTGGCGGTACATCGAGGCGAGGCGGTCGGCGTGCTCGCGGGACAGCACCGACGTACGGGTCTTGAGGGTGAGACCGCCGTTGGAGGTGGTGACGGTCAGCCCGAACTCGTTGGTGCCGGTGCCGAAGCCCGCCGCCAGGTCGATCCGCTCGCCGTCCAGGTTGTGGAAGTCCTGGTAGTTGAAGATGACGTCGACGAGCCGCCCGGTGCCGCCGGCCAGCCGGGAGACCCCGGCCATCGGGTAGCGGCGGTGCGGCCACATGGCCACCTCGGCGTCGAAGACCGCGCGGACCAGCTGCCGCCAGGTGGTGGCCGACCGGTCGTACGGGAAGGGCAGGGTGTTGAGGAACATGCCGTGCACCCGGTCCGCGCCGAGCACCTCCAGCCGGGTGTCGCAGACCAGCCCGGCGTGGAAGGCCGGCTCGTTGGTGAGCTGGCTGAGCACCTTGAGGTGGGCGGCGAGCAGCACGCTCTTCACCGACGTCCGGGAGCTCATGGCGAGCCCGCGCAGCGGCCCCTCCAGGTCCATGGCCGGAACCGTGATCTGGTACGCCTCGTCCGGCCCGGTCGTGTCACCCCAGGCGGGCAGGCGGAACGGCATCCGGTCGTCGACGACGCCCTGCCAGAACTCCCGGTGCGCCGGGGACTCCAGCGCGGCCAGCTCGGCGGCGACCGTGTCGGCGAACCGGACCCCGAGGGCGTCCGGCCGCGCCGGGGTGGCGCCGTCGCGCAGCGCCCGGTAGCAGTCGACGAGCTCCATCAGCATCTCGTGCTGACTCCAGCCCTCGGTGATCATGTGGGACCGGGACAGCGCCAGCCACCAGCCGTCGTCCGCGACCAGGGCACCGATCCGCAGCTGCGGGACGGCGGCCGGGTCGATCGGCCGGGACTGCTCGCCGGTGACGTAGTCGTTCAGCGCGGCGTCACGCGCCGCCTCGTCCAGGCCGCGCAGGTCGACCACGCCGACCGGCGGCTCGGCCCGCTCGTGCACCAGCTGGAGCGGGATCGAGTAGGTGGACAGGTCGAACGACGTCCGCAGCGCCTCGTGCCGGGCGCAGACGGTACGGACCGCGGCCCGCAGCGCGTCCACATCGAACGGCGCGTCGTCGATCACCTTGTAACCGCCGGTGCTGTGGTAGTGCGCCACCTCGCCGGCCTCCAGCTCGAACAGCATGCCGGCCTGCGCCTGGAGCATCGGGTAGGCGTCCGCCACCCCGTCCGGCACGAGCCGCCGGTCCGCCTCGCTGATCAGCGCGAACGGCGCGGTGGCCCGGTGCGGCTCGGCGGGCGCCGTCCGGCTGCCGATCAGCTCGGCGAGCCCGGCGACGGTACGCCGCTCGAACACGTCGGTGACCGAGACGTCGTGGCCGGCCGCCCGGACCGCGCCGACCAGGCTGACCGCCCGGATCGAGTCGCCGCCCAGGTCGAAGAACGAGTCCTCGACACCGGCCTGCGGCAGGTCCAGCACCTGCGCCCAGACCAGCGCGAGCTGCTGCTCCAGCGGGGTGCGCGGGGCGACGCCGGTGGCGGCCGGGAGCTGCCCGCCGTCCGGGGCGGGCAGGGCCCGCTTGTCCAGCTTGCCGTTGGTGGTCAGCGGGATCGCGTCGATCTCGACCAGGGCGGCCGGGACCATGTAGTCGGGCAGGGTGCGGGAGATCGTCTCGCGGATCGCCCGGGTGTCCAGGCGGCCGTCGGGAACCAGGTAGCCGACCAGACGGCCGTCGGCCAGGACGGTGACCGCCTCGCGGACGCCGTCGCACGCCGAGAGGGCTGCGCTGATCTCGCCGAGTTCGATGCGGAAGCCGCGGATCTTGACCTGGTCGTCGGCGCGGCCGAGGAATTCGAGCCTGCCTTCGCTGGTCCAGCGGGCCAGGTCGCCGCTGCGGTACATGCGGGTGCCGGGCTCGCCGAACGGGTCCGGGACGAACCGCTGTGCGGTCAGGGCTGCTCGACCCAGGTAGCCGCGGGCCACACCCGGGCCGGCGACGTAGATCTCGCCGGGGACACCGATCGGGACCGGTTGACCGGCCTGGTCCAGTAGATACACCGACAGGTCCGGCAACGCCACACCGGCCGGGCTCACCGACGTGTTGACTAGATCCATTGCCGTCAACTCGTGCACAGTCACATGGACTGTGGTCTCAGTGATGCCGTACATGTTGACCAGCGCAACCTTGCCGGCCCACGGCTGGATCTCGGCGATCTCCAACTTCTCGCCACCGAACACCACCGACTTGAGCGACAACCGCTCGTCCCCCGCAAACGGCGTCAACGAGCGGAACGCGGTCGGGGTCTGCGACAGGACGGTGACCTTCTCGTCCACCAGTAGCTGGAAGAAGTCCTCCGGCGAACGGGCGATCGACCGCGGGACGACCACGACGGTGCCGCCGTACATCAACGCGCCCCACATCTCGAACACCGAGAAGTCGAACGCATACGAGTGCACCAACGACCAGACATCGTTGTTTTCGATGCCGAGTTCGGTGCGGCACACCTCCATCAGGCGCACGACATTCGCGTGCGTGAGCATGCAGCCCTTCGGACGACCCGTCGAGCCGGACGTGTAGATCGTGTAGATCACGTTCTCCGGGGTCGCGACCGTCGGCGGGTTATCGGTCCGGCCCTCCCTCTCGTCCAGAATGATCAACTTGCCGTTGAACACTTCGGCCAAACCGGGCGCTAGATCAGCCGTCGTCACGACGATCTCGGCGCCCGCGTCCTGCACCACGTAGCCGAGGCGCTCCATCGGGTTCGCCGGGTCCAGCGGCAGATAGCCCGCACCGGACTTGAGCACACCCAACAGCGCCGGCATCAGATCCGGGCCACGCTCCAGGTGCACACCGACCAGGTCCTCCGGGCCCACCCCGGCATCATGCAGCAGCCACGCGAGACGGTTCGCACGGGCGTTGACCTCGCCATACGTCAGCCGGGACTCCCCCGCCACCACGGCGAGCGCGTCCGGGTTCTCCTTGACTCTGGCCTCGAAGAACTCGTGCGCCAGCTTTTCCGATGTAGTCCCGGCGACCGGCGGGACCACCACGGCGGCCCGCTCGGCCGGCGGCAGGTAGGTGGCCCGCGCGTCACCGCTCGTACCGTCGGCGGCCATGCCCGCCAGGACGGCCCGGTACATGCCGGCGATCCGGTCGATGTTCTCCCGGGACAGCAGGTGGGTGTTGCTGCGCAAGCCGAGGACGCCGCCGATGGCGGTCACCGCCAGCCCGAACTCCATGGCGGTCCGGTTGATGCCGTTGCCCTCGTCGACCACGTCACCGTCGTCGAGCAGGTGGAAGTCGAGGTAGCTGAAGAACGTGTCGATCAGGCGCTGCCCGGCCGAGGCGATCGCCGGCATCGGGTAGGACCGGTGCGGCCAGGCGGCCGCCTCGTCGTCGAACACCCGGCGCACCAGGTCGCCCCAGGTGGCGGCATCGCGGGCGGACGGGTGCGGCAGCGTGGTGATGTACATGCCGATCAGCCGCTCGGAGCCCTGGACCTCGGGCCGGACGTGCCCGACCAGGCCGGTGAAGAACCGCTCCGCGCCGGTGAGCTGGCTCAGCACCTTGAGGTGGGCGCCGAGCAGCACCGCCTTGAACGGGACGCCGGCCGTGGCGGCCAGCTCACGCAGGCCCGGCTCCAGGTCCGAGAAGGAGAACCCGCCGTCGATCCGCTCGGCCGGTACGGTCAGGTCGCCGTGCCAGTCCTGCGGCAGGGTGAGCGGCTCGTACTCGCCGACCAGCCCGTTCCAGAACTCGCGGTCGGTGTCCGAGGCGAGTGAGGTCAGTTCGGCCGCGACCGTGTCGGCGAACCGCACCGGCGGCGCGTCGTAGCCGACCGGGGTCCCGTCGCGCAGCCCGCGCAGCGCCTCCACCAACTCCTTGAGCAGCTGGTGGTAGCTCCAGCCCTCCAGCAGCGCGTGGCTCTTGGTGAACGACAGCCGCCACGAGTCGCCGGTCTGCACGTGCACGTTGATCCGCAGCAGCGGCAGCGTCGTCGACAGGTCGAACGGGTTGCCCCGCTCGGCGGCGGCGAACGCCTCCAGCGTCCCCCGCAGCTCGGCCGGGTCGACGTCGCGCAGGTCGTGGCAGGCCACCGGGATGGTGACGTCGTGGTGCACGAGCTGCATCGGCACGCTGTATCCGGTCAGGTCGACCGACGTACGCAGGATGTCGTGCCGCCGCGCGACCAGGGTGACCGCCTCGCGGAACAGGCCGGCGTCGAACGGCGCGTCGTCGCGGACCAGGAACGACGTGAAGTCGTGGTAGTTGGCCCGCTCCCCGGAGGCGAGCGTCTCCACGAGCATGCCGGTCTGTGTGCGCAGCAGCGGGTAGGCGTCGTCGAGGCCCTCCGGCAGCCGGGCCCGGTCGTCGTCGCTGATCAGCTCGAACGGGGCCACCGCACGTACCGGGGTGGGTTGAACGGTGTTGCCGGTCGCCGACGCGCACAGCGCCGCCACCGTGGTGTGCTCGAAGACGTCCAGCACGCCGACCGCGAATCCGGCCGCCTGGAGCGCGCCGACCAGGCTGACCGCCCGGATCGAGTCGCCGCCCAGCTCGAAGAAGTCGTCCTCGACGCCGACCCGCTCCAGCTTGAGCGCGTTCGCCCAGATCGCCGCCATCCGCTGTTCGCCGGGCGTGCGCGGGGCGACGTACCGGTCATTGTCGTAGGTCTGCTCGCCGGGCGCGGGAAGCGCGCGCCGGTCGAGCTTGCCGTTGTTGGTCAGCGGGATCGCGTCGATCTCGACGAACGCGGCCGGGACCATGTACTCGGGCAGGGTGCGGGCGAGGGTCTCGCGGATGGCCCGCGGGTCGGGGGCGTGACCGACCAGGTAGCCGACCAGGCGGCCGTCGACCAGCACGGTGACGGCCTCGCGGACGCCGTCGCAGGCCGACAGGGCGGCGGAGATCTCGCCCAGCTCGATCCGGAAACCACGGATCTTGACCTGGTCGTCGGCGCGGCCGAGGAACTCCAGGGTGCCGTCGGCGCGGCGGCGGGCCAGGTCGCCACTGCGGTACATGCGGCTGCCGGCCGGGCCGAACGGGTCCGGCACGAACCGCTGCGCGGTGAGCGACGGACGGCCCAGGTAGCCGCGGGCCACACCGGGACCGGACACGTAGATCTCGCCGGAGACACCGAACGGCACCGGGTGGCCGGACGCGTCGAGCAGGTAGACGCCGAGGTCGGCGAGCGGGTCGCCGACCCGGTTCATGCCGGGGTCGGCGATGTCCAGCTCGTCGAGCCGGTGGTACGTGGTGTGCACGGTGGTCTCGGTGATCCCGTACATGTTGACCAGCGCGACCCGATCCAGGCCGACCCGGTCCACCCACGGCTTGAGCTCGGCGACCTCCAGCTTCTCGCCCGCGAAGATGACCGCGCGCAGGTCGAGGCGGTCGATCCGCTCGTCGCCCTCGCCGGCCGCCGTCACGATCGACCGGAACGCGGTCGGCGTCTGCGACAGGACGGTGACCCGCTGGTCGAGCAGCAGGTTGAGGAAGTCCTCGGGCGAGCGGGCCACCGAGCGGGGCACGACGACGATGCGGCCGCCGAAGGCCAGCGCACCCCACATCTCGAAGACCGAGACGTCGAAGGCGTACGAGTGGGCCAACGACCACACGTCGGAGCTGCCGAAGGAGTAGTGCTCCTGCGCGGTGTCGAGCAGCCGGGTCACGTTGCGGTGGCTGAGCACCACACCCTTGGGCCGGCCGGTCGAACCGGAGGTGTAGATGGTGTAGATGACGCCGTCCGGGGTGGACACCCGCGGCGGGTTGTCGGTCCGGCCCTCCTCTGGCGTCATGATCAGCTTGCCGTCGAACACGTCGGCCAGTCCGGGCGCCAGCTCGGCCGAGGTGATGACGATCTCCGCTCCCGCGTCCTCCAGGACGTAGCCGAGACGTTCCAGCGGGTTGGCCGGGTCCAGCGGCAGGTAGCCGGCCCCGGACTTGAGCACCCCGAGCAGCGTCGGGACCAGGTCCACGCCGCGTTCCAGGTGCACACCGACCAGGTCCTCCGCGCCCACCCCGGCGTCGCGCAGCAGCCACGCCAGGCGGTTGGCGCGGGCGTTGACCTCGGCGTACGTCAGCTCGACGTCACCCGCGACCACCGCGATGGCGTCGGGCCGCTCGGCCACCCGGGCCTCGAACAGCTCGTGGGCGAGCACGTCGGTCCCGGCGCGAACGGCCGGCGGGGCCACCAGCGCCGCCCGCTCGGCCGGCGACAGGTAGACGGCCAGCGCGTCACCGCGGGCGCCCTCGGCGGCCATGCTCTGGAACACGGCCCGGTACATGGCGGCCAGGTTGTCGGCGGCGGCGGTCGTCAGGTGGCGGCGGTTGGCGGTCAGGATCAGGTAGCCGGCCCGGGACGCGACGGTCAGCGGGAACTCGGTCGGGCTGTCGTCCATGCCCGAGGCCGCGTCGACCACCTCGGTGTCCAGCTGACGGAAGTCCTGGTAGTTGAAGTAGACGTCCATGATCCGGCCGCTGCCCTGCCACTCGCGCAGCACGGCCGGCAGCGGGAAGCGGCGGTGGCCCCACAGGTCCACCTCGGCCGCGAACACGTCCCGGACCAGGTCACCCCAGGTGCGGGCGCCACGGGCGTACGGGAAGGGAAGGGTGTTGAGGAACATGCCGTATACCCGGTCGGCGCCGGTCACCTCGGGCCGGACGTCGCAGACCAGGCCGCTGTGGAACGACTCCTCCTCGGTGAGCTGGCTCATCACCTTGAGGTGGGCGGCGAGCATGACGGCCTTCATCGACGTGTCGGTCGCGGCGGCCAGCGCGCGCAGCCCGGACTCCAGGTCACGCCAGGAGAAACCGGTCTTGTACGGGGCGGCCGCCGGCGCCTCCGGGTCACCCCAGCCGGCCGGCAGGCTCAGCGGGGCGTGCGAGCGGACCAGGTCCCGCCAGTAGGCGCGGTCGTCCTCCGAGTCGAGGGCGGCCAGCTCGCCGGCGATCGCGTCGGCGAACCGGATCGGCGGCGCCTGCACCTCCTCCGGCGTGTTCCCGGCCCGCAGGGTGAGGTACGTGGTGACGAACTCCATGAGCAGCGAGTGGTAGCTCCAGCCCTCGAGGATCGGGTGGCACTCGACCAGCGAGAGCCACCAGCCGCCGAGACCGGTGGTGGTGTGCGCGTGGAACCGCATCAGGCCCGGAACGCTCATGTCGAACGGGTTGGCGCGCTCGCGGGCACCGAACTCCTGAACCTCGGTCCGCACCTGCTCGGCGGTCATCCCGGAGCAGTCCCAGACGTCGGTGGTCATCTCGGCGTGGGCGTGCACCAGCTGCATCGGGCGGGAGTACGCGGTCAGCTCGATCGAGGTGCGCAGGACGTCGTGCCGGGCCAGCACGATCCGCCCGGCCTCGGCGAACGCGCCCGGCAGGAACGGCTGGTCGTCGTGGATCCAGTACGCCGACACGTTGTGGTAGTTGTTCTGCCCGTCGTCGGCCAGCATCTCGATGACCATGCCGAGCTGGTTCTGGCCGAGCGGGTAGGCGTCGACGATCCCGTCCGGCAGCAACGCCCGGTCCGCCTCGTCGATCAGCTCGAACGGACTCACCGGCCGGTAGGCGGCGTCCGCGCTGGTCTCACCGGCGAACTCGACGAGCCGGGCCACCGTACGGTGCTCGAACACGTCCCGGACGCTGACCTGATAGCCGGCCTCGCGCAGGGCGCCGACCAGCGCCACCGCCCGCATCGAGTCGCCGCCCAGCTCGAAGAAGCTGTCGGTGACCCCGACCCGGTCGGCGCCGAGCACGGCACGCCAGACCGCGGCGACGGCCTCCTCGGCGGGGGTACGGGGGGCCACGTACTCGCCCGCGCTCCGCAGCTGGGCGCCGTCCGGGGCGGGCAGGGCCCGCCTGTCCAGCTTGCCGTTCGCGGTGAGCGGGATCGCGTCGATCTCGACCAGGGCGGCCGGGACCATGTAGTCGGGCAGGGTGCGGGCCAGCTCCTCGCGGACGGCGGCCCGGTCCAGGTCGCCCTCGGTGACCAGGTAGCCGACCAGGCGGTCGCCGGCCAGGACGGTGACCGCGTCACGGACACCCGCACAGGCCGAGAGGGCGGCGGAGACCTCGCCCAGCTCGATCCGGAAGCCGCGGATCTTGACCTGGTCGTCGGCGCGGCCGAGGAATTCGAGCCTGCCTTCGCTGGTCCAACGGGCCAGGTCGCCGCTGCGGTACATGCGGGTGCCGGGCTCGCCGAACGGGTCCGGCACGAACCGCTGCGCGGTCAGCGACGCACGGCCCAGGTAGCCGCGGGCCACACCGGGACCGGCGACATAGATCTCGCCGGGCACCCCGACCGGGACCGGCTGACCGGCCTGGTCCAGCAGATACACCGACAGATCCGGCAACGCCACACCGGCCGGGCTCACCGACGTGTTGACCAGATCCTGTGCCGTCAACTCGTGCACAGTCACATGGACTGTCGTCTCAGTGATGCCGTACATATTGACCAGCGCAACCTTGCCGGCCCACGGCTGGATCTCGGCGATCTCCAGCTTCTCGCCACCGAAGACCACCGACTTGATCGACAGCCGCTCGTCTCCCGCGAACGGGGTCAGCGACCGGAACGCGGTCGGCGTCTGCGACAGGACGGTGACCTTCTCGTCCACCAGCAACTGGAAGAAGTCCTCCGGCGAACGCGCGACCGAACGAGGGACGACCACGACCGTGCCGCCGTACATCAACGCGCCCCACATCTCGAACACCGAGAAGTCGAACGCGTACGAATGCACCAACGACCACACGTCATCGCTTTGAATGCCCAGCTCGGTGCGGCACACCTCCATCAACCGCACCACGTTGGCGTGCGTGAGCATGCAGCCCTTCGGGCGGCCGGTGGAGCCGGAGGTGTAGATCGTGTAGATCACGTTCTCCGGCGTCGCGTTTCTGGGCGGATTGTTCGTCCAGCCGTCCTCAGGAAGCGTGATCAGGCGACCGTCGAACACTTCGGACAACCCGGGCGCCAGCTCGGGGGACGTCACGACGATCCTCGCGCCGGCGTCCTGCACCACGTAGCCGAGGCGCTCCATCGGGTTGGCCGGGTCCAGCGGCAGGTAACCCGCACCCGACTTGAGCACACCCAACAGGGTGGGGATCAGGTCCGCGCCACGCTCCAGGTGCACACCGACCAGGTCCTCCGGGCCCACCCCGGCATCGCGCAACAGCCACGCCAGGCGGTTGGCCCGGGCGTTGACCTCGGCGTACGTCAGACGGGTCTCCCCCGCCACGACAGCGATCGCGTCCGGATTCTCGGCGGCCCGGGCCTCGAAGAACTCGTGCGCCATCAGGTCCACCCGAGGGCCCTCGACCGGCGGGACCACCACGACGGCCCGCTCGGCCGGGCTGAGGATCTCGATGTCCGGCAGCCGGATCTCCGGGTCGGTCACGGCGGCGGCCAGGACCCGCTGGAAGGCGCCGGCCAGCCGGGACGCGGTGGCCGGGTCGAACAGCGCGGTCGCGTACTGGAGGCGGCCGTGGATCGTGCCGTCCGGGCGCTCCTGCATCTGGAGGGTGAGGTCGTACTTCGCGATGCCGTCGTCCTCACCGAACGGCTCGGCGGTCAGGCCGGCGAACTGGAGCACGTCGAGGCGGTACTCGTGCAGGGTGAACGCGGTCTGGAAGATCGGCGTACGGGACTGGTCGCGGTCCGGCTGGAGTTCGTCGACCAGCCGCGCGAACGGCACGGCGTGGTGGTCGAACCCGTCCAGCACGGTGGCCCGGCCCCGGCGCAGCAACTCGGCGAAGGAGCCGTCGCAGTCGGCCCGCATGACGAGCGTGTTGATGCAGTAGCCGAAGACGCGCTGGAGGTCGGCGTGGGCACGCCCGGAGACGACCGTGCCGACCGCGACGTCGTCGGTGCCGCTGAACCGGGACAGCATCGCCTGGTACGCGCTGAGCAGGACGGTGAAGGCGGTGGTGTCGAACTCGCGGGCCCGTGCCCGGACCCGGTCGGCGAGCTCGGCCGGCACGTCGAACACCACGTCGGCGCCGTCGTGGCTACGGACCGGCGGGCGGGGACGGTCGATCGGCAGCGAGATCGGCTCCAGTCCGGCCAGCCGCTCCCGCCAGTAGGAGAGCTCCCGCTCGCCACGTTCGCCGGCGAGTTCCCGGCCCTGCCACTGGGCGAAGTCGGCGTACTGCACCGGCAGCTCGGGCAGGGCCGGCGCCTCGCCGCGGACCAGCGCGTTGTAGGCCACGCTCAGCTCGGAGCCGAACATCCGGGTCGACCAGGCGTCACAGGCGACGTGGTGGAAGACGACGGCCAGCACGTGGTGGTCGTCGCCGAGGCGGAGCAGCGCGCCGCGTACCGGCCAGTCGGTGGCCAGGTCGAACGGCGCCTGGAGGTCGCGCCGGATGAACGCCTCGACCTCGGCCTCGGGGCGGCCGGTCAGGTCGATCTCGGGCAGGGCGACCGGGCGGGGCGCGTCGATAACCTGCACCGGCTCGACACCGCGCAGCTCGATCCGGGTACGCAGCACCTCGTGCCGGGCACAGACGTGCTCCCATGCACGGCGCAGCACGTCGACGTCGAGCGGGCCGCGCAGCCGCATCATCAGCGGGACCAGGTACTCGATGCTGTTCGGGTCCAGCCGGCTGAGGAACCACATCTGCTGCTGGCCGTGGCTGAGCGGCAGCACGCCGTCGCGGTCGGCGCGGGGAATCGTGTCCCGGCGGGCCGCACCGGACTGCCCGGAGAGCCGCTTGCGCAGCAGCTCCGCGCGGAGGTCGGCGACGTTCCTGGTGGACTGCTGGGCGGTCATGCCTGGGGCTCCTCGGTCATGGTGAGGTCCGCGACGACCTCCGAGTCGGACATCTGGTCGATCTCGTCACGGATCAGGTTCTCGATGAGCTCCGCCATCTGGACGATCGTGGGACCCTCGAAGACGGCGCGGACGGGCAGCGTGACGCCGAACTCGTCCTGGATGGCGGCGATCAGGCGGATCGCGATGATCGAGTTGCCGCCGGCGTGGAAGAAGCTCTCCCGGGGGCCGGCGGCGATCCCGCACTTCTCCCGCCAGAGCTGCTGGACGTACTCGGCGACCGGCGACAGCGGCTCCTCGTCCCGGTTCGCGTCCGACGGGGCCGGGTCGGGCAGCGCCGACCGGTCCACCTTGCCGTTCGCGTTGAGCGGGATGGCGTCGATGGCGAGGAACCCGGTGGGCACCATGTAGTCGGGCAGGATCCCGGCGCAGTGCTCGCGCAGGATGGCGTCGGCGACCGGGGCCGGCCCGACCGGCACCCAGCAGGCCACCAGCCGCGTGTTCTCGCCCTGGTCGTCGACGAGGATGCGGGCGTCGGCCACGCCGGCGTGCTCGCGCAGCACCGCCTCGATCTCGCCGATCTCCACCCGGTAGCCACGGATCTTGACCTGGTCGTCGGACCGGCCGAGGAACTCGACCGCGCCGTCGCCCCGCCAGCGGGCCACGTCACCGGAGCGGTACATGCGGGAACCAGCCGGGCCGTACGGGTCCGGCACGAACCGGGCGGCGGTCAGATCGGGACGGTCCACATAGCCCCGGGCCACCCCGGTGCCACCGACGAACAGTTCGCCGACACCGCCGACCGGCACCTGGTGGAACCGCTCGTCGAGGACCCGCATCACCATGCCGGGCAGCGGGGCGCCGATCGGCACCACACCCGTACCGGGGTCGGCCGGCACCGGGTGGATGCAGGTGCCGACGCTCGCCTCGGTCGGGCCGTACTCGTTGACCAGCCGGCCGGCCGGTGAGTACCGGCCGGCCAGGGCGCCGGGCAGCGCCTCGCCGGCCACCACGATCACGCCGGCCAGGTCGGTGACCTGCTCCGGGGTGAGCTGGTGGGAGAGCACCTCCAGGTGGCCGGGGGTCAGCTTGAGGAAGGCGTACGGTCCCGCCGCGGTGAGCCGGGAGCCGAGCTCGGCCAGGTCCAGGTCCTGCGGCAACAGGTGGACCGGCCGGCCGACCAGCAGCGGCGCCCACACGTTCGGGACGACCAGGTCGAACGCGACGGACGAGAAGACGGCGCCACCGCCGGCGCCGGCCGATGCGAGGTCCCGGACCGCCCAGTTCACGTGGTTGGCGAGGCCCCGGTGGGTGACCGCGACGCCCTTGGGGCGGCCGGTCGAACCGGAGGTGTAGATGACGTAGGCCAGCTCGTCCGGGTCGACCTCGACCGGGGTGAACAGCGTCGGCACCAGGCTGTCGACCACGGTCACCGGGCCGTCGAACACCCCGGCCCGGGACGCGTCGGTGACCAGCGCGGCCGCGCCGTCCAGCATGGACTGGGCCCGGGTCACCGGGAAGTCCGGGTCGACCGGCACGTAGGCCGCCCCGGCCAGCCACACCCCGAGGAGCCCGGCGTGCAGCCACGGTCCGCGCTCGATCAGCACGCCGACCCGGTCGCCGCGGCGGACTCCGGCGTCCCTCAGCGAGCGGGCCACCGCCCCCGCCCGGGTGAGCAGTTCGCCGAAGGTGAGGGTGAAGCCGTCGCCGCGGACCGCGATCGCCCGCGGCGTACGGGTGGCCTGCTCGACCAGCCGGACCGGCACGACGGCGCCGTCGATCGCCGGCTCGCCGTGGCTCCAGCGGTCCAGGTCGGCGGCGTCGGTCCCGGTCAGGGCGCTCAGCGCGGCCAGCGGGGCGCCGGGCGCGGCGGCCGCCTCGGCCAGGACATTTTCGAGGGTACGGGCGATGCGTCCCGCCGTCTCCGCGCCGTACAGGCTGGTGGCGTATTCCAGGCCGCCGACCAGTCCACCGTCCGCGGAGGGGCGCAGCAGCAGCGTCAGGTCGGTGTGGGTGACCCGCCACATCTGCCGGATGGTGTCCAGGTCGTCGTCGACGGCCTCGTTGAAGTCGGCGCCGTGCAGGTCGAAGGCGGCCTGGTAGAGCGGGGTGCGGGACAGGTCGGGCTCGGGCACGATCCGGTCCACCAGCAGGTCGAACGGCAGCTCCTGGTGGGCGAAGGCGTCCCGGGTGACGGTCGAGAGCCGGGTCACCGCCTCGGTCACCGTCGACTCCGGGTCGAGCTTGCAGCGCAGCACCAGGTTGTTGAGGAAGAACCCGACCACGCCGTCCAGTTCGGCGCGGCCGCGGCCGGCGACGACGGTGCCGACCGGGATGTCCCACTGGCCGCTGTAGCGGGCCAGGACCAGCGCGTAGACGGCGAGGATCGTGGTGAACCGGGTGGCGCCGGTGGCGGCCGCCAGGTCGTCCAGCGAACGGACCAGGGCCGGCGGCACGGTGACCGGAACGATCGAGCCCTTCCCGTCGCGGATCTTCGGGCGCGGGTGGTCGGTGACCAGGGTGAGCGGCGCCAGCCCATCGAGGACGGTCGCCCAGTGGCCGAGTTCGGCCTCGACGACCTCGTCGGTGAGCCGGTCGCGCTGCCAGGCGGCGAAGTCGGCGTACTGGATGTCGAGTTCCGGCAGCTCCGGCGTGCGCCCGGCCGCCAGAGCGCCGGTGACCTGCGCGAACTCGCGCTCCAGCACGGCCGCCGACCAGCCGTCGGTGGTGATGTGGTGCATGGCGACGGCCAGCAGGCGGCGGCCGTCGGAGACGTCGAGCACCACGGCGCGCAGCAGCGGCTCGGCCCCGTCCAGGGCGATGCCGCGGCCGAGCAGGGCGGCGATCCGCTGCGGCAGGTCGGCCGGGGTGGTGCGCTGCTCGCCGACCTCGACGGTGAGCCCGGGGCGGATGAACTGGAGCGGCTCGCCGTTCACCTCGCGGTATTCGGTGCGCAGCGACTCGTGCCGGGCCACCAGGATGTTCAGGGCCCGCTCGGCGAGGTCGCGGCCGGCGCCCTCGGGCAGCCGGAACAGCAGGCCGGCCATCCATTCGGGGCTGGCCGGGTTGAGCCGGTCCATGAACCACAGGCGGCGCTGACCGCTGGACAGCGGCAGGCCACCGGCACGGTCGGCGCGGGTGATCACCGATCCGGCCCGGGCGCCGTCGAGCAGCCGGGCCTGGGCCCGCAGGGTGGGCGCGTAGAGCAGGGCGCGCAGGTTGAGGTCGGCACCGGTCCGCGTACGCAGGTCGGAGAGCAGTTTGGTGAGTTGCAGCGAGGTGCCGCCGAGCTTGAAGAAGTCGTCCTCGACGGTCAGTTCCCGGTCGCCGAGCAGTTCCTGCCAGGCGCGCTGGATGACCAGTTCGGAGGCGGTGGACGGCGCGGCCCCGGTGGGCGCCTGCCCGGTCGGAGTCTCGTCGGGGTGCGGCAGGGCGCGGCGGTCGACCTTGCCGCTGGCCACCTGCGGCAGCGCGTCGAGGTGCAGGAACCGGCCGGGCACGTGCGACTGCGGCAGCCGGTCCAGCAGGTGGGCCCGCAGGAGTGCGTCCAGGTCCGGTCCGGCGCCGGTACGCGGCACGATGTAGCCGGCGAGCCGGGCGGCGCCGTCGGCGAGCCGGTAGGTGGTGACGGCCGCGGCCACGACGTCCGGGTGGGTGGCGAGGGCCGCCTCGATCTCGGCGGGCTCCAGGCGTACCCCGTTGACTTTGACCTGGTCGTCGAGGCGGCCCAGGTATTCCAGCTGCCCGTCGGCGCGCCAGCGGACGCCGTCGCCGGTCCGGTAGACGCGGCCGCCGTCCTTGGCCAGCGGGTCGGGCACGAACTTCTCGGCGGTCAGGTCCGGGCGGCCGAGGTAGCCGCGGGCCAGCCCGGCGCCGCCGATCAGCAGCTCGCCGGGGACGCCGACGCCGACGACCCGGCCGCGCTCGTCGACGACCTGCACCCGGGTACGCGGGAGGGGCCGCCCGATCGGGATCGGCCCGGACAGCTGGGCCGGGTCGACGCGGGTGGCGAGCGAGTTGATGGTGGTCTCGGTGGGGCCGTAGACGTTCCAGACCTCGACGTCGGCGAGGCCGAGCAGGCGCTGGACCGGTTCGGCGTGCAGCTGTTCGCCGCCGGAGACGACGAGCCGCAGCGTTGCGCAGCCCGCCCAGCCGTCCTCCTCGACCAGGGTGTGCAGGATCGACGGGACGACCTGCATGACGGTGACCGCGTGCTCGGCGATGACCCGCAGCAGGGTGGCCGGGGCGGTGTCGTCGGCGGGGGCGAGCACGAGCGTGCCGCCGCACACCAGCGGGGTGAAGATCTCGAAGGCGTGCGCGTCGTAGACGAGCGAGGTGCGCTGGAGCATCCGGTCGCCGGAGTCGATGCCGACCTCGCGTACCGCCCAGTCGAGGAGGTTGGCGAGGCCGCCGTGGGTGACCACGACGCCCTTGGGGACGCCGGTCGAGCCGGAGGTGTGCTCGACGTAGGCGACGTCGTCGGCGCTGATCGTCACCGGCGGCGCGGTGACCGGCCGGGTGGCCAGGTCGGCGGCGAGCGCGGCCTGGTCGAGCGGCTGGGCGCCGGCCGCGGTGACCGTGCCGGCGCCGGTGGCGTCACAGAGCACGAGCGCGCAGCCGGAGGCGGTGAGGATCCGGTCGATCCGGTCCTGCGGGTGGTTCGGGTCGAGCGGCAGGTAGGCGGCTCCGGTGCGCCAGACTCCGAGCAGCCCGACGATCAGGTCGAGGCCGCGGCCGAGCAGCACACCGACGTGTGTGCCCGGGCGCGCGCCCCGCTCCCGGAGAAGGTCGGCGAGCTGGGCGGAGCGGATGTCCAGTTCCCGGTAGGTGAGCCGCCGGACGCCGTCGATGACGGCTACGGCGTCCGGCGTCAGCACTGCCTGGGAGCCGATGAGGTCAGGCGTGAGCGCCGTGGTGGCCTGGGTGCTCAGGATTGCGGGCATGGCAGTGCTGTCTCCTCAGAACGGATCGGATGTCAGGCGGCGGCCTGCTCGGCCATGCGGCGGCGCAGGCTGGCCGGGCGCATGTCGGTCCACACCGTCTCGATGTGTGCCAGGCACTCGTCCTGGCTGCCGGCGAAGCCCTCGGCGGTCCAGCCGGCGGGCAGGTCACGGTCGTTCCACCAGATCGAGTACTGCTCCTCGTCGTTGCGGACGACGCGGTGGCTGGCGGTGTTCTGCTCGGACATCTGAACTCCTATTTCAAGAAAGGTGGAAGGGGGTCAGTCGGTCATCGCGACGAGGACGCGGCGGCTGCCGGTGAAGGACCGCCGGCCGTGCGCGACGAGCAGGTTGTCGAAGACCATGACGTCGCCGACCCGCCAGTCGACGTCGACCGCGTTCTCCAGGCCGCGGTCACGGACCTGGATGACGTACTCGTCGGGGATGGTGCTGCCGTCGGCGAACGTCACGTACTGCGGCAGCTCCTCGGGCGGGAGGATCTGGGCGAGCGCCTTGGCGGTGTCGTCGCCCAGGGCGGCCGGGTGCCACTGGTCGGACTGGTTGAACCAGACCTCGGTCCCGGTCACCGGGTGCCTGGTGGTGGACGGGCGCGGCTGTTCGACGTGCAGGCTGCCGTCCTTGCGCCAGGTCCACTCGGCGCCGGCCGTCGACAGGTAGTCGTCGACCGCCGCCCGGTCCCCGGTCTCGAACGTGTCCTGCCAGCTCTTGCCGAGGCCCTGGCCGCCGTGCAGGTTCTGGGTGTAGCGGACCCCGCCGGCGAACGCCTCGCGCACCTCGGGGTCGAGTGACTCGAGCCAGAGCGCGGCGTCCACCAGCGGAGTCGCGCCGCCGGTCTCCGCGGCGATCTGGCAGTAGAACGCCAGCCGGCTGGGCCAGCTGGTGGCGTACGACATCTCGTTGTGCATGGAGATGGTGAACTCGGACGGGTACTCGGTGGAGGTGTAGAGGTTCGATCCCACCTTGGTGCGCGGCGAGTTGCCGTTGACGTACGCGAGCCGGCGCGGCAGCAGCCGGTCGAAGACGCCGTCGAGTTCCTCGGGCCGCACTCCGAAACCCCGGAAGACCAGGGCCTTCTCCCGTACGAGGAGGTCGTCGAGCTCGGCGCCGAGGGCGTCGAGGTGGTTGATGAGGGCCTCGGTCGTCGCCGCGGCCCCGATGTCCTGTGCCGTGATGTCCAACGGCTTCCAGCTCTGCCCGGCCATCGAAGCGGTTCCTTCCCTGTGGTGGCTGAGGTCGTGCGCAGCGTCCCGCGACGGGCTATAGCCGCCCTATACGTGTTTCAGCAGGTGAAGGAGGCCGGGCATGCGGAACTGGCTGGCGCCGCGGTCGACGGCGACCTCCTCGACCAGCCGGGCCTCGACCAACATGTCGAGGACCTGTTCGGCCGTCACCAGCGAGGAGGGCTCGTCGAACACGTCGCTGAGCAGCACCTCCTGGTACGCATGGGTGAGCGCCTCGCCGGGGTTCACGCCGAGCTGGTCGGCCAGGGTCCGGCGGGCCCGGTCGTAGGCGACCAGGGCCTCGGAGCGGCGGCCGGCCCGGTGCAGGGCCAGGACCAGCTGGGCCCGGAACCGTTCGCGCAGCGGGTAGCGGGCCACCAGCTCGGTCAGCTCGGGGATGATCTCCAGGCTGGCGCCCAGGTCCAGCTCGGCGTCGGCCTTGCGTTCGCAGGTGAGCGCGTAGGCCTCGTCCAGCCAGGGCAGATGCCGCTCGGACAGCGGCTCGGCCACGTTGGTGAGGGCGGGGCCACGCCACAGTGACAGCGCCTCGCGCAGATCGTCGACGCCGGCGGCCCGGTGGCCGTCGGCCAGCCGTTCAGCGCCACGCGCGGCGAGTTCCTCGAAGTCGAACAGGTCGACGGCGGCGTCGCCGATGTCGAGGGTGTATCCGGCGTGCTCGCGCACGATCTTCACCTGGAAGTCGAGGCGCTTGCGCAGCCGGGAGACGTACGTGTAGATCTGCGCGTCCACCGTGGCCGGCGGATCCCAGCCCCACAGCAGGTCGCTCAGTTCTCCGTGCGGCACGACCTTCCCGCGCGCCAGCAGCAGCGCGGCGAGCACAGTCGTGATCTTGGAACCCGGCAGCATGACACGACGTCCGTCGCGCCACACCTCCACCGGACCCAGGACTCGGAACTCAAGGTCACTCACGATTCCACCTCCGCACCCGGCACAAGGCCGGGGTACAGCCCCCGTTGGTTTCCTTGATGGGAGGTTCATTCACCCGCGGCGGCGAATCCACAGCGGACGGCAGAGATAGGGGTCGCTGGAAGGGCGTACCGGCCCCCTCAGGGGTGCGGTGGAGATAGGCAAAGTATCGAAGCCCGCCGGATGCTCGCCCCGGTCTGGTCTGCCTTGGCGACCACCCGTAGATGGAGTGAGGAGAACATGCCGAGCGAAAGCATTCGTTTCCTGAACCGCGCCGACGTCGCCGTCTGCCTGTCCAAGATGGACGCGACGGAGGTGGTCGCCCAGACGCTTCGCGATCACACTCTCGGCCGCACCGAGCTGCCCGCCGAGGGCTATCTGAGCTGGTCCAACAGTGTCGGCGCGTACAGCCGGGCGATCGCCATGCTGGGCGCCGTGCCGTCCGGCGGCGCGATGTCGTACGGCATGAAGCTGATCAACGCATCGGTCAGCAACCCGGCCCGTGGCCTGGAACGGGCCGGCGGGCTCAGCTTCGCCTTCGACCCGGAGACGGCCCGTCCGGACGTGGTCGCCGAGGCCGGGCTGCTCAGCGCCGTCCGTACCGCCGCCTACACCGTGGTCAGCCTGCGCGAGCTGGGGCCGGAGTCGTTCGACGAGGTGAGCCTCATCGGCACCGGCACGCTGGCCCGGGTGCACCTGGACGCGATCACGGCGGCGTTCCCGGCGGTGCGCCGCGCCTACGTCCACGACCTCGATCCGGCACGCGCCGCCGCGTTCCGGGACGACCTCCGGGAGCTCTGCCCGGAGCTGGAGATCGTGGTGGTGGACAGCGCCGAACGGGCCGCCGGCGCCGCCCCGGTGCTGGTCACCGTGACCACCAGCAACGACCCCTACATCCCGGCCCGGTGGCTGAGCGCCGGCCAGTTCGTCGCGCACGTGTCGCTCGACGACCTCACCGAGGACGCCTTCCGGTCCGCCGAGGCGATCTTCGTCGACGACCTGGAACTGATCCGGGAGAACCCGCGCCGGATCATGGGCCGCCTGCTCCAGGAGGACGCCGTGGGCGACCCGCCCAGCCTGGGCGAGGTGCTGATCGGCCGGCATGCCGCACGGCGGCCGGACCGGGGGTACGTGATCAGCAACCCGTTCGGCATGGCGGTCCTGGACGTCGCCCTGATCCACGCCGTCGCCGGCGTCGCGCGGGAGACCGGCGGCGGGCAGCTCCTCGACCTGCTCTGATCCGCATCACCCGACCCTTGTGGAGCTACCATGATCGTCGAATCCGCGCTGGACATACAGTTTCCCGACGTATTCCTCGAGCTGTCCGGCTTCCTCCCGGACAGCCGCCTCTATCTCAAGATCGAGGCGATGAACCCGGCCGGCTCGATCAAGTTCAAGCCGGCCCTCGCCATGGTCGACGACCTGGAGCAGCGTGGCCTGCTCCGGCCGGGCAGCCGGATCATCGAGTCGTCCTCCGGCAACCTCGGCATCGCGCTGAGCATCGTGTCCAACGCCCGGGGATACCGCTTCACCTGCGTCACCGACATGAACACCGCCCCGGCCACGATCGAGCTGATGCGGGCGTACGGGGCCCACGTCGTCGTGATCGACAAGCGGGACACCAACGGCGGCTACCTGTCGATGCGCCTGCAGTACCTCCAGGACCGGATCCGGGCCGACCCGGCGCTGGTCTGGCCCAACCAGTACGCCAACCCGATCAACACGATGGCGCACTACCACACCACGGCGGCCGAGATCCTCAAGGAGTTCCCGCAGGTCGACGCGGTGTTCGTGGGCGCCGGCACGACCGGGACGCTGACCGGCTGCGCGCAGTACTTCGCCCGACACCGGCCGGAGACCGAGGTGTTCGCGGTCGACATCATCGGGTCGACCACGTTCGGGACGCCGCCGGGCCGCCGGCACATCCCGGGCCTGGGCACCAGCCGTACGCCCGCGATCGCCTCCCTGCAACACGTCACCGACCTGGTGATGGTCTCCGAGCACGACGCCGTACAGGCCTGCCGGCGGTTGCGTGACAGCCACTGGCTGCTCGGCGGCGGCTCGACCGGCGCGGTGCTCAGCGGGGTGGCCGCCCGGGCGGGGATGCTGCGCCCCGGTTCGGTGGTCGTGGCGATCAGCCCCGACCTCGGCGACCGCTACGCCGGCACCCTGTACGACCCCGGCTGGCTCGCCGAACGCGGACTCGACCGGCCCACGGCGCCGGCCGGCCTGCTCGAGCCCGCGGGCTCCTACTCCGAAGCCCACTGACCAGCACACGGAGGAACCCATGTCCCTGTCCGAAGCCTTCACCGGGTTGCCGCCCCGGCGCGACCCGCGCGGGCTGCTCTCCCTGGCCGACCTCACCCCGGACCGGCTGGCCGCGCTGGCCCGCCGTTCCGTCGAGTTCTACCGTGATCCCACCGCACACCGCGATCCGCTGCGGGGGCTGCTCGTCGGTGTGGTCTTCACCCGTACCTCCACCCGGACCCGGACCGCGTTCACCGCGGGCGTCGAACGGCTCGGCGGCCGGGCGGTCGGCTACGGTCCCGGCGATCTCCAGACCAACACCGGCGAGTCGCCGGCCGACACGGCCCGCATGTTCGGGCTGATGCTGGACGGCATCGTCACCCGTACCGCCGGACCGCTGGCCGACATGCGGGAGCTGTCCGCGGAGAGCGGCCTGCCGGTGGTCAACGCGATGGCCGCCGAGGAACACCCGACCCAGGGTGTCTGCGATCTGGCCACGATCCTGCTGCACCGCGGCTCGCTGGACGGGGTGCGGGTGCTCTACGTGGGCGAGGGCAACAACACGGCGACCGCGCTGGCCCAGGGGCTCAGCAACTTCGCCGACGCCCGGCTGCACCTGCTCACCCCGGACGGCTACGGGCTGCCCGAGAACGTGCTGAAGGAGACCACCGCCCGGGCGTCCGGCAACGGCGGCTTCGTCACCGAGTCGCACGACGCGTCGGCCGTGCCGGCCGACGTCGACTTCGTCTACACCACGCGCTGGCAGACCACCGGCACGAGCAAACCCGACGCGTCGTGGCGGGAGACCTTCCGGCCCTTCCACATCGACGAGACATTCCTTTCCGGTACGCCGGGCGCGCTCTTCCTGCACGATCTGCCGGCCCATCGGGGTGAGGAGGTGTCCGGAGCCGTCCTGGACGGGCCGCGCTCGGTCGCGTGGTCGCAGGCGCGGATGAAGCTGTGCAGCGCGATGGCGGTGCTCGAGTACGCGTTCGCCGGGCAGGGCTGATCGCCGTGGGCGCGGACGATGCGGTGACCCGGATCGCCGGCCTGCTGCGCTCGGCCCATTCCCTGCGGGTGCGTTCGGCGATGCGCCAGGCCGACGAGATCCTCGCGTCGGTGGCGCCCGCCGACCGGGCCACGGTCATGGACCGGGCCATCCACCTGGCTCTCCGCGACCGCTAGACACGGCGAGGGGCTCACCGGCGGACAGACGCCGGTGAGCCCCTCGCCGTGTGGCATCCGCCGCCCCTAGCCGGCGGCAGGGTACCCCGGCTGCGGTTCCGCCCCGCCGGACCGGCCAATAATCTGGATTCATGTCCATTGTCGAGAAGGTTGGGCCCCGTCCGCCGGCGTGCGCCGAACCGGTATCGGGGACGTCATGATCGAGACCATCCTGCCCGGCGCCGTCACCGCGGTCGACACCTTCACGGACCCGCCCCAGGCGACGCTGTTCCCCGAGGAGGAGTCGCTGATCAGCGCCGCCGTGCACAAGCGGCGCGCCGAGTTCACCACCGGCCGCTGGTGCGCCCGCCAGGCGATGCGGCGGATCGGGCACCGCCCGTCGGCGATCCTGCCCGGCCCGCGCGGCGAGCCCCGCTGGCCCGACGGCCTGGTCGGCAGCATCACCCACTGTCCCGGGTACCGAGCGGCCGTCGTCGCGCCGACCGCGCGCGTCACCACGGTCGGCATCGACGCCGAGGTGCACGAGCCGGCCCCGCCCGGCGTGCTGGAGGCGGTCTCCCAGCCGGAGGAGCGCGACCACCTCGCGGCCCTGCGGCGCGACCATCCCGGCGTGCACTGGGACCGCCTGCTGTTCAGCGCCAAGGAGTCGGTCTACAAGGCGTGGTACCCGTTGACCGCGCGGTGGCTCGACTTCGAGGACGCCCGCGTCACCTTCTACCCGGCGACGGCCACCTTCACGGCCCGGCTCGACGTCACCGGTGCGCGCCTGCACGGCGCCGACCTGACCGGATTCACCGGCCGCTGGGTGATCGGCAACGGCCTGCTGGTCACCGCCATCACGATCCTGGAACCGGCTCTCGCCGCCGCCTGAGAAACGCCCGGCCTTCCGGCCGGGCGTTTCGGCGTCGGTGCGAGCGGACGTCAGCCGGTCACGATGTGGTCCCGCACCAGGTGCGCCGGCAGATCGGTACGGCGGGTGACGTTGAGCTTCCGGTAGATCCGGGTCAGGTGCTGCTCCACGGTGCTGATCGTGATGTACAGCTTCTTGGAGATCTCCCGGTTCGTGTAGCCGTCCGCGGCCAGGACGGCCACCCGCCGCTCGGCCTCGCTCAGCGTCGCGGCCGGGGTGGGTGACGCGACCACCTGTGCCCGGGCGTCCTCCGCGCCGCCCGGTTCCGGGTTCAGCGTCGCCAGCAGCGGCTCCGCCTCGATCTTCTCGACCAGGGCACGCGCCCGCTGGGCGATCATGCCGGACCGCCGCGGCTCACCCAGCGCCTGGAACGCGCCGGTGAGGTCGACCAGCGCGCGGGCCTGCTCGTACTCGTCGGCGGTCTGCAACTCCACGGCCTGGCGCAGGAACATCGGGCGGTGGCGCAGTTCGCCGGCCGCCGCGTACAGGCGCATCGCCATGCCCTGCACCCGCGGGTTCTCCTTGCCGCAGCGGTGCAGCTGCTCCTCGACGAGCTTGTGCGCCCGGTCCGGCCGGCCCAGCCGCAGCAGCGCCTCGGCCGCGTCCACCCGCCACGGGACCAGCCCGGGCGTGTCCAGCTGCCACCGGCCGGCCAGCTCGCCGCAGTACTCGAAGTCGCGCAGCGCCAGGTGCAGTTGCCCGATCGCCATGCTGTACCGGCCGCGCGCCTGGAGATAGTGCAGGCCGTACCGGGTCTGGAACATCTCCTCCGGCACCGGCTGGTCGAGCTGCTCGCGGACCAGGTCGTAGCGGCCCATCGCGGTGGCCGCGATCATCATGGGCGCTGCCACGGAACCGATCGCGACACCCCAGCTGGTCGGCGGCATCACCTCCAGGGCGAGCCGCGCGTGGCGTACCGCGGCCGGCAGGTCGCCCACCCGCAGCGACACCTCGGCGCGGATCGCCGACAGGCGGGCCAGCCGGCTGGGCGCGCGCCGGGTGACGGCCTCCTCGACGAACAGGTCGCACCAGGACGCCGCCTGGTCGGACCAGCCGCCGTAGGTGAGCGCCAGCAGCGCGCTCTCCACGGTGTCGAGGCTCATCTCGTCCAGCCGGGAGTTGTGCAGGATCCGGGCGACCGCGGTGGCGATCTTCTCGGACGGGCCCCGGGTGAGGACCGTGGCCAGCGCGGACGCCGCCTCGAGCCGGTGGCTGGAGGCGACCGTCGACACCACCGGGGGCCGCTCGGCGGGCTGGCGCAGCAGAGCGAAGAACGACGGGTACGTCGAGCGCAGCAGCGGCCGCGCGATGGCCAGCTCGGTGAGGCCCTCCTGGTCCAGGTCGTCGCCGGCATCGTTGAGGTGCTCGAACACCGACCGCGCGTCGGTGAACCGGCCGTCCCACAGCAGCGCCTTGGTCAGCGCCAGGGCGTCGCCGCCGCGCAGATGGCCCCGGCGCAGGGCCGCGGTCAGCTCGGACAGGTAACCGGTCGAGGTGCCCGGGTTGATCCGCCAGGCGGCCCGCAGCATGGTCGTCATGATCTTCGCGCGGTGCTGCTCGTCGCCGCAGGCCTGCCAGGCCAGCCGCAGGTAGCGCATCGCGGCGTCCACCCGGCCCTCGCGCAGCGCCCAGCGGGCGGCGTCCTCGAGCACCGGGACGGCCCACCGCTCCTCGGCCCGTCCGGCGCCGAGCAGCTGATCGGCGACCACCCGGCTGGGCGCACCGCCGTGGTGGGCCAGGACCGCGGCCCGGCGGTGCAGCTCGCACCGCTCCTCGCCGTCGATCTCGGCGAGCACCGCGTCACGGGCCACCGGGTGCCGGAACTCGCCCTGGTGCAGGATGCCGGCGGCGGTCAGCGCCCGTACCGCCTGGCCGATCTGTGCCGTCTCGACACCGATCAGCTGGTCCAGGAAGCCGGCCCCGGGCAGGATGGCGGCGCCGCGGGCCACCCGGGCCAGGCGCGGGTCGGCGCGGTGCAGGCAGGAGACGACCGCCCGGGCGTAGTGGCCGCCGGCGACCGGTTCGTCGTCCGGGGCGCCGCCCTCGGCCAGAATCTGCCGGTGGTCCTCGATCAGGCCCGCGACCAGCAGCGGGTTGCCGCCGCTGAGCTGGTGCCAGCGGACCGCGGTGCGCCCGGCATCGTCGTCGGCCAGCACGCCGGCGGCCATCTGGCGTACGCCCTCCGCGGTCAGCGTGGCGAGCGTGAGGTGCGCGCCCTGCGGAGGCCGGCTCAGCGCCTCCAGCTCGAGAGCCGGCTCGTCCGGGCGCCCGTGCCCGGAGTGGCTGAACACCACCAGCAGCGGCGCGAACCGTACTCGCCGGGCCAGGTAGGCCAGGCAGAGCACGGACGCCGGGTCGGCGTGGTCCAGGTCGTCGACGACGATCACCAGCGGATAGCGCTGGGCCAGCTCGAGCAGGACGGTGCAGAGCCCGTGCACGATCTGCGGGTCCAGGCGGGCGGCGCCGTCCGGACCGGCTGGGACGCTCTGCGCACCCTCGTGCAGCAGGTCCATGGCACGCCGGCTCTCCTCGGCGACCAGCGGGGCGTCCATCAGCAGCTGGCCGAAGACGCCGAGCGGCAGGTTCCGTTCGGCACGCGAGCCGACGGCGGTGATGGCCAGGCCGTTCAGGTCCAGGACCCGCTCGGCGAACGTGTTAAGCAGTTCGGTCTTACCGGTGGCCACGGAACCCGTGACCATCGCGACCCGTCCCTTTCCGGCGACGGCGGCGGCGAGCATGCCGTCCAGCACCGCCATCGCGGCGTCCCGTTCCACCAGTTCCATGATCTTCCCTCGTTAGCGGTTTCGACCTGTGCCCCGAACGCTACGGGTGCTCCTTGTCGATGCGTTATCTCCTACTTATCGCCCGTGACCTGCGGTTATCAGCTCGCTCGGGCGAGTGGGGCGGTGCTGCGCGAGCGCTCGGCGGTACGGCCGAGCCGGGCCGCGGCGGAGCGGACCGCCGCCAGGATCGCGGTCTCCACGTCGTCGTCGACGGCGACGCCCCACAGTGGCCGGTCGCCGGTGCGCAACTCGGCGTAGACGCCGGTCCCGCCGGTGTGCGCCAGGCCGGTCCCGGTCCGGTGCACGGCCCGCAGATCGATGCGCCAGGCCGCGAGACGTTCCTTGACCCGTTCCACCGCGTCCGTCCGGACCGCGCCGACCTCGAAGGCCGCGCCGTCGACGTGCACCACCACGGACACCCCGGGCGGCGGCAGCGGCACCGGCAGCAGCGGCCGGGTGACGTACTCGCGGGTGAACAGCTCGACGATCCGGTCGGCGCTGATCGGGCCGCCCTCGGCGTCGGCGCGGGCCTGCACCAGCTCGGCGAACTCCAGCTGGAGGTCCCGGGGCATGTTGAGGCCGAGGTGGGAGCTGATCACGTACGCCACCCCGCCCTTGCCGGACTGGCTGTTGATCCGTACGACGGTCTCGTAGGTGCGCCCCACGTCGCCCGGGTCGATCGGCAGATAGGGGATCTCCCAGGCGGTCGCGCCGGTGCGCTTGCGCTCGTCGAAGCCCTTCTTGATGGCGTCCTGGTGCGACCCGGAGAAGGCGGTGTAGACGAGGTCACCGGCGTACGGATGCCGCGGGTGCACCGGGATCCGCGTGCACTCCTCGACGACCCGCCGGACCTCGTTGATGTCGGAGAAGTCGACGCCCGGGTCGATGCCCTGGCTGAACAGGTTGAGCGCGAGCGTCACGAGGTCGACGTTGCCGGCCCGCTCACCGTTGCCGAGCAGGCATCCCTCGATCCGCTGGGCCCCGGCCAGCAGTGCCATCTCGGCGGACGCCACGCCGGTGCCCCGGTCGTTGTGCGGGTGCACCGACAGACAGACGTGCTCGCGGCGGCTCAGCCCACGGTCCATGTATTCGATCTGGTCGGCGAACACGTTGGGGGTGGACCGTTCCACCGTGGTCGGGAAGTTGAGGATGATGGGGCGGCCCGCCCCGGGCTGCCACACGTCCATCACGGCCTCGCAGACCTCCAGCGAGAAGTCCAGCTCGGTGTCGTTGAACAGCTCCGGCGAGTACTGGAAGCCGAGGTCGCAGCCGGCCAGGGTGCGGTCGGCGTATTTCAGCATGAGCCGGGTGCTCTGCACCGCCAGTTCCTTGCACTCGGCCCGGTCCATCCCGAAGACCACCCGGCGGAACTGCGGCGAGGTGGCGTTGTAGATGTGGATGGTGGCCCGCGGCGCACCCTCCAGGCTCTCCACGGTCCGGCGGATCAGCTCGTCGCGGGCCTGCACCAGCACGGAGATCCGGACGTCGTCCGGGATCAGGTCCTTCTCGATGAGCAGCCGCAGGAAGTCGTGGTCGTCCCGGCTCGCGACCGGGAACCCGACCTCGATCTCCCGGTAGCCCATCGAGGTCAGCAGCCGGAACATCCGCAGCTTGCGCTGTGGGCTCATCGGGTTGGCCAGCGACTGGTTGCCGTCGCGCAGATCGGTGGAGAGCCACCGTGGGGCCGAGGTGATGGTCCGCCCTGGCCAGGCACGCTCCGCGTTCGTCACCGGCGCGGCCGGCCGCACGTACTTCTCCACCGCCCGCCGAAACTGTTCCGACATGACTCTCCCTGATTTCCGCAAACGGGACCTCTCAGCCCCGGAATCCAAAATCCATCGAGTACGAATAGGGCGCGAGCCGCACCTGGATCTGGCAACTGTCGGACTCGTCGGCCAGCCGCACGACGACCGAGATCTCCTTGTAGGCGGCGCTCAGCCCCAGCATGGCGAAATAGGCGTCGCTGTCGAAGACGATCTGGTACGGCCCCCGCCCGAACCGTTCCGCGGTCCAGTCCTTGATGCAGCCGTCGCTGTCCGTCTCCGTCTCGTCGACGGTCAGCCAGTCGTCGAGCTCACGGCCGAGATCCGAGATCCTCCGCTGAAGGCGTACCTGAACACCGGCTGCCGGCCGTCCGTAGACGACGTCCACTGCTTGCGCGGAGATACTCATGAGGCTTCACCCTGCCGTCGTTTCCGTGGCGTCACCGCCCCTTGGCGCCCATCCTCGGTTATCGCGTTATCGCCGCGCATTCTCTTCGTTATCGCCGGGCCGGCCACCGACAAAAGCCGTGGACAAAGCATTTGATAACTCGGCGATAGGGGTGGTCCATAACGTCTTCGGTGTCGACACGGAATGCACCGGGTCGGAAAACCCCTACCGAAGGATGACCTTCCCATGCGCTCTATCGCCCGCTTCGCCCTGGCCGCCGTCGCTGGAATCGCCTTCGCCGTTCTCGGCGCCGGCGCCGCGCACGCCGACGACACGGCGACGACGGACACCACTCAGACCACGACGACGGTTTCGCCCACGGGCATCGAACCCTGGAACTGAGATCAGCCTCGCCGACGAAATAGGGAAAGGCATCCGGTCGGATGCCTTTCCCTATTTCGAGTACGGACCGATCAACCGATGCTGCATCGCCCATTCACCCGGGCGAGAACAGTCAGCACGCTCTCCTCCAGCACCGGGGCGCGCATCTCGCGGAACATGTCCCGGGCCCGTTCCAGATGGGTGATCGCCGTCTCCCGGTTCCCGCTCGCGAGTTCCAGTTCGCCGAGCCGGAATTCGAATCTCGCCTCGAGGATCGGCTTGCCGCTGGTGGCCGCCCGCTCCCGGCCGGTGGACAGGGCCGCCCGGGCCGCCGCGTGGTCGCCGCCCGCCAGGTGCGCGGCGCCCATTCCGAGCAGCACGTACGACTCGCCGATCACATCGCCGAGATCCCGCGTCGCGGCCAGCACGTCGTTGAAGACCGCCACTGCCTCGTGCGCGTCGCCGGCCTGGAGATGGGCCTGACCGAGCCGGTACAGCGCCTGCGCCTCGATCCGCCGGCTGCCGGACCGGCGGCTGACGTCAAGCGACTCGACGAGCAGGACGGTGGCCTTCGCCGGCTCCCCGCGATCCAGCTCGACCTGCGCCATGTTGTGCAGGATGTGCGCGATCGCTGCCACGTCTTCGACCCGGCGCAGGACCGTGAGCGCCTGCTCGTACCGGCGGTACGCCTCACCGAGCTGGCCGTCCATTCGCTCCAGGTAGGCAAGGTGCCGGTTCGCCACCGCAGCGCCGTGTTCCTCACCGAGTGCCTCGAACTGCGCCACCGAGTCGTCCAGGTACCGGCGCGCGTCGGCGAGCCGGCTCTCCACGACACCCAGGGAGCCCATCGAGTACCGGATCACCGCCTGACCGAACCGGTCGCCGGCCTGCTGTGCGGCGGCCAGAGCGATCTCGTTGGTCTCCCGCCAGTCGTTGAGATAGTCCCGCGACTCGAACAGCATGACCGAGGTGATCGTCAGACCCCAGGAGTAGTCGGCGGCGCCCACCTTGGCCGCCTGGCGGATCGCCGCCACGATGCACTGCCGTTCCCGTTCGAACCAGTCAAGCGGGTCGCTCAGGATCCGATCCGTAGCCCGCGGCGGAAGCTCCCAGCGAGCCGCCCGGCTGCGCAACGGATTGCCTTGCCCGTTGAACTTGCGGTGCGCCTCCTCGGCGAGGAAGAGCATCCCGCCGAACGCGCGCCGAAGCGCGGCGGTCCGCTCGGCCAGCGGCTCCTCGGCGGCCAGGCGCTCCCGGGCGAAGACCCGGATGAGGTCGTGCATCCGGTACTGACGGTGCCGGCTGTGCTCGGTGCCGACGGTCTCCACGAGCTGCGCGTCCACCAGCTCGTCGAGCAGGTCGTGGGCGTCCGGCAGCGGTTCGTCGAGAAGCGCGGCGCAGACCCAGGCCGAGAAGTCCGGGCAGTCGACCACGGCTAGCAGGCGGAACAGCCGCCGGGCCGGATCGCTGATGTTGTCGTAGGTGATCGAGATGCTGACCCGTACGCCCATGGCGCCGTGGTTGAGCTCGTCGAGCCGCCGCGACTCGTTCTCCAGCCGGTCGACCAGGTCCTCGACCGTCCAGTGCGGACGCGCCGACAGCCGGGCGCCGGCGATCCGCAGGGCCAGTGGCAGCCGTCCGCACAGGTCGATGAGCTCCTCGGACGCCTCCCGCTCGGCCCGGACCCGGTCGTCGCCGGCGATCCGGGACAGCAGGTCGAGGCACTGCGGCGGGTCCAGCACGTCGATGTCGACGTGCACGGCGCCGGGCAGGGCCCCGAGCCGGCTGCGGGTGGTGACCAGCACGGCGGTACGCGGATTGCCCGGCAGCAGCGGCAGCACCTGGGCCTCGGATCCGACGTTGTCGAGCACGACCAGCATCCGCCGGTCGGACAGCAGCCCGCGGTACATCTCCGCGCGCTCCTCCAGCCCGTCCGGGATCGAGGTGCCGGCCACCCCGAGGGTCCGCAGGAACCGTTCCAGGATCTGCATCGGGCTGACCCGGTCCGAGCTGCGGCCGTGCAGGTCGGCGAAGAGCTGCCCGTCGGGGTAGCGGGGCGCCAGCCGGTGCGAGACGTGGACGCCCAGCGCCGTCTTCCCGATGCCCGGTTTGCCGGCCACCACGATGATCGGCACGGCCAGCTGGTCGGTGTTCGCCGCGGCCATCGCGAGCTGCAACTGGATCGCGTCGATCTGCCGGCTGCGGCCGGTGAAGTCGGCGATGTCGGTGGGCAGCATGCACGGCGCCGGCTGGCCGGGGCGGGCCGGGGGCGCCGGATCGGCAGGCGCCCGGACCGGCTCCGGCTCGCCGGTCACGATGCCCAGGGACGGCACGTCCGGCCCCGGTACGGCGATCGGCGCGGCGACGGTGACCGCCTCGGGCGCGCTGAGGTCGGCGTCCGAGGTGAGGATGGAGCGTTCCAACTGCTGCAACCACTCGCTCGGCTCCAGGCCCAGTTCGTCGATCAGCGTGCGGCGGGCCGCACGATAGGCGTCCAGCGCCTCGGCCTGCCGCCCGGAACGGTAGAGCGCCAGCATGAGCTGGCCGCGCAGTCGCTCCCGTAGGGGGTGGGTGCCGACCAGGCCGACCAGCTCCGGGATCACCTCGCGGTGCCGGCCCAGCTCCAGGTCGTACTCGATGCAGTCCTCGTTGACGGTGAGCCGCCGCTCGGCGAACCGGTCGGCGACCATCCGCAGCGGCTCGCTGTCGAGCCCGTCCAGCGCCGGGCCGCGCCACAGGGCCAGCGCCTCCCGGTAGCGGGCCGTCGACTCCTCCCGGCGACCGGCGTTGCCGGCGGTCCTGGCCTCCTGGACGAGCCGTTCGTAGCGGTGCAGGTCGATGTCGATCCCGGTGGGCACGAGCACGTACCCCTGATTCCGGGTGGCGATGGCCTTGGGATGGCCGTGCGAGCCGAGCAGCCGGCGCAGCGCGGAGACGCAGATCTGCACCTGGACCCGGGCGCTGGACGGAAGGCTCTCGCCGTAGACCGCTTTCATCAGGCGGTCGATGGAGATGACCGTTCCGGCTTCCAGAACGAGACTGGCCAGAACGATCTGCTGACGGTTACCGCCGATGTCGAGTCGCTGGCCGTCGACGACCGCTTCCAGCGGTCCCAATACGTGAAACTCCATGGGCGCCTCTACCGCCCGTCAGGTGGAAGTCGCTGCGCCGGTATATCGCCTAGTTGCCCCCTTCTGTCGTTTGGATCCGCATTTCTCGGGCCGAAGACGGGTCGCCGGTGGATTCGTGTGCGCAAGTCTCTGTCCCCCATGAGTCGCCCCGAGCCTACGAACTATCCGAAGTGGTCGCCACCTCCCGTCCACTAATCGGATACCAACTGACCAAGACATAGTGCCCGATCTATCGGTTACGCCCATTGGAGACGCTCCCACCAGGGATGGCGGCGCGAATGCGATCGCTCTCATGGCATTCGCACAGGAACGTTCTGAGCTGCGATTTCGACGATGCGGGCGGGTTACGGCGAGGTTACCGGCCGATGTCGATCATGAAGAGTGAACGGCACCCTGGCGACTTTCCGACAGGTGGACACCTATGAAACGAATACACATTCACTTGTTCCGGCCTTTCGGGGCCACGCCGGAATGGACAGCGAACGAATCGGGCCCCGGAGAAACGGAAAACGCGGTCCGTCTGCTGACGAACCGCGTTTTCCGTTGGTAGCGGGGACAGGATTTGAACCTGCGACCTCTGGGTTATGAGCCCAGCGAGCTACCGAGCTGCTCCACCCCGCGTCGGTAGGTAAAGCTTAGCTCGTCCTCCGCGGGGCCCGCACACCACCCCCCTCCTCAGGCGGCGGATGCCGCCCACGCAGCGAAAACCCACTCCTCCGGCGTGTGCGCCGGTCGGCGCACACGTACCGGTCTCCGTGGTCGCCCGCCCGCGTCACAGCGGCAGACCGGGCACACGGGCAGCGCGACGTGAGCGCCCGCCGGGCCGGACAGCACGGGCAGCACGACGCGAACACCCGCCAGGCCGGACAGCGCGGCGTGAGCGCCCGCCAGGCCGGACAGCACGGCGTGAGCGCCCGCCAGGCCGGACAGCACGGGCGACGCAACGTGAGCGCCCGCCGAGCCGGACAGCACGGCGTGAGCACCCGCCAGGCCGGACAGCACGGGCGACGGATGACAGTGGGGCAATTGACCAGCAGGGTCTCCGCTGAGAGCCGGCCGGACCACCGACCTCCGCCGACGGTCGCGGCACAGGGCTGGCCCCTGGCGGCTTGGCGCGGGAAGCCACTGGAACGGGCAGGAATCGCCGGGGCAGCACAGCCCCCGTACAAGAAGGAGGGCAGGAGAGGCACGCGCGGGCCACGCAGACGTCAGGAACGGACCGAGCCCTGCGCACGGGACGGCCGCCGCGGCGCCGACGCCTACGAACCCCGTTCATCCCGCCGGAGCCCCGCGCACGGGACGGCCGCCGCGGCGCCGACGTCTACGAGCCCGTTCATCCCGCCGAGTCCGGCGCGAGGACGGCCGAGGGCCTGGGGTTCACCGGCGAGAAGTGGCTACGGGCCGAACGGAAGCGCACAAAGCGGAGAGAAACACTGTCGCAGCCACGCGGCGAGCGGGCGACAGGTCACCCGGCGGGGCCGGCCCACCCAGCGCAATCACCGCACCGTGGGCTCTGGGGCTCGGCCTCAGGAGGGAAATACGAAGAAGGGCCCGGTCCGCGGACCGGGCCCTTCTTATTCGTAGCGGGGACAGGATTTGAACCTGCGACCTCTGGGTTATGAGCCCAGCGAGCTACCGAGCTGCTCCACCCCGCGTCGGTTTCTTAACCCTAGCGCACCGACTCCGGGGACCGCAAAACGGCCCCCGGAGACGATCGTCACCCGCCCGATGTTCCCGACGGGCTGGCAGCCGTGGACGGGCTCGGCGACGTGCTCGGCGACGTGCTCGGCGCGGCGCCGGGCTTGCTGGCCGCCTGGAAGCGGGCCATAGCCTCGTCGAGGGCCTTGAGCGCCTCACCCTGCTTGGCGAAGTCGCCGGCCTGCTGCGCGGCGCGCAGGTCCTCGATGGCCTTGTCGACGTCCGCGGCCGCCTGGGCCAGCTCGGCGCTGATCTGGCCGGGCGGCTGGTTGGTGGACGGCGGGGTCGTCGGGGTCGTCGGGGTGCCGCCGGTGCTGGGCGGGGCGGCCTTACCGAGGGCCGCGAGTGCTTCGAGACCGCCGGTGAGGTTGTCCGCGAGGACGACGTAGTTGCCGGCGTCACCGTAGGAGACCAGCACCTTCTGGAGCAGTGGCGCCGTGCTGGCCTGGCTGTCCCGCACGTAGACGGGTTCGACGTACAGGATGTCGTCGGCCAGTGGCAGCGAGATCAGGTTGCCGTAGAGAACCGTCGCCTGGCCACTACGGGTGAGCAGGGTCAACTGGTTGGAGACGGAGGAGTTGTTGACCATCCGCTGGTGCACCTGGACCGGACCGGGCACGACCGTGTTGTCGGGCAGCTCGAGAACTTCGAGCCGGGGTTGCCCGTCGACGTAGGAGCCGGAGATCAGGGCCGCCATGTTCTCCCGGTTGGCCGGGGTGACCCCGGAGGTCAGCTGGAACCGGGTCTCCTCCTGCTCGGGCAGCTTGACGTTCAGGTAGAACGGCGGCTGCTTGCCGCTCGACGGCGAGTCCGGAGCGTTCGGGACCTGCCAGAAGTCGTCGCCGGAGAAGAACGTCCGCGCGTCGGTGACGTGGAACTTGGTGAGCAGGTTGCGCTGCACCTTGAACAGGTCGGCCGGGTAGCGGAAGTGCTCGGCAAGCGCCGCCGGGATCTGGCTCTTCGGGACGATCAGGTCGCCGCCGAACGCCTTGTTCCACGCCTTGAGAACCGGGTCCTGCTCGTCGAACTCGTAGAGCGTCACGGTGCCGTCGTACGCGTCGACGGTCGCCTTGACCGAGTTGCGCATGTAGTTGACGTCGTCCTTGGCCAGGGCGAAGGAACCGGTGCCGGTCAGCTCGTCACGCGTCTCGGTGGCCAGGTTGATCTTCTGGGCGTACGGGTAGGTCTTCGCGGTCGTGTAGCCGTCGAGGATCCAGGTGATCCGCCCGTTGACGACGGCCGGGTACGGGTCGCCGTCGATGGTGAGGAACGGCGCGACCTTGGCGACCCGCTCACGGGGCTCCCGGATGTACATCAGCCGGGAGTCCGCGTTGACCGCGTCGGAGAGCAGGAAGTTGCTCTCGGTGTTCTTGATCGCGAAGACCATCCGGCGGAAGAACGAGCCGATCTCGACGCCGCCCTTGCCCTCGTACGTGTAGAGCACGTCACCGCTGCTGGCGTTCTGCTCCTGCGGCCGGTCGAACTCGACGTTCTTGTTCTCGTCATCCTGGCCGACGATCACGTACTCGGTGGACTGCTCGCCGTAGTAGATCCGCGGCTGCTCCGCCTTGATCAGGTCGGTCGCCTCGGAGCAGTCGGTCTGGCCCTGCCCGCCACCACCGAGGAAGCCGGACACGAAGTACGGCAGACCGGTGCCGCAGACCCGGTTGGCCGGCGCCGCCACCAGGCCGTAGCCGTGGGTGTAGACGGTGTGCCGGTTGATCCAGTTGCGCTGCTGGGCGGTGAGCTTGTCGTCGTTTATCTCGCGGGCGCCGACCACGTAGTCCTGGCTCTTGCCGTCGATCGTGTAGCGGTCGACGTCCAGCTTCTCGCCGAAGTCGTAGAAGCCACGGGGCTGCTGGGACTGGGTGAACGCCTGGGAGACGAGCTGCGGGTCGACCAGCCGGACGTTCTGCGCGCTGGTGTCGGCGGCCAGTGTCTCCGGTGGCCGGGCACTGCGGGCCGCGTACTGCGTGACGTCGGTGTTCTCCAACCCGAACGCCGCCCTGGTCGCTTCGATCGACCGTAAGATGTAGGGCGACTCCTTGTCCGAGAGGCTGGGCTTGACCTGGAAGTTCTGCACCGCCAGCGGGTAGATGCCGCCGATCGCCACGGCCGAGATGGCCAGCAGGGCGAGCGAGACACCGGGCCAGACCAGGTTCCGCATCACCGCGTTCGAGAAGACGATGATCGCGATCGCCACCACCACGGAGATGTAGGCGAGGATCTCCTTGGCCGGAAGCAGCGCGTTGACGTCGGTGTAGCCGGCGCCGTAGAGATCCGGCGACACGTGCTTCTCCAGCAGCAGGGCCCGCCGGTCCAGCACGTAGGCCACCGCCTTGAGCAGCACGAAGACCGCGACCAGGGTGGTCAGGTGGGCACGCGCCGCCACGGTCATCCGGTCGCCGACGCCCTGGAGGCGCACACCGCCGAAGATGTAGTGCACCGCCAGCGCGCCGAGCACCGACAGCACCACGGCCGTGAAGCCGAGCCCGAGCAGGTAGCGCAACCACGGGTACTCGAACACGTAGAACGAGATGTCGATGTTGAACTGCGGGTCCGGGACGCCGAACGGTTCGCCGTTGCGGAACAGCATCCAGTCGCTCCACCGGCTCTGCGCGGAGAGGCCCGCGAAGAAGCCGATGACCAGACCGGTCACCGCGATCCACGTCCCCAGGCGCGGGGCGAGGATCATCCGGTAGCGCTCGAGGGTGGCCTGTTCGGCGGAGTGCGGGCGCAGCAGCGGCCGCAGGCGGTACGCCAGGTAGAGGTTACCGGCGACGATCAGGGTCATCACCACACCGACCGCCACGAACAGGACGAGGCGGGTCAGCAGCACCCCGGAGAAGACACTCGTCTTCTGGACCTCGGAGAACCACAGATAGTCGGTGTACGCGTCGATACCCCAACCGAGCAGCGTGAATAGGACGAAGACCCCGACCAGGACGCCGACGGTGACGCGACCGCGCCGGCTCATCCTCGGTAGAGGACTGTTACGCATGACCACGTTGGCTCCACACTTCCTCTGGCCGGTTCTTCACCTTACGATGTCGCATCCAGCTTCGATACGCGGCAGAACTGTCTCGTCACTCCTGGCACACACATCACGATGCCGAGCACGGTTTCGGGGTGTTACCGGAGGTGAAGGCCTGTAGCGCGGTGAGCGCGTCGTCCACCGTGGCCACCTCGGCCATCGGCAGGCCGGGCACGGCGTTCCGCAGCGCCTCCGCACAGTTCTCCCGGGGGACCAGGAAGAGCTCGGCGCCGGCCTTCTTCGCGCCGACCAGCTTCTGCGGGATGCCGCCGATCGGGCCGACGTTGCCGCTGTCGTCGATGGTGCCGGTGCCCGCGATCACCTTGCCGCCGGTCAGGTCCTCGGGGCGCATCTTGTCGATGATGCCGAGGGTGAACATCAGGCCGGCGCTCGGCCCACCGATCTTGTCGAGGTCGATCTCGATCTCGTACGGGTTGGGCTGCTTGGTGTCGATCTCGATGCCGATCCGCGGCGTGCCGTCCTTCTCGTCGGCGCGCGAGGTGATCTGCGCCGTGGCCGGCTGCCCGCCCCGGGTGTAGGCGACCGTCAGGGTGGACCCGGCCGGCTTGCTCCGGACCAGCTCGGTCACCTGGGCGCGGTCGGTGATCGCGGTGCCGTCGACCGCGGTGATCACGTCGTCCGCCCGCAACACGCCCTCGGCCGCACCACCCGGGGTGACCTTGGCCACGTAGACCTGCACCGGGTAACCGAGCTCACGCAGAGCCACCGTCTCGGCGCTGCTCTGCGACTGCTTCCACTCCTGGGCGTTCTGCTCCTGGACCTGCTTCTCGCTCTGGTCCGGCGGGTAGATCAGCTCACGCGGCACCACCGCGTCGGAGTTGCTCAGCCAGCTGCGGATCGCCTGGACCAGCTCCACCTGTGACTGCACGTTGACGGTGGTCAGGCGCAACTGGCCGGCCGACTTCGAGGTCTCGCCCTTCGTGACCTGGATGACCTCGGTGCCGTTGTCCGAACCGAGGGTGTCGACCGTGGGGCCGGGCTTGAGCACCACGTAGGGCATCGGTGCGACCATGACACCGGCAGCCAGGAGTGCGGTGATCAGGGCGCCGAGGATGACGGTGACACCGCGACGTCTCATGCGCGGAAGCGTACCCACCCTGTCTGAGTTCTCTCTGAGCTGACACCGCCCTCAGTCCGCTACGGGGTTTTCGCGCGTACCGTTGGGGTCGTGCCTGATATCCCGTTCGGCTTCTCCCTGCCGGGCGCTCAGCCGCCCGACCCCTCCGACCCGCAGCAGATGCAGCAGTTCATGGCGCAGCTGCAGCAGATGTTCGCCGCGCCCGGCAGTGGCCCGGTCAACTGGGACCTGGCCCGACAGGTCGCCGCCAGCCAGCTCTCGGCGTCCGGTGACCCAGCGGTGAACATGCTGGAGCGCCACCAGGTCGAGGAGGCGCTCCGCCTCGCCGACCTCTGGCTCGACCCGGTGTGCGCGCTTCCCAGCGGCATCCACAAGTCCGTGGCGTGGAACCGCAACGAGTGGATCTACAACACTCTCGACGTCTGGAAGAAGCTGTGCGAGCCGATCGCCGGCCGCATGGTCGGCGCCATGGGCGACCTCGTGCCCGAGGAGGCCCGCGCCCAGCTCGGCCCGATGCAGTCGATGGTCGCCACGCTCGGCGGCGCGCTCTTCGGCGGCCAGCTCGGCCAGGCCTTCGGCCAGCTCGCGGCCGAGGTCCTCTCGGCCGGTGACATCGGCCTTCCGCTCGGTCCGGCCGGCACGGCCGCGCTGGTCCCGTCCAACATCAAGGCGTACGGGTCCGGCCTCGAGCTTCCGGAGGACCAGGTCCGGCTGTACGTGGCGTTGCGCGAGGCCGCCCACCAGCGGCTGTTCGGGCACGTCCCGTGGCTGCGGGCGCATGTGCTCAGCGCCGTGGAGACGTACGCGAGCGGCATCACGGTCAACCGGGAGGCCATCGAGGAGGCGATGAGCCGCGTCGACCCGAGCGATCCCGAGTCGATGCAGGCGATGGCCCTGGAGGGCATCTTCACTCCGGAGGACACCCCGCAGCAGAAGGCCGGGCTGGCCCGGCTGGAGACCGCGCTCGCCCTGGTCGAGGGCTGGGTGGGCCACATCGTCGACGCCGCCGCGGGGGACCGTCTGCCGTCGGTGGCCGCGCTGGGCGAGGCGTTCCGCCGCCGCCGGGCCGCCGGTGGCCCGGCCGAGCAGACCTTCGCGGCCCTGGTCGGCCTGGAGCTGCGCCCACGTCGCCTGCGCGAGGCCGGCGCCCTGTGGGCCGCGGTCACCGAGCACCGCGGCATCCCCGGCCGGGACGCCCTCTGGGACCACCCCGACCTGCTGCCCACCAACGACGACTTCGCCGACCCGGACGGCTTCGCGCGCAGCCGCACCGACTGGGACATCAGCGAACTCGAGGGCCTCGAAGACGGCCCGACCGAGGACTGACCCACCGGGGCGCCGACCAGGCGCCCCGGACCAGGGTGATCCTCAGCCGCCGAGGAGGGCGCGGGTGTTCTCCCAGCCCTCCAGGGCCGGGTCGAGGGTGGCCAGGTCGGCCGGGCCGCGCAGGCGTCGCCACTGCGGGGTGGAGGTGACCTCCCCGGGGGAGGGCGCGGTCTTCCGCAGCGCCGGTGCCGACCCCTGGTCCAGGTCGTGGTCGGCCAGCCATTCGGGCGCGGGCAGGCTGGTCGCCACCCCGAAGAGGCCGCCGGCCGGACCACCCGCGGCCACCGCGACCGCCTTACCGTCGAGCGGGCGGAGCAGCTTGCCCAGCGTCATCCCGGGCACGTCCGGAGCATCGGCGGCGATCACCGCGGCCTGATCGAAACCGTCCTCCGCGGCAGCCCGCAGCACCGGCAGCACGGTCGGCGCCGGGATCTCGTAGATGTGCATCCCCGGCCAGGCGATCTCCTCGGCCAGGGCCCGGTCCCCGGGAGCCGCGGCGATCGCGGCCTCCGCCTGGGCCAGCCGGGCGAGCAGGTCGACCACGTCCTCGGCCATCGCGGTCCGCCAGGCGACCCGGTCGACACCCGGCGGGCTCCACGGAACCGGCACCAGCATCACCACAACCACCCGCCGCGTCACGCCCGCCACCCTACCGACCGGCGCCCCGCTCCCACCCGCAACGCCGGGCCGTCGCTCGACACCGATCCGTTCTCCGGGTCCCTTCCACGCCTTCGCTCGCCCAGAACAGCCCCGCGACCAGCCGAAAGCCCTCAGCCAACTCTCAGCACCGCCCCGGGGTGACCGGGGCGGCGTGCGTGAGTGGGGCGCGGAGGGTGACCCACCACGGCGATCTCACCGGGCCGGACCGGCCCGTCACGCCGCAGGCGCGCCGCGGCCGGGAGTGGGCAGCGAGCCGGGACCCTCCCGTCCAGGGGGCGTGTAGGCGTACCGATAATGGGGTTATTCGGCCATCACGAGCGTGCCGGCCGCAGAGACGCCTTCCAGATAGCCGCGGGCGCGCTCGGCCTTGGGGAAGCGGTTCACCAGGTCCCAGAAGCGGGCGTTGTGGCTGGGTACGACCAGGTGGGCGAGTTCGTGCAGCAGCACGTAGTCGATGACCCAGTCGGGCATCTCCTGGATGCGGTGGGAGATGCGGATGGTCGCGTCGTCGGGGGTGCAGGAACCCCAGCGCCCGTTCTGGTTGGTCACCCAGCGCACGCTCGCGGGCACCACGCGGTCGGCGTGATCGGCCAGGTAGCGGCTGGTCAGGCGGCGGGCGCGGGCCAGCAGTTCGGCGTCGGTGCACCGCAGGCGTTCCTCGCGGGCGGCGAGCCGGGCGAGCATGCGCTCCACCCACTCCGTCTCCTCCGCGCGGGAGAATCGGTCCGGGATGAGTACCACGACTCGCTCGCCGTCGCGATACGCGGACACCGTCCGTCGCCGACGCTGACTGCGCCGCACTTCCACGACAGGCTTGCGCGCGCGGGCCATTACCGGCTCGCGCGGCCCAGATTCGGGTTCACGTTGAGACGCTAATCCGCCGCACCCGGGTCACCGCAAGGGTACTGACAATGACTGTCACGGAAAATGCGCACTTCGCCCGCATATACCCGAAAAAAATTTCCCCACCGGCAACATCGGTGACATCCGTCAACCTAGACCATCGTCGACTCAAGCGCCCAACCGGCCCACCTGTCCGGTTCATGCCTTTGCGATGAGAATTGTCGGCGTGTCTGGGCAAAACAGGCTATAAAGGGTACTTAGGACAGGCACACTCACGTCGTCGGCGACACCGCCGACGCTGCGCTGACATGGAACCGTCCTGACCTGGGTAAGTGAGCGCCCCGGACGGGGAGCACACGACCACCCGGACAGGGGTGGCCACATCCGCGTGGCCGCATTGCGGTCCAGCGCCGCAGAGAGGTTCGCGCCCGCCGCCGCGAACAGAGGCACCGGGCCGGCGGCCGACGATACGACGAGGAGGAACCGTGGCCGAGACCACCTACAACGGCTACTGCGTCAAGTGCAAGGAGAAGCGTGACTTCCAGGGCAACGTGGAGGTCTCCAAGACCGGCATGAACATGGCCAAGGGCAAGTGCCCGGTCTGCGGGACGACGATGAACCGGATCCTGGGCAAGGCTGCCAAGGCGTGAGCCGCCACCACCGGGGAGGAGCCACCACGGCCACCTCCCCGGTGGAGGACCTGGCCGTAACCGTGTCCGCTCAGACACGTTGAGTCAACTAGGCCCCAACCGCCTGTGGATAACTAGCCCCGAACCTGTGGACAACCGTGGTCGCAGTCCTCGGGCCTGTGGATAACATCACCACTGCGCAGCTTCGCAGTGACACCCTGTCATGCATGAATCGGACACCGCTGCCCCGGCCCACCCTGGTCCCGGGCCTGTCCCGCTTCTGGCGCACCGCGGGCGAGCTGCAACTGGGGCTCGATCCCGCGCACGCCGTGCTGCTGCGGCTGCCCGATCCCCGGGCCGCCCGGCTCCTCGATCTGCTGGACGGCGACCGCGCTGAGCGGCTCGTCCTGGTCCGGGCCGCCGAGCTGGACATCCCACCGGCCGACGCCCGCACCCTGCTGGACCTGCTGCACGAGGCGGGCCTGGTGCTGCCCGCCGCCTCGCTGCTGCCCGCCGCCCTGCCGTCGATCGTCCGGGACCGGCTCACCGCCGAGGCCGCGGCTCTCGCGCTGGACGGCGCCGCCCGTTCCCGCGGGCCGGCCTCCGACCGGTCCGGCCCGTCGCCCGCTCAGATCCTGCGCCGCCGCCGGGAGGCCCGCGTGGTGCTCACCGGACGGGGCCGGCTGGGCTCGACCATCGCGGTCGCGCTGGCCCAGGCCGGGGTGGGGCACGTGTTCCCGGACCTGGCCGGGGTGGTCGGGCCGGCCGAGATCACCGGCAGCCCGCTGCTCGCGTCCGACGTCGGCAGCCCTCGCCACGAGGCCGTCACCGCGGCGCTGGAGCGGATCGTGCCGGGCACCGGGGTGCACCCGCTCCGGCGTATGCCCGCTTCGCTCGTCATCCAGCTGGCCCACGACGAACCACCCGCCCTCGTCGCGGCCGGGCACGAGGCACGCCGTCAGCCGCATCTGTCCGTGACGATGCGCGACGGCGCCGGGGTGATCGGGCCGCTCGTGCCGGCCGCCGGCGCGCCCTGCCTGAACTGCCTGGATCTTCATCGCCGGGATCGGGACGACGGCTGGACCGGGATCGCTCCTCCGGCCGCCCCGGACGGGGTCGAGCCGTGCACGGTCACCACGCTGCTCGCCGCCACCGCCTACGCGACCGGCGAGGCGCTCGCCTTCCTGGACGGGGCCACGCCGGAGACCCTCGGCGCCGCCGTGGAGATCTCCGCGGCCGGCCGGTTCCGGCGCCGGACCTGGCCGCCGCACCCCCGATGTGGTTGCCAGAGGGGTCGGCGGAGGCCAACCTTCACCGGACCTTCACCGCATAACCACCAAACCACCTTCCGGCGGGCCAGATGAGGACCGGACGTCGGTCACAATGATCTGGTGACGGACATACCGCGCCGCGCCGCTTCCCGGACGGCGAAGCTAGCCGCACTTCCACTCGGTTTCGCTGGGCGTGCCGCCCTCGGTCTCGGCAAACGTGCCGTCGGCATAGCGTCCGACGTCATCTCGGCCGACATTCAACAGCGCACCGCCGAGCAGATCTTCAGCGTGCTGGGTCAGCTCAAGGGCGGGGCGATGAAATTCGGCCAGGCCCTGTCGGTGTTCGAGGCCGCGCTGCCCGAGGAGATGGCCGGGCCCTATCGCCAGGCCCTGACCAAACTCCAGGAGGCCGCGCCGCCGATGCCGGTGGCCAACGTGCACAAGGCGCTGGCCGAGCAGCTGGGCCCGGACTGGCGGGACCGGTTCGCCGAGTTCGACGACGGCCCGGCCGCCGCCGCCAGCATCGGACAGGTGCACCGGGCCGTGTGGAAACTGCCGCCGGCCCGGCGCAACGCGAAACCGAAGCTGCTGCCGGTGGCCGTGAAGGTGCAGTATCCGGGCGCCGGCGACGCCCTGATCTCCGACCTCAAGCAGCTCTCCCGCCTGGCCGGCATGTTCAAGATCATCCAGCCGGGCATCGACGTGAAACCACTGCTGGCCGAGCTCCGTGAGCGGATCACCGAGGAGCTCGACTACGAGATGGAGGCGGAGACACAGCGGGCGTTCGCGGAGGCGTACCGGGACGATCCGGAGATCTTCGTGCCCCGGGTGGTCGCCTCCGCCCCGCGGGTCCTGGTCACCGAGTGGGTGGACGGCACCCCGCTGGCCGACGTGATCACCGGTGGCTCGCCGGCCGAGCGGGACGAGGCGGGCCGGCTCATGGCCGTCCTGCACTTCTCGGCTCCCGGCCGGGCCGGCCTCCTGCACGCCGACCCGCACCCGGGCAACTTCCGGATCCTGCCCGACGGCCGGCTCGGCGTCATCGACTTCGGCGCGGTGGCCCGGCTCCCCGAGGGCCACCCGGAGCCGATCGGCCGACTGGTCCGGCTCGCCCTCGACGGCCAGGCGCAGGCGGTCGTCGACGGGTTGCGCGACGAGGGCTTCGTCAAGGGGACCGACGATCTCGACGCCCAGGCGCTGCTCGACTTCCTGCTGCCGATGATCGAACCGGTGTCGGCCGAGCGGTTCCGGTTCACCCGGAGCTGGCTGCGGTCGGAGGCGACGAGGCTGACCAATCCCCGGGGCCCGGCCTACCAGCTGAGCCGGCGGCTCAACCTGCCACCGTCCTACCTGCTCATCCACCGGGTGACACTGGGCTCGATCGGGGTGCTCTGCCAACTCGAGGCGGAGGCGTCCTATCGCGAGATCCTGGAGAAATGGCTGCCGGGGTTCGCCCCCGTCGCATAGAGAAGCACATCGCAAAGAGAAGCACGTCGCAGAGAAGCGCAGTATGAGAACGGCCCGTCCGCACCAGCGGACGGGCCGTCATTTTCCATCAAGGTCGGTTGTCAGAGCCCGACGCCGCGATCACGAGAAGCCCTGCTGCGGGCGTCCATGGTGATCTGGCGGGCGGAGCGGTAAGCCTCAGGTGCACGGTCACTCTGAGGCCGACGCATTCGGGCACGGGACAACGCTTCTTGGATGAGTCTCATCTTCGGGGCTCCACTCGGGTTCATGTCGTTACTCGGCTTTCGGATTTCGATCTCGGGTTTGGGGAGGGTGTGCATCTCAGGCCGCCAGACGGACCGAGCTGCGGGAGTCGAGACCGTTGGCGGCGAGCCGCTCCTCGACCTCGACAGCCAGCTCGGCGTCGCGAGCGACGTCGGCCTTACGCGGACGACCACGGGGCCGCTTGCGCGGAACCACGGCGCCACGCTCGAAGATCTCGCCACCCCAGACACCCCAGGGCTCCGCACGGTCGACCGCACCGGCCAGGCACTCGGCGCGCAGCGGGCAGTCCCCGCAGAGCGACTTGGCCAGCTCCAGCTGAGCCGGGGAGTCGGAGAACCAAAGGTCCGGGTCGAACTTCCGACAGGGCAGGTTCGCCTCGATGTCGACGCTCACGTCGATCGGGGCCAGCGCCAGACTCATAAAGCCCGGTCACCTCTCTCTTCTTCATCGATCTTCTGGATCGTGTTTCGGGTCGTGCACCGGCCGGGTAGGGCCGGAAAAGATTTGAGGCCGCGGATCCCATTTCTGGGTTCCGCGGCCTCGAGGTGAGCCGGAGGTCTGTTTGTCAGACCGGCCTTCCTCGAGGCGGGACACCGCTGCCACCATCTGCGTAGCGCTTGCTGGAGATGGTGATATTGCTGCCCTTGAAACCAGTTGTCCCGTTGCTTCCACCCGTGCGCACCAGGGTCGCTTTGCCCAGCTCGGCCTGGAGGCTGACCTGGTGCTCCCGCGGAGCCGGGACGAGCGCTGCCGCGGTCGGCAGGGCCCGGACGAGCTCGGACGGGGTCCGCTCAGCCGCCATCAGCGCCAACGGAGCGGCGGTGACGGGCAGTGAGGCGGACAGAGGCCAGGCAGCAGTCGGCAGCATCGACGGGATCGTCATCGTGATGTTGAGCTTCATCGTTGCCACCTCCCTCTCCATGACCTTGCACTCGTGGTTAGAAACCCCAGCAAGCGAACCGCTCGCCAAGACGTGTCCTGAGGCTATGCCTGCCCTACACGGGAGGGCAAACGAATTAACGCACTAGTTTCCGAAGTTTTTCGGCGCAAGATCATCTGGGTTCGCACCGGCCACCAGAGCGAAGACCGCGTCGCCGTACTGACCCAGCTTCCGGGGGCCGATCCCGGCGATCGCCAGCAGCTCCGCCGGGCCGGTCGGGCGGCGCTCCGCCACGGCCACCAGGGTCGCATCGGTGAACACCACGTACGCAGGGACTTTGAGCTCCGCCGCGGTGCTCGCGCGCCACACCTGCAAGCGCTCGTGGAGGTCCTCGTCGAGGTCCGACGGGCAGGTGGGGCAGCGGCCCAGTTTGCGGTCGGCGCCGGCCAGCAGGGTGGCGCCGCAGATCCGGCACGAGGACACCCGGATGGGACGCCGGTCGGGTTTCCGACTTCCATCGACCGGCGTACGTTCCCTGGACGTCGAGCGTTCCAGCTGCGGAAGGAACCGGCAGGGGCGGCGGGCCCGGCCGCCGGGGGCGCGGGACTGGCCGTAGGAGAGCCAGAGCAGGTGACGGGCCCGGGTCACCCCCACATAGAGCAGGCGGCGCTCCTCTTCCAGCTGCTCGGCGGTCTTCGCGTACGTCGTCGGAAGCGTCCCGTCGGCGAGCCCGACCAGGAAGACGGCGTCCCATTCGAGGCCCTTGGCGGAGTGCAGCGAAGCGAGTGTGACTCCTGCCACAGTGGGCGCGTGCTGCTGTTCGGCACGGCGGGCCAGCTCGTCGTTGAAGGTGGACAGCGACACGTCCCGCTGGATCCGTCCGGCCTCACCGATCGGCAGGATCTCCGGCTCGGCGGCGTACTCCTCGGCGAGGGTGACCAGCGCGGCGAGCGCCTCCCACTGCTCGCGGGCCGCACCGCCCGGCGGGGGCTGGCTCCGGTTCCACCCGGTGGCGGCGAGCGCCTCCACGACCGCCTCGACGAGCGGGGTCTCGCCGGGGACCGACCGCACGGCGGCACGCAGCGCGACCATCGCCCGCCGCACCTCGGCACGCTCGAAGAACCGCTCGGCGCCCCGGACCACGTAGGGCACCTCGGCCTCGGCGAGCGCCTCCTCGTACGCCTCGGACTGCGCGTTGGTCCGGAAGAGCACCGCGATCTCGCTGGCCGGGGTGCCGGCCGCGATCAGCTCCCGGCAGCGCCGGGCCACCGCGACAGCCTCCCCCGGCTCGTCCGGGAAGATCTTGAGTTCCGGCTCCGGCCCGGGCGGCCGCTGCCCGACCAGCTCCAGGCGCAGTTTCGCCTCGGTGCCGCGGGCCTGCCGGATCACCGCGTTGGCCAGCCCCACCACCTGCGGCGTGGAGCGGTAGTCACGGACCAGCCGGACCACCACGGCGTCGCGCCGCTGACGCGGGAAGTCGATGAGGTACGCCGAGGTGGCGCCGGTGAACGAGTAGATGGTCTGGCTGGCGTCGCCGACCACGGTGAGGTCGTCGCGCCCGCCCAGCCAGGCGCCGAGCAGCCGCTGCTGGAGCGGGTTGACGTCCTGGTACTCGTCGACGACGAAATGCCGGTACTGGGCGCGGATCTGCTCGGCGACGTCCGGGTGCTCCTCGATGCCCCAGACCGCGGCACGCAGCAGGTCCTCGAAGTCGATCACGCCCTGGCGGCGCTTCAGCGACTCGTAGGCGGCGAACACCTCGGCCACCCGGGCCGGCTCGAACGGCGACTCACGCATCGCCTTGGCCGCGGCCACCGCGTACTCCCCCGGCTCGACCAGGGAGGACTTGGCCCACTCGATCTCACCGGCCAGGTCCCGGGCGGCGGCCCGGTCGGTGCGCAGCCCGGCCTTCGCGGCCGCCAGCCCGACGACGCGGACCTTGCTCTCCATCAGCTCGGGCATCTGCCGGCCCTCGAGCAGCCGCGGGGCGAAGTAGCGGACCTGCCGCAGCGCGGCCGCGTGGAAGGTACGGGCCTGCACCCCCGCCGTACCGAGGGCGGTGAGCCGGGCCCGCATCTCGGCCGCGGCCCGCGCCGTGAAGGTGACCGCCAGCACGTGCCGCGGGCTGATCTCGCCGGAGAGGGTCCGGTACGCGATGCGGTGGGTGATGGCCCGGGTCTTGCCGGTGCCCGCGCCGGCGAGGATGCAGACCGGCCCGGCGGGGGCCGTCACCGCCGTCCGCTGCTCCGGATCCAGCCCGGCCAGCACCCCTTCAGTCCGCACGGTAGGGAATCATGACACCCGTACGGGGTGTTGTGCTTGCCGGACGCACCACCGTGTGACCTGTATCGAAGGAGCCCTGACCGATGCTGACCATGTACTCGACGTCCTGGTGTGGGTACTGCCACCGCCTCAAGTCGCAGCTCGACCGCGAGGGCATCGCCTACGACGTCGTCGACATCGAGCAGGACGAGGCCTCGGCCGCGTTCGTGCGCAGCGTCAACGGAGGCAACCAGACGGTGCCGACGCTGCGGTTCGCGGACGGCTCGGCACTGACGAACCCGTCGATCGTCCAGGTCAAGCAGCACCTCGCCGCCATCGCGGCCTGAGGTTTTCGGGAGGGGCCCCGGCCCCTCCCGAACCTTTACGGGATCAGCGCCGGGATGCTCGAGTCGAGCAGACCCCGCTCCTTGAGGGCGCCGTAGAGCGGCGTGGTCTCCGGGTAGTGGCCCCACTGGTGGTCACCGTCGCCGTTGCCGAAGCCGCCGAGCAGCTGCTTCTGCACCTCGTTGAGATTCGCCCAGGCCGGCGTGTTCGGCAGGTCCGCGTTCTCGTCGCGCATCGCGATCCACCGCGGGGTGTAGCCGAAGAACGCGCCGACACGGGTGATGTCGGAGTAGTTGTCCGACCGGGCGTGCCAGATGCGCCGGTCGAAGACGACCAGGTCACCGGCGTTCGCGGTGATCTGGGTGGCACCCTCGGGCTGCGGGAACGGCAGGCCGCGGTTCTTCGGGCCCGGCAGCCAGTTGGTCTTGTGGCTTCCCGGCAGCACGGTGAAGTTGCCCCGGCCGGTCTCGCTCACGTCGGAGAACCAGTACGCCAGCTTGACCGACAGCATCGGCCGCGGGTCGGTCTCGATCTCCCGGTTCTGCCGGCCGCCGTCCTGGTGCCAGTGCCACCAGTCCTTCTGCTTCTCGTGCAGCTGCGGGTGAACGTCGATGTGCGAGTGGTAGATGTGCAGGTTCCACCCGAGCAGCGACCAGATGTACTTGAAAGCCTTGGGGTGGTCGATCAGGAAGGCCAGCTCGGGCACGTGAGCGATCGGCGACAGCTGGTGCAGCGCACCGGTCGCGCTGAGCGTGCCCTCGGCCCTGCTCTTCTCGTAGTACCCCAGGATCGCGGCCCGGCCGGCCTCGATCTCGCTCTCACTCAGCACCGACGGCACGACGATGTAGCCGTCGCGATCGAACGCCTCCCGCTCCTGAGCGGACATCGGCGTCCACGCCGGCGCCTCCACCTGAGTCATCGCTTCCCCTCTCGTCTTTGAAAGGAAGACGCGATGGCCACTCGGATTGGTTGCCGCCTAACCGGAAAAAGTTTCCTGATCATCGTGGAGCCACCTCTCGATCAGGTAGAAGGCGATCGATGAGTTCATCGGCAGGCCACGCGTGCCCTCGCCGGCGATCATCTTCGCGACCGCCTCCCGGGTGAACCAGTGCGCCTCGTCGATCTCCTCCGGGTCCAGGACCAGCGGCTGGGCCGGATCGGCGATGCCGTGGAAGCCGAGCATCAGCGAGCCGGGGTACGGCCAGGACTGGCTGCCCTCGTACCGGATCTCGGAGAGGCGGACGCCGACCTCCTCGTGGACCTCTCGGGCGACTGCGGCCTCGGCCGACTCGCCGGCCTCGACGAAGCCCGCCAGGCAGGAGAAACGCCGGCCGCCGTCCGGCCGGGGCGGCCAGGCCGCGTTGTGCCCGAGCAGGCAACGGCCACCCGGCCCCGGTACGCCGTCGTGCACCAGGATGATCATCGCGGGGTCGGTCCGCGGCCACATCAGGGCGCCGTCCGGGTCGACCCGCGCCCACCCCGCCTCCACCGAGACGGTCGGCTTCCCGGTACGCGGGGAGAACCGGTGACTGAGGTGCCAGTTCCCGAGGGCGACCGCGGTGGTCAGCAGGCCGGTGTCCCGGGCGTCGAGCAGGTGCCCGACCGAGCGCAGATCCATGGACCGGGTGCCGTCGCCCGCCGTGAGCGGGGCGTCGACGGCCCAGAACGGGGTGCCGTCCGGGCCGGCGCCGAGGAACCAGCGCTCCCCCTCCGGCGCCTCCGCCGGCGACACCAGGACCAGCGCGGAGCCGCCGTCGGGACGGTCGGTGACCAGCGCCCGGCCGCCCTTGGCCAGGTCCACGACGACGACCTGGCCGCGGTCCCAGGCGGCGGCGAGCCAGTCCTCGTCCTTGCGGCGGTGCGCGGCACGGTCGAGGGTGGTACGGGCGAGCGGTGGGCCGCCCGGCTCTTCGGAACTGGTCACGCTGCGCCGCGCTCCACCGCGGTCAGCGCGGCGAGCTGTGCCTCGATCCGCTCGGCGTCACCCAGGACGACGGCCACCGCGCGGGACGGGGCGAGGTACTTCGCGGCCGCGGCGGCGACCTCCTCACGGGTGGCGGCCGACAGCGCCGCCGAGTAGTCGCGCAGATGGTTGAGGCGCAGCCCGAAGCCGGCGTAGGTGCTGGCCAGCCCGGCCAGGCCGGCCTGGGTGGACATGCCGAGACGGAGGGCGCCGAGGGCGTACCGGCGGGCCTGCTCCAGCTCCTCCTCACCGGGGGCGAGGCTGGCGATGCGGCCCAGCTCGTACTGTGTCTCGAGCAGGGACGGGCCGGTCACCTCGGTGGCCACCTCGGCGGACGCGACCAGGGCGGACCCGGCGACGTAGTGCTCGATCGACGAGTACGACCCGTAGGTGTAGCCCTTGTCCTCCCGGATGTTCTCCGTCCAGCGGGACGAGAAGTAGCCGCCGAAGACCAGGTTGGCCAGGTAGAGGGCGGCGTAGTCGGGGTCGGTGCGGGTGAGCGCGGGCAGGGCGATCCGCAGCGAGGACTGCACCGAGCCGGGCCGGTCCACGAGCAGCAGCGGGCCGGTCTCCAGCGCGGGGGTGGCCGGGATGGTCCCGTCCGGGGCGCTGCCGGTCCAGCCGCCGAGGATCTTGTCGGCGGTGTCGATGGCCTGCTCCGGGTCGATGTCGCCGACGAGCACCAGCACCGCGCCGTCCGGGCGGACCCGGTCGGCGTGCAGCTCGCGCAGGGCGGCCGGCTCGACGGCGCGGACCTCCTCCGGGCCGGGGGTCTGCACCGCGTACGGATGGGCGCCGTACATCCGGCGGAGCAGCGCCACCCGGGCCAGGTGGCCGGGCTGGCTGAGGGCGACCTGGATGTGGTCGACCAGCCGCTCCCGCTCGGTGGCCACCTCGGTCTCCGGGTAGGCGGCGCCGGTGAGCACCCCGGCGAGCAGCTCCAGAGTCCGGTCGAGCCCGTCGGCGAGGGCGTTGCCGCTGATCAGCAGGCGGTCCGGGTCGAGCCCGGCGGCCAGGCTGCCGCCGACGGCCTGCAACTCGGCCGCGATGTCGATGCTCGACATGGCGCCGGTGCCGGTCAGCAGGGCCTGCGAGAGCAGGGTGGCCGGGGCCAGCGGCGCCCGCCCGAACGGGATCCGCAGCCGCACCTCGACCAGCGGCACCGCGGACCGGCGGATGGCGATGACGGTGAGGCCGTTGGGAAGGGTGCGCTCCCTCTCCAACGGCAGGTTGAGCTCCGCGTCGGGCACCAGGTCCGGCAGCGTCTTGGTCACGGTCTTGGTCACGCGGATGCTCCCGGGATCACTTCGACGGAGGCGCGGCGCTCGGGCCGCAGGGTGGCCGCGGCGGCGACGATCTGCTCCGCGCGCACCTCGCTGATCAGCTTGGGCAGGTCGTTCAGCAGCTCGGGGCGACCGCGCTGCAACTCCAGCACGGCCATCGGCAGCGCCCGGCCGAGCACGTCGTCGGTGCCGTTCAGCAGGCGGGTCGCCATCCGGGCCTGGGTGCGGTCCAGCTCGCCCGGCTTGAGACCGTCGGCGGCGAGCCGGTCCAGCTCCTCGTCGATGGTCCGCAGCACCTTGTCGGCGTCACCGCCGGGCGGCAGGTGGGCCTGGAGAAGCAGCGCGGTGGGGTTGCGCACCTGGTACTCGTCGCCCATGAAGCCGATGTAGCCGCCCAGGGTGGTGGCCGTCCGGTCCCGCTGGACCAGGCGCTCCACGAGCCGGGAGGCGTCACCGTCGGTGAGCACCTCGGCGAGCACCACGAACGGCAGGTAGTCGTCGAAGGTGGCGATCGGGTCCGGCACACGCCAGCCGCCGGCCACCGCGGGCAGCGGGGCGATGCGATCGACGTACGACTCCCGGCGCTCCGCCGTCAGGTCCGGCTCGAAGAAGTCGGGCAGCCGCGGGGCGGGACGGGCGGGCACGTCACCGAAGTGCCGCTCGATCATGGCGGTCGCCTCGGCCACGTCGAAGTCGCCGGCCACCGACAGCACCGCGTTGCCGCAGGCGTAGTAGCGGTCGAAGAACCCCCGCGCGTCCTCGACCGTGGCGCTCTCCAGGTCCTCGAACGAGCCGTATCCGTCGTGCGCGTTCGGGAAGGTCTCGAACATCACCGGCGGCAACTTGAGCCACGGGAACCCGCCGTACGGCCGGTTCAGCACGTTGACCCGGATCTCCTCCTTGACCACGTCGACCTGGTTGCGCAGGTTCTCCTCGGTGAGCCGGGGGCCGCGCATGCGGTCGGCCTCGAGGAAGAGCGCGCGCTCGAGGCCGCCGGAGGGCAGCACCTCGAAGTAGTCGGTGTAGTCCAGGTGGGTGGAGCCGTTGAAACTGCCGCCCGCGCCCTGCACGTGGCGGAAGTGCGCCAGCTTCTCCAGGTTCTCCGAGCCCTGGAACATCAGGTGCTCGAAGAGGTGGGCGAACCCGGTGCGGCCTTCCGGCTCGCTGCGGATGCCGACGTCGTAGACGACTGCCACACCGACGACAGGGGCGCTGCGATCCGGGGAGAGGACCACGCGCAGACCGTTGCCGAGGGTGAACCGTTCGACCGGGTATTTCGTCGCGGGGATCTTGATTCTGGGCGCCACGTTACGAATCTAGCGGACGCTGCTCCGTAGTCGAGTGGCGACGCCGGGTAAATACATCAATATCCGTTGCTGATCTTCTGCCGCGAATCGGACGGGTGACGTCACCCTGGGATGGGCTTGACGCATCAACCCCACATGGCCCAGTATTCCCATCCATCAGATAGGTGAACACGGGAAAGGGGGCGCGCGTCGTGTATGTCTCTGCACGCACGGACTACGCCGTACGCGCGATGCTCGCGGTCACCGCGGAACACCCGCACCTGGTCAAGGCCGCCGGACTGGCGGCCGCCCAGGAGATCCCGCTGAGCTTCCTCCAAGGCATCCTGCTCGATCTGCGCCGCGCCGGGCTGCTGCACAGCCATCGCGGGGTGGACGGTGGATACGCGCTGGCCCGCCCGGCCGAGGAGATCACCGTCGGCGACGTCGTACGCGCCGTCGGCGGAGCCCTCACCACGGTTCGCGGCCTGCCCACATCCACGGCGATCTACCACGGTGCGGCGACGGCGCTGCATGACGTGTGGGTCGCCGTCGAGGCGGCCATCGAGGGTGTGGTCGACCACAAGACCCTGGCCGAACTCTCCAGCATCTCAGTGAAACGAAACTAGGAGTGAGCATGAGCTCCCGCACGATACGCGCGCTCGCCTTCGCCACCGCCGCCGTTCTGGCCTCGACCGCTCTCGCCGCCTGCGGTTCGGACGAGGACACCCCAGCCGCGGCCGGCTCCGGCGCCGCCGAGGCCGAAACCATCCGTCTGGGTTACTTCCCGAACATCACCCACGCGCCGGCCCTGGTCGGTGTCAACAAGGGCTTCTTCACCGAGGCCCTGGGCAGCACCAAGCTGGAGGAGAAGACCTTCAACGCCGGCCCGGCCGCGATCGAGGCGCTCTTCTCCGGCGCGATCGACGCGACCTACATCGGCCCGAACCCGGCGATCAACGGCTGGTCCGAGTCCAAGGGCCAGGCGCTGAAGATCGTCGCCGGCAGCACCTCGGGTGGCGCCGGCCTGGTGGTCAAGGAGGGCATCAACACTCCGGCCGACCTCAAGGGCAAGAAGATCGCCACCCCGCAGCTGGGCAACACCCAGGACGTCGCGCTGCGCGCCTGGCTGAAGCAGAACGGCCTGAACGCCGACAAGCAGGGTGGCGGCGACGTCTCGGTGCTGCCGCAGGACAACGCGACCGCGCTCCAGGCCTTCGCCCAGGGCGCGATCGACGGCGCATGGGTGCCCGAGCCCAACCTGAGCCGGCTGATCCTCGAGTCCAAGGGCAAGCTGCTCGTCGACGAGAAGACCCTGTGGCCGAACGGCGAGTTCGTCACCACCCACCTGATCGTCAGCCAGGAGTTCCTGAAGAAGTACCCGGGCACGGTCAAGAAGCTGATCCAGGGCCACGTCAAGTCGGTCAAGTTCATCGGGACCAACAACGCCGAGGCGCAGACCGCCGCGAACGCCCAGATCGAGAAGCTGTCCGGCAAGGCGCTCAAGCCGGAGATCCTCACGGCCGCGTTCAAGAACCTGAAGTTCACCCACGACCCGATCGCCTCCTCGCTGTACACCAGCGCGAAGAACGCCGAGTCGGTGGACCTGCTGGAGCCGGTCGACCTCAAGGGCATCTACGACCTGACTCTGCTCAACGAGGTACTCAAGGCCGAGGGCCAGTCCGCGGTCAGCGACGCCGCAGCCTGACGGACTGACTCCGAGTGATGGGAGGGCGAGCATGAGCACGGTAGTGCGGATCGACGACGTCACCAAACAGTACGGTTCGGGCGGCAATGCGCTGCTCGCCCTCGACCATGTCTCACTCACCGTCGACAAGGGCGAGTTCGTCTGCCTCCTCGGCGCGTCCGGGTGCGGCAAGAGCACGCTGCTGTCCCTGGTCGCGGGCCTGGACAAAATCACCGGCGGGACCCTGGAGATCAACGGCAAGCACGTCGCCCTGATGTTCCAGGAGGCCGCCCTCTTCCCCTGGCTGTCGGTGGCCGGCAACGTCGAGCTGGCGCTGCGCCTACAGGGCGTCGGCCGGGCCGACCGCCGCAAGCGGGCCCAGGAACTGCTGGAGATCGTCCGGCTCGGCGGTTTCGGCGGCAAGCGGCCGCACGAACTCTCCGGCGGCATGCGGCAGCGGGTGGCGCTGGCCCGGGCCCTCGCCCAGAACGCCGACATCCTGCTGATGGACGAGCCGTTCGGCGCCCTGGACGCGATGACCCGCGACATCCTGCACGACGAGCTGGAGCGGATCTGGCGCGAGCAGGAGCTCACCGTCCTCTTCGTGACGCACAACGTCCGGGAGGCGGTCCGGCTCGGGGACCGGGTCGTCCTGCTGAGCAGCCGGCCGGGCCGGGTCCTGGAGGACTTCAAGATCGATCACCCGCGCCCGCGGCGTATCGACTCGACCGAGGTGGCCGCCCAGGCCGCCGAGATCACCGACCGGCTTCGTGCGGAGGTCGCCCGTCATGCCAACTGAGGTCATCACCGCCGACAAGGCGGCCGACGAGGTCAGCGGCCTCGACGCGCTGGAGCTCGCACCACGTCCGGACAAGGGCGACCGCGGCCGGCGGATCTGGAACAGCGCCTGGCCCAAACTGCTGGCCGTCGCCATCGCGATCGCCGTCTGGCAGCTCGTGGTGCTCTCCGAGTGGAAGCCCACCTACGTGCTGCCCGGCCCGGTCGACGTGTTCGCCGATCTGAAGGAGCTGGCCACCACGCCCGACTTCTGGGACGGCGTACGGCTGACCCTGACGCGCGCCTTCACCGGCTTCCTGCTCGCGGTCGCCATCGGCACCGTGATCGGCGCGGCGGTCTCCCGGTTCGCCCCGCTGCGGGCCGCGATCGGCTCGCTCATCACCGGCCTGCAGACCATGCCGTCGATCATGTGGTTCCCGCTGGCCATCCTGCTCTTCCAGCTCAGCGAGAGCGCCATCATGTTCGTGGTGGTCATCGGCGCCGCGCCCTCGGTGGCGAACGGCCTGATCAGCGGCATCGACTACGTGCCGCGGACCTGGCTGCGGGTGGGCCAGGTGCTGGGCATGACGGGCCTGTCCAAATACCGGCACCTGATCCTGCCCGCGTCGCTGCCGTCCTTCATCTCCGGGCTCAAGCAGGGCTGGGCGTTCTCCTGGCGCAGCCTGATGGCCGGTGAGCTGCTGGTCATCGTGCCGGGCGCGCTGTCCGTCGGCGCCCGCATGCAGAACGCGCGGGACCTGCACGAGGCCTCGCTGGTGATCAGCTACATCATCGTCGTACTGATCATCGGCATTCTGATCGACATCCTGTTCAACACGGCGGACAACGCCCTGCGCAAGCGCTGGGGCCTGACCGGCAACTGAGCTGAATGGCTCCGCTTCGCTCCGCGGACGATCACCGCCGGTGAGCGTCAGAGGGGCCGGACCGACTCGAGCACCTCGTCGATGACGTGGTCGAACTGCTTGTGGGTGCCGGGCACCGAGACGTACAGGATCGCGGCCGCCGGTTTTCCGACGTCGATGACCGCCACCGCGGACAGCTCCTCGGTGGCGGTCAGCCCGGCTTCGGAGAAGTGCAGCCGGAACTCGCTCACCCAGGCGGGCCGCCCGCCCAGCGTCGTCACCTCGTCGCGCAGCGGCTCCATCCGGTTCGGCTGCGGGTAGTACTCGGCCCGCACGTCCGCCGCGACCTGCCGCCCGACGCACTCCAGATCCAGCGTGACGGCGTCGTTGTCGGCCGCCGGCACCGCCGCCGACAGGATCGAGGCGTGGTAGCTGCCACCGCGGTAGACCTCGGTCACGAAATGCTGCCCGACCCGGTAGGGCACCCGCAGCGTCCCCGCCTCCCAGACGTCGGTCCAGGTCTCCCAGGGGGCGCCGTACCGCTGGTAGGAGATGCCGGCGACGTCGTCGACGGTGCGCTCCCCGGCGGCCGGCGGCGGCGCGCTCGGCACGGCCGTGGGGGCGGCGCTCGGTGCGACGGTGGGCGCCGGGCAGGCCTGCGCCAGCGGCGGCCGCACATCGGCCGGTGGGCCGGCCTTCGAGCCGAACGGATGGCCGTCGCCGCCGACGATCACGATCAGCAGGACGGTGAGGCCGATCGCCACGATCGCCCCGGCGACGCCACCGAAGATCATCAACTGCCGCCGGCGCCGTCGTGGCCCGTCCGGCGGAGGCGGCGCGGGCGCTTGCGGTGGAGACTGCGCGGGTACGCCGTACGCGGTGACCATCCCCGATGCCCATGGGGACGGATCAGGACGCGCATCGGTCATGACTCCAGTGAACACCACGGGCGCCGACATCCCCCGAGCCGGTAGGCCCGCCGGGTTTGTCCGGCCGACCTACGCCGATCCCGGAAACGTCGGCTACCGTGCTGCCATGGAACTGGTGTATCCCCCGGTCGTCGCCCTTGCCAAGACGATGTTCCGCGCGCTCGACAACAAGATCGAAGTCGAGGGCGCCGAGCACATCCCGACGAGCGGCGGGGCGGTGCTGGCCAGTAACCACTCCAGCTACCTGGACTTCATCTACTGCGGCCTGGGCTGCCAGCCCGCCAAGCGGCTGGTCCGGTTCATGGCGAAGAAGCAGGTCTTCGACCACAAGATCAGTGGTCCGCTGATGCGCGGCATGCGGCACATCCCGGTGGACCGCAAGGCCGGCACCGCCGCCTTCAAGCACGCCATCGAGTCGCTGCGCGGCGGCGAGATCGTCGGCGTCTTCCCGGAGGCGACGATCAGCGAGTCCTTCACCGTGAAGACGCTGAAGTCGGGTGCCGCCCGGATGGCCCAGGAGGCCGGGGTGCCGCTCATCCCGATGGCCGTCTGGGGTCCGCACCGGCTCTGGACCAAGGGCCGCAAGAAGGAGCTGACCAAGCGGCACGTGCCGGTCCTCATCAAGATCGGCGAAGCGATCGAGGTCACCGCGGACGCCAGCCCCGAGGCGATCACCGCGGTCCTGAAGGAGCGGCTCACCGAGCTGCTCGACGCGGTCCAGCGGGCCTACCCGGCGAAGCCCTCCGGCCCGGACGACCGCTGGTGGCTGCCGGCCCACCTGGGCGGCACCGCCCCGCTGCCCAGCGGCACGGCCGCCTGAGCCACCCACCTGGCCGAAAACGACCATCGAGGGCTTCCGGCGCGCCGGGGGCCCTCGATGTGTGAAAGGCCCCGGAACCGCATCGGCGCCGCACCCGAACCGGGTGCGGCGCCGATCTCACTCGGTGCCGGCCGCTATCCGCGGCCAAGGCTCAGCGTGAATCAGACAGAGCGGATGTTGGCCGCCTGCGGACCCTTCTGGCCCTGGGTCACCTCGAACTCCACCCGCTGGTTCTCCTCCAGGGAGCGGTAGCCCGACATCTGGATCGCGGAGAAGTGGGCGAAGACGTCGGCGCCGCCGTCGTCCGGGGTGATGAACCCGAAGCCCTTGTCCGCGTTGAACCACTTCACAACACCGGTAACCATGCTCGTCTCCTCGACGATCGATCATTCCCGACCATTATGGACGGGAACGAGGTAATAAGACCCGCATTCTGTGGGTCTCGTGCTGTCGTACTGATCGCCCGACCGGAGAAACCCGGGTTACGACAAAGAGCGCCTGGGGCAGACTTCCCCACAGGCGCTCCTGAGTACTTGGGAACCAAACTGACAACGTGGGCCAGCGTAGCACGGGAAGAGGGGTCGCGAAGTGCTCGGCGTACAAGTGGCGCGGCAGCTCAAGGCCGCCGGACTGGCCTGGAAGCCACAGCTCGGCGACCGCTTCGCCGTCCCGGACCGGGATCTGGACGACGAGCTGTTCGTGCTGAGCAACATGCTGATCCAGGTGCACGACCGTCCCGAAGGACGAATCATCGCCTTCAACGGCACCACCGAGTGGGCGCTCGACGACGTCGATCTGGGCGAGGCGCTCTGGCTACCGCGCGAGGACCAGCTCCGGGAGCTGCTCGGCGGCGCCTTCCGCGAACTGCGCCGCGAGCCCGGCGGCCACCTGGTCCGCATCGAGCTGCTCGGCCACGAGCACACCTTCACGGCCGCCCGCGCCGAGGAGGCCTACGCGGCCGCCCTCCTGCACGTGCTGGCCGCGGCCCTTTAACCCCTTTTCCGGTACGGACGTGCCCGCACCCACCGAAACCACCCCGTCCCGCCGGCTCCACGCGGCCGCCTGCCCGGGCACGGCCGCGGCGCGCCCATCCGGCGTGTGGCGACGGGTCACCCTCCGGGCCGCCCCGTCCTCACCGCGAGTCGGCCGGGATCTCCTCGATCAGGGCGGCCAGCCCGGCGGCCTCCATCAGGTCGGTGGGACGGACCGTGACCTGCTCCCGGACGTAGTGGAACCCGGCGCGCACCCGGCGCACCGGCACCCCGGCCAGCGATGCCCAGGCGATCCGGTAGGCGGACAGCTGCACCGCCGCCGCCTCGGCCTCCGCACCGCCCGGCCGCCGCCCGGTCTTCCAGTCGATCACGTCGAACCGGCCGCCCGGATCGGCGAAGACCGCGTCCATCCGCCCCCGGATCACCACCCCGGCGACGGTTGTGGCGAACGGCACCTCCACCTCGACCGGCGTCCGCTCCGCCCACTCCCCGGTCAGGAACGCCTCCTGGAGCAGGGCCATCTCGTCGTCGCCGGCCGCGTCGTCGTCGGCCGCACCCGGCAGCTCGTCGATGTCGATCAGCCGCGCCGACCCGAACCGCTGCTCCAGCCAGGCGTGGAAGGCCGTGCCCCGGCGGGCGTGCGGGGCGGGCCGCTGCGGCAACGGACGGCGCAACGAGCGGGCCAGGGCCTGCGGATCCCGGCGCAGCACCACGAGCTGGGACACCGACAGGTGCGGGGGCACCACCACCTCGATCGGGCCCTCCTCGCGGGTGCGCTCGGCCCGCTCGGCCAGCAGCAGCCGCGCCTCGTGCCGCCACCGGGCGATGTCCGGATCCCCGGCCTCCGCCGCCCGGTCGGCCGCCTCCAGGGCGGCCACCACCTCCGCCCGCTCACGCCCGTCCGCCACGGCCCCTTCCGCGCCCGGCCCGGCGCCGTCGGCCCCACTGGCGCTGGGCACGCCGTCGGCCACTTCGGCCGATGCGGCGGCTGACTGATCAATTTCGGTCGCGGCCACTTCCGGGGTCGCCGCACCGGCGCTGTCGTCCGGGTGAGGGCCGGAATCGCCCTCGCTCCGGCGTACCCCCGATTCGGGTTTTTTGTCTGGTGAGCGGGGTGAGGGAGGCGACCAGGCGGCGCCCTCCCCGGCAAGGCCGACGAGGTCGGCCGCCAGGCCGGCCCGGGCCGCGACCTCCGGATCCGCGGCGGCCAGGTCGGCGAACGCCTCGGCCGCGGAGGCGTCCGGGCTCTCGACCATGCGGCGGATCAGGTCGGCGGCGGCCGCCATCGCCGGGCGGCGCAGGCCGAGCGGATCGGCCGGCCACTCGGCGGTCGCCACCACCTGATCGCTCGGATTGGTGTCGCCGGGCGCCGGCTCCGGCGTCCAGACGTCCACCACCCCCGCACCGTCGGCGCAGGCCGCGCGGATCTCGTCGAGGAAGACCGACGGGCCGCGCGGGCGCTTCACCCCGTCACCCCACCAGTAGCCGGAACAGAGAAGCAGGCGTCGCGGCCGGGTCACCGCGACATAGGCCAGACGGCGTTCCTCCCGCTCGTCGTGCTCCCGCCAGGCACGACCGAAATCGGTCACCGCGGCGGCGATGCCCTTCTGCTCCACCGCGTCGCCGAGATCCAGCACCGGAAGCCCCGACGAGTCGCCGCGCAGCGGGAACGGCAGCACCCCGATGCCGCCCAGGTAGTGGTCGGAGGAGCGGACCAGGCCCGGCCAGACACCCCGGCACAGGCCGGCGACCGAGACCACGTCCCACTCCAGGCCCTTCGCCGCGTGCGCGGTCAGGATCTGCACCGCGCCCTCGACCACGTCCACCTGGCCCGGCTCCAGACCGCGTTCCTCCTCCTCGGCGGCCGCCAGGAAAGCCAGGAACCCGGCCGAAGTCCCGGTCTCGTTCTCGGTGATGTAGCGGGTCGCCGCCTCGCCCAGCGCGTCCAGGTGGCCGCGGGCCAGCCCGGCGTCACCGGCCGCCCAGCCGCGCACCGCCACCTCCACGTCCAGGCCGATGGTGCGCTCGATGTCGGCGAGCAGGTCGGGCAGTGGCTGGTCCAGGCGGCGGCGCAGCGCGGCCAGCTCACGGCCGTAGTCCCGCACCCGGCGGTAGCCCTCCTCCGAGTACTGCCGGGGAGAACCCGGGTCGGCCAGCGCCTCCACCAGCGTGGCGTCGTCCAGACGGTCGGTGTTGATCTCCTCGGGGTCGTCGCCGGCCCGCCCCGAGGCGGCCGCCCGTGCCGCCGCGATCGCCCGGGCCCGCCGGTGCAGGGCCACCAGATCACGCGGGCCGATCCGCCAGCGCGCCCCGGTGAGCAGCCGCAACAGCGACGCGCCGTCCGCCGGGTCGGCCAGCACCCGCAGCGTGCAGACCACGTCCCGGACCTCCGGGGTGTCCAGCAGACCGCCCAGGCCGACCACCTCGACCGGCAGGCCCCGGGACCGCAGCGCCTCCTCCAGCACCGGGATCTGGCTGCGCACCCGCACCAGGACGGCGCTGGTCGGGCGCTGTTCCAGCGGGATCTCGGCGGCCGGGACGCTCGGCATCCCGGCGACCAGGCGCCAGGCGGTCAGCATCGAATCGGCGATCCAGGCGGCCTCGTCGGCGTACGTCGGCAGCAGCGCGCACGTCACCGTCCGCCCGCCGACCGCCGCGGCCACCCGGTCGGCCGACTGCAACTGGTGCACGTGGGCGCGCAGCGGGGCGGAGATCGTGTTCGCCACCCGCAGGATCTCCGGCCGGTTGCGCCAGCTCCGGGTCAGCGTGCGCTCCCAGGCCGGCCGGTCCCCGGAATCCCGGAACTCCTCCGGGAACCGCTCCAGCGTCCCCGCGGACGCGCCCCGCCACCCGTAGATCGACTGGCAGGGGTCGCCCACCGCGGTCACCGGATGGCCGCCGCCGAACAGGTTGTTCAACATCGTCACCTGGGCGTGACTGGTGTCCTGGTACTCGTCGAGCAGCACGATCCGGAACCGGCCGCGCTCGATCTCGCCGACCTCCGGATGATCGCGGGCGACCAGTGCGGCACGGGCCATCTGGTCCCCGAAGTCCATCGCCTCCAGGTCGAGTTTGCGCTGTTCGTACGCCCGGACCAGGGGCAGCAGGGTGAGCCGGCCCTGCTGGCGGCGCAGCACCTCGGAGACGTCCTTGTACATCCGGCCGGGGAACTCCTGCACCTCGGCGAAGAACCGGCCGGTCCAGGCCGCCAGGTCGCCCGGCGTGACCAGGTGCTCGGACAGCTCGGCGGAGAGTGCCAGGACGTCGTCGGTGACCGTGCCGGGCGCGCGGTTCAGCCCCGTCATCTCACCGGTGTAGGTGCGCACCAGCGAGTCGACGATCTGCCAGCGGGCCGCCTCGGTGAGCAGGCGCGCGGACGGCTCGTACCCGGCGCGGAGCCCGTGCTCGGTGACGACCCGGGCCGCATAGGCGTGGTACGTCGAGATGGTGGCCTCACCGGCGAACGCGTCGTCCCGGCCCAGCCTGCGGACCAGCTGGCCCAGCCGGGTCCGGACACGGTGCGACAGCTCGCCGGCCGCCTTGCGGGTGAAGGTCAGGCCGAGAATCTCGCCGGGGTGCGCGTACCCGTTCGCGACCAGCCAGACCACCCGCGACGCCATCGTCTCGGTCTTGCCGGAGCCGGCGCCCGCCACCACGAGCAGCGGCTGCACCGGCGCCGCGATGATCGCCTCCTGCTCGGTGGTCGGCTCCGGCAGGCGCAGCAGCCGGGCCAGCTCGCGGGGCGTGTAGCGGGGCCCCGAGTCGGCGGCGCGGCGGCGCGGCGGCGGCCCCTCGGCGAACAGCGTCGGCTGCGTCATCGATCAGTTTCCGGTCGTCTCGAATCCAGCGTCACGGTCAGTGGTCCTCCGGGGTCGGCTCGACGACCTGGCGGCCCTTGCCGGAGATCGGGCAGCTGGTCCGGACCGGGCACACCCGGCAGCGGCTGTTCGCCACCGCGGAGAAGGTGGCGGCGGCCATCGTCTCGGCGGTGCGGCGGACCATCGCGTACGCCCACTGCGGGTCGGCGGCGTCGGTGATCGGCACCTGGAGCTGCTCGCGGGCGTCCTTACCGGGCCCCAGCTGCACCAGCGCCGCCCCGCCGCTGTCCGATCCGTAATCCGCGAAAGCCCCCGCCGCGATCGCCGCCTGATAGCCGCCGAGCTGCGGATTCTCGGCCACGTCAGCGGACGAGACGGCGGTGGTCTTCCCGGTCTTCAAGTCGATGACGACGAGCCGCCCCTCCTCGTCCACCTCGAGCCGGTCCACCCGGCCGGTCAACTGGATCGGCCGGCGCTCGTCCTCCAACCGGACCGTGAACTCGTGCTCGATCGCCAGCAGCCGCCGCGGGTTGACCGCCAGCCAGCGCAGCAGCTTGTCGACCATCGCCTGGGCACGCTCCTGCTCCGAACCGGCCAGCCACTGTGCGGCCAGCTCGATCGAGTCGAACCGGGCCGACACGTACTCGACCAGCTTCTCCCGGTCCGCGTTCGCGTCCTCGGCCAGCATCGCCGCGGCGTGCACCAGGTTGCCGATGCCCTGCGCGGGCCCGGCCGGGGCCGCGCCGCCGTGCCGCTCCAGCAGCCAGCGCAGGCTGCACCGCAGCGCGCTCTCCATCGACGACGGCGTCACCTTGACCGCCTCGCCCTCGTCGACGAGCGGCCGGCCGTCGGAGAGCGGCCGCAGACCCCACCACTCGTCCGGATGCGCCCCCGGCACCCCCGCCGCCGCCAGACGGGCCAGCTCGGCCGCCGCGGCGCGCCGCCGGCTGGGCGTCTCCGCACTGCCCACCACGACGGTACGAAGCTCGGCCACCAGCGAGGCCAGGGTCAGCGCCCGGGGCGGCCGCCCCATCGGGATCTCGACCTCGGCGTCGCCCTCCTCCGGCACCTCTCCGCCGGAGTCGCCGTGCCCCGCGCCCGCACCGCTCTCATCGCCGCCCGCCGGCTCGGTGTCCTTGCCGGCCTGGTCCCCCGCAGCAGGCCGTGCGGCACTTCTCCCCACCGTCCCAGTGGGGTCGCCGGGATCCGGCGACCCACCACGATCGGACGGGCCGGACGGGCCGGACGGGCCGGACGGGCCGGACGGGGGTTGGGGAGGGCCGGTGTCCCAGGGGCCGGGATCGGGTGGGGGATCGCCGCCGCCGAGGCGGCGGACCGGGGTGGCCAGCTCGGCGAGGAAGCGGCTCGGCTGTTCCTCCCCGATGGCACCGCCCACACTCGCCGACGAGACAGCGGTGACGACCAGGCGGCGGCGGGCCCTCGTGACCGCCACGTAGAAGAGCCGCCGCTCCTCGTCGAGCAGGGCCGACGTCTCGGCGATCACCGCGGCCGGGCCCGAGGCGGGGCGGCCGGCCAGCACGTCGACGAGGCGTTCCGAGCCGAGCAGGCTGCCGCGCAGGCGCAGGTCGGGCCAGATGCCCTCCTGCACCCCGGCGAGGATCACGACGTCCCATTCGAGGCCCTTCGCCGCGTGCGCGGTGAGAAGCCGGACGGCCTCGCCACGGTCGGCGCTCGGGGCGATCGAGTCGGCGGGCAGCTCCTGGCCGAGAACGTGGTCGAGGAAGACCGACACCCCCGCGCCGGGCAGCCGGTCCACGAACCGGGCGGCCGCGTCGAAGAGGACCACCATGGCGTCCAGGTCGCGGTCGGCGGCCTCGGAGCGCCACTGCCGGGCACGGCCGGAGTCACGCTGGTCGGGCATCGGGATGTTGCCGGTGCTCATCGCGAACCACCGGTCGTGCAGGCCGCTCTCCCGCCACACGGTCCAGAGCACCTGTTCGGCGGAGACGCCGGGGGTGGCGGCCTCCTCCCGGGCGACGGTGATCAGGCGGGCGATCATCTGTGCCGGGCGGGCCCAGCGCCGCTCGACCAGGTCCAGCCCGGCCGGGTCGCGGATCGCGTCGACCAGCAGCTCACCCGAGGGCCGCCGGTCACCGGCGGCCACGGCCAGCGCCCGCAACCCCTGGCGCAACCGGCGCTCGGCCAGCGGATCGGCCCCGCCGAGCGGCGAGTGCAGCAGAGCGACGGCCGCCTCCTCGTCGAGGGCCGCCGGATCCACCGCACAGCGCAGGAGCAGCAGGAACGGCGCCACCGCCGGTTGCAGGTGCAACGGCAGGTCCTCGGCGTGGATGACGGTCGGCACCCCGGCCGCGGCCAGCGCCCGCTGCACCGACGGCTGTTGCAGCATCGTGGATCGCATCAGCACCGCCATCCGCGACCACGGCACCCCGTGCAGCAGGTGAGCTTCCCGCAGCGCGTGCGCAATGTAGGCCGTCTCCGCGGCGGTGGACCGGAACGTCCGGACCACCGCCTCCGGTCGCGGCCCCCACTCCACTCCGCTCACCGCGGAGACCCCACCATCAACCGGCGACGACTCTCCGCGCCGCGCCGCCGAGGACTCCGCACCCGAAGGCTCCGCGGGCACGCCCAGCGTGGAACCGGACCTGGAGGCGGCCGTGGGCGCGGCAGGCGCCGCGGGCGTGGAGCCGGTGGCGGCGGGAGTGGGGTCGGCCGGGGCGGGTGGGTGCATGGGGCGGTGCCCGATCGGGCCGCGCATGCGGCGGGCGACCCGGCCGGTCGCGCTGAGCAGGGGTGGGGCGGCCCGGTAGTTGGTGTGCAGGACGACCGTCTCGGCCGGGGTGCCGGAGGCGGCACGGAAGGTGGCCGGGAAGGTGCCGACGACGCCGGGGTCGGCGCCCCGGAAGCCGTAGACGGACGAGTCGGGGTCGGCGAAGGCGACCAGCGGCTTGCCGCCGCCGGCGACCAGGTCGAGCAGCTCGATCTGGGCCGGGTCGGTCTCGGCCAGCTCGTCGACGTAGACGAACGCCAGGCGGCGGCGCTCGGCCTCGAGGAGGTCGGGCTCGTCGGAGAGGAGGCCGGCGGCGGCGCGGACCAGTTCGGCCGGATCGTACGCCGCCGATCCCCTGGTGGTGACGTCGCGCAGGGCGAGGACCGCCACATACTCCCGGAGGAAGCGGGCGGCGGCGGGCCAGTCGTCGCGGCCCAGGCGCTCGCCGAGGCGGGCCAGCTCGACCGGGCCGACGCCGCGCTCGGCGGCGCGCTGCATGAGGTCGCGCAGCTGCTGGGCGAAGGCACGGGTGGGCAGCGCCGGGCGGAGAGCCTCGGGCCAGCCGATGTCGCCGGTGGCCTCCGGATCGGCGACGGCGGCCAGCAGCTCCCGGATGATCAGGTCCTGTTCCGGGCCGGTGAGCAGGCGTGGGGACGGTTCGCCACGCTCGGCGGCGGCCCGGCGGAGCAGGCCGAACGCGTACGCATGGAAGGTCCTGACCAGCGGCTCGTGCACGATGCGGCCGGGCTGGTCGGCGATCCGTGCCTCGATGCGGTCGCGCAGCGCGGCCGCCGCGCGGCGGCCGAAGGTGAGCACCAGGATGCGCTCGGGGTCGGCGCCCTCGGCGATCCGGGCGGCGACCGACTCGACCAGCATCGACGTCTTGCCCGTGCCGGGGCCGCCGACGACCAGGAGCGGCCCGGCGGTGTGCTGGATGACGCCGCGCTGCACCGGGTCGGCGGGAAGGGCGGCCGCGACCGGGCGGGGACGCCGGACCAGACGGTAGGTGGACCGGCGCACCGGGGGAAGGGATACCGGCGTGCTCACGGCATCTATGAGAGCACGCCGGTACGACGTTATTCCGGAGCAGGAGGGGTCAGGCGCCTTCGGCGGGGCTGGCCGTCCCGGAGGCCGTGCCGGACGGCGCGTCACGCGGGCCGGCCAGCGCGTTCTCGATCAGGTCGACGGCCTCCGGCACGGTACGCGCGACGAGCAGCAGCTCCATGGCGGCCGGCCGGACGAACTTCTGGTCGACGAGCCCACCGAGCCAGCGGGTCAGCCCGTCGTAGAACCCGTCCGGGTCGAGCAGCACGATCGGCTTGCGGTGCACGTCGAGGGTGGCCGTGGTCCAGACCTCGAACAGCTCGTCGAGGGTGCCGAGCCCGCCGGGCAGCGTGATGAACGCGTCCGACCGGTCGATCATGAGGGTCTTGCGGGTGCCCATGTCCCCGGTGACGAGGAGCTCGTCGGAGTCGTGGTCGGCGACCTCCAGGTCGACGAGGCACTGCGCGATGATGCCGAGGGTGTGCCCGCCGGCGGCCCGGGCGCCGTCGCCGACGGTGCCCATCATGCCGACCGAGCCGCCGCCGGAGACGAGTGTGTGCCCGCGTTCGGCGAGGATCCGGCCGGTCTCGGTGGCGAGGTCGAGCCAGCGTTGTTCGAGGGCGGTGGAGGAGGCGCAGAAGACGCAGATGTTCGCCACGTCAGCAGGGCTCGTGCGTCTCGGCGAGGATCGCCTCGGAGTCGATGATGATCCGGACGGCTTCGGCGACGTCGTCGGTGAGCTGGATGAGATCGAGGTCCATGGTGGATATCTTGCCCTCGCCGAGCATCCGGTCCTTCACCCAGTCGAGAAGCCCGCCCCAGTAGTCGGTGCCCATCAGGATCACCGGGAACCGGGTGACCTTCTTCGTCTGGACCAGGGTGATCGCCTCGAACAGCTCGTCCAGGGTGCCGAAGCCGCCGGGCAGGACCACGAAGGCCTGCGCGTACTTGACGAACATGGTCTTGCGGACGAAGAAGTAGCGGAAGTCGATGCCGACGTCGACCGAGTCGTTGAGGCCCTGTTCGAAGGGCAGCTCGATGCCGAGCCCCACGGACATGCCGCCGGCTTCGGTGGCGCCCCGGTTGGCCGCCTCCATGACGCCCGGCCCACCGCCGGTGATGACCGCGTACCCCGCTTCGGCGAGCGCCGCGCCGAGGCTCTCGGCGAGCTCGCTCTCGTAGCTGCCGGGGGTGCTGCGGGCCGAGCCGAAGACGCTCACCGCGGGCGGCAGGTCGGCCAGGGTGTCGAAGCCCTCGACGAACTCGGAGAGGATCCGCAGCGCCCGCCAGGCGTCCTTGGTCTTCCACTCACCGCGGTGCGGGGAGTCGAGGAGTTTCTGGTCGGCCGTGCTCGGTGGGATGGAGTCGCGGCGCAGGGTGACGGCTCCGCGATGCCGTTCGGGGGCCGGTCGCGGTCGCCCGTTGGTGCTGTCCGTCATGCCACAAAGGTAGTGCGGACGGTCAGCACCCGGTGAATAACCGGGCGCGTTTCGGCAAGAGGATTGCGACCCGCAGACCTTTTTGCCAGATTGAAGCAACCGACAGTGACTCTGACGCGTCTGTACTGTTACCGACCTGGCATCACCGGGCTCCCGGCGAAGGAGCAGCCACCATGACGAACCGACACGAGCGCCTCAGGATGCAGCGCCGGATCCGCCTGGTGCTGGAGGAGCGGCGGGCGGCTTTCGCGGCGCGCGACGCGGAGCCGGCCGTCGACCCGGAGGCGACGATGGAGATCCCGCCACCGCAGCGTGCGGTGGGCCGGGTGACCGTGGAGTACTAACGGGCGAGCCACCGGTAGAGGGTGGCCGCCCCGTCACGGATCTTGCCGATCTCGACGTGCTCGTCCGGCGCGTGGGCCAGCGCCGGATCGCCGGGACCGTAGTTGAGGGCCGGGATGCCGAGGGCCGCGAACCGGGCCACGTCGGTCCAGCCCAGCTTGGCGGCGGGTTCGATGCCGACGGCGGCGAGGAATTCGCGGGCCGGGGCGGCGTCGAGCCCGGGCCGGGCGCCGGGCGCCGAGTCGGTGATCTCCAGCTCAAACCCGTCGAAGACCTCGCGCAGGTGCTCGTGGGCCTGCTTCTCCGAGCGGTCCGGGGCGAACCGCAGGTTGACCTCGACACCGCACTCGTCCGGTACGACGTTGCCGGCCACACCCCCGAAGATCCGCACCGCGTTGAGGCCCTCCCGGTAGGTGCAGCCGTCGATGGTCACGGCCCGCGGGTGGTACGCCTCCAGCCGCCGCAGCACCTCACCGGCCGCGTGGATGGCGTTGACCCCGCGCCAGGCCCGGGCGGTGTGCGCGCGCCGGCCCCGCAGGCTGACCTGCGCCGAGACCGTGCCCTGGCACCCGGCCTCCACCGTCCCGTACGTCGGTTCGAGCAGCACCGCGAGGTCGGCCTGGAGCCATTTGGGGTGCGCTCGGGCGACCAGGTTGAGCCCGTTGTACTCGGACTCGATCTCCTCGGACTCGTAGAACAGGTAGGTGACGTCGTACCGGGGATCGGGCAGGGTGACGGCGAGGTGGAGGGCGAGGGCGACGCCGCCCTTCATGTCCGAGGTGCCGCAGCCGTAGATCAGGTCGTCGACGACGGTGGACGGCAGGTTGTCGTCGACCGGCACGGTGTCGAGGTGCCCGGCGAGGATGACCCGCTGGTCGCGGCCCAGCTTGGTCCGGGCCATCACGGTGTTGCCCACCCGGCGCACGGACAGGTGCCCGGCCTTGCGGAGGGCGTCCTCCACGCAGTCGGCGATCACCTTCTCGTCGCGGGACACCGACTCGACGTCGACCAGTGCACGGGTCAGCACCACCGGGTCGACCAGCACGTCCGGGGTGAGCGGGTTGGCCATGTGCGCACCATACCGGGGTGGCGCGAGGCTCCTGGTGGCTCATGTAGGTCCGGTAGGGTTTCGCTCGTGGAAACCCCGATCTCGACTTCGCCCGCCTGGGGCATCGGCCTCGCCACCGTCACCGCCGAGGGACAGGTTCTGGACACCTGGTTCCCGGCCGGGCACCTGGGTCTCGGCGAGGAGCCGGCCGACGTTCCGAAGCTGCCGGCCGGGCTGACCGGCCCGAAGCTGCTGCCCGGACTGAGCACCGTCGAGGTGCGGGTGGCGGTCAAGTCGCTGGCCGACCCGATCGCCGACGCCTCCGACGCGTACCTGCGACTGCACCTGCTGTCGCACCGGCTGGTCCGGCCCAACGAGCTGAACCTGGACGGCATCTTCGGCAAGCTGGCCAACGTCGCCTGGACCTCGGCCGGCCCGTGCCCGCCGGAGCGGGTGGACGAGCTGCGTTTCCTGGAGCGCGCCGCCGGCCGTCAGCTGACCGTCTTCGGGGTGGACAAGTTCCCGCGGATGACCGACTACGTGGTGCCCTCGGGTGTCCGGATCGCCGACTCCGACCGGGTGCGCCTCGGCGCCCACCTGGCCTCCGGGACGACGATCATGCAGGAGGGTTTCGTCAACTTCAACGCGGGCACGCTCGGGACCTCGATGGTCGAGGGCCGGATCGTGCAGGGCGTGGTGGTCGGCGACGGCTCGGACATCGGCGGCGGTTCGTCGATCATGGGCACGCTCTCCGGTGGCGGCAAGGAGAAGGTGCGGATCGGCGAGCGCAGCCTGCTGGGCGCGAACGCGGGTGTCGGCATCTCGCTCGGTGACGACTGCGTGGTGGAGGCGGGTGTCTACATCACCGCCGCTTCCAAGATCTCGCTGCCCGACGGTCGCGTGGTGAAGGCCATCGAGCTGTCCGGTGTGAACAATCTCCTGTTCTGGCGCAACTCGGTCTCCGGCGCCCTGGAGGCCCGGCCCCGCAAGGGCACCGGCATCGAGCTGAACTCGGCTCTGCACGCCAACGACTAATCGCTGATCAGTGCTTGGGCGGCCGCCGTGTGAACGGCGGCCGTCAGTGTGTCCAGGGCTTTCGAGGAGAGCCGCCAGCACTGCCAGTAGAGCGGGACGTCCAGGTGCCGGCCGGGCCGGACCTCGACCAGGCGGCCCGCGTCGAGGTGCGCCCGTGCCTCCTGCTCGTAGAGCATCCCCCAGCCCAGGCCGAGCAGCAGGGCCTGGTTGAAGCTCGCGGTGGCCGGGATGTAGTGGACCGGTGGGTCGTACCGGGCGGTCAGGAAGCGGTGCTGGCTCCGGTCCTTGCGGTTGAAGGCGAGCAGTGGCGTCCGGTTCAGGTCGGTGGTGTCCAGGCCGGGCGCGGCCACCGCGAGGTACCGCATGATGCCCAGCCTTTCCACCCGGCAGCCCTGGACCGGCTGGTGGTCGGCGGTCACGGCGGCCATCGCGGTGCCGCTGCGCAGCAGGTCGGCGGTGTGCTCCTGGTCGTCGGTGTGCAGTTCGAAGAGCACACCGGGCACCTGTTGGAGCACCGGGAGGAACCAGCTGTCCAGCGAGTCGGCGTTGACCACCACGGAGAGCCGGGTGTCGTCGTGGGCCTGGTCCAGCGCCTCGCGTTCGAGCAGCGCCACCTGGCCGGCGAACCGGACCAGCGCCGCGCCCGCGGTGGTCGCCGTGCACGGTTTGGCGCGGCGCACCAGCACCTGGCCGACGGCCTGCTCCAACGCCTTTATCCGCTGACTGACCGCGGACGGCGTGACGTGCAGCACTCGTGCCGCCGCCTCGAAACTGCCCTGTTCGACCACCGCCAGGAAGGTCGCCAACTGCACCTGATCCACGTCAGGAAGGCTAATCCATCCTCAAAATGATTAGCTGGAGACAGGCGTGGGTGGTGACTTAGCGTCGATACATGCTCGCCTCCGCTCTCGCCGGTTTTGTCGCTTCCGCGGTGCTGATCATCGCGATCGGGGCCCAGAACGCGTTCGTCCTGCGTCAAGGGCTGCGCCGGGAACACGTACTCCCGGTGGTCTTGACCTGCGCCCTCTCCGACCTCGCGCTGATCTCCGCGGGTATCGCCGGGCTCGGCGCGGTCCTGACCGCGCGTCCCGAGCTGATCTCGGCGATCCGCTGGGCCGGCGCCGCGTTCCTGCTCGGCTACGCGGTGCTCGCCGCGCGCCGCGCGATGCGCCCGGAGGTCCTCGATCCGGCCGGGAAGGCGCCGGCCACGCTGCGCGCCACCCTGCTCACCTGCCTCGCCCTGACCTATCTCAACCCGCACGTCTACCTGGACACCGTGCTGCTGCTCGGGTCGGTGGCGCAGCAGCATCCGCACCGGTGGCTGTTCGGCCTGGGCGCGGCCGCCGCCAGCCTGACCTGGTTCGTCGGCCTCGGCCTGGGCGCGCGCCGGCTGGCCCCGGTCCTCGGCCGGCCCGCCTCGTGGCGGGTGCTCGACGGCTCGATCGCGCTGGTCATGGCCACTCTCGGCATCACCCTGATCGTGCAAGCTTGACTCTCCACCAGGTGGAGACACCAGGGTTCAGTGATGTGGAGAGCGACATGCGAGGCATCGGCGAGGCGGCCCGGGCGAGCGGGCTCAGCGTCAGCGCGCTGCGGTTCTACGACGGCGCGGGCGTGCTGGTCCCGGCCGCCGTGGACCCGGTCACCGGCTATCGCCGGTACACCGCGGAGCAGATCAGGGCCGCCCGGCTCATCGCCGGCCTGCGGCGGGTGGGCATGCCCGTCGCCGAGATCGCGAATGCGGTGCGAGACCTCGACGACCCCGCTTCGGTACGGGTGAGGCTGGACGATCACCTGGCCCGCCTGGAAGCCGGTCTCGCCGATGCCAGACGTGAGCTCCTCCGCCTGCACACCCTGCTCGATCTGGAGGAGAACCTGATGACCCGCATCACCCTGTCCGCCGCCGACCTGTCCGCGGCACTCGACGCCGTACTGTTCGCCGCGGTGGGCGCCACCGACCCGATGCCGGCCGGCGTGCTCGCCGAGACCGGCGCCGGCGACGTCACACTGGTCGCCACCGACCGCTACCGGATCGCCGTGGCCACCACCCCCGCCACCGTGGAGGGCTCGGCCGCCCGGCTGTTCCTCCCCCTCGACCTGGCCCGGGACCTGCGCGGCCTCGGCGGCGGTGAGGTCACACTGGACCTGACCGCCGACCGGGTGACCGCGCGCGCCGGCGACCGGACCGTCGAGGGCAAGCCGCTCGACCTGGAGTTCCCGGACTGGCGGCGGCTGATCGCGGCCGGCCCGGAGATGCGCCGGGTCACCGTCGACGTGGCCGAGCTGCGCGGCCTGCTCGACGGCGCCCCGGTGATCGACCGCGAGCACGAGGGCCGGGCGTACCCGGTCTCCGTCCTCACCGTCGACCCGGCCGGCGGCGTGCGGTTCGCCGGCGCCGACGAGTGGGCCGCCGACACCGGGGCGCACGTCGCGGTCAACCGGGAGTTCCTGCTCGAGGCGCTGGACGCGGGCGGGGCCGGGCAACTGGTGCTGGAGCTGGACGGTCCGGTCCGTCCGCTGGCGCTCCGGGGGCGGAGCAGCGAATCCCGATTCTCGCTCCTCATGCCGGTCCGCCACTGAGTCTGGTAACCGTTCAGCCACAGTCCGGCACCGGTCCTGGAAAGGCCGTGGGATCGAGTCGCTGTTCAACAGGGTCTGCGGCTACTTTCTGTCCGTGCGCAGCAACCGGCAGGAGGAAGAGCTCAACGCCGCGACCACCGGCGCCTCCATGACCGGGTGGGAGTTCGCCTGGCTGGACGGCCTGGCCGTGGCGTCGGAGCCGTCCTGGTCGTACCTCGAACTGGTCCGGCCGCTGATGCGCCGCGCCACCAGCGTCCTCGACCTCGACACCGGCGGCGGTGAGCTGCTCGCCGAGCTGGCCCCGCTGCCGCCGCACACCGTCGCGGTGGAGACGTGGGCGCGCAACACTCCGGCCGCCCGCGAGCGGCTCACCCCGTTCGGGGTCGAGGTGCAGACCGAGCTGCCGTCCGAGGAGAACGAGTTCGACCTGGTGCTGAGCCGGCACGGGCGGCTGCCCGTGGCCGACATCGCCCGGCTGCTCAAGCCCGGCGGCGTGCTGCTCACCCAGCAGGTGGGCAGCGCCGACCTGGCCGATCTCAACATCGCCCTCGGCGCCCCGCCCCCGCATCCGCGGCGGTGGGACGCCGAGGTGGCGGTGGCCGCGCTCCAGTCGGCCGGGCTGCGGGTCACCGAGGTGCGGGAGGAGCATCCGCTCCTCACCTTCCGGGACATCGTCGCGGTGGTCCATCATCTGCGCACGGTGCCCTGGCAGATCCGCGACTTCACCCCACATCGGTACGAGCGGGAGCTCGCGCGGTTGTCGGCGCTCATCCGGACCCGGGGCGAATTCGTGGTGCGGGCGCACCGGTTCCTGGTCCGGGCCGAGCGTCCGGCAGAGGCATAGTTCGCAAGTCTCATTCGGGTTCCGGATCGGGAAATCCCTTTCCGGAGAGTGAGTGGTTCCGGCCCGAAACTTCACGTTTCAAGCTTCCATCCATCAACCGGCCGGCGCCGGGGTCGCGGGGGCAGTGGCGCGGCCCGATTCCCTCACCCCGCAGGGGTAAACCGGATGGGCAGACCTGTCCGATTTATGCGCCAGAACGGCGGACGGAAAACCGATCACATCGGACATCTCTATCGGGGAACGTTGTATGAGCGCCGAACCCGGCATCATTCCCACCGGCCTTCGAGGAGGACGAGCCGCATGTCCGACCTGAGCGATCCCCGCGCGGCGGCCGCCACCACCGAGGTTGTTTCGTGAATCGGCGCGACGTCCTGCCCGGTTTTCCCGAGGGTGCCCACCTGGAACTCGACCCGGCCGATCATGAGGAACCCACCTGGGAGGTGCGACAGCCGGGGCCACGGCGCCGGTTCGATCGGCGGGCCCGCACCATCCTCAGCGCCGCGGCGGTCGCCGCGGTGCTCGCCAACGCCGGAGCGGCCTGGGCGTACTGGCGGTTCAGGGGGCCGGAGACCGAACCGCTGCCGCCGGCCGCGACCAGTGTGGAGATAGCGCTGACCGGATCCTCGGACAACAGCCGGCCGCTGCTGCCGGGCGAGACCGGGGATCTGACCGTCACGGTGACGAATCAGTACCCGGTTCCGGTGCACATCACGTCGATCACGGCCGGGGCGGGCCATGTGATGGTCGACTACGCGCACCGGAAGGCGGGCTGCGTCGATCCGCCGGTGGAGATCACCCGGCAGAGTTTCGCGGTGTCGTGGGAGGTGCCGCGGAACACGATCGGGGCGTTCCCGGTGAACGGGGCGCTGGCCATGCGGGCGGACGCTCCGGCGGCCTGTCGTGGGGCCACCTTCACCGTTCCGGTGCGCGCGCAGGCCGTACGCCCCTAGGGAGATGGCAGGGTCGGCTCGGTGATGGTGACCCGCAGCAGCACCCGCGCCTCGACGGTCTGCTGCTCGGGCGACAGATCGAAGCCGCCGGTGTCCTCGGCGGCGCCGCCGGCGAAGGCGGCGCGCATCATCGGGTGCCCGCCGGCCGTGTCGGCGTCGGCGATCTCGACGATCCGGTCCAGTTCGGAGCCGACCGCCGCGGCGTACTCCCGGGCGCGGGTCAGTGCGTCGGTGACCGCCTCCCGGCGCACGTCGGCGCCGGCCCGGCTGCCCGGCCGCAGCTGCCACCAGGGGCCGGAGATGGAGATCAGCTCCTCGCCGGCGAGCTGGTAGAGCAGCTCGCCGAGGGGCTCGAAGTCGGTGACGGTCACGGTCGTGGCGATCGATCCCTGGTACGCCTCGGCGCGCCGGCCGCGCCGGTTGTACTCCGGGTGCATGTGCAGGCCGGTGGTCTCCCGGCGTTCGACGGCCTGGGCGTACCGGTCGAGGAGGGTCGACATCTCGGTCGCCCGCTGGTTGATGCGGGCGACCAGGGCGGCCTTGTCCCGGTCCACCGCGGAGACCGTCACGGTGAAGACGGCCTGCTCCGGCGGGACCTCACGGCGCGCCTCGCCGTGGACGGTGACGATCGTCTTCTCCACGGCGGGGCGCCCCTCTCAGTCGGTGAACGGCTCCGCGAGGCGGTCGGCCGCGGCCGCCACCCGCTCGTCGGTCGCGGTCATGGCGATCCGCACGTGGCGTGCGGCCGCCGGACCGTAGAAGGCGCCGGGCGCGGCGAGGATGCCGCGCCGGGCGAGCCGGTCCACGGTCGCCCAGCAGTCCTCGTCGCGGGTCGCCCACAGGTAGAGGCCCGCCTCCGAGTGGCTGATCTCGAAGCCGGCCTTGGTGAGGGCGGTCCGCAGGGTGTCGCGGCGGGCCGCGTAGCGGGCACGCTGGTCGGCGAGGTGCGTCTCGTCGGTCAGCGCCGCGATCATGGCCGCCTGCACCGGCGCCGGGACGATCATGCCGGCGTGCTTGCGCACCGCGAGCAGCTCGGCGACCAGCGCCGGGTCGCCGCCGACGAACCCGGCGCGGTAGCCGGCCAGGTTGGAGCGCTTGGAGAGCGAGTGCACGGCCAGCACGCCGGTGTGGTCGCCGCCGGTCACCTCGTCGGCGAGCACCGAGACCGGGGTGGTCTCCCAGCCCAGCGACAGGTAGCACTCGTCGCTGACCACGGTGACCCCGCGCTCGCGCGCCCAGTCGACCACCTTGCGCAGGTGCTCGACGGGGAGCACCCGGCCGGTCGGGTTGGACGGCGAGTTGATCCAGATCAGCTTGACCCGGCGGTCCGGGCCGACCGCGGTGAGCGAGTCGGACCGGATCACCTCGGCGCCGGCCAGCCGGGCGCCCACCTCGTACGTCGGGTAGCAGACCGAGGGGATGACCACCACGTCGCCGGGGCGGACCCCGAGCAGGGTGGGCAGCCAGGCGACCAGCTCCTTGGAGCCGATCGTGGGCAGCACACCCGGCTCACCGGTCGTGCCGCACGCACGGGCCAGCCAGCCCGCGATGGCGGCGCGCAACGCCGGCGTGCCCGCGGTCAGCGGGTAGCCGGGCGAGTCCGAGGCGGCGGACAGCGCCTCCTGGACGGCCGGCGGGACCGGGTCGACGGGGGTGCCGACCGACAGGTCCACGATGCCGTCCGGGTGGGCGGCCGCGAGGGTCTTTGCCGGCTCCAGAAGGTCCCAGGGGAAGTCCGGCAGAGCCGACGAGAGGGCGCTCAGTGTGCGTCCCCGCGCGGCGGCTGGGCGGCCACGAACGTCGCGTCCTTCTCGATCTTGCCGACCTTGGAGGCGCCACCGGGCGAACCGAGATCCTCGAAGAACTCGTAGTTCGCGTTCGTGTAGTCCTTCCACTGCTCCGGGACGTCGTCCTCGTAGAAGATCGCCTCGACCGGGCAGACCGGCTCGCAGGCCCCGCAGTCGACGCACTCATCGGGGTGGATGTAGAGCATCCGGTTGCCCTCGTAGATGCAGTCGACCGGGCACTCCTCGATGCATGCCTTGTCGAGAACATCGAGGCAGGGCTCAGCGATGATGTAGGTCACTGGTCTTTCCCTTCAAAGCCACGCCGCGGAACCGCCGACGACAAATTGCAGAGCCTAGTATTCCTGCCGAAGGGGGTAATGCGTGCTCCGACAGCAGGATGTGGGACACCGGGTGGTGGTACGGCGAATTGTAGGCGTAACCGGGGACCGCACGCTCTTCACGGATGCGCTCGGTGAACTCGTCGACCTCACCGAGACCGATCTCACACTGGCGACGGCCAAGGGCACGCTCCGGGTGCCGCTGCGCGAGGTGCACCGGGCCAAGCGGGTGCCACCGGCGCGCCGTCCGCACGCGGCCGCGGTGATCGCCCTGGAGACGGCCGCCGACGAGGCGTGGCCCGCTCCGGTCCGGTCCCGGCTGGGCGGCTGGATCCTGCGCGCCGCGGACAACTGGACCGGCCGGGCCAACTCGGCGCTCCCGGTCGGCGACCCGGACCGCCCGCTGGAGGCGGCCATCGACGCGGTGGTGAAGTGGTACCACGACCACGGTCAGCAGCCCCTGATCAACGCGCCGATGCCGCTCGCCGCGCCGGTGAACTCGGCGCTCGACGAGCGCGGCTGGACGAGCCGGCCGCTGACCCTGGTGCAGACCGCGCCGCTGGCGCCGCTGCTCGCCACGCCGGCCGCCGCCGGGCTGCCGCCGGTGGAGCTGGCCGACGCGGCCGGTGACGACTGGTACGCGATGGTCGCGGAGCACAAGGGCACTCTGCCGGCGGCCGCGATCCGCGTTCTGAACGGCGTACCGGAAAGGGTCTTCGCTCAGATCCGCGACGCGGAGGGTGACCTGGTCGCGGTGGCCCGGGGTGCGGTGACCGGCCCGGATCGCTGGCTCGGCGTGTCACTGGTGCAGACCGCGCCGGCCGCCCGCCGGCAGGGCCTGGGGCGGCACGTGATGCGCGGGCTGGCGCAGTGGGCCGCGCAGCGTGGCGCGACCCGCGCGTATCTCCAGGTGGAGGAGCGGAACACGGCGGCCGTGGCGCTCTACGGGCGGCTCGGGTTCAGCACCCACCACACCTATCTGACCCGGGAAGCGCCGGACTAGCGGCCGACGACCCGGCGGGGGCGGCTCTTGCGGGCCTCGGTGAAGGCCTTCAGCGCCCGGGAGCGGTAGTCGCGGCCCAGCATGACGGCGGTCCAGTAGCCGAGCAGTGTCCCGGCGATGGCACAGGCGCCGTAGATCCAGATCTGGGCGAAGAAGTCGCCGGCGCCGTCGGCGAACGGGCCGTGGCCGCTCAGGAACGGTCCCACCAGAACGGTCAGGAGCATGCCGCCGAGCGCCCCGAAGGCCACGTCGGGCAGCCAGCCGGACGGCTTCTCCCGCTGCGAGCGGACGAAGGTGAGAACCGCGAGGGCCAGCGCGATCACGATGAACATGACGATCGTGGCCGTGCCCTGGGCGGAGTCGTCGCCGTCGAACGCGAAGCGGATCACCAGCCGGGCCACCGCGTTGATCGCGAACAGGCCGAGCGCCAGCGCCGTGATCCTGAACCAGCGCTGCTGCCTCATCTCGTCCTCCATGGGGAATCGCACCGTGTGAATGTTCCGCCGGACATCTTCGCGGATGGCACCCGGTGATTCCTAGAGGGTGCCTGAGAGTCCGCTGTCAGTCGCCGCCGGAACGGGCGGCGGTTTCAGGATCAATCGGTACGAGAACATGGCGAACGTCAGGCTGCCGGCCACCATCGTCACGAGGAACACCCAGTTCGCCCCGCCGACCAGGTAGTCGCCGCCGTCCGTGCGGACGCCCGAGGCGGCCAGCATGACCAGCGTCCACAGGGCCCAGGGAAGGCCCACCGCCCAGCGGCCGACCGTGGTGAGGGCGAACCAGGCGAGCGCCAGGTTGGCCCCGACCGCCAGCGGGACGGCCAACGGCAGTGCGAAGCCGCTCCCCTCGTACGGAGAGTCGCCGGCCAGCAGCGAGCCGACCGCACCCACCCGCAGGGCGCTGAGCTGTATCTCGAGGAACGCGGTGACCAGCGTGGCGACGAGCACCACGGTGATGCCGGCGGCCCGGGTCGCGGTGGAGATCATCTGTCGCCCGTGTCGATGCCGGCGAACAGGTCGCCCTCCCAGCCGTGCGGGCCGGAGCCGGGGCCGCGCTCGCCCTTGACCAGCGTGTAGTACTCCACGCCCATGAACTCGCCGCCGAAGTCGCCGGCGATCCCGTACAGCCAGGAGTTGTCCGGGATCTGGGTGGCGTGGGCGCGCATCGCCGCGGTCTTCTTGGCGTAGTGGTCGGTGCCGTCGATGCGGGCCGCGATCTCCGCGTCCGGCGTGCCGAACGGCAGGTCCTCGGGCTTCTCCACCTCGGCGAACGGGTTGCTGTCCGCGCCGCGGAACGCCTCCATGCCGTCGACCAGCACGCTCAGCGGCATGGCGGTCCAGTAGATCTTCTCCGGGCCGTCCGGGCCCGCCAGCTCGGCGGCGCGCATCGCGACCCGGTGGGCCTGGATGTGGTCCGGGTGGCCGTAGAAGCCGTTCTCGTCGTAGGTGATCATGACCTGCGGGCGGATCTCCCGCATGATCTCGACCAGGTGGGCGGCCGCCTCGTCCAGGTCGGCGCCCCAGAACGCCCGGGGGTGCTGGTTCGTCGGCAGGCCCATCATCCCGGAGTCCCGGTACCGCCCCGGACCGCCCAGGATCCGGTGGTCCGTGACGCCGAGCGCGGTACAGGCCCGCTCCCACTCGACCAGGCGATAACCGCCCAGCTGGTCCGCGTGCGCCGCGCCGAGCCGGGCCAGATCCGGCACGTGGATCTCGCCCTCCTCACCGAGGGTGCAGGTGACCAGGGTCACGTGGGCGCCGGCGGAGACGTAGTGCGCCATGGTCGCGCCGGTACCGATGACCTCGTCGTCAGGGTGGGCGTGCACCAGCAGCAGACGGCGGGCTGGAAGGTCAGTCACGGCGGATACTGTACGCGCGACCAGCGCCGAACTCGCTTCACCAGCCCGCGGTTTGCCCGGCGCGAGTCGCCCTTGATCGGCGATGCTGGGAAACGTGGAGTACCCGTACGCCGTGACCGTCGGTGCAGACGGCGCCCGAGTCGTGTTCCTCCGGTCCGCCGAGTTGTGGCTGCTGGACGTGGCCTCCGGTACGGAACGCCGGGTCACCGCGGGGCCGGTCGGCTCGTACGCGGCGGATCGCGACGCCCGTACCGCCGCGATCCTGCGTGACGGTGAGCTGTTCCGTGCCGACCTGATCGAGGGCACGGTCACCGCGGTGCCGACCGCCGGGCCCGCCCACCACGCCCGGCCCGACCCGCAGGGCCTGCGGATCGGGTACGTCACCGACCTCACCGGCGCGGCGTCGCTGCACGTCACCGGGCCGGAGGGGGACCGGCTGCTGGCCGGTGAGCCGGGCAACGCGTGGCGGGAGCACGGTGACACCATCGCCTGGGGTGTGCCCGGCCCGGCGTCGGCCGAGTTCGGGCGGGACCGGGGCTGGTGGTGGTCACCGGACGGGACCCAGATCCTGGCGGTGCGCAGCGCCCGTGCCGCCAGCCTGCACCTGCTCGACCTGGACTACGGGTGGGTGGACGTGCACTGGGACCGGGAGACGTACCCGTACCTGGCCCAGGTGCGCTGGTTCGGCGGCGGTCCGCTGATCACCGTGCTGCGCCGGACACAGCAGCACGGGCTGATCCTCTCGATCGACCCGCGTACCGGGGAGACCCAGGTGCACGCGGAGCTGGCCGACGCCCGCTGGGTGGAACCCATCCCGGGCACCCCGCGCCACCTGCCGGACGGCCGGGTGCTGGTCGGCGGCGAACTGGCCCACGACGGCTTCGACGCCCGCTGCCTGTTCGCCGACGGCAGCCTGCTCACCCCGCCCGGACTCTACGTACGGCGGGTCGCCGGGACGCTGCCGCACGACGGCGGGACGGCCGGGGCGCCGGACCTGATCGTCGAGGGCAGCCTCGGGGAGCCGTCGGTCCGGGAGGTGTTCCGGGTCCGCACGTCGCTGGGCAGCGGCGGGCCGGAGGTGAGCCGGCTGGCCGTGCTGGGCGGCGCGGACCGGGTCACCGTGGGCGGGGACGTGCTGGTCGTCGGGGCGCAGGTGTGGCGCGGGGACCGGCGGGTGGCGACGTTGCGCACGCCGGGGCCGCACGTGCCGTACCGCCCGGATCCGGCTCTGGAGCGGGTCACCGACCGGCGGTTGCCGGCCACCGTGCTGTATCCCACCGGCTTCGTCGCCGGGACCCGGCTTCCGGTCCTGGTCACCCTGGGCGAGGGGCCCGGGCACCAGCAGGTGGTCACGGACCGCGCGGCCTGGCAGGAGCGCCGGCGCTGGGCCGACTCCGGCTTCGCCGTCGTCAGCATCGATTCCCGGGGTACGCCGGGAGTGGCGCCCAGTTTCGAGAAGGCGGTGCACCGCCGGCTCGCCGAGGTGGTCCTCGCCGACCAGGCCGACGGCCTGCGCGCGCTGCACGGCAAGCACCCGGACCTGGACCTGAGCCGGGTCGCGGTGCGCGGGCACGGGCTGGGCGGCTGGCTGGCCGCGCTGGCCGTGCTGCGCCGCCCCGAGGTGTTCCACCGCGCGGTGGCCCGGGAGCCGGTCACCGACTGGGCCGACCTGCCGGTCCCGGTGGCCGAGCGCTACCTGGGCGACCGGGCCGACTCCGCCGACGTCTACGCCCAGCACGCCCTGAGCGGCGCCTCCCCGGACGTGCTGTTGGTCGGCGCGGAGCTGCCGGGCTTCCGGTCGGTCCCGGAGGCCGGTTTCGACGAGGAGCGCGCCTTCCTGCTGGACCACTGAAAGTGTCGCACCCGGCAAATAGGGTCGGGTTCATGAGCCACTTCGATGAGGCGGGTGCGGCGGTGCAGGCCGCACTCGACGCCGGTGCCCGGTATGCGGACGCACGCGTCATGGTGCGGCGGACCGAGGCCATGTCGGCACGTGACGGCGATGTGGAGGATCTGAGCTTCGACGAGAGCGCCGGCCTGGGCGTCCGTGCTCTGGTCGGGTCGAGCTGGGGCTTCTACGCCGTCCCGGATCTGTCCGGGCCCTCCGCCCGCGCGGCCGGCGAGCGCGCCGCGCGGATCGCCGCGGCCGGCGCCCTGGTCCGCGGTCCGGCCACCGAGCTGACGCCGGCTCAGCCGGTCACGGCGAGCTGGGCCGCCGACTGCGTGATCGACCCGCTCGGCGTCCCGCTGTCCGACAAGGGTGACCTGCTGGTCCGGGCCACCGCCGCGGCGCGGGCGGCGGGCGCCGACGTGGCCGAGGCCAACTACGCGATCTGGGACACCCGCAAGTGGTTCGCCTCCAGCGAGGGCCACCGCATCGACCAGCACATCCGGGAGTGCGGCGCGGGCGTCACGGCGATCGCGATCGGTGACGGCGAGGTGCAGCGGCGGTCCTGGCCGTCGCACCGCGGCCAGTTCGGCACCCGTGGGTGGGAGCTGGTCGAGGAACTCGACCTGGTCGGCAACGCGCCCCGGATGGCCGAGGAGGCGCGGGCGCTGCTGACCGCGCCGCTCTGCCCGTCCGGCGAGACCACCCTGGTGCTCGGCGGCGAGCAGCTGGCCCTCCAGATCCACGAGTCGGTGGGGCACGCCATCGAGCTGGACCGGATCCTCGGCTGGGAGGCCGCCTTCGCCGGCACCAGCTGGCTGGATCTGAGCCGGCTCGGCTCGCTGCGCTACGGCTCCGAGCTGATGAACATCACGATCGACCCCACCTTCCCCGGCGCGCTGGGCAGTTTCGGCTTCGACGACGAGGGCACCCCGGCCGCCAAGCGGCACGCGGTTCGCGACGGCGTCTGGGTGGGCGTGCTGGCCGGGCGGGACTCGGCGGCGGTCGCCGGGCTGGACTACGCGGGCAGCGTCCGCTCCGACGGCTGGTCCCGGCTGCCCATGGTGCGGATGACGAACGTCGGGCTGGAGCCCGGTCCGCACACCCTCGACGAGATCATCGCGGCCACCGGCGACGGCGTGTTCATGGACGTCAACCGCTCCTGGTCGATCGACGACCGCCGGCTGAACTTCCAGTTCGGGTGCGAGATCGGCTACGAGATCAAGAACGGGAGGCTGGGGCGGATGCTGCGCAATCCGACCTACACCGGGATCGGCCCCCGGTTCTGGCAGTCGATGGACATGCTCTCCGGCGAGACCGTCGCCTGGGGCACACCCAACTGCGGCAAGGGGCAACCCGGCCAGATCGGCCACACCGGGCATCCGGCGGCGCCGGCCCGGTTCACGAACGTGCGGGTGGGGGTGCGCGCATGAGCGAGACGGATCTCGCCGCCCGGGTCTTGGACCTGGTGCGGGAACTGGCCGGGGGAAGTTGCGAGGCCGAGGTCAACGTGCGGCGCGAGGCCGAGGCGCTGACCCGGTTCGCCAACTCGGCGATCCATCAGAACGTGGCCTCGGCCACCACCGGGGTCCGGCTGCGCCTGCACACCGACGGGCGGACAGCTGGCGGCTCCACCACCCTGACCAGCGACGACGGGCTGCGCACCCTGGTCGAGCGGACCCTCGCGGCGGCCCGGGTGAGCCCGGCCGACCGGTCCTGGCCGGGTCTCGCCCCGCCGGCCCCGCTGTGGCTGTCGCCCGGTCATCCCGGCTCGGACGAGTGGTCCGGGTACCCCTTCGGTTTCGATGAGGCGACCGCCCGGGCCGACCCGGCCGAGCGCGCCGGCCGGGTCCGCGACTTCGTCGACGCGGCCGGCGGCATGGAGACGGCCGGCTACTGCCGGACACTGTCCGTGTCGGCCGCTTTCGCCAACACCGCCGGGCAGGCCGTCGAAGGGCGGACAGCGGAGGCCGCGATGGACGGCATCGCCCGCGCGGACGGCGCGGACGGGGTGGCCCGGCTGGCCGCGGCCCGGCTCGCCGACCTGGACGGGGCGGTGCTCGGCGCCCGCGCCGCCGCCAAGGCCCGTGCCGCCCGCAACCCGGTCGAGCTGCCCCCCGGTGAGTACGAAGTGGTCCTCGAACCGGACGCGGTCTCCGACCTGCTGGAGAACCTCGCGGTCTTCGGCTTCGACGGCAAGGCGCACCACCAGCAGCAGAGCTTCGCCGAGCTGGGCAAGGAGCAGTTCGACCCATCGGTGACCATCGTGGACGAGCCGCTCGGCGGCCGCGAGGAGCAGGCCGCCGACCTGCCGTTCGACGACGAGGGCACGCCCCGGCGCACGCTGGTGCTGGTGCGCGACGGGGTGACCACGGCGGTGACCCATGACCGCACCTCGGCCGCGCGGGCGGGCGCCGAGTCGACCGGGCACGCGTCGCCGGCGTCCCGCTCGTGGGGGCCGCACGCCACGCACCTGCGCCTGGAGGCGGAGCCCCTTTCCGGTCACGGCCCGGCGGCCGGCGGCCCGGAGTTGATCGCCGATTCGGCCCGCCCGCTGGTCGCCCGGATGCGCCGGGGCCTGCTGGTGACCGATCTCTGGTACACGCGGGTCCTCGACCCGAAGACTCTCGTGATCACCGGGCTGACCCGTAACGGCGTCTGGCTCGTTGAGGACGGTGAGGTCACCGCGCCGGTGAGCAATCTTCGTTTCACCCAGTCCTACCCGCAGGCGCTGGCCCCGGGCCGGGTGCTGGGGATCGGCCCGTCGACGGTGCTGTTGCCGGAGCGGTGGGGCCGGTCCCGGTACGGCGCTCCCGCCCTGCACCTGGCGACGTGGAACGTGACGGGGAACGCCTCCGGATAGATCCATTAACTTATCGGTTCCGATCTCTGCGATCCGGGATGGTGTTTTTGTGACCCGCCCCGCACAAGATGTCGGACCTTGGGCGTAACGTGTGCCCCACATCACCGTCACGGCGCGACGGCGGAGTGGGGCACCACTGTGTCCGTCCACCGTCGCCCGCGACCCTGCACACGGCACTGTCCAGGGAGATGGAATGACGACGACGGCAACGCGGCCGGGCGGCGGCACGGAACGCGCGGCGATCTCCGCGCGCACCCTGCGCACCGACCGGTGGTGGCTTGCGCCGCTGGTGACCTTTATCGGACTCGGCGCGTGGGTCACCTACGCGACCGTCCGGGTTTTCATGCACAAGTGGTTCTGGGTGGAGGAGTTCCACTACCTCACACCTTTCTATTCACCGTGTCTGACCGACCGGTGCGGTGACGCGGCCCTGTTCGGCACCCCGCTGCCGAACTTCTTCCTCATCCCGGAGGCGGCGTTCACTCTGCCGTTCCTGCTGCTCTTCCGGTTGACCTGCTACTACTACCGGAAGGCCTACTACCGGGCGTTCTGGTTGTCGCCGCCGGCCTGCGCCGTGCCGGACGGGCACAAGAGCTACTCCGGCGAGACCCGGTTCCCGCTGATCTTCCAGAACGCGCACCGGTACGCGTTCTACGCCGCCGGGATCATCTCGGTGATCAACACATGGGACGCGATCCTGGCGCAGAGCACCGGGCTCGGGCTGGGCAACGTGATCCTCTGGGTCAACGTGATCATGCTGTGGGCGTACACATTGTCCTGCCACTCCTGCCGGCACATCGCCGGTGGCCGGCTCAAGCACTTCTCGAAGCATCCGGTGCGCTACCGCTTCTGGACCTTCGTCTCCAAGCTCAACACCCGGCACATGCAGCTGGCCTGGATCACGCTCGGCACCCTGGCGCTGACCGACTTCTACATCATGGGTCTCGCCGCCGAGTGGTTCTCCGACCTGCGCATCATCAACTGAAGGGCCCCCCAATGAGCGAGCTTGCGAGCGAATCGCCGCGCGGCCGGAGCGCGGCGGAGGCAAGGCGATGAGCACCAAGATCGAACGACACCTGTACGACGTCGTCGTGATCGGCGCCGGTGGGGCCGGACTCCGCGCGGCGATCGAGGCCCGGCTCGCCGGGAAACGCACCGCGATCATCTCGAAGTCGCTGTTCGGCAAGGCCCACACGGTGATGGCCGAGGGTGGCGCCGCCGCCGCGATGGGCAACGTCAACTCGAACGACAACTGGATGGTCCACTTCCGCGACACCATGCGCGGCGGCAAGTTCCTGAACAACTTCCGGATGGCCGAGCTGCACGCCAAGGAGGCCCCGGAGCGGATCTGGGAGCTGGAGACGTACGGCGCGCTCTTCGACCGTACGAAAGACGGAAAGATCTCCCAGCGGAACTTCGGCGGCCACGAGTACCCGCGCCTCGCCCACGTCGGCGACCGCACCGGCCTGGAACTGATCCGCACCCTGCAACAGAAGATCGTCTCGCTCCAGCAGGAGGACTTCGCCGAGACCGGCAGCTACGAGTCCCGGATCCGGGTCTTCCAGGAGACCACGATCACCGAGCTGATGCTGGACGGCGACCGGGTGGCCGGGGCGTTCGGCTACTACCGCGAGTCCGGCGAGTTCCTGCTCTTCGAGACTCCGGCCGTGGTGCTGGCCACCGGCGGGGTGGGCCGCAGCTACAAGGTCACGTCGAACTCCTGGGAGTACACGGGCGACGGCCACGCGCTGGCCCTGCGCTCCGGGGCGACGCTGATCAACATGGAGTTCCTCCAGTTCCACCCGACCGGCATGGTGTGGCCGCCCAGCGTGAAGGGCATCCTGGTCACCGAGTCGGTCCGGGGCGACGGCGGGGTGCTGCGCAACTCCGACGGCAAGCGGTTCATGTTCGACTACGTCCCCGACGTCTTCCGCAAGCAGTACGCGGAGACCGAGGAGGAGGGCGACCGCTGGTACACCGACCCCGACAACAACCGCCGCCCACCCGAGCTGCTGCCCCGCGACGAGGTGGCCCGGGCCATCAACAGCGAGGTCAAGGCGGGGCGCGGCAGTCCGGCCGGCGGCGTCTTCCTGGACGTGTCCACCCGGCTGCCGGCCGAGCAGATCATCAAGCGTCTCCCGTCGATGCACCACCAGTTCAAGGAGCTGGCCGACGTCGACATCACCAAGGAGCCGATGGAGGTCGGGCCGACCTGTCACTACGTGATGGGCGGGGTCGAGGTCGATCCGGACACCGGCGCGGCCTTCGGCACGGTTCAGGGGCTGTTCGCGGCCGGCGAGGTGTCCGGCGGCATGCACGGGTCCAACCGGCTGGGCGGCAACTCGCTCTCCGACCTGCTGGTCTTCGGCAAGCGGGCGGGTGAGCACGCTTCCGCCTATGTGGACACGCTCGGCGTACGCCCGAAGCCCGCGAAGATCGACGTGGCCGCCGCGGCCGAGGTGGCACTCGCCCCTCTGGCCCGCTCCGGCGGGGAGAACCCGTACACGTTGCAGCAGGACCTCCAGGCGGTGATGGGCGATCTGGTCGGCATCATCCGCCGTGCGGGCGAGCTGACCGACGCGCTCAAGCGCCTCCAGGAGCTGAAGGCCCGGGTGGCGAACGTGAGCGCCGACGGCGGCCGGCTCTACAACCCCGGCTGGCATCTGGCCCTCGACCTGCGCAACATGCTGGTCGTCTCGGAGTGCACGGCCAAGGCGGCGCTGGAGCGGGAGGAGTCGCGGGGCGGCCACACCCGCGAGGACTTCCCGGTGATGAGCCCGGAGTGGCGGCGCGTCAACCTGGTCTGCTCGCTCGACGAGGCCGGCGAGGTGCACCTGGAACGCAAACCGGTCCCGCGGATGCGGACCGAGCTGATCGACCTGTTCGACCGCAGTGAGCTGGCCAAATACATGACCGATGAGGAACTCGCCGAGGTGGAGGCAGAGTGAAACGCCACTTTCGTGTCTGGCGCGGCGACGCATCCGGCGGCGACCTGCGCGACTTCGACGTCGAGGTGAACGAGGGCGAGGTCGTCCTCGACATCATCCACCGGTTGCAGGCCACCCAGGCGCCCGACCTGGCCTGCCGGTGGAACTGCAAGGCCGGCAAGTGCGGCTCCTGCTCGATGGAGATCAACGGCATGCCGCGGCTCGGCTGCATGACCCGGATGTCGACGTTCACCGAGGACGAGACCATCACGATCACCCCGATCCGGACCTTCCCGGTGATCCGCGACCTGGTCACCGACGTCTCCTTCAACTACGAGAAGGCGCGGGAGACGCCCGCGTTCGCCCCGCCGCCCGGCGTCGCCCCCGGCGACTACCGGATGCAGCAGGTCGACGTGGAACGCAGCCAGGAGTTCCGGAAGTGCATCGAGTGCTTCCTCTGCCAGAACACCTGCCACGTGATCCGCGACCACGACGAGAACAAGCCGGCCTTCTCCGGCCCGCGCTTCTTCATCCGGGCCGCCGAGCTGGACATGCACCCGCTCGACGATCGTGCGGACCGCAAGGAGTACGCGCAGGCCAGCCAGGGTCTCGGCTACTGCAACATCACCAAGTGCTGCACCGAGGTCTGCCCCGAACACATCAAGATCACCGACAACGCGATCATCCCGATGAAGGAGCGCGTGGTCGACCGCCGCTACGACCCCCTGGTCTGGCTGGGCCGCAAGATCTTCCGCCGCGACGAGCTGGAGTCGGCGCCCGGCAATCCGTCGGCGCCCAATCCGCGGACCGCCAATCCCCAGACGGCCAATCCGCGGACGGCCAATCCACGGACGGTCAGTCCGCCGACGGTCAATCCGCCGATGTCCAGCGCCCGCCTCCCGCAGACGGCGCCGGTCGGCCCCGACGGCCACATGGACATCGCCGAACTTGTCGCCCCGCAGCAGGGCGGCCTCTCGCCCTTCGGCGAGGACGTCGAGTTCCCGCTCCCACCGGAGCAGATCTCCTACCATCACCCCGACCCGGACAAAACCCCCGACCATTGACCGGCGCGAGCGAGGCGGCGGGCTCCCCCTCGCCGTCTCGCTCCAACCCTTCTCCGGTACGCGTGACATCGCCCCGTCCCTTTGGGACCGTTCCGCCTGCTCGGCGCCGGCCGACTGCCCGCTCCGGGCCGTGCCGCGCCCGCCGGGCTTGAGCGGGTGGTCCCGCTGGCCGGCCTCGACCCCACTCCCCCTCCTGCCGCCGCTCCCGGCCGGCGAGTGCCCGTCCTGTGGCCGGAGGACCTAGAGTCGCTGGGTGCCTCTTCTCACCACGCCGGCGCTTCCGCCGGGTTCGCTGTCCACATCGGCGCAGCCCGTCATCGACGGTGAAGGGCTGCGGCTACGGCCGTGGCGGGACACCGACGTGGATGCGGTCGTGGCGGGTTTCGCCGACCCGGCGATCCAGCGATGGCACTGCCGAAGCCTGAGCCGGGACGAGGCACTCGACTGGATCGCGCAGTGGCCGCCCCGCTGGCGGGCGGAGACGGACGCGGGTTGGGCGATCGTCGAGAACGACCAGGTCGTGGGCCAGACCGGCCTGCGGCACATCAGTCTCGCCGAGGGTCTCGGGCACGTCTCCTACTGGGTTCTCCCGTCAGCCCGCGGACAGCGGATCGCACCCCGCGCCCTGACCGCCCTGACCCGCTGGAGCATCGGTGAACTCGGCCTGCACCGCCTGGAACTGAGCCACTCCACCCACAACGCCGCCTCCTGCCGGGTCGCTCAGCGCTCCGGCTACCTCCTGGAGGGCACCAAACGCAGCGAGGCCCGCCACACCGACGGCTGGCACGACATGCATCTGCACGCCCACCTCGCCACCGACTGATCCCACCCGCCCCACTGAGCGGCTGATCCCCCCGCCCCACTGAGCGGCTGATCCCACCCGCCGCACTAAGCGGATGAGGTGTTGCCGGTGTTGTTGACCCGCCAGAGTTCGAGGCCGTCGAGGATCCGCTCCAGGCCGAAGGCGAAGCTCTGGTCCCAGACCTGGTCCGGATCCATCTCGGTGACCCCGCTCTCCTGCCGCCAGCGCGCGTAGTCGGGGTAGTCGCCGGCGGTCTTCTCCATGAACGGCTCCAACTGCTCGCGGATCTCGGCCGCCGACTGCCCGGATCGCTGGACCGCGGCGGCGACCGCGGCCTCGGTGGTGGCCGCGCCGATCACGTGCGCGGTGATCAGCGAGTGCACGTGCGACAGCGCGGGCCCGGTGAACCCGGCCGCCGAGAGCAGGGCGACGCTGCGGTTGCTCGTCCGCATCACGTTGGGCCCGATGGTGGGCCGCACCCCGAGCAGCCCGATCACCCAGGTGTGACGCAGCAGCATGGCCCGCATGCCGTCGGCCATCACCGACACACCCACCCGCCAGGGGGTGTCACCCGGCTCCGGCACGTAGACCTCTCCCATCACCTGGTCGACGGCCAGTTCGAGCAGGTCGTCCTTGTTCGCCACGTGCCAGTAGAGCGAGGTGGCGCCGGAACCGAGGTGGGCCCCGAGCCTGCGCATGCTCAGGCCGGCCGCTCCCTCGGCATCGAGGAGCTCGATCGCCGCGCGCACGATCTGCTCCCGGCTGAGGGTCGGCTGACCGGTGCGCGGGCGGGCCGGGCGGGTCCACACCGAGTCGGTGAATTCGGGCATGAGGTCATCATAAAGTGACTCGCACAGTGTTCGAGTCCACTGGTACGGTGTTCGAGTCCACCCGAACATCGTACGAGAGAGGCATGTCAATGCCAGACCGTCACCCCCGCCGCTGGCTGATCCTGGGCGTGCTCTGCCTGAGCCTGCTCGTGGCCGTCGTGGACAACATGGTGCTCAACATCGCCATCCCGGCCCTGATCCGCGACCTCGGCGCGAGCACCGCGGACATTCAGTGGATCATCGACGCCTACATCCTGGTCTTCGCCGGCGCGCTGCTCACCGCGGGCAGCCTCTCCGACCGGCATGGTCGCCGCCTCGGCCTCGTCACTGGTCTCGCAATCTTCGGCGGGGCGTCCGCACTGGCCACGATCTGCCAGACCCCCGGCCAGCTAATCGCGGTCCGTGGCCTGATGGGACTGGGCGCCGCCTTCCTCATGCCGGGCACCCTGGCCATCCTCACCACGGTCTTCGCGGAGGACGAGCGGAAGAAGGCGATCGCGATCTGGAGCTCCGTGCTGATGCTCGGCGCGATCGGCGGCCCGACCCTGGGCGGCCTCCTGCTGGAGCACTTCTGGTGGGGCTCGGTCTTCCTGCTCAACATCCCGATCGTGGTGCTCGGCATCGTGGCCGCGGTGCTGATCATCCCGGAGTCCCGGGGCCCGGCCACCCGGCCCGACACGCTCGGCGCCCTGCTCTCCACCATCGGCATGACCGCCCTGATCTGGGGCGTCATCTCCGCACCCGAGCACGGCTGGCAGTCGGCACGGACCGTCGGCGGTTTCCTCATCGCCCTGGTCGCACTGACCGGTTTCATCCTCTGGGAGCGCCGGGTCGCCGAGCCGATGCTGCCGCTGTCGCTCTTCGGGGACCGCAATTTCCGGGGCGCCAGCCTCTCGCTCGTGCTGCTCTCCTTCTCCGCCGGTGGCGTGATGCTGGCGATCACGCAATATCTCCAGTTCGTCCTCGGATACGAGCCGCTGCGGGCGGGCTCGGCCTTCATCCCGATGATCGTGACGACGATGGCCTTCAACGGTGTCGGCGTGGTGATGGACAAGCGGTTCGGCGCGCGGGTGGCGCTGTCGGCCGGCCTGCTGCTGGTGGCCGGCGGCTTCGCGATCCTCTCGTCGCTCGACCCGGCCGATGGGTATCCGAAGCTCGCCGCGGCCCTGGTCGTCATCGGCATGGGCAGTGGCGTGGCGGCGCCGGCCGCGGTGGGAACGCTGCTCGGGGCGCTGCCGCCGGAGCGGGCCGGGGTCGGCTCGGCGGTCAACGACACGGTCCAGCAGGTGGGCACGGCGCTGAGCGTGGCGATTCTGGGAAGCGTGCTGACCACGGCATATCGCGCGTCGATGCCGGCGGACGTCACCGGACCGGCGCGGGACTCGCTCGGTGATGCACTCGGGGTGGCGACGGCGACCGGAGACACGGGCCTGGCCGAGGCCGCGCGGGCCGCCTTCGTGGACGCCATCGCGGTCACCTCTCTCATCGGCGTGGTGGGCGGGATCGCCGCGGCGGTCCTGGCCGCCACGGTGTTGCGCCCGAAGCCTGCCACGGTTGAGGCGGAGACCGGCCCGTTGTCCACAGAAGCCGAAGCGGTGAATCCGTTGTCCACAGGCCCGGAGATGAAGGCCGCCGGAATCGAACGCCAGTACTAACATGGCGGCATGACCAGCGCCTACCAGCCTTCGATGCTCGATCTGCTGTCCGGGCCGACTGAGGTCCGGGTCGGGTCACTGACCGGCCGCCTCACCCGCCGGCACCTCACCGCGGGCGCCTGGGTGGACATCCTGCCCGGCTGGCTGCCCGGCTCCGACGCCGTCTTCGAGACGCTGCTCGGCATCGACTGGCGCGCCGAGCGCCGCCGGATGTATGACGACGTCGTCGACGTTCCACGGCTCCTCCGCTGGTTCTCAGCGGAGGAGCCGCTGCCGCATCCCGCCCTGACCGCCGCCCGCGCCGAACTGAACAGGCACTACGCCGATGAGCTCGGCGAGGAGTTCATGACCGCCGGGATGTGCCTCTACCGCGACGGGCGTGACAGCGTGGCCTGGCACGGCGACACCATCGGCCGCTCCGCCACGCAGGACACGATGGTCGCGATCGTCTCGGTCGGCTCCCCACGAAACCTGCTGCTACGACCACGCGCCGGCGGGCACGACACGCTGCGCCTGCCCCTCGGCCACGGCGATCTGATCGTGATGGGCGGCTCCTGTCAGCGCACCTGGGAGCACGCCGTGCCCAAGACCGCGAAGCCCGCCGGACCCCGGATCAGCGTGCAGTTCCGGCCCGCCGGCGTGGCCTGAGGTAACAGGGTCATCGCAAGTGGTTGACGAGTCCGCCGAGAAAGTTACACTCCAAGTGTAAATAGTTGATGCTCCATCTCCACCTAGGATCTCCACCGGTCCGGCGAGGCGGCCATGTCAACAGATCCCCCGCTCAAGGAGCTCGCGCTCCACAACATCACGGTCCGCTTCGGCGGCTTGACCGCACTCGATGACGTCTCCCTGCGCGTGGCGCCGGGGCGGATCGTGGGCGTCATCGGGCCGAACGGCGCGGGCAAGACCACCCTTTTCAATGTCATCTGCGGCTTCGTGAACCCGACATCCGGGTCACTCACGCTGGACGGGCAGCCCTGGCGGCCCCGGCCGCACCATTTGAACCGTCTCGGTATCGCACGGACCCTCCAGGGTGTCGGCCAGTTCGCCGGCATGACCGTCCTGGAGAACGTGATGGTCGGTGCGCGCAACCGGCATGCCGAGCGGGAGGCGCTCACCGCCCTGGAGCGGTGTGGCGTCGCCCGGTACGCGGGCGCCCATCCCGGCGCGCTGCCGTACGCGATTCGTAAACGCATCGAGCTGGCACGGGCGCTGGTCGCCAAGCCACGCATCCTGATGCTCGACGAGCCGGCCGGCGGGCTGGACCCGGATGAGATCCGCTGGCTCGGCACCCTGATCAAAGAGGTCGGCACCACCGTCCTGCTGGTCGAACACCACATGGACCTGGTGATGTCGGTCTGCGACGAGATCCTGGTGCTCGATTTCGGTAGGTCGATCGCGCTCGGCACCCCGGGCGAGATCAGCGAGAACCCACGGGTGACCGAGGCCTATCTCGGCGCTCCGGCCTGACCCGGGGCGCCGTTTCCCTTCCGGGCTGACAACTCGGCACGCCTTTTTCATAACACGGGGCCGGACCGGCCTCTCATTTCGCATATCCGGAAAGCCAGGCATGACCCGGCTCTCCTCGGCATACCCACCGAGCGGCCCCGAAGGAGGAGCGCCGATGATCACCCGTACCCCGGCACCGGCCGGAGCTATTGAATGACCGGGGCGTTGCTACAGGTCGACGGCCTGACCGCCGGGTACGGCGCGGCACCGGTCCTGCACGACGTCGGCCTCACCGTCCGACCCGGAGAGATCGTCGCCGTGCTCGGGGCGAACGGCGCTGGCAAGACCACTCTCCTGCGCGCCCTCTCGGGCCTGGTCCGCAGTTCGCGTGGCCGGGTCGTCTTCGACGGCGCGGACCTCGCCGGCACCAAAGTGGAGCATCTGGTGCGGAGGGGCATCGCGCACGTTCCGGAGGGACGCGGCGTGGTCACCGAACTGACCGTGGACGAGAACCTGCGGCTCGGCGGGCTCTGGCGGCGCGACCGGGCCGATGCCCGGAAGGCGCTCGACGAGGTCTACGACCTGTTCCCGTCGCTGGCGCAACGTCGCACCTTCGCCGGCCATCAACTGTCCGGCGGTGAGCGGCAGATGCTGGCCCTGGGCCGGGCGCTGGTCGGGCGGCCGAGGCTGCTGCTGCTCGACGAGCCGTCGCTGGGCCTCGCGCCGAAGGTGACCGGCCAGATCATGGCGCTGCTTCGTGACCTGCGGGAACGCACCGGGCTGGCGGTCCTGCTGGTCGAACAGAACGTACGCAGCGCGCTCTCCATCGCCGATGAGGGCGTGGTGCTCGCGCTGGGCCGGGTGGTGGCCCGTAACAAGGCGTCGGTGTTGCGCGACGACGCCGACCTCCGTCACGCCTACCTGGGGTTCTAGCGATGGACCGATTCATCTATCTGACCTTCGACGGGCTCAGCCGCGGACTGGTCTACGCGGCGTTCGCGCTGGCCCTCGTCCTGATCTGGCGCGCCGCCCGGATCGTCAACTTCGCGCAGGGCTCGATGGCGGTGGCCGCCGTCTACGTCGCCTATTCGGTGACGAACGCGACCGGGTCCTACTGGCTCGGGTTCGTGGTGGCCCTGCTGGCCGGGCTCCTGCTCGGTGTCCTGGTCGAGCGGGTGGTGATGCGGTTCGTCGACCACTCGTCACCGCTCAACGGGGTGGTGGTGGCGCTCGGCCTGGTCCTGGTTCTGCAGGGCACGCTCGGCATCGTCTACGGCAACGAGTACCAGCCGGTGGAGACGCCGTTCAGCCGGGACGCGTTCGAGGTGGGCGGGATCGCGATGCTGTCGCGGTACGACCTGTTCGTCTTCGCCGCGGTGGGCACGGTGGTCGTCGTTCTCACGCTGCTCTTCACCCGTACGGCGATCGGCCTGCGGATGCGGGCCGCGGCCTTCGCGCCGGACGTGTCCCGCCTGCTCGGCGTCTCGGTGGGCGGCATGTTGACGCTCGGCTGGGCGCTGGCGGCGGCGGTCGGATCGCTCGCCGGGATGCTGGTGGTCCCCACCGAACTGGGCGTCCACCCGACCGCCATGGACGTCGTCTTCGTCTCGGCGTTCACGGCCGCGGTGGTCGGCGGTCTGGACAGCCCGATCGGTGCGGTCGTCGGCGGCCTGGTCGTGGGCCTGCTGCTGTCGTACGTCAGCGGATACATCGACGTCACGGTCGCCCCGATGGCGATCCTCGCCCTGCTCGTGCTGGTGCTGCTCGGCAAGCCGGGTGGCCTGTTCTCCAGTTCGAAAGCGAGGGTGGCATGACCGCGGCTCACGGGCGATCCCCTGGCGGACATGTCCAGGGAGGCGCAGCATGACCGACGTCCAGCAGAAGGCGAACGCGGCGCCCGTACCGGATGTGGGGTCGGCCGTCCCGAAGCGCCGGCGGCGCCTGCACCCGGCTCTCGTGATCGCGGCCGGCGCGGTCCTGGTGGTGGCGCTGACGTACATGCTGCCGCCGTTCCGGAACTATCAGCTCGCCACCATGGGCGCCTACTTCTGTGTCACCGCGGGCCTGACCGTCCTCACCGGACTGAACGGCCAGTTGTCCCTGGGGCACGGCGCACTGATGGCGACCGGCGCCTACACCCTGGCGCTGACGCAGAACAAGTGGGTGAATCTGCCGCTCAGCTTCGCCGTGGCGGTCGTGGTGACGACCGTCGCCGGCGCGGTGATCGGCCTGGCCGCGGCCCGGTTGCGCGGCCCCTACCTGGCCGGCCTCACCCTGGCCGTGGCGATCGTGGTCCCATCGGTGACCAGCACGTTCGACGAGACGTTCAACAGCGACCAGGGCCTGTCGGTGATCCTGAACCCACCGCCGGAGACGATCCCGATGGAGCGCTGGCAGGCCTGGCTGTGCTGGGGTGCGGCTCTGGCCGTGGTGCTGCTGCTGGCACTGCTGATCCGCGGCCGGTTCGGGCGTGACCTGCGGGCCGTCCGCGACGACGAGACCGCCGCCAAGCTGGCCGGGATCAACATCGCGCGGACCCAGGTGCTGGCGTTCGTGGTGAGCGCCGTCTGCGCCGGTGTCTCCGGCGCGCTGTTCGCCGTGCTCGCGCAGAGCGTCTCACCCGGCGCGTTCCCGCTGACGCTCTCCCTGTTCCTGGTCATGGCCATCGTGATCGGCGGGCTGGGGAGCCTGTTCGGCGCCCTGTGGGGCGCGGTTCTGCTGGTGGTGCTTCCCACGCTTGCCCAGTCCGTCGGTGAGCAGACCGGATCGCAGCAGCTCGAGGGCAATCTCGCGCTCGTCGTCTTCGGTGTGGTGCTCGTCGTCGTCATGCTCGCCGCCCCCGGCGGCCTCGCATCCATCCCATCCCGAATTTCACGTCTTATCAGGAGGAATCGATGAAACGTACGGCGACGGCGGCCCTGGCCGTCGTGCTGCTCGCCACCGCGGGCTGCACGAACGAGGGCGGCGGCAGCGGTTCCAGCGGCGCTAGCGTGCCGGGTGTGACCGACAGCGAGATCGTGGTCGGCACCCACATGCCGCTGACCGGCCCGGCCGCGGCCGGCTATTCGAAGATCGCGCCGGCCACCAAGGCGTACTTCGACTACGTGAACGCCAACGGCGGCGTGCACGGCCGGAAGATCAGCTACAAGATCAAGGACGACGGCTACAACCCGGCCAACACCCAGACCGTGGTGCGCGAGCTGGTGCTGCAGGACAAGGTCTTCGCGATCCTCAACGGACTGGGCACCCCGACGCACACCGGCGTACTCGACTTCCTCAAGACCAACCGGGTGCCGGACCTCTTCGTGGCCAGCGGCAGCCGCAGCTGGAACCAGCCGGACAAGTACCCGGGCACTTTCGGCTTCAACCCGGACTACACGGTCGAGGGCAAGATCCTCGGCACGTACGTGAAGGAGAACCTGGCCGGCAAGAAGACCTGCTTCCTGGGCCAGGACGACGACTTCGGCCGGGACAGTCTGGCCGGCATCGAGAAGGTTCTCGGCCCGGTGGCGGCCAAGGAGAGCTACGTGACCAGCAACCCGAACGTGGGCCCGCAGATGGGCGCTCTGAAGGCGGCCGGCTGCGAGGTCGTGGTATTGGCGACTGTGCCCGGTTTCACTGCCCTCTCGATCGGCACGGCTGCGAAGATTGCGTTCAAGCCGCAGTTCGTGGTCAGCAACGTCGGCGCCGACCCGACCACCGTCGGAAAGACGCTGGGTGCCGCCGCGCCTCTGATGGAGGGCCTGGTGGCAACCAACTACCTGCCGCTGAACAACGACGATGCCAACCCGTGGATCCAGCTGTTCAAGAAGGTGAACGCGGCGCACAACGGCAACGCCGAATTCGACAACAACATCGTCTACGGCATGTCGGTCGGCTACCTGTTCGTGCAGGCGCTCCAGGCCGCCGGCAAGGACCTGACCCGCGAAAAGATCATCGAGGCCGTGCAGAAGAACGGCTTCCAGGGCCCGGGCACGGTGCCGCTGCGCTTCTCCGCACAGGACCACTCGGGGTACGGCGGAGAGCAGCTCACCAAGATCCAGGGCGGTAAGGCGGTGTACTTCGGTACGCCGTACACGACCGACGACAAGGACGGCCCGGTCGCGCCGTACACGGGCCAGGCCGTGGCTCCGCCGCAGAGTGGCGTACCGGCCGCGTAATATCTGCACTCGGACTGCAAAAACACGACTTCAGGAGGTTTGAGCGATGGCGGACCAGATAGCGATCGTGACCGGGGCAAGCCGCGGAATCGGGTTCGCCATCGCCCAGCGATTCGTCGCACAGGGAGCGAGAGTCGCGATCACCGGCCGCGACGCCGACGCCCTCGAGGCCGCGGTGAAGGAGCTCGGCGGCCCCGAGGTCGCCCTCGGCGTGGCCGGCAAGGGCGACGACCCGGCGCACCGGGCGGCCGTGGTCGACGCGGTGCGGGAGCGGTTCGGGCCGGTCACCACACTGATCAACAACATCGGCATCAACCCGGCGTACGGGCCGCTGGCCAGCCTCGATCTGAACGCGGCCCGCAAGATGGCCGAGGTGAACCTGATCGGCACGCTCGGCTGGATCCAGGAGGCGCTGCGCGGTGGGCTGGCCGACACCGGCGGCTCGGTGGTCAACATCAGCTCGGTCTCCGGCGTGCGCCCCGCGCCCGGGATCGCCTTCTACGGCACCACCAAGGCCGCTCTGATCCACCTCACCGAAGAGCTCGCGGTCGAGCTGGCCCCGAAGATCCGGGTCAACGCCGTCGCGCCCGCGGTCGTGAAGACCCGGTTCGCGTCTGCCCTCTACGAGGGGCGGGAGGCGGAGGTGGCGGCCACGTATCCGCTCAAGCGGCTCGGCAACACCGATGACGTGGCCGGCACCGTGGCGTTCCTCTGCTCGCCGGACGCCGCCTGGATCACCGGGCAGACGATCGTGATCGACGGCGGCCTCACCCTCACCGGAGCCGTCCAGTGAAACGGGTCGTCGTCACCGGCGCCGGCGGCGGGATCGGGGCGGCGCTGGCTCGCCGGTTCGCCGCCGACGGCGCCCGGGTCGTGGTCAACGACCTGAACGGCGACGCCGCCCGCTCGGTGGCCGGGGAGATCGGCGGCATCGCGGTGCCCGGCGACGCGGCGAGCGAGGCCGACGTCCAGCACCTGATCGACACCGCCTGGACCGAGCTGGGCGGCATCGACCTGTTCTGCTCCAACGCCGGGGTGCTGTCGTCCGGTGACGAGACGACGCCGGACGCGCAGTGGCAGCGCGACTTCGGGGTCAACGTGATGTCGCACGTCTACGTGAGCCGGGCGCTGCTGCCGCGCTGGCTGGACAGCGGCGAGCCGAAGCGACTGTTGATCACGGTGAGCGCGGCCGGGCTGCTGACCCTGCTGGGGAGCGCCACCTACTCGGTGACGAAGCACGCGGCGCTGGCCTACGCCGAGTGGCTGCGAGCGACGTACGCCCATCGGGGTCTGATCGTGCAGGCGCTCTGCCCGCAGGGCGTGCGCACCGACATGCTGGCCCGCGGCAACGACAGCGGCAGCGGATCCGCGTCGCTGCTCGCCGAGGGGGCGCTGGCCCCGGAGACGGTCGCCGACCTGGTCGCCGATTCGCTGGACGGCGAGGGTTTCCTGATCCTCCCGCACGCGGAAGTCGAGGGCTACTACCGCTTGCGTGCGAGCGATCCGGACCGTTGGCTGGGTGGCATGAACAAACTTCAGCGCGGTTTCGAGCGGCAGGCGTCCTCATGAAGGGCCTCGACCTGGAAAAACTCCAGGCCTATCTGGACAGCCCGCCGCTTTCCGGGACGATGTTCGCGGGTGGCAGGTCGAACCTGACGTACGCGGTCACCGACGGCGTCAACCGGTGGGTGCTGCGCCGCCCGCCGCTGGGGCACGTGCTGCCGACCGCCCATGACATGGCGCGCGAGCACAAGGTTCTCGACGCCCTCTCCAAGGCCGGTTTCCCGGTGCCGAAGCCGGTGCTGCTCTGCACCGACACCGAGGTGATCGGGGCGCCGTTCTACCTCATGGAGCACGTCGACGGCACCATCCACCGGGACCCCGCCGGCCTCTCCCCCACCGAGTTCCGGGAGCTGACGTTCACGCTCGTGGACACCCTCGCCGACCTGCACGCACTGGACCCGCAGGCGATCGGGCTCGGTGACTTCGGCAAGCCGGAGGGCTTCAACGCCCGGCAGGTGCGCCGCTGGAAGCAGCAGCTCGACGCGTCCCGCAGCCGGGAGCTCTCCGGCATCGACGAGCTGCACGCCCGCCTCGCCACCGACATCCCGGACGGCGCCGGCGCCGTGGTGCACGGCGACTTCCGCCTCGACAACGTGCTGGTCAGCGACAAGCTGACGGTGAACGCGGTGCTGGACTGGGAGATGTCCACACTGGGCGACCCGCTCAGCGACCTGGCGCTGATGCTGATCTACGCCGGGCGCCCGATGCTGGAGCGCGACGGTGTGCCGGTGGCCCCGATCGACGTCCCGGGCCATCCCACCCTCGACGAGATCTCCGCCCGGTACGCCGAACGGAGCAAGCGGGACGTCAGCGACCTGCACTGGTACGTGGGCTTCGCCGCCTTCAAGCTCGCCGTCATCCTCGAGGGCGTGCACTACCGCTACACCAAGGGTCAGACGGTCGGCCCCGGCTTCGACACCGTCGGGGCGATGGTTCCCGCCCTGGTCGAGCAGGGCCACCGAGCGCTGGAAGGAAACTGATGGACTTCGAGTACGACGCGAAGACCGAGGACTACCGCAAGAGACTGCTCGCCTTCATGGACGAGCACGTCTACCCCGCCGAGTCCTCGTTCCACACCGACGGCTGGGAGCCGCCCGCGATCCTGGCGAGCCTGAAGGAGGCCGCCAAGGAGGCCGGGCTGTGGAATCTCTTCCTTCCCGGTGAGCACGGCGCCGGCCTGACGAACCTCCAGTACGCGCCGCTCGCCGAGATCACCGGCCGCAGCCCGGCGGTGGCGCCGGCGGCCCTCAACTGCGCCGCCCCGGACACCGGCAACATGGAGGTGCTCGCCGAGTTCGGCACTCCGGAGCAGCAGGAACGCTGGCTCAAGCCGCTGCTGGCCGGGGAGATCCGGTCCGCCTTCGCGATGACCGAGCCGCAGGTCGCCTCGTCCGATGCCACCAACATCGGGACCCGGATCGAGCGGGACGGCGACGACTACGTCATCAACGGGCGCAAGTTCTACATCACCGGCGCGATGAACCCGAACTGCAAGGTCTTCATCGTGATGGGCAAGACCGATCCGGACGCCGCCCGGCACGTGCAGCAGAGCCAGATCCTGGTGCCCCGGGACACGCCCGGCCTGACCGTCAAGCGCGGCATGACGGTCATGGGCTACACCGACGGCGACCACGGCGGTCACGCCGAGCTGATCTTCGAGAACGTACGGGTGCCGGCCACCAACCTGATCGGCGTCGAGGGCGGCGGCTTCGCCATCTCCCAGGCCCGGCTCGGGCCCGGCCGGATCCACCACTGCATGCGGCTGATCGGCATGGCCGAGCGGGCGCTGGAACTGATGTGCACCCGGGCGCTGGCCCGCACCACCTTCGGCAAGACCCTCGCCGAGCAGGGCGTCATCCAGGACTGGATCGCCGAGTCGCGGGTCCGTGTCGAGCAGGCCCGCCTGCTGGTGCTCAAGGCCGCTTGGCTGATGGACACGGTCGGCAACAAGGGCGCGCACACCGAGATCCAGGCCATCAAGATCGTGGTGCCGTCCGCCGTGGAGTGGATCCTCGACAAGGCGATCCAGACGCACGGCGCGGCCGGGCTCAGCCAGGACACCCCGCTCGCCGGGCTGTGGGCGAGCGCCCGCATGCTGCGCCTGGCCGACGGCCCGGACGAGGTGCACAAGCGTTCCCTGGCCCACCGGGAGCTGAAGCGTTACCGGAGCGGTTCGTGACCACACCGCCCACCCGCGTCGACGGTCGCACCGCACGGTCCGAACGGACCCGCAACGCGATCGTCGACGCGCACCTCCGGCTGATCGGTGAGGGGGACATGCGCCCCACCGCCGACCGGGTGGCCAAGCTGGCCGGGGTGTCGCTACGCGCCCTGTGGAGCCACTTCGCCGACATGGAGGCGCTGATGGCCGCCAGTGGTCAGCGTGTCCTGGAGCAGCGCGACGCGGCGTACCGGCCGATTCCGGCGGATCTTCCGCTGGCCGAGCGGATCGAGGCGTTCAGCCACCAGCGGGCCCGCCTGCTGGAGGAGATCGGGCCCGCCGCGCGGGCTTCCGCGCTCAAGGAGCCGTTCTCGGCCGGATTGCAGCGCTATCGCAAGTTGCACACCGCACGGGTACGGGACGAGCTGACCACCACGTTCGCCCACGAGATCGGCAGCGACGAGGACCTGCTCAACGCTCTCACCGCGGTCAGCCTCTGGCCGACGTGGGCCTCGTGGCGCGACGGCATGGAGCTGTCGGTCGAGTCGGCCCGGTCCGCCCTGGCCCGCACGGTGGCGGCACTGATCAACCCGGCTTCGGCAGCCCGCACCTGAAGATCGCGCTGGTCAAGCCGGCCGGCGCCGTGCGTTGCGCAGCCGGATGCCGCTGAAACCCACGGTGCCGGCGGTGACCTGGTCCCAGAACGGCCACAGGTTGTCGAGGATCCGCAGCTGGATCCCGGCCGCCGCGTGGCAGGCGATCAGGTCGCCGACCGGTTCGGGCGGGCCCAGCGGCTCGACCGGATCGGTCGCCACCCACGCGTGCGGGTCGGGCTCCCCGAACGGGCGGAACCGGTCGGCGGGCAGGCGGTAGGCGTACAGGGTGGTGGTGCGCACGGCGTCCAGCCAGGCGTACTCGATGGCGTGCACGCGGGTCCCGCAGCCTGCGCCGATGATCCGGTCCCGGTCCGCGCCGGTCGTGACGCCGGGCCGCACCCAGGCCATCGCGCGCGGGCACTGCCGTGGGAACCAGTAGGCGGGCGCCTGCTCGTGATCGACGGCCCAGACGTACGCCTCAGGCTGTCGCGCCGTCGCCGCCACGTGCGGCACGAAGGTCCGGATTCCGGGGTCCTCCGAGAAGTGCAAGACCTGTCCCGCTTCTGGACGCATCCGACCTTTGTATCGCACAGTCAGTCCGCCTCGCAGGTATAGAACTACCTAACCTCCGTCGGCGTGGAGGAGTGGGAGATCCGAGTCACGCATGAATTCCTGGCCTGGGCCGAAACCCTGGACGCGGGTTCATACGACCAGATAACAGCGGCCATCGACCGGCTCGCCGAGGACGGGCAAGAACGCCAAGACGAGGAGCGAAACCGATGACCGAATTCCCGCTGTGGAAGGACGTTCGCGCCGAGATCGTCGCCGAACTCGGTGGCGAGCAGCGGATCGCCGTGGCTCGCCGCCGCCAGCAGGCTTACATCGACGGCTACCGCCTCGCCGAACGTCGTAAGGCCTTCGGGCTCACCCAGGCGGAGGTGGCCGAACGGATGGGTGTCACCAAGGGCCGGGTCTCGCAGATCGAGAACGGCGACGTGTCCACCGTCGATGCCATCGCACGCTATGTTCAGGCGCTCGGAGGCCATCTTCAGATCGCCGCCGTCTTCGGCGACGACCACTACATTCTGTGCAGCACCGAGACCGACGAGACCACCCGGTCCGACGCGGATCATCCGACCAGGGCTTCCACCGGTTGACCGGTGATCGTGGCGATGAGCTCGAAATCCTTGTCCACCGCGAGCACGGTCAGGCCAACCTTCTCAGCGGTCGCCGCGACGAGCAGGTCCGGAATCGACGGGGCCCGGTGCTGGCCACGGTCGGCGAGGATCATCTGCACCTCCAGGGCCCGGTCCTCGATGGCGGGCGTCAGGTATTCGACCGGCATGTAGGACAGCGGTGGGCGTGCGAACTGCTGCCGGCCGGCCTCGCCCGAGCGCGCCGAGTAGCCGAGCTCGAGCCGGGTGATCGTGGAGAGCCGCACCAGTCCACGGCCGATCCGGGTGCTCCAGTCGTCCCGGTTCGCTACCTGGCCGGTTTGCAGCCGGACGTAGGCGGACTTGTCGATCAACCAGCTCGTCACCGCCACGCCGACTCCATCACGTCGGGATCGTCCAGGTCCGCGAAGACCTCGGCGGATCGGTCCCAGTCCGCTGCGGTCACCGTGCGTTCGGCCGGAGGGATACCTTCCTCGAACTTGCGGCGAAGGTATTCGTTTCGCGACAGTCCGAGCCGCGCCGCGGCGGCGTCGATCCGGTCGACAGCTTCCTGGCTCAGGTCCCGGATGAGGATGTTCGGCATGGTGACCTCCGGCATGCAGGCAGTGATATCACGATATCAATCAGCCTTGGCCGATGTTCCCCCGAAAGGGTGAGCCACCGAGTGGCGGCCCACCCTTTCGGCGGTCAGAGGAGGGCTACGGAGCGGGCGCCCTCGCCGCGGGACATGCGGTCGAAAGCGGCCGGGACCTCGGCCAGGGTGATCCGGTCGGTGATCAGGTGGTCCAGGTTGAGCTTGCCGTCGAGGACGTCGCGGGCCAGGGCCGGAACCTCGATGTCGGTGTCCGCCTGCCCGTACACCGAAGCCTTGAGGGTCCGCGCCGACGAGAAGATGTCGAGCGCGCCCAGCTGGACCATGTCGTCGGCCGCGCCCATGCCGACCACGGTGACCTGGCCGCCGCGCCGGGTGGCGCGCCACGCGGCGCGGATGGTCGACGCCCGGCCGACGCATTCGATGGCGTGATCGGTGCCGAGCCTGCCGGTCAGGTTGCGGATCTCCTTGGACAGGTTGTCCGAGGAGACCACGAAGTCGGTGGCGCCGGCCGCCTCGGCCAGGCCCTTCTTCGCCTCGGTGACGTCGACGGCGATGACCTTGCCGGCGCCGGCCGCGCGGGCCGCGGCGACCGCCGACAGCCCGACCCCGCCGAGGCCGATGACCAGCACCGATTCGCCCGGCTTGACCTGGGCGGTGTTGCGGACCGCGCCGCTGCCGGTGAGCACCGAGCACCCGAGCAGGGCCGCCAGTTCGAAATTCAGTTCCTTCGGTACGCGGATGACCGCGTTCTCCGGGGCCACCACCTGTTCCGCGAAGGCGCCCAGCCCGAGGGTGACGTGGACCGGCGCACCGTCCAGGGTGAGCCCGTTCTCCAGGGCCGCGACGCCGGACGAGGTGCTGCACAGCCACGGCTGGCCGTGCTCGCAGAACCAGCAGCTCCGGCAGGCCGGCTGCCAGTTGAGGACCACGTGATCGCCCACCCGGGCGCGGGTGACGTGTTCGCCGACCTCGACCACCTCGCCGGCCGCCTCGTGACCGAGCACGAGCGGGTGCGGCGGGCGCAGCGTACCGTTGATCATGGAAAGGTCGGAGTGGCAGACACCGGCCGCACGGACCTTGACCCGCACCTGGCCCGGCCCGATCTCGGGCAGCCGCAGCTCGACAAGCTCAGCCGGCACGCCCGCACTGCGAACGACCAGGCCCCGCATGTAATGGCTCATCGCGCCCCCTCCGCTTCGCTCCGGCGTCGCGCCGAGCCGAATGATCCGCTCATCGTTGGATCGCCTTCACCTGCTGGAATTCGGCCAGGCCGTACGCGCCCAGCTCACGACCGATACCGGACTGCTTGTAACCGCCGAACGGGGCGAACGGGTTGAACGCCCCGCCGTTGACGTCGACCGCGCCGGTCCGCAGCCGTCGCGCCACGGCCAGGGCCCGCTCGTCGCTGCCCCAGACGGCGCCGGCCAGGCCGTACCTCGAATTGTTGGCGATCGCGACGGCCTCGTCGTCGGAATCGAAGCCGATGATCGACAGGACCGGGCCGAAGATCTCCTCCTGGGCCAGTTCGCTGTCCGGGTCGACGTCGGCGAAGACGGTCGGCGCGACGAAGTGGCCGGTGGCGGGCACCGGCGCGTCCAGTCCACCGGCGACGAGGCGGGCGGAGGCCCGTTCGATGAACCCGCGGACCCGGTCCCGCTGGCCGGCCGAGGCGAGCGGGCCGAGCCGGGTGGCCGCGTCGAACGGGTCGCCGAGGGTGTAGCCGGCGGCCGTCTTGGCGGCGAGTTCGACGGCCTCGTCGTAGTGGGACCGGTGGACCAGCATGCGGGTCCACGCCGTACAGGTCTGGCCGGAGTTGAGGAAGGCGTTGCCGACGCCGACCTTGACCGCCTTCACCAGGTCGGCGTCCTCCAGGATGACGTTGGCGGACTTGCCGCCCAGCTCCAGTGAGACCCGGGCGACACGGTCGGCGGCGGCGTGGCTGATCGCCCGGCCGGTCGCCGTGGAGCCGGTGAACGACACCATGTCGATGTCCGGGTGCCTGGCGATGGCCGCGCCGACCACCGGGCCGGTGCCGCTGACCAGGTTGAACACGCTGGGCGGCAGGTCCGCCTCGGCGGCCGCGTCGGCGAGCAGGAAAGCCACGAGCGGGGTCATCTCGCTGGGCTTGAGCACCACCGTGTTCCCGGCCGCCAGGGCCGCGCCGACCTTGGCGATGACCTGGTGCAGCGGGTAGTTCCACGGGGTGATGGCGCCGATCACGCCGACCGGCTCGTGCACCACCAGGGAGTTGCCGACGGTCTCCTGCACCCACGGCTGGGCGGCGAGTTCGGCGTACCCGGCGAGGACGGTGAGCGGCAGGCCCGCCTGGACCGCCTTGGCGATCTTGAGCGGTGTGCCCAGTTCCAGGCCGACGGTCCGGGCGATCTCGTCGGCGCGGGCCGCGAGCGCCCGGTGCAGGCGCCCGAGGGCCGCGCCGCGCTCGGCTGCCGGCAGGTCCGCCCAGCCGGGCAGGGCGGCCCGGGCCGCCGAGACGGCGAGGTTGACGTCCTCGGCCGTGCCGGCCGGCACGTGCCCGAACACCTCCTCGGTGTACGGGTTCTCCACTCCGATCCGTTCGCTGGATTCCGGGGGCACCCACGCGCCCCCGATCCAGAGCTCGTCACGGTGGACCGGCGTCATCGGCGTACCCCCAGGTCGTAGCGGTCGGACAGGCTGGTGATCAGGAGGTCCAGCCCGAGTTCGAAGGCGCCCTCGTCGACCGCGTCCCGGTGGGCCGCGAGTTCGTGGGCGCGGTGCAGGTGTGGATAGTGGTCGTACAGCTCCGGGTCGGCGTCGAAGCCGAGGGCGAAGGAGCCCAGCGCGGAGCCGGTGATCAGGTAGCGCATCAGGGCTCCGATGTGGGTGGCCCGGGCCCGTGACCAGCCGGCGTCGATCAGCGCGCCGTAGACCGCCTCGGCCATGGCCAGCCCGGCCGGGCGGCGGCCGGGACCGGTGGCCAGCACCGGCACGACGTTCGGGTGCGCGGCGAGGACCGCGTGGTAGGACTTCGCCCACAGCCGCAGCGCCGCACGCCAGTCGTTGCCGTGGAACACCGAGATGTCGACCTGAGCGACCACCGCCTCGGCGACGGCGTCGACGATCTCCGCCTTGGTGGCGAAGTGGTTGTACAGCGACGGGCCCTGCACTCCCAGTTCGGTGGCGAGGCGCCGCATCGAGCACGCGTCCAGCCCTTCGGCGTCGATCAGGGCGGCCGCCGCCTCGACGATGCGCTCCTTGGTGAGCAGCGCCTGCCGGGGCCGGGCCATGAGTACTCCCTGCGAGAAAACCGAAATCAGCACTGGACGTGTAAAAACTTACGCCGCTAGTTTAAGCACAGCTGCGACGTACATCACCAAGGGAGATCAGCATGACGACGCTATCCCTCGCCACCGTTCTGGCCGAGGCCGCACGCCGATACCCCGAAAAGGTAGCGATCGTCGACGCCGGCGGAGAGCGCATCACCTATCGCGAACTGTGGGCGCAGACCCGCGCGTACGCGGCGGGCCTGCGGGAACTGGGCGTCGGGCCGGGCGACACCGTAGCGATCATGATCCCCAACGTGGGCGACTTCCCCCGGGTCTACTTCGCCGCGCTGGCCGTCGGCGCCCGGATCGTGCCGGTCTCGCTGCTGCTCAACGCCGAGGAGGTCGGCTACGTGCTGGCCGACAGCGGCGCGAAGCTGCTGGTCACCCATTCGGCGTTCCTGGCGGCGGGCGCTCCGGCGGCGGCCGCGAGCGGCACCAAGCTGGTCAACGTCGGCCCGCTCCCGGCCGATCTGCCGCAGTACCCGCCGCGCCTGGAGGAGATCTCGGCGACGGTGGAACCGCTGCGGACCTACGTGACCCGCGAGGCCGAGGACGTCGCGGTGATCCTCTACACCAGCGGGACGACGGGCAAGCCCAAGGGCGCCATGCTGACGCACCTCAACCTGGTCATGAACGCGGCCGTGAACGTGTTCGACGTCCACCCGCTGACCGGCGACGACGTGGTGCTCGGCTGTCTGCCGCTGTTCCACACGTTCGGCCAGACGGTCGGGATGAACGCGACCTTCCGGCTCGGCGGGACGCTGGTGCTGCTGCCCCGGTTCACCGGTGAGGCGGCGATCGAGCTGATGCTCAGGGAGAAGGTGACGATCTTCCACGGCGTGCCGACCATGTACATCGGCCTGCTGGAGGCGGCGGCCAAGGCGGAGACCCTGCCACGGCTCAAGCTCTGCGTCTCCGGTGGCGCCTCGCTGCCGGTCGCGGTTCTGGAGAAATTCGCCGGAGCCTTCGGCTCGACGATCTGGGAGGGGTACGGGCTGAGCGAGACCTCTCCGACGGCGACCACCAACCAGCCGGCGTTCGGAGCCAAGCCCGGTACGGTCGGGCACCCGATCTGGGGTGTCGAGGTGGAGATCGCCCGGCCGGAGGTGCCGGAGCGGATCGAGTTCCTGCCGGACGGCGAGCTGGGCGAGATCGTGATCCGCGGCCACAACGTGTTCGCCGGCTACCTGAACCGCCCGGAGGCGACCGCCGAGGCCCTGATCGACGGCTGGTTCCGCACCGGCGACCTGGGCGTACGGGACGAGAACGGCTTCATCAGCATCGTCGACCGCACCAAGGACCTGATCATCCGCGGTGGCTTCAACGTCTACCCGCGTGAGGTCGAGGAGGTGCTGGCCCGGCACCCGTCGATCCAGCAGGTCGCGGTGATCGGCGTGGCCGACGAGACCCTGGGTGAGGAGATCTGTGCGGTCGTGGTGCTGGAGGACCCCAAACCTGAGGAGGGCAGCCTGACCGAGGCCGAACTCATCGAGTGGTCGAAGGAGCGGCTCGGCAAGCACAAGTACCCGCGTCAGGTCCGGTTCACCGAGTCGCTGCCGCTGGGCCCGAGCATGAAGGTCCTCAAGCGGGAGCTGCGTAAGCAGTACTCCTAGACGTTGAGCAGTGGCGGCAGCTCCGCCACGATCGGCACGTCGGCGGGCAGCCACGGGACGCTGTCCAGCTGGTCCACGGTCAGCCAGCGCATGGAGCGGTGCTCCAGCGCCTCCGGCACGTCGCCACCGAGCAGGGTGACGGCGTAGACGCGGAGCACGGCCCGGCCGTGGGCCAGCGGCACGTCCGGGCCGATCCGGTCGCCGACGTCCACCCGTACGCCGAGCTCCTCGGCGCACTCCCGGGCCAGCGCCTGCCGCTCGGTCTCCCCCGGCTCGACCTTGCCACCGGGGAACTCCCACCGCCCGGCCGCCTCCGGCGGGGAGCTGCGCTCGCAGGCCAGCACCCGGCCGGCGGTAATGATCACAGCAGCCACGATCACCCTGGGTGACGGGGCGCGCTTGACGTACTGTTCGGGCCGCATGCGATCAAAGATCGCACAGAAGTTCGTCGTTCAGGTTGCCCACTGGTGCCCTGATCGTCACGCAATCACGGATATGTGGCCGTGGACACGAGTGTCCGGACGGACGAAACTGTGGAGCACCGACCATGACGACACGGCGACAGTTCGGCCACAAGCCGGCAACGACGCTAGGGGGGTGCGGCAGTGCGGGCCAGAAGACGCCGGGACTCCGGCGCGGATTATCTCAGCGATGCCCTTGCGCTACTCAGCGGATGGACCCGCGACGGGGTGCAGCTCCGGCGGGACCTGGCATGTGACGACAGTCAGCACGCCGCGTTGACCGAGCGGATCAAGGTCGCGGCGGACACCCTTCACATCAGGCCGACCATTCGGCGCGTCAACGGTCACACACAGATCTGCCTGGGGCCGCAGGACGGTTCGACCATCACCGACGGTGAGGTCACCCTGGCGGCCCGGATCGAGGATTTCTACCGCACCGTGGTCGGAAGGCCGTAGAACGGGCGGACTACGCTGCGCCGCATGACTGACGTGGCGTACGACAACAAGGGCCAGCTCGAGCAGATCCAGAGCGGTCTGCTGGAGGGCGAGCAGATCATCGCGGTCTACGACGCGATCGGCGCCGGGACCGGCTTCATCGGCCTCACCAGCCGGCGGATCATCATCCAGGACAAGTCCTTCGTCGGTAAGCGCTTCGCGATCACCAGCATCCCCTACTCCAAGGTGAGCAGCGTCAGCGTGATCAGCAACAAGAGCTGGGCCGGCCAGTTCTTCTCGTCCGGCACGATCGGCATCACCGTCGGCACCCACGTGTACGAGATCGAGTTCCGTGGCTCCGACAAGGCCCACCACGTGCACAACCTGATCCTGTCGCACGCCTCCTGACCGGGTTCAGTGCCCGCCGACCGCCTGCGTGAGATCCCAGACGTAGCGGCGGCCGGCGGGTTTCTCGTCCCGCCACACCACCTCCCAGCGGCCGCGGGCGTCGCGTTCGGGTTCGCTCATCCGCCCGTACCCCTGTCGTTCTTTGACGCTCGGCGGCTGATCGCTGTCCGGGAAGCTGAAGGTCACCTGGAAGCGGGTGAAGGCGGACGGGGTGCCGCTCGCGGTGGGCAGGCGGTCCTCCCAGACCAGTTGGTCCCAGCCTCGTTCGCGCAGTGGCCGCCACAGCCCCCGGGGCCGGTACTCGACCTGCCACTCGGTCGGCGTGGTCATCGCCGGGTCGAAGATGAGCCAGACCCGCAGCAGCCGGGTCTGTTCCAGGGGCAGCGCGGTGATGGTGCCGCCGACCGGCCGCAGCGTCTTGAACGAGATCTCGTCGAGGCGGGCCAGCCGGTCGGTGTCGGTGGGCACGATCGGGCGCATGGTCCGGTGGGTGACCAGCGGCTCCGGGGTGGTGACCCGTTTCTCCACGATGCGGTCGCTGTCGTCGTCGGGGCCGATCGCGACGAGCACTTCGAGGGTCTCCGTGAAGAGCGGCTTCTCCCGGTCGCTGATCCGCTGGATGGCGTCCAGGTAGTGCTGGTGCCCGGCCTGCTGGAGGGCGAGCCGACTGGTGGTCTCCCGCAGGTCGGCCTTCAGGTCGCGGATCCGGACCACGAAGGCGAGCTGCCACAGGCGGACGACGAAGTAGAGCAGGCAGGCCAGGGATATCGCGGTGAGTGCCCACTGACCGATCCGGGTGGGTATCTCGGCGAGCTGCGCGACACCCGATGCCAGACCGATGAGCACGACCGAGGCGTTCAGGGTGCCCCTGAACAGTGCGTGGTACGTCGACGGTGTCTCCGGCATCGCCCTAATGATGGCGAAGTGAGTGTTACCGACAAATCCTCACATAGAGTGAATGGTCACGGCGCGGGACGCCTGTTCGCCCGATATCCGGTGACCGATCAGGGGAACGACCATGCCAGACCGGCCCACCCACGACGGTTACCGACGAGTAGCCATTGCTCGCCGAATCCGGCCCGCCGCATGCTACCGGGAGTCATCGCAATCGATCGAGTAACGCCGTTCGATCCTCGACCCCCGGAGGCGATCACCGGTGCTCACCCATCTGACGAGGCCGTTGACCCGGAGATACCGGACGGAACTCTTCGGTCACGACCTGGATCCGGTCCCGGCGCCGGGCGGCGGTGAGGGCGGTCAGCCCCGTCGGCGGGCGATCCTGCTCGGTCACAACACCGTCTTCGCGGTGGCGATGCTCCTGTCGGCGGTGCTGGTGGGCCTCGCCACGGTCGCTCTGCACTGACCGGGACCGAGACCCACGTCAACGTCAGCTACCGCCTTCGCCGCCCTTGCCGGACATGGTTCTCCTCACACCTACGAATGGACTCCGAAGTCACAACGGAGCCGGTCGCCTCCGGGTTGCGGAATTTCGGCTTCAGCCTAGCGAGCCGGCCCGCGGGCGGCAGCGGAGTCCCGAGAACCCGCAGGTCACCGCAACATCGTCGCGCACGCGTCGGTGGTCTCCAGGACCAGGTCGGCGGCCAGATCGATCGCGGCGGCGAGGCGTACCGGATCACCGTCGACCGTGGCGAACACGGCGTCCATCCGGGTCTTGAACCGGGCCGGCGCGCCGGGCAGCGCAGCCGCCGCGGTGACCGCGCCCTTCTCGTTGATCAGCCAGTGGCCGGCCGCGCCGTGCAGCGCGTGCGCCAGCACCCCGGCCATCCGGAACAGGCACCCCGCGACGTACGCGCTGTCGCCACGGGACACCGCCTTGCGGGCCAGCCCGACCAGGAAGTCGGCCTCCCACAGCCCGGCCACCAGGGCCTCGGCCAGCGGCCTCGGATAGACCCGCATCCCCGCGCGGAGATCGGCCAGCTCACCGGAGGGATCGGCCAGGATGCGGCCGGATGCCAGTTCACCGGGGTACGAGAAGTCGGTCACGCCCAGCGGATGGCCGGTCTGGACGTGGAACGCGTACCGGCCCTGCTCGGCGTCGGCCCAGCAGGCCCGGACCCGGTCGACGTCCCGGTAGATCCAGTCCACCGGGCCACCGTCGACGGTCAGCCAGCCGCCGCCGTCCACCCACGGCCCCCACTCGCCGGTCGCCGTGACCCGGGCGCCCGGGCCGGCCACCTCCGCGGCCAGTTCGCCGAGGCGGCCGGTGTCCAGCGATCCCCGGTAGTAGAGGCCGAGGTCGGTGTCGGAGTCCGGGGTGTGCGTGCCACGGGCCCGGCTTCCGCCGAGCACCACCCCGACCACGCCGGGCACGGTGACGAGGCGCTCGGCCAGCTCGCCCAGACGGGCATCGGTCAATCCCATGTCCCCGATCATCGCCTCGCGGCGGTCAGCACACGGAGGCGGGCTCCAGGAGCACGCCGTCGAGCAGTTCCTCACCGGCGGCCAGCAGGTCCGCCTCGGTCACGAGGGTCCCGGGCGTCGGCGTCGGCGTCACCGCCACCGTCACCGCCGGGCCGGGGGTCGCCTCCGGCGGGCACACCGCGGTACGCCCCATCGGCACACAGAAGTGCAGCCCCGGCTCGCAGGCCGGGCCCAGGTCCGGCTTGCGGAAGGCGCCGAAGACCACGACCCGGTTCTCCGGTTTCCGTGTGACGGTCGTGCCGAGCAGCCGGCGCGCGGTCTGCTTTCCGTCGGTGAGGGTGACCAGGTACCGCGCGGTCGCCACACCGGGTGCACCGGGGAACCGCACGTACCGCGTGCCGCGCGGCAGCGCCGGGTCACGGATCACCTTCGTCCGGAACGGGATGGCCCGGGTCTGTTCGTCGGTGCGGGTGGTGACGACCGGGCGGGCGGCCGGTTCCCGCCGGTCCCGGCCGGCGCGCTTCCCGCTGGTGTGCGCGGGCCGCGGCCCGGTCCGGTCGGCGCGCTCGTCGGCGACCCGGGCGCGGCTCAGCTGGTCGGTGCCGGCCGGCTTCCCGGTGGGGGCCGGCGCCGCCGGGGTGTGGCCGCGGCGTTTGGGCAGCGGCTGGGCGGCGGCCGCGGCACGGCTGACCACCTCCGGGTCCTCGTCCAGCCGGGCGGCGCCCGGGTCCGGCTGGACTGCCGCTTCGGCGGTGGCCTCGACCGGCGTCCCGTCCGAGGTGGTCATCGTGGAGATCCCCGCAGCTCCGCCGCCGACGAGCAGGAACAGCGCGCCCGCACCGGCGGCCATCCGGACACCGAACGGCAGCTGGGCCCACCAAGACTTTCGTGGCATTTCGAGCAGATGCTGCCAAGAGTCACTAGTTGTCTGGTTTTGCACCAAAGCATTGTTACTCTCTCCAGCGCGCAGGCAAGTCTCCAGCGGTCACCCGAATCGGGGACCCGCGCAGCCCGCGACCCGGCTCACGCGTTGCCCCGGCGAGGCGCAGAGTGGTTCGCGCCCCGGTCGTAGGATCGATCCATGTCCCCGACCGGCCCCGTACCGCTCAGCCCGGACGAGGAGGCCGTGATGCGGGCGCTCGGCCGGTTCCTGCTGGTCATGCCGCGTGCGCTGGACGCTGATCTGATGCACGAGCAGCGCATGTCCGCCAGCGAGTACGCGGTGTTGCGCCACCTCTCCGAGACCCCCGGCCAGCTGATGCGGATGAGCGAGCTGGCCACGGCGTGTGACATGTCACTGAGCGGGATGACCCGGCTCGCCGCGAAACTCGAGTCGCTCGGCCATCTGCGCCGGATCCGCTGCCAGGAGGACGCGCGCGGCGCCAACGCCGTCCTCACCGAGAAAGGGCTGGCCCGCCTGCGCGAGGCCTGGCCCACCCATCTGGCCAGCGTCCGCCGCCACATCTTCGACCACCTCGGCGACCTGGACCTGAAGGCATTGGCCGCCGCTTTCCAGGCCATGGCTGAGCCTGATGGCTCCGCTTCGCTCCGCGGGCAAAACGCCTTGTAACCGGTGAGAAGGCACGTGATTTTCCGACACCGCAAACCCCACGGCGTCGGAAAATCACGTGCCTTCTCACCGGCGGCGTTTTGCGGGTTATGCGGCAGCTGTTGCGATGATGGGGACGTGATCAACGCCGTCGCCGAAGATCGCCGGAACGCTCTGGACCGGCTCGCCACCGTCGTCTCCGAGGTGCTGGCCCCCGCGGTCCTGGTGGCCGCGCTGCTGTTGACCGTCGGCTGGCACGCCGGCGACACACCCGGCGTCTCCCGCTGGTGGGGCCTGCCCGGAGCACTCTTCGCCGCGGTGATCCCGCTCGGCTACGTGCTCCACGGCGTCCGCAAGGGACGGCTCACCAACCACCACATCCCGGAGCGCGCCGCCCGGCGGATCCCGCTGCTGTTCGGCACCGCCTCGCTGATCGCCGGCCTGCTGGTGATGCTCGCGCTCGGCGCCCCGCGCGAGGTCCTCGCCCTGCTCACCGCGGGCGGCACCGGTCTCGCCGTGTTCGCCCTGGTCACCCACTGGTGGAAGATGTCCATCCACGCCGGCGTCGCCGCCGGCACGCTCACCGCTCTCACCGCGGTCTACGGCCCGGTGATCCTCATCGGCACCCCACTGGTCCTGCTCGGCTGCTGGGCGCGGGTCCGGCTCACCGCGCACACTCCCGCTCAGGTGGTGGCCGGGGCCCTGGCGGGCGTGATCATCGCGGGCACGATCTTCCCGGCGCTCCGCTGAAAACCATTTCCGGTACGTCTACGGGAAAAGCCGCCGTACCAATGAAGCGGCCTCACCGCCGGTCCCGGCCGTAGCGCCCGCGCCGGGCGTGAGCCTCTGGCCACCCAGAAGATCAGACTCGCCGCGTACATCGGCTCCGATCTCTCGATTCGCTACGAACGCTCCCCGGGCATCGCCGCTCACTAACCTAGTCCTATGACAGCGCTGCCCGACTGGATGCGCCCGCCACGCGCGGAAGGCTGGTTCGCCGACGACCTGGACCGCCTGCCCGAGGCCCCCCGCCACACCGAACTCATCGACGGAGCGCTCGTCTTCATGATGTGCCCGCAGCACGCCTGGCACAGCCGCACTGTCTCCGCTCTCAAACACGAGCTCGCGGCACAGGCGCCGGCAGGTCTCGAGGCCGACCAGGAGATGACGATCCGGCTCGACGAACGCAATCGGCCGGAGCCGGATGTCGTGGTGACCACCGCCGCCTACGACCCCGGCCGCACCTACTTCACGCCCGACGTGGTGCGACTGGTCATCGAGGTCGTCTCCCCCGAGTCCGCCCACCGAGATCGCACTGTCAAACTCCGCAAATACGCGGAATCAGGAATCCCGCACTACTGGCGCGTCGAAGAGGAGGGCGGCGGCAGACCGGTCGTCCACGCCTACGAACTAGATCAACCGACTCGCGCTTACGCCCCCACCGGCATCTTCCGCGGAACCCTGCGCAGCCCGGCGCCCTTCGACATCACGATCGACCTGGACGGGCTCACCCCACCCGGCCGCTGACAGCCGCCCACCAGCGCCCAGACCCGTTATGACGCTCCTGTGCACCGAATGCGCCAGGTTCGCCCTAAAGCGTGATCTCCCACCGAAACGGGGGCCGCGTCGGCTGGTTCAACATGAAATTGGCTCGGAATCTACAGCCGACCAAGGAGTCAGCAATGTTCATGCCCCTTTTCATGCTTTTCAGCGACCCTGACGGTCTCAAGTTCGTCGACCTCGGCGATGCCGGCCGCGCGATTTTCGGTGCAGGCGCCAACCTCTTCTGAGACCGTTGCCGCCGGGCCGGGCACGCACCCGGCCCCGGCGGCATCCGCTCACAGGTCGAAGCACAACCCGACCAGGTTCCGTCTTCGAGCAGCATCACACGCCAGCGCCACCGTAGGCGGACTCAAACTGCCACCAGTCGGACACGATCGCCGCAGAGCTTGACCATGTCGTCGATGTCGGAGGTCAACATGACCACGGGCCGGTGCTGACGCAACGCGGCCTCGGCGACCGCCGCATCGATCGCGTACTTGTGCCCATGCAGACCGGCACCCATCAGCAACTTCGACGCCGCCCTCGCTTCCTCCTCGCCCACCGGGATCACGCGTAACCCGGATAGCACCCAGCTCAGGCGAGCCTTGTGGGTGCGGGCATGGACGGCCTCGATGATGGTGAGTGCACTGATCACGGCTTCCATGCCACGCGAGCGTGCCTCGGCGATAATCGCCACCACCTGCTCGTCGTCGGCGAGCAGCTTCGAGAGCCCCTCGCTGTCGAGGATCAAAGTCCCTTGGTGGATCAGCTTGCGGCGGGCCATGCGCCCTCCTCGGCGAACACCTCGTCGAAGACCTGCCGCGCCCGCTGACGAGCCTTCTCGGAGACCGGCCCCTTGCGGCTCTCGTAATCCGCCAGGTACTCGTCAAGCACCTGCCCGCGCAGCTCCCGCTCGACCGCCTCGGCGATGAACGCGGAAAACTCCCGTTTGCCGACCCGCGCCCGAATCGCCTCGGCGGTCCCCTCCGGCAGCGACAGGCTCACCCGCGTCGCCGGACCTTCCCCGATGCTGTAGACCGTCTCGCCCATGACCCGAGTGTGTCAAACGAGTAGGAAAAGGGCCACGACCTAGACGTTGAAGCGGAACTCGACGACGTCGCCGTCCTTCATGACGTAGTCCTTGCCCTCCATGCGGACCTTGCCGGCGGCCTTGGCGGCCGACATCGAACCCGCCGCCATCAGGTCGTCGAAGCTGACGATCTCGGCCTTGATGAAGCCGCGCTGGAAGTCGGAGTGGATGACACCGGCGGCCTCGGGGGCGGTCGCGCCGACCGGGACCGTCCAGGCGCGGGCCTCCTTCGGGCCGGCCGTGAGGTAGGTCTGCAGGCCCAGGGTGTCGAACCCGACGCGGATCAGCCGGTTCAGGCCGGGCTCCGACTGGCCGGTCGACTGGAGCAGCTCCAGGGCCTCGTCCTCGTCCAGCTCGATCAGCTCGGACTCGATCTTCGCGTCCATGAAGATCGCCTCGGCCGGGGCGACCAGGGCACGCAGCTCGTCCAGGAACGCCTCGTTGCCCAGCTCGGCCTCGTCGACGTTGAACACGTACAGGAAAGGTTTGGTCGTGAGCAGGTGCAGCTCGCCCAGCAGGTCCAGGTCGATGCCGGCGGCGCCGGCGCCCTGATAGAGGGTGATCCCGTCGTTGAGCAGCTTGAACGCGGCCTCGGCCGCGGCCACCGTGGCGGCCTTCTCCTTCTTGAGCTTGGCCTCCTTCTGCAGGCGGGGCAGCGCCTTCTCGACCGTCTGGAGGTCGGCCAGGATCAGCTCGGTGTTGATCGTCTCGATGTCGTCGGAGGGCGACACCTTGCCGTCGACGTGCAGCACGTTCGGGTCGGAGAAGGCCCGCACCACCTGGCAGATCGCCGACGCGTCACGGATGTTCGCGAGGAACGCGTTGCCCCGGCCCTGACCCTTCGACGCGCCGCGGACCAGGCCGGCGATGTCGACGAAGCTCACCGGCGCCGGCAGGATCTTCTCGCTGCCGAACAGCTCGGCCAGCTTCCCGAGCCGCTCGTCGGGCAGGCCCACCACACCGACGTTGGGCTCGATCGTCGCGAACGGGTAGTTCGCGGCGAGCACGTCGTTCTTGGTCAGGGCGTTGAACAGGGTGCTCTTGCCGACGTTGGGCAGGCCGACGATTCCGATGGTGAGTGACGACATACGAACGCTGCAACCTTCCGCCCATGACTTCCCGATCTCGGCTCGGCGTCATCCGCCTGTCGAGCTACTACGACGAGTCTACGAGTACCGTCCGGGGCCTCTCGGCCGGTCAACAGCACAGGCCTCATGCCGGCACTGTCCGGTTCGCCGCCGCGGCAATGGGCGCTTGGTCCTTGCCGGGCATGACCAAAGCCCCGACCCCGGCCCCGCGGTGGAAGCCCACCTAATCCCTGGTCCCGCCTCGCCGAAAAGAGCGCTGTCTTTTTGGCAGGGGGAGTGAACAAATGAGCGAGCGATGGCGACGACTTGGTACCTGCGGAGTTTTCTACGGAATCGCCGGATATCTAGTGATCGCAATCGTTCTGTCACTCGTGACGAACGACAGCCCTGAACCCAGCCTCGCCGCCCACCGGGGTTTCTTCCTCATCGACATCATGGCCTTGGCCTGCGCGGTCAGGGCCGCACTTCGTCGCGATCTCGGTCGCTGGACACGACGTGCCTGGTGGTTCATCGGCGCCGCGTGCGTACTGCTGGCCCTGGACGCGCTCGGACCCGAATTCTTCCCCACTCGGCCGGAGCTGGGCGGGGCGCTGCGATTGGCTTTCGTCCCGGTCATGCTGGCCGGCCTGTCCTGCCTGATCCGTGGGGGCGACGACCGGATGCCGATCCACAAGATCCTGCTGGACGCCGGGACCGTCGCGGTCGGCGCCGCCATGGTGATGTGGTACTTCGTCACCGGTCCGGCACTCGCGCGCGCCTTGGCCGACACCGCGCGTTCCGGGCCCGGCGGACCGGACGTGCCAGGCGGTGGGAACCCGTTGGCATCGGCCATCGCCTTTCCCGTCGGCTACGCCGTGCTTCTCTTCGGGGTCACCCTGGCCCTGATGTACGGGATCGACAGCTCCGCGCAGCGATCCGTGCGCCTGCTGGCGGGCGCGGTGTTCTGCCAGGTCGCAGCACATGTATATCTGTCATACGCCATGACCCGGACCGGCCCGCTGCACGGAGTCGCCCTGCCGTTCACCAGCATCGCCGTCTCGCACTTCCTGCTGGTCGCAGCCGCGTTCGAGCAGAGCAGGGCAGCGCAGACGCAGATACGGAGGCGCCTGTCGAAGTCGGCCGTAACCCTCCTGCCATACGCCAGCGTGCTGGTCGGCGGCTGTCTTCTGATCACCATCGCGGTTCAGGAAGTGGACCGCTACACCCGCATCGGCGTCACGATCGGGTCGGTGCTGCTGACGTTCCTCGTGATGTTCCGCCAGATCACGGTGCTGCGCGCAAACCATCAGTTGGCGACCACCGACCCACTCACCGGGCTGGCCAACCGGACGCGGCTCAACGAGGCGCTCGGGCTGGCCCTCGCCCGCTCGGCGCGCAACGGCAAGGCGATCGGGATCCTGCTGGCCGACCTGAACGGTTTCAAGGAGATCAACGACACGCTTGGTCACGAAGCCGGCGATCAGATGCTCGTGGCGTTCGCCGAGATGCTGCGCCGGTCCGTGCTCGGCTACGACGTGGTGGCCCGGCTCGGCGGCGACGAGTTCATCGCGATCCTGCACGACATCGAATCCGCGACCAACGCCGAGGCGGTCGTCCGGCGGCTGCGCGAGGAGATGAAAACGCCGGTCATGGTCGGCGACACGGCCGTACGGGTGCGTTCCGCCATCGGAATCACCATCGCCGACCCGGGAGAGAGCGACGGAGGTGCCCTGCTGCGCCGAGCGGACGAGGCGATGTACGAGAACAAGCACCTGATCAAGAGCGGCGGGTCCCGATGAGCGCGGCTCCCATCGTTCCGGCCGGCCGATCCACGAGGACGAATTGGCCTTTCATCCCGTGCAGGCCGGTTCTCAACCGAAGAACTTCCGCAGTTCGGCAGCGACCAGCCCGGGCCGGCCGCTGTTGTCGGCGGCGACATGACCCACGCCGGTCAAGGTCACCCGGCGCACTCGCGGCAGGACCGGCTCAAGGCCGTTCAAGACCCCTTTGAGGTACGCCGGAGAGCGCTCGCCACCCAGCAGGAGCGTCTCCGCCGTGACGCCCGCATAGGTGCTCAGCGGGCCGGCCGCGTCCTCGACGACCGCCGCGTCCAGGCGCATCGTCGGAATCAGGTCACCGATCCGGCGGCCCTCCCCGGCGCGGAGGGCCAGGCCGGCCATCGGGATCAGGGCCGCGCGGGGCGCGTACCGGAAATCGCCTGTGCCTTTCACGACGGTGACGAACGCGGCGGCCCGCCGGCCCCGGGACAGCTCCCTCTCGAATCTCGGCAGCCAGGCCACCGGATCGTGGTCACCGTGCTTGAGCGGCGGCTCGTAGAGCGCGAGCCGGTCGATCGGCAGCTCCATGGCGGCGCGCAGCGCGATCACCGCGCCCGAGCTGAGGCCGAACACGTTGCGCGCCCCGGTCTCGGCGAGCAGCGCCGCCAGGTCGTCGATCTCGGCGCGCAGGCCGTGACCGGGCGCGGCCGGACCGCTGAGCCCGCGGCCACGCCGGTCCGGGACGTAGACGGTGAATTCGGGCGCGAGGGCCTGGGCCAGCTTCGTGAAATTCGCCGAGGTCTGCATGCCGCCGTGCAGGAGCACGACCTTGGGGCCGCCACCGAGGACGCGCCACCGGATGTCCGTCGTCACCGCCATCGCCTTCATGCCGTCAACCGTAGTTGACAGCCACGGAAGCCGTCAACCCAAGTTGACAGGAGCCTTTCCGGGAACCCTCTGCGGAGGATCACCGGCTACCTGGAGCCTGCCTCGGTTGTGGGCGGCCGCGATGTGTCGCACATTCGGATGGCGTCATCCCGATTCGCCGGCAATCGTGACCATCGGGTCGATCTTGATTCCCGATCGCTGTCCGGCGGTCGATTCGCCCATGACCCATTTCCGCTGGAAGATCTTGGGGTATCGAATACAGCCCGGAGTCTTCTCCCTGGGCGTTTGCGGTTCGACGTCAAGCGCCTGGTCGGGCGAAGGGGCCGCCATCCGCCGCGCTAGGTGGAAATGGGGCTTTCGCCGGGAACAGATGCCCGTTTCGCCCGCTTTACAAGCCGACGCTCTGCGATCTTGAACGATTGGTCACCCGAGACGGTTATAAATCGACCAAGATCGCTCAGGATGACGCGTCCGCTGGACGAGGGATTGCGGATTCGGCCGTGGGCAGCCGACTCTCGGATAGCCGCGATCGCGCAAGATTGCGCCGATCGAACACCGACCCGGGCAGCCCTGACCCACGGTCATGTCCGAATCCCGCCAGCCGGACGGCCCGGCACGGAGGCAGACTCGACGGCATGGAGCTGGACTTCGAACGCTGCTACCGGGCCGTCGACAGCCGCGACCAGCGGTTCGACGGATGCTTCTACACGGCCGTACGCACCACCGGCATCTACTGCCGGCCGTCCTGCCCGGCCGTCACCCCCAAACGGGAAAACGTCTCGTTCTACGCCAGCGCGGCCGCCGCACAACGCGGCGGCTACCGGGCCTGCCGACGGTGCCGGCCCGACGCCGCCCCCGGCTCACCGGAATGGGACAGCCGCGCCGACACCGTCGGACGGGCCATGCGGCTCATCGGCGACGGCATCGTCGACCGGGAAGGAGTACCCGGACTCGCCGGGCGGCTCGGCTACACCGAACGGCACCTCAACCGGATGCTCACCGCCGAACTCGGGGCCGGGCCACTCGCGCTCGCCCGGGCCCAGCGCGCCCAGACCGCGCGGATCCTCGTCGAGACGACCGACCTGGGGCTCGCGGAGATCGCGTTCGCGGCCGGGTTCGGAAGTGTGCGGCAGTTCAACGACACCATGCTCGAGGTGTACGCGCAGGCGCCCAGCCAACTGCGGGAACGGCGGCCGGCGGAACGGGGCGAGGCCGGGGTCGTCAACCTGCGGCTCGCCTACCGGAGCCCGTTGCACTCCGGGGCGCTGCTGTCGTTCTTCGCGGCCCGGACCCTGCCGGGGGTGGACGAAGTGGACGGGCAGACGTACCGGCGAGGGCTGAACCTGCCGCACGGCGGCGCGGAGGTCGCGCTGCGGCCGGGAGACCGGTGGGTGCACGCGACGCTGCGGCTCGAGGATGTGCGGGACCTGGCGCCGGCGGTGGCGCGGTGCCGGCGGTTGTTCGATCTCGATGCCGATCCGGTGGCGGTGGATGCGATGTTGGGGGCGGATCCGGGGTTGCGGGAGGTCGTGGCGGCGGAGCCGGGGGTGCGGGTGCCGCGGGCGGTGGACGGGTTCGAGATGGCCGTCCGGGCGGTGGTGGGGCAGCAGGTGAGTGTGGCGGGGGCCCGGACGACGCTGGGGCGGATACTGCGTGCCGCGGCGGCGTCTTCGGGGGAACCCACCCCCATCCCCCAAACCGATCCCGCATCCGGCCGCCTGGCCGGACACCCCGTCGCCGATCTCCCCGACGACGCCTTCGGCAGACCGGCCACCGGCCACGACACCACCCGGGTTCAGGTGGCCGCCGACGGCAGCGCATCCGGCCGCCTGGCCGGTTTCCCGGCCGCGCACACCGTCGCCGACCTGCCCGACGACGCCTTCGGCATGCCGGCCGCCCGCCGCGACACCATCCGCGCCCTGGCCCGAGTGGTAGCCGACGGCAAGCTCGACCTGGACCCCGGCGCCGACCGGGCGGAGACCACCGCCCGCCTGACCGACCTGCCCGGCATCGGCCCGTGGACCGCCGGTTACATCGCCATGCGCGCGATCGGCGACCCCGACGTCTTCCTGGCGACCGACCTGGCCGCCCGCCGTGGCGCCACGGCGCTGGGCCTGCCGGACACGGCCAGATCACTGACCGAACACGCGGAACGCTGGCGTCCCTGGCGTTCCTACGCGTTGATCCGTCTCTGGCGCGCGGCCTGACTCGGAATCTACCCCGTTCCGCCCCGGGGCGAATGGTTGTCCACATTGGCGAACGGGCTGCCGCGGTTGTCCACAGGCGGACCGGATTTCCGCCCACGCCCCCGGAAAACGCGCCACGCTGGTGGCCCCCTCGTGAGGAGAAGACGATGTTGAAGTATTCGACGATGGACACTCCGGTCGGCCCGTTCACGCTGGTGGTGAGCGCGGCCGGGGCGGTGCGGGCGGCCGGTTTCACGACCGATGTGCCGGAGCTGCTGAGTCTGGTGCATCCGATGCTGCTGGAGCCGGTGCAGGCGGTCGACGCCACCGAGGTCGACGCGCCCGTCCTGGCGTATCTCGACGGTGATCTGACGGCGATCGACGCGGTTCCGGTGGAGCAGCACACGGCCGGCGCGTTCATGCGGCACGCGTGGCGGGTGATGCGGAGCATCAAGCCGGGCGCCCCGGTCACCTATACGGCTTTCGCCGAGTTGTCGGGGCGTCCGGCGGCGGTGCGGGCGGCCGCGGCGGCGTGTGCCCGCAACCCGGTGGCGCTGTTCACGCCATGCCATCGGGTGTTGCGGACGGACGGTTCGCTGGGCGGCTACCGGTGGGGTCTCGGGGTGAAGGAGTGGCTGCTGAAGCACGAGTCGGGCGATTGAGGCGGTGGCGTGGGGCGGGCACACTTCACGTGACCGCCGCGCGGAGGTGTCATGGGGTTCGCGGAGTGGCTCGCCGCCTATCGTCGTCTGGCGTCGAGGGTGGTGCACGTCTGTTCGGTGTGCGGCCGGCCGATGACGTCGTCGTTCTATCGGGCGTCGACCGGGGAGACGTATTGCGCCCGGCATGCGGGCGAGCGGCCGTGCCTGTGTTGTGGCATGCCGTCGGATTCGCGGCTGGTCATGGAGATTCCGCTGTGCGGTCGTTGTGCGGCGACGGCGGTGCGGGATCAGGCCGCGGTGAAGCGGGTGCTGCCGCCGATCGCGAAGCGGATCCGGGCGCTGTCGATCCGGACGACGACGCCGGTACGGGTGCGGCTGGTGGCGCGCGACGAGTTGCGCAGCCACCATCCGGAGGGCGCGAATGCGCTGGGTATGACGATTTCGATGGGCACTCGGGTGCTGGATCTGATGGTGGTGCGGGATCTGCCGTTGGTTCAGTTCGGTTCGACGGTGGCGCACGAGGTGATGCACGCCTATCTGGCGCAGCAGGGTTTCGGGGTGCTGCCGCCGCCGGTGGCGGAGGGCCTCTGCCAGTTGCTCGCCTACGCGTGGTTACGGGATCAGCCGGATCCGCTGGCGGCGGTGGAGCGGCGCCGGATCGCGGAGGATCCGGGGCCGGTGTATGGGGACGGTTTCCGGGCGGCGCGGGCCGCGTCTCAACGGTTGGGGGTCCGGGCGATGCTCGATCACGTGCGCCGGAACGGCTCGTTTCCGTGATCGGGGAAAGCGGATCACGTGTTGCGGCGGAGCTTGTGGATGATCGTCCGGTCGGCGGCAGCCGAATCGGTGATTTCGCCGGGTTGGCGTCCAACCTGGAGGGGTGAATCTGGCATCGGGTGGGCGGGCCTCGATAGGCTCACGCTCAACGTCGCAGCTATTGATCTTCATCGTGGGGCGGGATCCCCGACTTTGCCAGCACAATTCCTGACCTAGCAGCGCAGGAGCGGATATGGCCGACTCACGACAAGTAAATGACGACAGGGTTCTGGCTCTGGCGTTCTATCTCCTGGTCGACGTCTCGTATTCGATGGACGGCGCTCCACTGGACGCGGTGAACCGGATTCTGCCCGAGGTCATCGACACGATCGAGGAGAGCCCGACGCTCGGTGACATCGTGCGGTTCGGGGCGCTCGACTTCGCCGATGACGCGCGGACCGTTCTGCCGCTCGGCGATCTGCGGGATGTGGAGAACATCCCGAGTTTCACGGCCCGCGGGGGTACGTCGTATGCGGCCGCCTTCCGCCAGCTTCGTAAGGACATCGAGCACGATCTGGCGCAGTTGAAGAGCGACGGCTACAAGGTCTACCGGCCGGCGGTCTTCTTCATCACCGACGGCGCGCCGACCGACAACATGACTGATGTGCAGGCGGCGTTCAGCGATCTGACCGATCCGGGCTTCCGGGGCCGTCCCAACATCATTCCGTTCGGGGTGTCGCCGTCGCTGTCGAAGGCGGTGCTGGACCCGTGGGTGTCGCCGAAACCGGCGGAGAGCAACAAGGCGATGCGCAGTTACGTCTACAACGGGGCCGGTGATGCGGCGACGGCGATCAAGCAGATCGCCGAGGTGCTGATCAGCAGCATCGTGGCGTCGGCGACGTCGGTGAACGACGCGGGTGCGGCGGGCGGGTTCGTGCCTCCGGACGACGACGACCTGGACGACTGGATCTAGCGCGGGGACGACGGATCGGCATGGTCAATCGGAGGAAGCCGCAGGAGCCCGAGCCGACGAGGGTGGAGTTCCCGCCGCATGTCCCGGCGAACCGGCCGGAGTCGTGGGAGGAGACCTGGGAGGAGCCGCCGGAGAGCGGGTCGTCCGGCGGGGCGTTTCCCGAGTTGGAGGCGCTGGCGCCGCCCCGGCGCCAGCAGGGGCAGGTGTATTTCTCCCGCCGGCATGAGGTGGATCGGTACGACGAGCCGGACGACGACGCGCGGTACGCCGATCCGGCCCCGCCGCAGGATCCGTACGAGTCGTTCGACATGCCACCACACCACCATGACGGGGGCGGGCAGGGCTACGACGGGGGCCGGCACTCCGAACGCGACCCACAAGACCGGGAACGCGACCCGCAGGACCACGAACCGGACCCGCAAGGCCACGACGAGGGCCGGCGACGCCACGAACCGGACCCGCAGGGGTACGAGGAGCCGCGCCGGCATGAGGAAGACGCCGGCGAGGTGGCCGCTCCGGAGGAGGAGTGGGACACGGCGCCCGCTCCGCGGCGGCCCGGGGAGGACGAGGACCGGACTCGGCCGTGGGAGCGGTATCCGAACGACCGTTGGGTGGTCGGCGACGCCGGGAACCAGCCGGCGGTTCGCCCGCGGGTGCCGCACAAGTTCCGTAATCCGCCGCCGGACACGGTGATCGACGGTGCGGAGATCGGCTCGATCTCGTACCGTGCGGCGTCGGTGCGTGGCATCAGTCATCAGGAGCGGGGTGAGCCGCGGCAGGACGCGTACGCCGTGCATTTCACCCGCGATCAGGACTGGCTGGTGGGGTGCATCTCGGACGGGGTGTCGCAGGGGACGCGCTCGCACGAGGCGGCGGCGGCCATCTGTGAGCGGATCAGCCGCGCCCTGGTGGATCATCTGATCGCGTCGCCGCCGTCGGCGGACAGTGGGCGCTGGCCGGAGGAGATCGGGAGCATCCGGTGGAAGGACGCGGTCCGGTCGGCGAATGCCGCGGTGTGTGAGCTGGCCCGGCCGTACCTGCGGAAGTCGGCGCAGAAGCGGGGTGGTCCGCCGCCGGTGGATCCGGGGGATCCGGTGCCGTTCGCGCAGGCCCGGTTGATCATGTCGGGGACGGCGCTGGCGTTCGTGGTGGCGACGGAGCCGTCGCCGAACGGCACGTTCCGGGCGATGTTGGCGAATGTGGCGGGTGATTCGGCGGCGTTCGTGGTGCAGGACGGGAGCTGGCTGCCGCTCACGATGATCAAGAACGAGGGTGAGGCGATCTTCTCGAGTTCGGTGAAGGCGCTGCCGGCGGACACCCCGGTGCACGCGAAGCCGTTCTATCTGGAGCCGGGCCAGCCGTTGATCATGATGACGGACGGGCTCGGTGATCCGCTGGGGGCGGCCCGTGGCGCGGTGAGCCGGTTCCTCGGCACGCAGTGGCACACGCCTCCGGATCTGCTGGCGTTCGCGCAGCATCTGGCGTTCTACCGGAAGACGTTCACCGACGACCGTACCGCCGTGGTGGTGTGGCCGGGCCCGGTCCGGAGCGGGAGATGACCGCTCCGCTGGAGTTGACGCTGGGGCAGCTCGGCCGGTTGGACGAGCTGGCCCGCGGCGGCACGGCGACCGTCTTTCTCGCCCCGGAGTTGCGGCTGCCGGGTCTGGGTGACGAGCGGTTCGTCTACAAGAAGTACAACGAGGCCACGAAGCAGGGCGCGGGCCCGTCCCTGGGCACCGGTCTGTCGAATTTCGTGCGGTTCCGGGAGCGGCTGCCGGAGGAGCAGCGGGAGGCGTGGGACGCGCGGATCATCTGGCCGGTGTCGGTGGTGCTGGACGATTCCGGCGCCGCCGACGGGGTGATCATGCGGTTGATCCCTGAGCGGTATTTCCAGGAGTTCACCAAGCGGGCCGGTGGGGTGAACCGGAAGCCGCGCGAGGTGGAGACGCTGTTCGGCGACGACGTGACGTCGGCGCGGAAGGGTCTGGCGGGGGTCGATCTGCCGGCGCGGATCCGGCTGATCCGGGCGATCGCCGCGGCGTACGGGATGATGCACAAGCAGAACGTGGTGGTGGGCGACATCTCCGGCCGCAACATCATCTACGACCCGGATCCGGCCCGGCCGAGCATCATGGTGGTGGATGTCGACAGCGCCCGGATCAAGGGCAACCGGGCGGTTTTCGGGATGCAGCCGCACACCCCGAACTGGCAGCCGCCGGAGGCGCTGCTGGCGAGCACGGCCCTGCAACGGGCGTCGCGGTCGTCGCCGTCTCCCCCGGTGGAGATGCTGGACCGTCTGCGCAGCCGGTGGGCGATCCAGACGACGGCCACGGATGTGTACAAGTTCGCCCTGATGACGGTGCGGATTCTCAGCAACGGCCGGGGTGGCGCGGTGAGCCGTGATCCGGCGCGGGCGCGTGGGGTGCTGAAGGCCCGGATCGGCGACACCGCCGCCGATCTGCTGGACGCGAGTTTCTCCGACGACGCGAAGCAGCGGCCGACGATGCGCGACTGGTACGACGCCCTTCAGCACCGCAAGCCGGGGTCGAAGACGCCGTCCCCGCGGGTGGCCGCGGACGAGACGCCGGCGGCGGAGAAGTCGTCCACGCTGCTGGCGAACGGCCATCAGGTCGGCCAGTGGGTGTGGGTCGAGGGCCAGGGCTGGGTCCGGCGGAACTCCAGGCCGCGACCCTAGGAGGGCCGCGACCCTAGGGGGTCCGCTGCCCCGGGACGCCGTTCTGCTGGTGTGTCCCCGCGTAGCCGGGCGGGCTGACCGGCCCGGAGTCGCGGACCCAGTGCCGCAGGTCCTCCTCGGCCTGTTCGATGGCCCGCTGCTGCCACGTCTCCAGGACCCGGGTCATCACCTCGGTCTGGGTGTCGACGACCACCTGGTTGCCGGCGATCGCGGCGTCCGCGGCGCGGCGCAGCCGGTCCTGTTCGGTGCGCAGTTCGTGGTCGCGGCGTTCCCGGTCGAGGCGTTGCCGGTGTTCGCCGTCCTCCCGGGCGACCTTCTCGTAGTCGGTCTCCGGGCCGAGCACCTGCAACGTCTTCATCAGCACCGGCAGCAGTTCGAGGGAGAGGAACAGCAGGAACAGCAGGATGTGCGCGGTCTGGAGGGTGGGCCGGTCGCCGGCGATCTCCTCGAGCGCTTCGAGGCGGGCGAGCAGGCCGGTGTCCTCCTTGGACGCGGCCGCGTGTGCCGCCTTGTCGGCTTCGAGGCGGTCGCGGAGTTCGGTGAGGCGTTCCCGGTTGCCGGTGAGGCGGGTGCGGGCGGCGTCGGCGGCGCTGGTCTGGGCGGTGCTGAGGGCGGCGCGGGCGTCGGCGCGGGCGGCGGTGAGCCGGGCGAGGGCCTCGTCGCGGGTGTCGCGCGCCTCCTCTTGGATGCCGACCTTCTCGCGGTAGGCGATTCCGGCGCCCGCCGCACCGGACCCGCAGGTGCCCTCCTTCTCGCAGACCACGTTCGCCTGGGCTTTGAGGAACGTTTTCTGGGCGGCGTCGTACTGGTTGCGGGCGTCGACGACGGCCGGGTCCTTCTCGATGGTGATGCCGGCGCCGCCGGCGGCGACCTTTTCGTCGGCGGCGATGGTCTTCTCGAGTTCGGGGATGCTCGCGTAGTCGGGGTTCTGTGCGGTTTCCCGGTTGTATTCGGCGACCTGCCGGGCGTGCATGACGGTGAGCTGGGTCTCGATCTCGGCTTCGAAGATCTTCAGCACGACCGGGGTGGAGATGACGGCGCCGAGCACGATGGCGAGCAGGAGCCGCGGGATCGCCATCATCAGGGTGAGCCGTCTGCTGCCCTGCCGGGTCATCTGCACGACGAGCAGCCGGTCCAGGTTGAAGATGATCAAACCCCAGGCCAGACCGATGAGTACGGCGACGAGCACCCCGGTGCCGAGGGCCATGTGCACGGCCATGGCTGCGGACGCGGCCGCCACCAGCGCGGTGGAGACGATGACGCCGCCCATGGCCGCGTACCGGAGTTCGTCGCCCGGGGTGACCCCGAGCAGCTTGCTCTGGCCGCCCGCGAATCCGGCGAGTGTCCGTTTCAAGCCCATGGTCTCCTCAGGAATCTCGGCCACCTGCGCCGGGGCCGTTCGGGCCGCTCCCCGAAGAAGCGTGCGACGTCGATCGGGAATCGGGTCAGCGACAGTGCGGCGGGTGGCTCCGCGGGCACCGTCACCGGCGGCATCTCGGGCAGCATGCGCCGGCTGTAGTGGGCGAGCATGTCGGGCCACCGGTCGGTACGCGGGTCGCGCGCGTCCAGTGGGGTGCCGGGGAGCCGGATCTCGGTGAGCCGGGGCAGCCGGAAGACGTGGACGTGCGCGGTGTCGGCCCGGTGGCTGCCGACCGTGTTGCCGGCCCGCAGCCGGACCGCCCCGGGCCGGGTCATGACCATCTGGACCTGGCCGTGGTCGCGGCCGGTGGCGACGACGACGGCCCCGTCCGGTCCGGTGATCTCCAGCCGGTCGATCCAGCGGCCGCGCCAGCGGACGGTCACGGGTGAGCCGTCCGGCACGATCGCCGGGCTGACCTGGACCTGTTCGATGACCGGCGGCCCTTGGAGGATGACCGCCCGGCGGTTCAGGTAGTCGCTCCATTCGGCCGCGGACGGCAGCCGGTCGGCGACGTTCGAGCGGGCCCGCCGCAGCAGTGCCTGCCCTTCGGTGTCCAGGAACGCGAACACGCAGTGGTCCACGAACCGGCCCAGCCAGGTCAGGTCGGTGGCCGGGCCGTCGCCGAGCCGGGCGCCGGCGCAGTCGGTGATCAGCACCTCGGGGTCGGTTCCGGCGGTGTACGCGGCCGATTCCAGGGCGGTCTCGCCGAGGACGGCGCCGTGCGTGTGGGCGGTGTCGACGGCGTCGGCGAGGGCGGCGCAGATCCGGGTCCGCAGCACCCCGTCGGAGGCGGCCGGCGTGTCCGGGCCGGACAGCGGCTCCGGTCCCCGCGCGCTCATCCGGCCGGCGGTGAACCGGTCCGGCACCAGCGGCAGCAGCAGGCCCACGGCGGTGGCCGGGTCGTCGCCGACCACCACCCGGTACGGCCACAGCAGCCGTTCCGCCAGTTCGTCGCCGCCGGGGTCGGCCCGGATCGCGACGAGGTCGATCAGTTCGGCGGTGGGCCGCCCACCGGGTTCGGCGAAGCGGTGGAACGCGTCGACGGCGCGTTCGGCGACGACCCACCGGGCGTAGCGCAGGCGGGCGAGGCCGTATTCGGCGGACTGGCGGGCGCCGCGGCCGATCCAGTGCGCCACGTCCGGCACGTCGGCCAGTGACGAGATCACCTGGGCGTCGACGTCGGCGTGTTCGGCGGCCAGGTCCTTGGCCAGGGTGCCGTCGGCGCCGGGCAGGCTGAGCAGCAGCACCATGGGCGTCAACTGGAGCAGGGCGTCCAGTTCGGCGGCGCGGTCGGCGGCGCTGTCCAGGGAGACTCCGGAGGTCGCCACGATCACGATCGGCGGCCGGACCTCGGCGGCGTCGGCTTCCAGCAGGTCGATGTCGCCGGTGATGCGGCGGCGCAGGGCGCGCAGCGCGGCGGCCAGGGTCGGTTCCTCGATGGTGGTGACCATCTGCGGGATGCGTGAGATCAGGTCGACCTGTTGCAGCTGCATGAGGGTGGTGGTGTGGTCGGCGTTGTCGTACAGCTCGATGCCCCAGCGGACCGCCGACGCCAGCAGCGGATCGCCGGTGATCTCGTCGGCGAGGTGGCCGAGGAGCAGGTTGACGGCCGCCAGGTCCTCCTCGCGCATCCGTACGGACGCGTCGCAGAGCAGGTAGAGCGGTTGCAGTGTCTCCTGCGGGATTGGCGTCACCCGGCTCCTCGACATCTCTCCGGGGCGCGGGCCCGGCCCGGATCACAGTAGTCAGGCGACTCCACATCGCACATCGCCGGAACGGGCCGGACGGTGATCGTCCAGTGCGGAGGGCCGCAGCGACACGGTCAAAACGCCTGGCCGGTCCGGCCGGGTCGTCCTACGCTGACCGGCATGACTGATACGGGAACCGGACGCCACGGTGTCCCCGAGAAGCCGTCGCTGGACGGCCTCGAGGACCGGTGGGCGCCGCGCTGGCAGGAGGAGGGCACGTACGCGTTCGACCGTTCCAAGGAGCGGGCCGACGTGTACGCGATCGACACACCTCCGCCGACCGTATCCGGCTCGTTGCACGTCGGCCACGTCTTCTCGTACACGCACACCGACACGGTCGCCCGGTTCCAGCGGATGCGCGGCAAGACGGTCTTCTATCCGATGGGTTTCGACGACAACGGGCTGCCGACCGAGCGGCGGGTGCAGAACCTGTTCGGTGTCCGATGTGACCCGTCGCTGCCGTACGACCCGGCGTGGGAGCCGTCGGCGGGCGGCGGTGAGGAGCGGATCTCGCGGCGCAACTTCGTCGAGCTGTGCGGCCGGCTGACCGTCGAGGACGAGAAGGGTTTCGAGGCGCTGTGGCGGCGGCTCGGGCTGTCGGTCGACTGGGGGCTGACCTACACGACGATCGGCGCGACCGCGCGGGCCGTCTCGCAGCGGGCGTTCCTGGCGAACCTGGCGGCCGGTCTGGCGTACACGGCGGAGGCCCCGACCCTGTGGGATGTCGGTTTCCGCACGGCCGTCGCCCAGGCCGAGCTGGAGGACCGGGAGCGCCCGGGGGCGTACCACAAGTTGCGCTTCCACGGCCCGGACGGGCCCGTCGAGATCGACACCACCCGGCCGGAGCTGCTGCCGGCGTGTGTCGCCCTGGTGCATCATCCGGACGATCCCCGCTTCGCGGGTCTCACGTCCGTGCGGACCCCGCTCTTCGACGTCGAGGTCCCGGTCCGTGCCCACCCGCTCGCCGACCCGGGCAAGGGTACGGGGATCGCGATGGTCTGCACGTTCGGCGACCTGACCGACGTCACCTGGTGGCGCGACCTGGCTCTGGACACGCGGGTGGTCCTGGGCCGCGACGGCCGGTTCCTGCCGGACGCCCCGCCCGGTGTCCCGGTCGCCGCCTACCGGGGGCTGACCGGGCTGACCGTGGCGGCGGCCCGCGCCGAGACGGTCCGGCTGCTGCGCGGGTCCGGTGATCTGATCGGCGAGCCGCGCCCGGTCACGCATCCGGTCAAGTTCTACGAGCGCGGCGACCGGCCGTTGGAGATCGTCACGAGCCGGCAGTGGTTCATCCGCAACGGTGGGCGCGATGCCGGGCTACGGGAGCGGCTGCTGGCCCGGGGCCGGGAGCTGCGGTGGACGCCGGAGAGCATGCGGCACCGCTACGACCACTGGGTGGGTGGCCTGACCGGGGACTGGCTGATCAGCCGGCAGCGGTTCTTCGGCGTGCCCATCCCGATCTGGTACGCGCTGGACGCCCACGGCGAACCCGACCACTCCCGGCTGCTCGTCCCGGACGACGCGGCGCTGCCGGTGGACCCGTCGTCCGACTGCCCGCCCGGTTTCTCGGAGGATCAGCGGGACGTCCCGGGCGGGTTCACCGCGGACCCGGACGTCATGGACACGTGGGCCACGTCGTCGCTGTCACCGCAGATCGTCACCGGCTGGAGCACCGACGCCGATCTGCACGCCCGCACGTACCCGATGGATCTTCGCCCGCAGGGGCAGGAGATCATCCGGACCTGGCTGTTCTCCTCGGTGCTGCGGGCCGACCAGCTCGGCGGCAGCCTGCCGTGGCGGCGGGCCGTGCTGTCCGGCTGGATCCTCGACCCGGACCACAAGAAGATCTCCAAGTCGCTGGGCAACGCCGTCGAGACACCGATCCAGCTGCTCGAACAGTACGGGTCGGACGCGGTCCGCTATTGGGCGGCGAGCGGCCGGCCGGGCGCCGACCTGGCGTTCGAGCCGGCGCAGCTGAAGGTCGGGCGGCGGCTGGCGACCAAGTTGCTGAACGCGTCGAAGTTCGCGCTCGGGCTGGGCGCGGCGGCGGCGCTGCGGCAGCCGGTCACCGAACCGCTGGACCGGGCCATGCTGGGCCGGCTGGCCGAGGTGGTCGTCACGGCGACGACGGCGTTCGACGAGTACCAGCACACCGACGCGTTGCAGGCCACCGAGACGTTCTTCTGGACGTTCTGCGACGACTACATCGAGCTGGTCAAGGACCGGGCGTACGCGCGGGGCCCGGGCGGCGACTCGGCGCGGGCGGCGCTGGCGGCCGGGTTGTCGGTGCTGTTGCGGCTGTTCGCGCCGTTCCTGCCGTACGTCACCGAGGAGGTCTGGTCGTGGTGGCGCTACGGCTCGGTGCACCGTTCGACCTGGCCGACGAGGTACGAGCTGACCCGGGTGGCGCCGGAGAGCGATCCGGGTCTGCTGGACCTGGCCGGTGAGGCGCTGCGGCAGGTCCGCCGGGCCAAGTCGGACCGGAAACTGTCGATGCGGACGGAGATCCCGCTGGCCGAGGCGCTCGGCCCGGCCGACATGCTGGACCGGCTCGCGCTGATCGACGGCGACTTCCGGGCGGCCGGCCGGATCGGCAAGCTGGACCTGCTCCGCGACCGCACCCCGGAGCTGGTGATCGCCTGCGCATTCTGAGCGGGGCCGCCACCATAGGAGGCATGTCGCTCACCCCTGAGGAGGTCCGGGCCCCGGCCCGCGACGCGGTGGTGTTCCGGTCGTCGCGCGCCCGGACCTTTCTCGTGGTGTTCGCCGTGCTGATGGCCGCCTACCTGGTGGTGTCCCCGCTCATCGACTGGATCGCCGGGGGCAGCGGCGACCCGTGGTGGGCGATCCTGCTCCAGGGGGCGCTGATCGGGGCGGGTTTCGCCGGCGCCTACGCGGTGTCCGCCCGGGCCGCCCTCAGCACCTGGGTGCGGGTGTCCTCCGCCGGCCTGGAGATGGCCTCGCAGGAGTCCGACCCGATCATGCTGGCGTGGGGGGACATCGTGGCCGTGGTGTTCCGCCGGGACGGGCTGCGGACGGTGCTCGAGGTGCTGCCGGCCGGCATGGACAGCGTGCACCCGGTGCAGGACGGCGCCACCGGCGGCCCGGCGCTGGCCGACACCTCGCGCGGTCCGGTGTTCACCGCCGACCTCACCCAGATCTGGCCGAGCCCGCGCGCGCTGCGCCGCGAGATCGCCCGCCGCACCCGGGGCCCGAAGTAGCCACGCGGGGCTAGAAGTCGCCGCCGAAGTCCCCGAAGTCGCCGAAGTCGCCGCCGAAGGCATCGCCGACGTCGCCGTCGAAGTCCATGTCGCCGAACCCGGGTGACAGCAGCGCGTCGAAGATCAGCATGCCGCCGAGCACACCGGCGCCGGCCCCGAGCGCCGTCTTCCACACCGGCGTCGAATACCAGCCGGCCGGCACCGGCCGGCCCTGCACCCGCCCGCCCGGGTAGTAGTAGGGGGTGTCGGCGCCCGGCCGCGGCCCCGCCTTGTACGAATGCCCCTCGACCGTCACCTCGCGCTCCTGGGTGATCTGCCCGGTGCCCTGGGCGGAGTGCAGCGGTGGCAGGTCGGGGCCCGGGTCGAGGCCCATGGCCAGGCGGGCGGCCCGCACATAGGTGAGGCCCTCCAGCGCCGACTCCCGCGCCAGCGCGAACTGGCGTACCGAATTGGCCTGTCGCAGTTGACCGCCGGCGGCGTTGTAGCGCTCGCCCGCGTCGGCGAGCGCCTGCCGGGCGGCCGGTTCCTCGGAGCTGAGGTTCATCACCTGCCCGCCGAGCCGCTCGTACCACCGTTGGGCCTCGGCGCGGGCGTCGTCGAGTTGCGTCTGGCGGCGGGTCTGCCCGCTGCGCTGCACGGCGGCGATGAACAGCAGCACCATTGCGACGATGGCCAGGAGCAGCAACACGCGCATCATGTTTTCCACGCTACCCCCGCCTGCTGTGTCCGGTCTTTCTGGCAATCTGCGGTGGTGACGTTCTCGACACTGGCCGTGGTCCTCGCCTGTCTGGCCGCCGGGGCGGCGATCGGCTGGCTCGCCGCGCGGGCCCGCGCCGCCACCGACATCGCCCGCCTGGAGGCGACACTGGAGGCCGCCCGGGAGGGTGAGCAGCGGCTGGAGCAGTCGCTGCGGGCGCTGTCCTATGAGGCGACCGCCCAGTCCCAGGAGGCGGTGGCCCGGGCCGTCGCCCCGCTGCACGACACCCTGCAACGGTACGAGCAGCGCGTCGCCCAGCTCGAGCACGACCGGGTCGACGCGTACGCGGAGCTGCGTGAACAGGTGCGGTCGATGGGTGTGGTCTCGGGTGAGCTGCGCACCGAGACCCGGCAGCTGGTGGCCGCGCTGCGGGCCCCGCAGGTGCGCGGCCGCTGGGGCGAGCACCAGCTGCGGCGCATCGTCGAGGCGGCCGGGCTGCTGGAGCACTGCGACTTCGCCGAGCAGGTGACCGCCGCCACCGACGATCAGGGGGTGCGGCCCGACCTGGTGGTCCGGCTGCACGGCGGGCGGACCGTGGTGGTCGACGCGAAGGCCCCGCTGGAGGGCTACCTGTCGGCGATGGAGGCCCGTGACGAGCACACCCGCGACGGGCACCTCGACCAGCACGCCCGGCACCTGCGCATGCACGTGGACGCGCTGTCCGGGAAGCGGTACTGGTCGGCGTTCGAGTCGGCGCCCGACTTCGTGGTGCTGTTCGTGCCGGCCGACCCGTTCCTGGACGCCGCCCTGCAACGGGACCCGGCGCTGATGGAGCACGCCTTCCGCCGCAACATCGTGCTGGCCACCCCGGCCACGCTGATCGCCATGCTGCGGACCGTCGCCTACTCGTGGCGGCAGGAGGCGCTGACCCGCAACGCGGCCGCCGTGCACGGGCTGGCCCGCGAGCTCTACGGGCGGCTGTCCACCCTCGGCGACCATGTGGACAAGCTGGGGACATCGCTGTCCGCGGCGGTCGGCGCCTACAACCGGGCGGTCGGGTCGCTGGAGTCGCGGGTGCTGGTCAGCGCCCGCAAGCTGGCCGAGATGGGCGTCTCCGACGAGGAGCTGCTCCCGCCCGTACAGGTGGAGGTGGCCCCCCGCCAGCCGCAGGCCCCCGAACTCAGCTAGCTCGCCTTCCCCGCGGCCTTCATGTCGCGGCGCAGCTCCTGCGGCAGCGAGAAGGTGAGGCGCTCCTCGGCCGTGGTGAACTCGGTGACCTCGCCGAAGCCGCGTTCGGCGAGGTGCGCGAGCACCTCCATGACCAGCTCGTCGGGCACGCTGGCGCCGGACGAGACACCGACCGTGGTGGCGCCGGTCAGCCACTCGTCCTGGATCTCCGAGGCGTAGTCGACCAGGTGGCCGGCCCGGGCGCCGGCGCCGAGAGCCACCTCGACCAGGCGGACCGAGTTGGACGAGTTGGTGGAGCCGACCACGATCACCACGTCGCACTCCGGCGCGATCTCCTTGATCACGTGCTGCCGGTTCGAGGTGGCGTAGCAGATGTCGTCGCTCGGGGGCGACTGGAGCAGCGGCAGCCGCGTCTTGAGGCGGGCCACCGTCTCCATGGTCTCGTCGACGCTGAGCGTGGTCTGGGACAGCCACACCACCTTCGCCGGGTCGCGGACCACCACGTTCTCCACGTCGTCGGGGCCGTCGACGAGCTGGATGTGCTCGGGCGCCTCGCCGGCGGTGCCGATGACCTCCTCGTGGCCCTCGTGGCCGATGAGCAGGATGTCGTAGTCCTCAGCGGCGAACCGCTTGGCCTCGTGGTGCACCTTCGTCACCAGCGGGCAGGTCGCGTCGATCGCCTTGAGGTTGCGCTCACGGGCCTGGTCGTGGACCTCGGGCGCCACGCCGTGGGCGGAGAACACCACGGTCGAGCCCTCGGGAACCTCGAAGTTCTCCTCGACGAAGATCGCGCCGCGGGCCTCGAGGGTGCTGACCACGTGCTTGTTGTGCACGATCTGCTTGCGCACGTAGACCGGGGCGCCGTAGAGCTTCAGCGCCTCCTCGACGGTCTGCACGGCGCGGTCGACACCGGCGCAGTAGCCACGCGGCTTGGCGAGCAACACCCGCTTACGAGGTTCAGTCACCCGGCCATGGTACGTGCCCCGCCGGGAGCCCCGCCGCTCTGCGATCAGCGCCACAGCCCGCTGGCGCCGACTTGCCATACTGCGCGCATGACGGTGACCGAAAAGATCGATGTGATCGGCCCGGTGCGCGCGGGGATCGGCCTGTTGAGTGTGCTCGCGGGCGGGTTCTGGCTGGTCATGAGCCCGTTTGGCGGCGACCTGACGGACGCGTTCATGGGTGCCGTGGTGGCCGCCGGCGGGCTGGTGCTGCTGCTGTGGCATCGGCTCGGGCTGTCCGGACGGCTCGTCTCGGTCGCCGCGGGGGTGACCGGGGTGACCGGAGCTCTGGCCGGCCTGACCGTGTACGCCAGCGGCCTCTGTTGCATGTTCAGCTTCTTCGAGTCCCGCGGCTGGCCGCTGACCTGGCTGGGCCGGGGTGCGGTTGCCGACACGTCGGACGAGGCGATCCGGCTGGCCCGGGCCGAGTCGTGGGGCGTCTACCCGTCGGATCTGGTCATCGATCTGGTCGTCTGGGCGTACGCGGGAATGGTCCTGGCGGTTTTGATCGGCCTCGTCGTGAGAGCCATCCGCAGCCGGTAAGCCCGTTTTGGCCCGGATACGCGGTTAGCGGCTTGATAATCGGTACGTGAACGCGGAGTTGTGGCCCTCGATTCCGGCTGTCCTCCGCGTGATGGCCGGATGGTTCCTCGTCGGCGTCGGCCTGCTGAACCTGGCGGCCTCGGCCGACGGCGGCCTCACCGACACCTTCCTGGTCTTTCATGTGGTCCTGGTGGCCGGGGGCGTGCTGCTGCTGATGCGGCGGCGGCTGATCCCGAGCCGGCCCGGGATCCTGGTGGGCACCGGTCTCACCCTGGCCGGGATGGTGGCGACCATGCTCCCCACCACGACGCGGTGCTGCATGGCGGACTACCCGGAGCGGTACGGCTTCCCGTACCCGTTCCTGGGCCTCGGCGGCGGCAGCCCGCACGTCGACGTCAAGTACCTGGTCGCCGACCTGATCTTCTGGGCCTGTGCCGGGCTGCTCGTGCTGGCCGCGATCGCACTCGTCGAGGCCCTCCTGCCGGAGCGGCGCACACCGGTCGATCTGACCCGGTACGGCGGCCACGCCGAGCCCCGCACGACGGACACGGCCGAGGATCGCACCGGCGAAAATGTCGGAGGGCTTACGTAGTCTGGCCGGGTGAACGAGCCCGACAGCACGGCGCGCAGCACCCCGGAGGACCCGTGGCCGGTCCGCGTGGTCAGCCAGAAGATCAGCGGGTGGATAGCCAAGCTCGGCTGGGTGTGGGTCGACGGGCAGGTCGCGCAGATCAGCCGCCGCCCCGGCTCCGGCGTGGTGTTCCTGACCCTGCGTGACCCGTCGGCCGATCTGAGCCTCACCGTGACGGCGCACCGTGACGTGCTCGACGCCGGCGCCCCCGAGCTGTCCGAGGGCGCTCGGGTGACGATGCACGCCAAGCCGGAGTTCTACCCGGCCCGGGGCACGCTCAGCCTGCGCGCCGACGAGATCCGCCAGGTCGGCCTCGGCGAGCTGCTGGCCCGGCTGGAGAAGCTGAAGCGCCTGCTCGCCGCGGAGGGCCTGTTCGCCCGCGAGCGCAAGCGGCGGCTGCCGTTCCTGCCGCGGCGGATCGGCCTGATCACCGGCCGGGCCAGCGCCGCCGAGCGCGACGTGCTGATGAACGCACGCCGCCGCTGGCCGTCGGTGGACTTCCGGGTGATCAACGTGCCGGTGCAGGGCGCCACCGCGGTGCCGCCGATCATCGACGCGCTCAAGGTGCTCGACCACGACGACACCGTCGACGTGATCGTCATCGCCCGGGGCGGCGGCAGCGTGGAGGATCTGCTGCCGTTCTCCGACGAGGCGCTGTGCCGGGCGGTGTTCGCGGCGCGCACCCCGGTGGTCAGCGCGATCGGCCACGAGACCGACACGCCGCTGCTCGACTACGTGGCCGACCTGCGCGCGTCCACGCCGACCGACGCGGCCAAGCGCATCGTGCCCGACCTGGCCGAGGAGCAGAAGCTGATCACCCACGCCCGGGCCCGCCTGGACCGGGCGGTGATCACCCTGATCGACCGGGAGCGGCAGCGGATCGAGGCGTGGCGGTCCCGGCCGGTGCTGGCCCGCCCCGAGGTGCTGCTCGACCAGCGGGGCGCCGAGGTGACGGCGCTGCGCGACCGGGCCGGGCGCAGCCTGGAGCACCGGCTGCGCCGCGCCGACGACGCGCTGGAGCACACCCTGGCCCGGCTGCGCGCCCTGTCGCCGGCCAAGACGCTGGAGCGCGGTTACGCGATCGTGCAACGCCCCGACGGTCATGTGGTCCGCTCCGCGGACGAGGTGGCCGCGGGTGACCTTCTTCGGATCCGGCTCGCCGAGGGCGAGCTGCAGGCTGCGGTGGTGGAGAGCTGATGAGCGACGAGAAGCTGACGTACGAGCAGGCCCGCACCGAGCTGGCGACCGTGGTGGAGCGGCTGGAGCAGGGCGGCGGCACCCTGGAGGAGTCGCTGGCTCTGTGGGAGCGCGGCGAGAAGCTGGCCGACGTGTGCCGCCGCTGGCTGGACGGCGCCCGCGAGCGCATCGAGACCGCCCGCGCCGCCCGCACCGACGACTAGCGGCTAGGACAGCGACGAGGCCAGCTTCTCCAGGTTCTCGGTGTCGCTGTCGTCGCCGATGATCACGATGGTCCGGGCCGGCTCGGTGAAGATCAGCGCGGTCTCGCCGGGCCGCCCGGCGTACTCCATCCACACCCGCTCGTCGGTGCGGTAGGCGCCGGTCCGCTTGCCCGAGTCGCCGACCTCGGCCGGGATCAGCGTGGTCGGGGCGACGGTGCTCTGGACGAGCTGCATGGCCTTGCCGGCCGGGCCGACGTAGCCGATGCGCAGCGTGGCGCCGCCGTCGACGCGGCGGAAGGCGGCCGACGAGACGTGCCAGTCGTCCTCACCGAGCCCCCGCGGCTGGGCCACCGGGAACGCCCGCTGGGCCGTCTGGATCGTCTCGGCCGGATCGATGGAGATCGGCTTGTCGCCGTCCAGCACCACCCGGTAGAAGGTGAGGCACAGCGCGATCGGCACCAGCAGCACCAACAGCGACGTGATCATGTCGCGCGGCGACCGGCCCTCCCGGGCGGAAAGGCGAGGCGAAGGCTGGGGTTCGGCTGGGGTGGGTTCCACCAAGCCATTGTTAACCATGTCGCTGAACCGAGACTTGGCACGTCCCGAGGTGCCAGGATCAGGAGAGTTGACAGCCCCGCAACGTCGCGAGGAGGCCGCCGTGCCCGCCCGAGTCCCCCAGGACCTCGACCGTAACATCGCCCTCGACCTCGTCCGCGTGACCGAAGCCGCCGCGATGGCTGCCGGCCGCTGGGTCGGCCGCGGTGACAAGAACGGCGGTGACGGCGCCGCCGTCGACGCCATGCGCAAACTCATCAACTCGATCCAGATGCGCGGCGTCGTCGTCATCGGTGAGGGCGAGAAGGATGAGGCGCCCATGCTCTTCAACGGGGAGCGGGTCGGCGACGGCACCGGCCCCGAGGTGGACGTCGCGGTCGACCCGATCGACGGCACGACGCTGATGAGCAAGGGCATGCCCGGTTCGATCGCGGTGCTCGCGGTGGCCGAGCGCGGCGCCATGTTCGACCCGAGCGCGGTCTTCTACATGGACAAGATCGCCGTCGGCCCGGACTGCGCCGACGTGATCGACATCGACGCCGGCGTGAAGGAGAATCTGCGCCGCATCGCCAAGGCCAAGCGGTCCACCGTCTCCGACGTGACGGTGTGCATCCTCGACCGCCCCCGTCACACGAAGCTGGTCGAGGAGGTACGGCAGGCCGGCGCCAACATCAAGTTCATTTCGGACGGTGACATCGCCGGCGCCATCTCCGCGGCCCGCCTCGAATCCGATGTGGACGTGCTGATGGGCATCGGCGGCACGCCGGAGGGCATCACCGCGGCCTGTGCGCTCAAATGTCTCGGCGGCATGATCCAGGCCAAGCTGTGGCCGCTGGACGACACCGAGCGGGAGAAGGCGATCGCCGCCGGGCACGACCTCGACCGCGTCCTGACCACCGACGAGCTGGTCACCGGCGACAACTGCTTCTTCGTGGCGACCGGCGTGACCGGCGGCGACCTGCTCAAGGGCGTCCGCTACCGCTCCGGCGGCGCGCACACCCAGTCGATCGTGATGCGGTCCAAGAGCGGCACCATCCGGGTCATCGACTCCTATCACCGCCTGGAGAAGCTCGCCCTCTACTCGGCGGTCGACTTCGACGGCCGCTGAGTCTGATTGCTCCGCTTCGCTCCGCGGCAAAACGCTGGGCCCAATGGCTCCGCTTCGCTCCGCGGCACTGGGCCTGATTGCTCCGCTTCGCTCCGCGGCAAAACGCTGGGCCCAATGGCTCCGCTTCGCTCCGCGGCAAAACGCCTTGTAACCGGTGTCGAGGCAGGCGATTTCCCGCCGCAGCACACCCCGCTGCGTCGGCAAATCGCTTGCCTCGACACCGGCGGCGTTTTGCGGGGGTGGTGAGTGCACCGCCGTCCGGCTTAGGGTGCGCCGTTCCGTGAGTGGGCTGGGCACTGTGGTCAGCGGCGGCGGAAGACGATCGCGGCGATGACACCGCCGAGCAGGCCGAGCCCGTGGCCCTGCCAGGAGATCCGCTGGTCGGTGGGCAGGATGTTGAAGAACTGGTACCAGTACAGCAGGCCGATGAACGCGGCCACCGCCAGATGCCACCAGCTGCGCTCGACCAGGCCACGGGTCAGCAGCAACCCGAGATAGCCGAAGATCACACCGCTGGCGCCGACCACCACCGTGTCCGGGTCGCCGATGAACCAGACGCCGAGCCCGGCGACCAGCATGATCAGGGCGGTCGACCAGAGGAACCGGCGCACTCCCCCGGCCAGCACGAACGTGCCGAGCAGGATGAGCGGGACGGCGTTGCCGTACAGATGCTCCCAGTCGCCGTGCAGGAACGGGCTGAACAGCACCCCGTCGAGCCCCGCCACGTGGTGCGGGATGATGCCGCCGGCCACGTCGAGCGTGCCGGCGCCGAGGGCGACGTCGATCGCCTCGATCAGGAACAGCGCCGGGACCACGGCGCACATCGTCACGAACGCCCGGCCCAGCGACGCGTAGAAAGCCTCGGTGCCGAAACGCCCCGCATCGTCCGTGCGTGCGCCGGCCGCCCACCCGTAACCCATGCCTCGATGGTCGCAGGGCGGCGCACCCTCGGCCACCGGAGGAGACGGTCAGCTCAGTTTGCGTACGGCTTCCCGGATCGCGTCCCGGTAGACCGAGATCTGCGTGTAGACGCCGAAATATCCGTCCCGCGCACAGCCCAGCCCCCAGCTGACGATCCCGACCTGCGCCCAGCGCCCGGCCCGGTCACGGCGCACCATGGGCCCGCCGGAGTCGCCCTGGCAGGTGTCGACGCCCCGCCGCCCGGCACAGATCGACTTCTCCTTCATCACCTTGACGCCGATCTTGCGGTACGCGGCCGCGCACTCGGCGTCCGGGATCGTCGGCACGGTCGCGTAGTGCAGGCGGCGTTCCTGCTGCGGCGAGGTCTCCCGGGTCTGTCCCCACCCCATCACCGTGAAGGTGCCCTGATCGGCGTCGTCGGCGACGAGTTCCAGGGTGGGCAGATCCAGTTCGCGTTCCAGGCGCACCACCGCCCAGTCGTCGCCGGAGGTCTCGGTCACGAAGTCCGGCGAACGGTAGACCTCGACGGATTTCACGGTGATCGCCTGCCGGGACTCCAGGTCGGTGGAGCCGGCGGTCACGGTGATGCGGTCGTTGGGCCCGGTCGGCCCCACACAGTGCCCGGCGGTGAGCACCACCCGGGGCGCGGTGAGGGCGCCCCCGCAGCCCATCGAGAGCCGCACCGCCCAGGGAAACCTGCCGTTGCCGGCGACCTTGCCGCCGACCACCTCACGGACCGGTGGTTTCGCGGTCTCGGCACGGGCGCCGCTTCCGCCCGGTGTGACCGAACCCAGGACCACGAGCAGACATAAACCCGCTTTGGGGACCATATGGACATTGGATCACAGCGAAAACGGGGCCGCGCGGATTGCCGCGCAGCCCCGTCAACGAGCTCGGATCAGTACCAGCCGACGTCCTGTGAGTGGCCCCAGGCGCCGCACGGGGTGTCGTAGCGGCCCTCGATGTAGCCGAGACCCCACTTGATCTGGGTGGCCGGGTTGGTCTTCCAGTCGTCGGCGACCGAGGCCATCTTGCTGCCCGGCAGAGCCTGCGGAATCCCGTACGCCCCGGAGGAGCTGTTCTCGGCCTTGTAGTTCCAGCCGCTCTCCTTCTTCCACAGCTTGTCCAGGCAGGGGAACTGGTCGAGGCCGAAACCGGCGTCGAGCATCAGGGCGCAGCCGATCTCACGGCTGCCGCTGTACTCGTTGCAGGACGACGGGATCTCCCCGGTGAAGACGACCGGGCCGGACGCCTCCTCGGCCTCCTTGGCCTCGGCGGCCTCCTTGGCCTCGATGACCTTCTTCTCCAGCGTGCGCGCCTTGGACGCGGCGGCCTTGACCTCGCTGGCCGCCTTGGCCGCGGCGGCCTCCTCGGCCTGCACGCGGTGCGCCCGGGCCGCGGCGTGATCCGCCTGACGCTGCTTCAGAAGCCGGATCTCGTCCAGGTTGGCCTGCGCGACAAGCTGCGCTTCGGCGCCCTGCTGCTGAACGTCCCGGTCCTGGCCGAGGTACACGCCGCCGGTGAGACCCGCCGCGAGAATACCGACGGATGCAGCACGAACTCCGAGCCGGCTCCAGAGCCGCTTCACGAAGATTCCCTTCGTCGGGGGCAATGACACGGCGCGTCCGCTCAGGAGCGAATCGCGCCGCGAGCACCGCGACCCGACCGGGGCCACCAGATGGCGCTCGCCAAAGACCATGGCGCAAGGTGAAGTGGATGTGAAACGCCAGCGCGGAGTTGTGACCTCAATCACATGACTTTCTGGGCAAATTCGGCACGAAATCCCCGCGCTGGCGCTACCTCACAGAGGGATCTCCTCCAGCAGATCGGTGACCACCTCAGCAATCGGCGACCGCTCGGAGCGGGTGAGAGTGACATGGGCGAAAATCGGGTGCCCCTTGAGAGCCTCGATCACCGCGGTCACGCCGTCGTGCCGGCCGACCCGCAGGTTGTCGCGCTGTGCCACGTCGTGGGTCAGCACCACCCGCGAGTTCTGCCCGATCCGGGACAACACGGTGAGCAGCACGTTGCGTTCCAGCGACTGTGCCTCGTCCACGATCACGAACGCGTCGTGCAGGCTCCGGCCGCGGATGTGGGTCAGCGGCAGCACCTCGAGCATGCCGCGGGCCAGCACCTCCTCGACCACGTTGGCGTGCACCACCGAGCCGAGGGTGTCGAAGACCGCCTGGGCCCACGGCGACATCTTCTCCGACTCGCTGCCGGGCAGATAGCCGAGCTCCTGGCCGCCGACCGCGTACAGCGGGCGGAACACCACCACCTTCTTGTGGCGGTTGCGCTCCATGGTCGCCTCGAGGCCCGCGCACAGCGCCAGCGCCGACTTGCCGGTGCCGGCCCGGCCACCCAGCGACACGATGCCGATCTGCTCGTCGAGCAGGATGTCCAGCGCCACCCGCTGCTCCGCCGACCGGCCCCGCAGCCCGAACGCGTCCCGGTCGCCACGGACCAGCTTGACGGTCTTGTCCGGGTTGACCCGGGCCAGCGCCGAGCCACGCGGCGAATGGATCACCAGGCCGGTGTGGCAGGGCAGGTTCTCCGCCTCCTCGGCCTCCAGCTCCTCACCGGAGTACAGCGAGTTCACCTGCTCCTCGGACAGCTCCAGATCGGACATACCAGTCCAGGTGGGGTCGCTGGCCTGGCCGTGCCGGTACTCGTCGGCGGTGATGCCGACCGACGCCGCCTTCACCCGCAGCGGCATATCTTTGCTCACCAGGGTGACATCGCGCCCCTCGGCCGCCAGACCGAGCGCCACGGAGAGGATCCTGGTGTCGTTCGAGTCGTTGCGGAACCCCTGCGGGAGCACGCTCTGGTCGGCGTGGTTCAGCTCCACCCGCAGCGTGCCGCCCTCGTCGTTGCAGAGCACCGGCTGGTCCAGCCGCCCGAACTTGATCCGCAGCTCGTCCAGCATCCGCAGCGACTGCCGCGCGAACCAGCCGAGCTCAGGGTGGTGACGTTTGCCCTCCAGTTCGGAGATGACCACGAGCGGGACGACCACCTCGTGGTCGGTGAACCGGCGGAACGCCGCCGGGTCGGACAGCAGGACCGAAGTGTCCAGAACGAAGACCCGGCCGGCCGGGGCGGGTTCCGCGTCGGCGTGCCGGTCCCGGGTCTTACGGCGCCCGGTGGTGGCGCGGCTGCTGGGCACTTTGTCGGCCGGGTTCTGGTCGATCCCGGCATCGGTACGGCGAGATGTCACAGGCCTGCTCCAGCGGGCGTGCAACCCGGTCCGCCCGCGGTCCGCCACCTACCGGTCGCCGGCCCTCTGCACGGGGTCGGATTGCGGTCCCCGTGGCGCAGTCGTCGCAGGTCCGGGCCGACCGGCTGGCCCGGGACGACCCCGCGCCATGACTCAAACGCTAGCGGTCAACTACGCCTTGCGGTAGTGCGCAAAATCAGTCCCACAAGGGTGACGACCGCCGCACCCGAAAATCACCAGGCTTAAAAGACGACCATCCGCGGGTAGTCTGGGCCCGTGGCAGAGACTGCACGTCCGACCCATCCACTGACCACCGACGAGGCGTGGGCGTTCACCGCCGAGCGCGCCTCCGCGACAACCTTCTTCTTCGATTTCGACGGTGTTCTATCTCCCGTCACCGAGGATCCGGACGCCTCCCAGCCGGTGCCCGAGGTGCTCGGAGTCCTGGAGCGACTGGCCGAGTCGGTCGCCCGGGTGGCCATCGTCTCCGCCCGCCCGGTCAGCTTCCTGCGGTCCCGTTTCGAGACGCTCGGCAATGTCGACCTGCACGGCCTCTACGGCCTCGAGGTGTGGCACGACGGCCAGGTGGTCACCGAGCCGGCCGCCCTCGACTTCGTGCCCACGATGGCCGACCTGGCCGACTCCGCCCGCGCCGAGCTGCCCGCCGAGATCCTGGTGGAGTTCAAACGGCTCTCCGTGGCACTCCACTACCGCACCGCCCCCGACCACGCCCGCACCGTCGAGCGCTGGGCCCACGAGCAGGCCGAGCGCCTGGGGCTGCGCATCCAGCACGGCCGCATGGTGGTCGAGCTGAAACCCCCGGTCGACCAGGACAAGGGCGTGGTCATCACCGAGGGCGTCCGCAACGCGGGCTGCGCGTGGTATTTCGGCGACGACATGTCGGACGTCAAGGCCTTCGACGCGCTGCGCGCCCGGGAGGCCGTCGACCCGGCCTTCTTCGGCATGGCGGTGGCCGTGGCCAACCCGGAGACGGGCGCCGAGGTCTCCAGCGCCGCCGACCTGACCCTGGAGTCCCCCCACGCCGTAGCCGCCTTTTTGACCGAAGGCCTCCGCAGGTTCTAACCAGACCCACCCCGACCGACCACCCGTTCCGCCAAGCGGGACGACCCCTCGCTCATCCCGCCCACGGAACATTCACGCTGAGCTGGACGGCGGTGCACTCGGCGTCCCCGCAAAACGCCGCCGGTGTCGAGGCAGCTGATTTGCCGACGCAGCGGGGTGTGCTGCGGCGGGAAATCACCTGCCTCGACACCGGTTACAAGGCGTTTTGCCGCGGAGCGAAGCGGAGCAATCAGGCACCGTAGCGGCGCTGGCGGGTGGCGTAGGAGCGTAGGGCCCGGAGGAAGTCGATGCGGCGGAAGTCGGGCCAGTTGGCGTCGTGGAAGTAGAACTCCGAGTGCGCCGACTGCCACAGCAGGAAGCCGGAGAGGCGCTGTTCGCCGCTGGTGCGGATGACCAGGTCGGGGTCGGGCTGGCCGCGGGTGTAGAGGTGTTCGGCGATGTGCTCGACGTCGAGGATCTCGGCGAGTTCCTCGATGGTGCCGCCGGTGGCGGCGTGTTCGTAGAGCAGGGAGCGGACCGCGTCGGTGATCTCGCGACGGCCGCCGTAGCCGACCGCCATGTTGACCTCGACGCCGTCGCCGCGGTCGCGGGTCTTCTCCTGCGCGGCCTTGAGGGTGGCGGCGGTGGCGGCGGGCAGGATGTCGAGGGCGCCGACCATGCGCAGCCGCCAGGGGTTGCCCTCCTCGGCCAGCTCGGTCGCCAGATCCTCAATGATCTTGACGAGCGGGTCCAGCTCGGCGGACGGGCGGCGCAGGTTGTCGGTGGCCAGCAGGTAGAGCGTGACGTGCTCGATACCGGACTGGTCGCACCAGGTCAGCAGGTCCTTGACCCGGGTGGCGCCGACGCGGTGGCCGTCGTTCGGGTCGACGAAGCCCATCTCCCGCGCCCACCGGCGATTGCCGTCGCACATCACGCCGATGTGTTTGGGCACGGGCTTGCCGGCCAGCTTCCCCGCCAGCCGCCGTTCGTAAAAGGTGTAGACCAGAGAACGCACGCTCATCACCCCAAAGCGTAGCCACCCCCGCCGCAGGCTCAAGCGGGGACGGCCCGCCCCGGGACCAAGTGCCCGGAGGATGCGCCCGATCGTGCTATCGGGCGCATCGGCCGACCGGCCGGTCCCCGCCCGGGCGCCGTTGCCGCGAGCGGGGGACCAGCCGGTTGTTCATGCGTCGGCGAGACGGGCTTTCAGCGCGTCCAGCTCGGCCCAGAGGACCGCCGGGAGCTTGTCGCCGAACCTGTTGAACCACTCGGTGACCTGGGGGATCTCGGCCTGCCACTCCTCCGGGTCGACCCGCAGAGCCGCCGCCAGGTCGGCCGGGTCGAGGTCCAGGCCGGTCAGGTCGAGCGCCTCCGGGGTGGGCACGTGACCGATCGGGGTCTCGACGGCGTCGGCCTTGCCGTCGAGGCGCTCGACCACCCATTTGAGAACCCGGCTGTTCTCGCCGAATCCGGGCCACAGGAACCGGCCGTCGTCGCCGCGCCGGAACCAGTTGACGTAGAAGACCTTGGGCAGCTTGGCGGCGTCGCCGGACGCGCCCTTGGCCATGTCGATCCAGTGCTGGAAGTAGTCGCCGGCGTGGTAGCCGATGAACGGCAGCATGGCCATCGGGTCACGCCGGACCACGCCGACCTGGCCGACCGCGGCCGCGGTGGTCTCGGACGACAGGGTGGCGCCCAGGTAGACCCCGTGCACCCAGTCGCGGGCCTCGCTGACCAGCGGGATGGTCGTCTTGCGGCGGCCGCCGAAGAGGATCGCGTCGATCGGGACGCCGCGCGGGTCGTAGTACTCGTCGGCGAGGATCGGGCACTGCTCGATCGGGGTGCAGAACCGGCTGTTCGGGTGGCTGGAGACGGCCTCGGAGCCGGGCGCCCAGTCCTTGCCCTTCCAGTCGATGAGGTGCGCGGGCGGCTCGCCCATGCCCTCCCACCAGATGTCGCCGTCGTCGGTGAGCGCCACGTTGGTGAAGACCGAGTTGCCCTTGGCCAGGGTGCGCATCGCGTTCGGGTTGGTGTGGAAGTCGGTGCCGGGCGCGACGCCGAACAGCCCGAACTCGGGGTTGGTGGCCCAGAGCCGGCCGTCCTCGCCGAACCGCATCCAGGCGATGTCGTCACCGATGGTCTCGACCTTCCACCCGTCGAGAGTCGGGTCCAGCATCGCGAGGTTGGTCTTGCCGCAGGCCGACGGGAACGCGCCGGCGATGTAGCGGACCACGCCCTCCGGCGAGGTCAACTTCATGATCAGCATGTGCTCGGCGAGCCAGCCCTCGTCGCGGGCGGCCACGCTGGCGATGCGCAGCGCGAAGCACTTCTTGCCCAGCAGCGAGTTGCCCCCGTAACCCGAGCCGAACGACCAGATCTCCCGGGTCTCCGGGAAGTGCGAGATGTACTTGGTCTCGTTGCACGGCCAGGCGACGTCGTCCTGACCTTCCGCCAGTGGCGCGCCGATCGAGTGCAGTGCCGGCACGAAGTCGGCGTCGTCGCCCATCACCTTGAGGACCTCGGCGCCCATCCGGGTCATGATGCGCATGCTGGCCACGACGTACGGGCTGTCGGTGAGCTCGACGCCGAACATCGGCTCGGCCGCGTCCAGCGGGCCCATGCAGAACGGGACGACGTACATCGTCCGGCCCGTCATGCAGCCCTTGTACAGCCCCGTCATGAGCTGCTTCATCTCGGCCGGGTCCATCCAGTTGTTGGTGGGACCGGCGTCGGCCTCGTCGACCGAGCAGATGAAGGTGCGCTCCTCGACGCGTGCCACATCGGACGGATCGGTACGCGCCCAGAACGAGTTCGGCTTCTTCTCGTGGTTGAGGCGGACCAGGGCGCCCGACTCGACGAGCTCGTCGGTGAGGCGGGTCCATTCGGCCTCCGAACCGTCGCACCAGACGATCCGGTCGGGCGTGGTCAGGGCGGCGACCTCGTCGATCCACGCCAGCAGGCGCGGATGCGAGGTAGGGGGCTGAGACAAGGTGAAGCTCCTTCGGTCGGCACTGACCTATGACAAAACTGCCGGAGGATCCGGCCGTCTTCATGGGAGTTACGTCAGCGTAAGCCCGACAGTGCGTTGAGTTCATCGGCTTCACCTGTGGACAACCGCACATTCTTTGGTTGCTGTGCGCGCAAACGATCGATTCTTCGCCGCAACGTGCACGAGCTTGCAAGCCCGCCCGAGCCACACCGTTCTCGCGACAACTTTCACAAAACGGACTTAGCACCTTAGACTTTCACCTAATCGGGCTTTCCTCGCAGTTCCGGCCACAGGAGGCGGAATGACGGTGCCGGGTGACGGCGCGGACTCGGACACCGATCTGCTCGGGGCGGTCCGGACCGGTGACACGGCCGCGTACGGGACGCTCTATCAGCGGCACCACGCGGCGGCCCGCAGGTTCGCCTTCGGTCTGGTGAGCCATCCGGCGGACGTCGACGACCTGGTCGCCGAGACGTTCGCGAACGTGTTCGCCACGCTGCGGGCCGGGCGGGGGCCACTGGTCGCCTTCCGCGCCTATCTGCACACCACCATGCGGCACCTCTCCTACCGCCGGGCCCGGGTGGACCGCCGGCTGGAGTTCACCGACGACCTGACCCGGTACGACGCGTGCGAGCCGTTCACCGACCCGGCCCTGGACCGTCTGGAGCGCAGTTTCGCCGCCGCCGCGTTCCGGCAGCTGCCCCCGCGCTGGCGGGACGTGCTGTGGCAGACCGAGGTGGAGGGCAGCACCCCGGCCGAGCTGGCCCCGCGGATGGGCCTTACCCCGAACGCGGTGGCGGTGCTGGCCCACCGCGCCCGGGAGGGTCTGCGCAGCCTCTATCTCCAGCAGCACGTGACCGCGGCCGATCACCCGGAGTGCCGGTGGGCGGGCGAGCGGCTGGGCGGCCAGGTGCGCGGCCGGCTGGCCCCGCGCGACGCCCACCGGATGCGTACCCATCTCGGGTGGTGCGGGGACTGCCGCAACCGGCTCGCCGAGATCCGTGAGGTCGACGGCTTCCGTAACCCTCCGTACCGACAGCGTCACCACGTCGAGACGTCCGGTTAAGACCCGGCAACGGGGACAGCGATCCGTGACCCGCGCCGGTACCCTCGGATCCGTGCCCCCGAATTCCCCGCAGGCGAGTGGCCTGCGCACCCGGATCAAGGCACTCATCCCTGAGTTGGGCAAGTTCGGCCTGGTGGGCGGTTTCGCGTTCACCGTCGACTTCGTGCTCTACAACCTGTTGCTGCGGGCCGGCGCCGAGACGCTCACCGCGAAGGCCACCTCCACCGTGATCGCCACGACCATCGCCTTTCTGGGCAACCGGTTCTGGACCTGGCGGGACGGCGACCACACCAACATGGCCCGTCAGTACACGACCTTCTTCGTGCTGAACGCCATCGGCCTCGGCATCGCCCTGGCCTGCCTCGGGATCAGCCACTACGGCCTCGGCCAGATCTGGCCCGCGCTGCGCAGCCCGTTCGCCGACAACATCTCCGGCGTGATCATCGGGACCGCCCTAGGGACACTGTTCCGCTTCTGGTCCTACCGCCGTTTCGTCTTCCGGGCCGCTGCCGCCCCGGTTCCCGCTGCGACGCCGTCGTCCTACTCACAGTGACTCGGCGTAATCACCCCCGTTCCCTTAAGGTTGCCCAATGCCCTCAGCCAGCACGCTGACGGAACGCCTCCGCCGTCTCGCACCCGAAGCCATCGCCTTCGGCATCATCGGGGCCGGCAACACGCTTCTGTACCTCGCGATCTACTACGTGTCGATGCCGATCGGCCCGGTGAAGGCGAGCGTTCTGGCGACGGTCATCACGACCACCCTGGCGTACGTGGCGAACCGTTACTGGACGTACCGACACCACACCCGGACCGCGCTGCGCCGTGAGTACACGCTGTTCTTCGGGTTCAACCTGGTCGGCATGCTGATCCAGTCCGGCCTCACCTACCTGGGCAAGTACGGGTTCGGTTTCTCCGAGCACGACGACAAGATGGCGCTGCTGGCGCTCACCACGTTCGGCATCGGGCTCGCGACACTGTTCCGGTTCTGGGCGTACCGGACGTTCGTCTTCCTCAAGCCGCCGGTCGACGGTCACGAGGGCGCCATCGCCGACCTGGACGCGACCGCCGGCCTGGCCGAGCTGAGCGCGGTGGACGAACCGGGCAGCGTGGCCAGCCTCGACCTGCGCTAGCCCACCTCTTCCTCCTCGGCCTCCTCGGCCGGGGCCAGCTCGATCAGCTCGTAGAGGGTGCTCTGCACCAGTTCGGCGGCCGGCGCCCCGGCCAGCACCACGCTCTGCTCGCCGATCGAGTCGACGGTGAGGGTGCCGCTGCCGAGCAGCCGGTCCAGCAGCGACTGGGTCAGGGCGTGATCGTTGATCCGGTTCAGCGGCAGGTCCCGCCGTTCCCGGGTGAGCAGGCCGCGCTGGAACAGGATCCGCTCGGTGGTCAGCACATAGCGGGTGGCATGCCACTCCAGCAGCGGCAGGACGCCGTAACGGACCGCGTAGTAGAGCATGATCGCGGCCACCAGCAGCAGGCCGATCCGGCCCGCCTCGGTCCCCGGCAGCTTCACCCAGCCCAGGACCAGGCCGGTCAGGGTCAGCGCCAGGATCAGGACCGGGGCGACCGCCGCCTTCCAATGCGGACGCAGGTGGAGAACGATCTCCTCCTCGTCCGCGAGCACATCTTCCGGGAACGCCACGCGTTCAGCGTACGTGCAGCACGTCCCCGGCCGAGACGGAGAAGTCAAGCCCTTCCACCGTACGGATCACCAGTTGCCCGCCGGCGTCCACCGAGACCGCCTCGCCGGTCCGCTCGTCACCGCCGGGCAGCAGCACCCGCACCCGGCGGCCCAGGGTCGCGCAGATGCGCTGGTACTCCCCCATCAGCCCGCACATCTCGGCGTCGCCGCCCGCCTCGCGCCAGCCGGTGTACCAGCGTTCCAGGCCACGCAGCAGCGCCCGCAGCAGGGGATCGCGGTCGGTGTTCTCCGCGCCGGCGATCCGCAGCGAGGTGGCCTCGGCGCCGGTGGTGGCCGGTAGCTCCTCGGCCCGGGTGCTGACGTTCAGCCCGATCCCGATCACCACGGCGTCACCGGACACCTCGGCCAGGATCCCGGCGCATTTACGCTCGCCGACCAGCAGGTCGTTGGGCCATTTCAGGGCGGCCTCCACCCCGGCCACCCGGGTCACCGCCTCGGCCAGCGCCACCCCGGCCATCAGTGGCAGCCAGCCGAAGGAGGCGGCCGGCACCGACGGGCCGGGCCGCAGCAGCACGCTCAGCGTGAGCCCGGCCCGGGGCGGCGACGTCCACTGCCGGTCCCGGCGGCCGCGCCCGGAGATCTGGCTCTCGGCCACCACGACCAGGCCCTCCGGTTCTCCGGTCCGGGCGGCGGCGGCCACGTCGGCGTTCGTCGAGCCGGTCTCCTCCGGGATCTCGAGCCGCGACCACAGCCCGCCGGGCACCACCAGGGCGCGGGTCAGCGCCCGTACGGACAGGGGCGGGCGGTCGAGCTCGGTGTAGGCCACCCAGCGAGCTTAAGCCGGTGGGCCTGCGGAATGGCGGCTGACGTACGGACGGGGCCGCGGACTGGGCCGGGACTCCCCACCCCGCTGGCCGTCACGGTCCGTCCAGGATCGGGGCAGCCGGGCCGCCCGCTGCTCATGCGGGGGCCACTCCGGCTCGGCGGGCACCACCGGCAGGTCGAACCCGGTGGCCGGCTCGTAGGACGGCACCGGGGGCAGCCGGTCAATACCCTGGGAGGGGTAGAGGTCGTCGGGCACCGGGGTCCAGTAGTCGCCGGACGGCGGGCGGCCGTCGACGTCGACGTCGGACCAGCGGGGCCAGTCCCAGTCCGGCAGCGGCTTCTCGTCGTCCGGTCCGGCATAGCGTCCCGCGTACCCCGAGGGGCTCTCGGCGTCTCGCCGCGCCCAGGCCGGGCCGTCCGGTTCCGGATCGCGCCGGCGGCGCGACGGCCAGAAATCGTCATCGAGGTAGCCGTCCTCGTAGCCGAGCCGTTCCTCCTCGTCGAAGAACAGCGGCCCCAGCTCGCCGAGGTCCTCCTCCTCGCCGGGGTCGTGGTCGGCAAAGCCGATCCGGCGGTGGGCGTCCTCGTCCTCCTCGTCGGCCAGCCCGATGGAGGCCAGTCCGCTCGGGAGGGCGTCCGGCTCGGCCGGCCCTCCGCTGAAGGCGGCCGCCAGCCTTCGACGGCGGCCGAACCGGGGCTCCTCGCCCGCTACCGGACCGGCTTCGACCGCGGGGCGTGGTCCGGGTGTGGACCTCACGGTGGATTCCGGGCGCCGGCGGCGAGCGGATGAGCCGGCCCGGTTCGCCCGACGAGCCTCGCCGCCGAAGAGCACGGTGCGGAAGCTGATCAGTGTGGCGAGGCCGCCTGCGATGAAGGCGAGCCCGGCCGCGGTCATCCAGTTCGTCACGCCACTCGTAACGAATGGGGCATTGGGTATGAAACGCACGCGTAGCGACGCCCTCCGCGTGCGACGAGATCTGGTTACGATGCTGATCGTTGCCTTAACGAGCGCTCAGAGGGTGGAGACCTTCGTGACGACAGAGCCCGACATCCACACCACCGCCGGTAAGCTCGCCGATCTCACCCGCCGAACCGAGGAGGCCGTGCACGCGGGCTCCGCGCGGGCCATCGAGAAACAGCACGCCCGCGGCAAGAAAACCGCGCGGGAACGCATCGAGCTGCTGCTCGACAAGGGCTCCTTCGTGGAGCTCGACGAGCTGGCCCGGCACCGGTCCACCGCCTTCGGCCTGGACCGCAACCGGCCGTACGGCGACGGCGTGGTCACCGGCCACGGCACCATCGACGGCCGGCAGGTGTGCGTCTTCTCGCAGGACTTCACGGTCTTCGGCGGATCCCTCGGCGAGGTCTTCGGCGAGAAGATCGTCAAGGTCCTCGACCTGGCCATGAAGATCGGCTGCCCGATCATCGGGATCAACGACTCCGGCGGCGCCCGGATCCAGGAGGGCGTGGTCGCGCTCGGCCTCTACGCCGACATCTTCTTCCGCAACGTACGGGCCAGCGGCGTCATCCCGCAGATCTCCCTGATCATGGGCCCCTGCGCGGGCGGCGCCGTCTACTCCCCGGCCATCACCGACTTCACCGTCATGGTCGACCAGACGTCGCACATGTTCATCACCGGCCCGGACGTCATCAAGACGGTCACCGGTGAAGAGGTCGGCATGGAGGAGCTGGGCGGGGCACGTACCCACAACACCCGCAGCGGCAACGCGCACTACCTCGCCAGCGACGAGGAGGACGCGGTCGAGTACGTCCGGGCCCTGATCTCCTACCTGCCCAGCAACAACCTGGACGAGCCGGTGGTCTACGACGAGCCGGCCGACCTGGAGCTGTCCGAGCAGGACCGGGCGCTGGACACCCTCATCCCGGACTCGCCGAACCAGCCGTACGACATCAAGACCGTCATCGAGACCGTGGTCGACGAGTTCCTCGAGGTCCAGCCGCTCTACGCGCAGAACATCGTGGTCGGCTTCGGGCGTGTCGAGGGACGGCCCGTCGGCGTGGTCGCCAACCAGCCGATGAGCCTCGCCGGGACGCTCGACATCGCCGCGTCCGAGAAGGCGGCCCGCTTCGTGCGCACCTGTGACGCGTTCAACATCCCGGTGCTCACGTTCGTGGACGTCCCCGGCTTCCTGCCCGGCACCGGACAGGAGTGGGACGGCATCATCCGGCGCGGGGCGAAACTCATCTACGCGTACGCCGAGGCCACCGTGCCCAAGGTCACCGTGATCACGCGGAAGGCGTACGGCGGGGCGTACGACGTGATGGGGTCCAAGCACCTCGGGGCCGACGTCAACTTCGCCTGGCCGACCGCCCAGATCGCGGTGATGGGCGCCCAGGGCGCGGTCAACATCCTCTACCGGGCGGAACTGGCCGCCGCGGAGGATCCGGTTCAGCGCCGGGCCGAGCTCATCCGGGAGTACGAGGACACGCTCGCCAATCCGTACATCGCCGCCGAACGGGGGTACGTGGACGCGGTCATCCAGCCGTCGCAGACCCGTACCCAGATCGTCCGGTCGCTGCGGATGCTGCGCACCAAGCGGGAGTCCCTGCCGCCCAAAAAGCACGGCAACATCCCGTTGTAGCCCTCTGGGAACCCGCGATTCGCCGCCGGTGAGATGGCACGCGATTTTCCGACGTCCGTGGGGTTTGCGGACGGCGGAAAATCGCCTGCCATCTCACCGGTTACAAGGCGAATCGCCGCGGAGCGAAGCGAAGCCAGCTAGCTCAGCCACTGGCCGGCGAGCAAGAAAGCGCCGGCCAGCAGGGCCGCCACGTTCACCGCCAGGAAGACGGTCACCCAGAACAGGGCCGGCAGGTGGGTGAGCCGGGCCAGCTGGTCGGGGTCGGAGTCACGCATCCGGCCCCGGCCGCGCAGGCTCTGCAGCTCGAAGACCGGGCGGATCCCGCCGAAGAGCAGGAACCACACCCCGGCGTACGCGAAAGCCGCCTGCACGTCGGGTTCGGCGTACCAGGAGACGGCGAACACGATCGCGCCCGTCACCAGCAGCGAGATCACGCCGAACAGGTTCCTGATGTTGATCAGCATGAGCAGCAGCAGGGCCACCGCGAGCCAGAGCAGCAGCGTGATCCGGTTGCCACCGAGCAGCCAGGCGCCCAGCAGGCCCACCAGCGACGGCGCGATGTAGCCGCCGAGCAGGGTGAGGATCATGCCGAACCCGGTCGGGCGGCCCGCCGACAGGGTCAGCCCGGACGTGTCGAACTCCAGCCGGATGCCCCGCAGCTTGCGCCCGGTCAACAGGGCGAACAGCGCGTGCCCGCCCTCGTGGGCGATCGTGACGGCGTTGCGGGCCACCCGCCACACCGGGCGGATCGCCACCGCGAGGAACCCGGCCACCGCCGTGAGCAGCACCAGCATCCCGGGCGGGTCGGGCTGCGCACCGAACAGCTGGTCCCACAGGTCAGTCACACCGTCGATCGACAACACGCCGGGGACTGTAGCCGATTTCGCTAGCGGCGGCGGCGTGCCACGACCTTCACCGGTTGCGGCTCGGGCCGGCCCAGGGACCGGGCCGCCATCACGCCGACTCCGGTGACCACCGCGAGAGCGGCCAGGACCAGCAGGATCGCCAGCAGCCCGGTGGACGCCAGGATCGCGACGTCAGCCACCGCGACCAGCATCCACAGTGCGATCGTCGGCTTACTTCCGTGCCGTCGGCAGTTCATGATCCACCTCCATCCGTGATCCTGGATAACTACCCAGCCACCCAGGAATCACGCATGACGGCGGTCACTTACGGGGCTCGAACCCCTCGTAGATGCTCTCGAGGTCGGGCTTCGCCTTCTCCCAGTCCTGATCCTCGGTGTACCAGGTCAGCACGTACATCTTGTCCCCGACCAGCATGTACCGCCGCACCACGTGCTGGGCGCCGCTGCTGATCGCGCGGAAGTACTCCAGGTCGACCGCCTGGTACCCCTTGTACTCGAGCCTGGTGGGGCCGACCTCGTCGTACCCGCCGGTGTTGTCGCCTTCCTGGTATTCCATCGGGTCGACGCCGGTCGGCACGATGTCGAGGCGGATCTGCCGGCTCTTGCCCCACCCGAAGGTGCGCCCGCCGCCGGCGGCGCCACCCTCGTTGCGGGCGTTGTCCGGAACCGGAAGGGTGTAGCCGGAACCCCGGTAGAGGCGCCAGCCGTCCGGAAGCCCGGCGGCGGTCGGCGAACTCGACGGCGTCTGACTCGCGGGCGTGCTCTTGTCCGGCGACTGCTTGCCGCCGGACTGCTGCGTGGCGGCCGACGCACCGGCCTGCGGGACCTTCTTGTCGTCGTCGTCCGAACCGAACGCCTGCACCAGGATGATGCCGACGAGCAGCACGAACGTCATCACGATGCCGAGACCGATCGCCGCCTGCCGGCGGGTCAGGGTGGTTCCGAAGATCGTCACCCCACCGGTACGGCGGACCGCCGGCCGCAACTGCATCGGGGTCCAAGCCGGGCGGGACGGCCGGGCGAACTCCGGCACCGGCGCCCCGTCACCGACTCGGGTGGCATCCGTCACCGGGCGCCGCCGCGGCGGGACGCTGACCACCGAGGTGCGGTCGTCGTCCAGCGCCAGCATGGTCGTCTTCTCCTCGGCCGGCGCGGCCAGCACCGAGGTCATCTCCTCCACCGCGGGGCCGGCCTTGGCGGCCGGTGCCAGCAGCGTCGTTTTTTCCTCCGGTACGGGCGGGGCCGTCTCCTCCACGGCCTCGGCGGGCGTGTCCGCTTCCGCGGCCGGCTCGTCCTTCGCCTCGGTGCCGATCGCCGTCTCTGCTTCGGCCGGCGACTCCTCGGGCCCGGCGTCCGCGTCGGTCGTCGCCTCGGACGCGGCCTTCGACTCCGATCCGGTGTCGTCGGCAGTGACGGGCCCGGCGGTCTCGTCGCTCGTCGCGGCGTCCGGCTCGGAACCGGCGTCCGCGCTGGTGGCGGCCTCCGGCTCGGTGCTGGTGGCAGCCTTCGCCGCCGCCTCGGGCCCGGTCACCGGCGACGCTTCGACGGCCGGCGTCTCCGCCTGCCCGGCCGCGGGCGCCTCGGTGCGCGGGGTCACGACCGGGTAGCCGGCCGTGGCCTGGGCCAGCGACCGCTCGTGCTCGGGGGCGGCCTGCTTACGCCGGTTGGCGGCCACGTCGGCGGCCGTGAAACCGGTGCGCAGCGCGTTGGTGGGCGCGGAGCCACTCGCCATCGCCGACGGGGTGTCGGCCGGGCCGCTCTGCGGTGCGGTCGGGGGCGCCTGACGCGTACCCGAGGAGGAGTCGCGGACCGGAGGCGTGTCGAGGCGCGTGGCGTCCAGGGGTTTGCCGTCCCGGCCGACCGGCGGGACCTGACCGCCGACCTGGGCCTTGCCCTGCGCGAACGGCGTCGCCGGCTGCTGCGGCTGGACCGCTGGACGATGCGGCTGCCGGCCGTCGGCGGCCGGCGGCTGGGCGACCGGTGGACGCGGATTGGGTACCACCGGCGCCGAGCCGGTGGCGGTGCCCCACCCGGAACCGGGCAGAACCGGCGGACCACCCGGACCGCTCGGCAGCGACGGCCGCTCCCGGCCCACACCGGGCCGGCGCATGGTCGGGCTCATCGGGAACGTGATCTTCGACCGGCGGCCGGACGCGCGGTTCAGCAGACGCTCGGCCTCCTCCGCGTTGATGCGGTGCGCCGGATCCTTGCGCAGAAGCCCGTTGAGCACCGGCTTCAGCGGTCCGGCGTTCCGCGAGACCGGCACGTTCTCGGTGGCCAGGGCGGCCAGGGTGGCGATCGCCGACGGGCGGGCGAAGGGTGACTGCCCCTCCACCGCGGCGAACAGCGTGGCGCCGAGCGACCACAGGTCGGCCGCCGGGCCCGCCGTGCCGTCCCGGGCGCGCTCCGGAGCGATGTACGCCGGGGAACCCAGCACCAGGCCGGTCCGGGTCACGTTGGGGTCGCCCGGCACGGTGGCCAGGCCGAAGTCGGTGAGCACCACGCGGCCGTCGGCGCCGAGCAGGACGTTGCCCGGTTTGACGTCCCGGTGCACCACCCCGTTGCGGTGGGCGGCACGCAGCGCGTTGAGCACGCCGAGGCCGATCTCCGCGGTCCGCAACGGGTTGAACGGCCCGTCGGCGGCCAGGGTGTCCTGGAGCGATCGGGACGGCACGTACTCCATCACGATCCAGGGATCGGCATCCGTGCTGAGCACGTCGAAGACGCGCACCACGTTGATGTTGTTGAGCCGGGCGATGGCGCGCGCCTCGCGAAGGGAGCGCTCACGCATCTCCTGCCGCTCGGCCGGGGTCAGCCCCGGCGGCGGCACGAGCTCCTTGATCGCGACTTCTCGGTGCAGGACGACATCGGCCGCCCGCCAGACACGTCCCATCCCGCCCTGACCGAGCGGCGCGACGAGCCGGTACCGATCAGCGACAACGAGTGGGGGAGAAGAAGACATCACGCAGAAAATACCTGGTTCTGTCGAGCGGCCGCGAATTGATCAGCCGAGTGTGGGACGCGTGTCACCGGATCTCCAGTAGTCCGTCGTACGCTCGGCTGATGAACGAGGAACCGCTGGTCAGCGTCGTAAGAGGAAGCCTAGACGATCATGAGGTGGCGGCGCTGGTCGCCATCCTGACATCTCGATCTACTTCGGTCAATTCTCGTACTACCCCCCAACCCGTCTCAGACTGGATCCGATCAGCGCACCCCGCCGGACGGCCCCGGAACTGGCGCACCTCGGCACTCCCCCGCTGACCGTCGTCCACAGGGGGCGGAAGCCCGGCTCGTGATTCGCTAACCTCTCTGGGTCACGAGCTGCCGATCGATGGGAGGACGAACGTTGTCCGAAGCCAGGGATTCCGCGGGGTGGTTGGGCAATGTCGACTACACCGACTTCGGCGCCATCGAGGCCGACATTCACGCCATGGAGCAGTTCGCGGCGAAGCTGAAGCAGGACATCGAGCTGAACTACGCCCCATATGCGGACGCAGTGAGCAACACCATGATCAAACAGCTGCCCGACACGCCGTTCTACGAGCTGCACCTGTTCCTGTACCGGCACGACCAGGTGCAGATCGCCACCCAGATGAACGTCGCCGGCTACACCGACGGGACGTACAAGTTCGCCAGCGCCGCAAGCGGCATCAGCGAACAGTACCGGGGCTCCGACGCGTTCTCCCGGGCCAAGGTCGCCGACGTCGAGGCCCAGTTCGAGAGCACCGGGGAGACCTCGGAGCCGTTCACCGGAGGCGCGTGATGGGGATCGAGACCGGCGGCGGCATCAGCGGCACCAGCTGGAACGGCATGAGCGTCGACGCCATGTGGGAGCTGATCCACGATCACGACAGCGCCCCGCACCAGGAGATGGGCGACGCCTGGTACAAATCGGCCAAACTCCTGGAAAACCACGTGAGCCAGGTCCGGTCGTACCGCGACAGGTTGGCCGAGGCCTGGCCCCCGGAAAAAAGCCGGGCCGCGTACGCGTACATCGAACGCCTCGAGCAGCTGATCATCAGCCTGGAGGAGACACGGCTCGCCTCCAACACCAACTGGCGTGTCCTGACCACCACCATCGAGGCCGTCGAACAGGCCAAGGAAAAGGTCGCCGGCATCCAGAAGGAGTACGCGGCCAACCGCGAACAACTCCAGAAGTACGAGAAGGCCAAGAACGAGGTGGCGCTGGCCACCATGGACCCGATCGCCACGACGCCGCCGGTGCCGTACAGCCGTCAGGACGACCTGACCACCCAGGCCCGCGTCACGATGCAGTCCCTCTCGGCCGAGTTGGCCGCCGCCCAGTCCAACTTCATAGCCCCAAAGCCGTTTGACCCCAAATGGATCTACGGCGACAACTTCGACTCGCTAGATTCCGGCGGTACAGGGTCCGTCCCGGCATCGACCGTGCCGCCGTTCAACCCACGATCCATCACGCCGACCAAAACTTCGAAAACCACTGTTCCGGGGTCCGGAATCGACAAGAGCACACAGAACCCTGGCGGAACGAACGACAAGCCCGGAACATCCAAGCCTGCCCCGGACGGCCCCATCCTGGGTGGCACCAAGACTCAGCCTCCACCGACCACAACTCTTCCCACAACGAGCACCACCACGACAATCCCGCCCAATCCGAACTCCCCGAACCCGTACACCATCACGCCAACGATTCCGTCCACGACAACGACGGCCCCTCGCACTCCCGTGATGAACAACCCCTCGGTTGGCACATTTCCGCCAGCAGCGGGAGGCCGCGGCACGTCGGTTCCGCACGGAGGAGTCATCGGTGGATCACCCACCGGGATGCTGGGCGGCCCACCGCCCGGCAGAGGCGGTCAGCCCGGAATGTCCACTCGCGGCACTCAACGAGTGAACCCCATTGGCGGCCTGATCGGCCAAGACGGCGGCACCCGAGCTAGCCGTCGTCCGTCATCGAGGAACAACGAGGAAGCTTCCTCTCAGCGCTGGGATCCCGACAATCCATGGGAAACCGCAGAAGGCATCGACCCTGTCCTGCTTCCTCCCACCGAGCATCGAATCGATCCCGGACCCACCATTGGCGGCCGTTAGGTGAATAGCAAGAAAGGAGCGGCAATCGCTGTCACCCTGGGCACTATTGCCGCCACTCTTTACCCCGTCACGCCCGCCAACGCAGATCCAGCTCGGGATGCGCAGTGGCAGGTCAGTTTCCTCAAACTGACCCAAGCTCACCAGATCACCAAAGGCGGCGGCGTAACGATTGCCGTCGTTGACACCGGAGTTTCTCCTCACCGTGACCTAACGAAGAACCTCAAGGAAGGCGCCGACACGATCCGGGGAGGAGATGGCATCGGGCAGAAGGACGAAAATGGCCACGGCACCCAAATGGCGGGATTAATCGCCGGACATGGCCATAATTCAGACGACGGCATCCTTGGCATAGCACCCAACGCGTCACTCTTTCCCATCAAGGCAGCTAACGCCGAGGGCGGCGGATCCGGGCTCGAGCCTGGCATCAAACGGGCAGCCGAAGTGGGCGCCGATGTAATCAACGTCTCAGCCGGTAGAGCAAACTCCCGAGCGATGAATGATGCAATAGCTGCAACTGTTCTCGCAGACTCAGTAGTTGTCGCGGCCGCCGGAAACAAATCCGACACACTACGGCTCGGATATCCTGCCGCAATGCCTGAGGTCCTCGCAGTAGGCGCAATAGATGAAAAAGGAAATCTGGCAGATTTCTCGGTAACCGACCCGAAGGTGGGAATCTGCGCTCCGGGTGTAAATGTAGCGACGACAACCCTCAACAATGGCTACGGCAAGGGGAGCGGGACGTCGGAGGCCACGGCGATTGTTTCGGGGGCGGCTGCTCTGGTGCGGGCGAAGTTCCCCGATCTTTCGGCGGCCGAGGTGATTCACCGGCTCACCGCTACGGCTGACGACAATGGGCCGCCCGGGCGGGATGACCAGTGTGGCTTCGGGGTGCTCAATGTCGTCAAGGCGCTGACCGCCGAGGTTCCGCCGCTTGAGGGGGGCACTGCCGCGACCGCGTCGGCCCAGCCTTCGGTGGCCGCGCCGTCGGTGGGGGGTTCTGCGGTTCCGGCGGATCCGGAGAACAAAGCGGATCCGGAGAACAAAGCGGAGGAATCCAACCTTCCGGTCATCGCCGGTGTCGCGGGTGGGATCGCCGTCCTCGGGGTGCTTCTCGCGTTTCTGGTGCGCCGGCGGCGGAAGCCGACCGCATGAGTCCTGCGGGCGCCGCCCTCCGGGATCGGCGCCGCGGCTGGGAAGTGGGCACTGAGCTGCGCTATTTGTCCGAGATCGCCGCTGAAACGCCGCGCTTGAGCACCCTTTTGCACGCCTGCGGCTTGTAGGCTCGTTTCCCGTGCAGAGCGTGCAGAGCGTCCAGACCGACATCGTGTACCGCCTGGTTCTCGCCTCGGCCAGTCCCGCGCGGCGGGCGCTGTTGACCGGGGCCGGGATCGACGCCGAGGTGGTCGTCAGCGGTGTGGACGAGAGTGCCGTCGAGGCTGACGACGCCTATTCGACGAGTCTCGCCCTGGCGCGGATGAAGGCGCGGACGGTCGCCGCCGTGCTGCCCGCCGATCCGGGGGCTCTGGTGCTCGGGTGTGATTCGGTGCTGGCCTTCGATGGTGAGGTGCTGGGCAAGCCGGCCGACGCCGAGGAGGCGGCCAAGCGCTGGATGGCGATGCGCGGCAGGTCGGGGGTGCTGCACACGGGGCATCACCTGACCGGGCTGGTCAGTGGCCGGCAGGCGGAGGCGGTCGGCACGACGACGGTGCATTTCGCCGATGTGAGCGACGCCGAGATCGAGGCCTATGTCGCGTCGGGTGAGCCGTTGCACGTGGCCGGCGCGTTCACGCTGGACGGGCGGGGCGGGGCTTTCGTGGAGCGGATCGAGGGCGACCCGGGCAACGTGATCGGCCTGTCGTTGCCGCTGCTGCGCCGCCTCCTCGCCGAAATGGGCGTCCCGATCACCTCACTCTGGCGGCACTGAAGAGTCTTCTTCTCGGGTGTTCGCGGATTCTAGGTCAAGCGCCCGGTCAGGCGAACCGCCGAATGGAGCGCCGTCCGCCGCGCCAGGCTGAAATGAGGCTTTCGCCGGAAGCAGGCGCCCGATTCGCCCGCTTTGCAAACCGATGCTGGGCGACCTTGAACGATTTGCCACCCGAAACGGTGGTGAATCGTCCAAGATCGCTGGGGGTGACGCGACCCGCTGGCGAGGGATTGCGGATTCGGCCGTGGGCAGCCAGAAGAAGACCCTGAATCGAAACGATCGAACCGGCCATACTCAGCCGCGCGGTGCGGGAGCAGGGGCGATCGGGGCCGGCAGCGGGCCGTGGGCGAGGCCCGGCCCGCGAGACGAATCGGGACTAACTTAGCGGCGGATTTCCACAGCCCGGGAACGTTGCAGAACAGTGAAGATCGATCACGGCGGAACTACCTGAGGAACCGTTAGGCTCTACCCCGTGCGGAAGATATTGATCGCCAATCGCGGCGAGATCGCCCTCCGGGTAATCCGGGCCTGCAAGGACGCCGGCCTCACTAGCGTCGCCATCTACGCCGACAGCGACCGGGACGCGCCACACGCGCGGGCGGCCGACGAGGCCTTCGCGCTGGACGGTGAGACCGCCGCGGACACCTATCTCCGCATCGACAAGGTTCTGGAGATCGCGGCCCGCAGCGGGGCCGACGCGATCCATCCGGGCTACGGCTTCCTCTCCGAGAACGCCGAGTTCGCGCAGGCCGTACTGGATGCGGGTTTGATCTGGATCGGTCCTTCGCCGGAGTCGATCCGTGACCTGGGTGACAAGGTGACGGCGCGGCACATCGCGCAGCGTGCGGGCGCGCCGCTGGTGCCGGGCACCCCCGATCCGGTCGCGGACGCGGCCGAGATCGTCGCGTTCGCGCAGGTGCACGGCCTGCCGGTGGCGATCAAGGCGGCGTTCGGCGGCGGTGGCCGAGGGCTGAAGGTGGCCCGCACGATCGAGGAGATCCCGGCGCTGTTCGAGAGTGCGACCCGCGAGGCAGTGGCCGCTTTCGGTCGTGGCGAGTGTTTCGTGGAGCGCTACCTGGACCGGCCCCGGCACGTGGAGGCGCAGGTCCTGGCGGACATGCACGGCAATGTGGTGGTGGTCGGCACCCGGGACTGCTCGTTGCAGCGCCGCCACCAGAAGCTGGTCGAGGAGGCGCCGGCGCCGTTCCTGAGCGACGACCAGAGACGAGAGATCCACGAGAGCGCGAAGGCGATCTGCCGGGAGGCCGGCTATCACGGCGCCGGCACGGTGGAGTATCTGGTGGGCCAGGACGGGACGATCTCGTTCCTGGAGGTGAACACGCGTCTCCAGGTGGAGCACCCGGTCAGCGAGGAGACCACCGGCATCGATCTGGTGCGGGAGCAGTTCCGGATCGCGGCGGGCGAGCCGCTGCCGTTCACCGAGGACCCGGCGCCGCGCGGCCATTCGATCGAGTTCCGGATCAACGGGGAGGACGCGGGTCGCAACTTCCTGCCGGCGCCGGGCACGGTCACCGCGCTGACCTGGCCGTCCGGGCCGGGTGTGCGGGTCGATTCGGGGGTCGAGCAGGGCGGTGTGATCGGCGGCAACTTCGACTCGATGCTCGCGAAGATCATCGTGACGGGCGCGAACCGGGCCGAGGCGCTGGAGCGGGCCCGCCGGGTGCTGGACGAGACGGTGATCGAGGGGATCGCCACGGTGCTGCCGTTCCATCGGGCGGTGGTGCGGGACGAGGCGTTCACCGGCGAGCCGTTCACGGTGCACACCCGCTGGATCGAGACCGAGTGGGTCAACGAGGTGCAGCCGTTCGCCTCGCCCGCCGCGCCGGCCGAGGAGGCGGGCGAGCGCGAGACCGTCGTGGTCGAGGTGGGCGGCCGGCGCATCGAGGTGCGGCTTCCCAAGACCCTTTTCTCCGGTACGGGGCCCGCGGCCCCCAAGCGCAGTGCGTCCCGTCCCCGCGGCGGCGGCGCGCAGACCCGGGTCAGTGGCGGCAGTCTGACCGCGCCGATGCAGGGCACCATCGTGAAGGTCGCCGTGCAGAACGGCGACGAGGTGGCCGAGGGCGACACCATCGTGGTGATCGAGGCCATGAAGATGGAGCAGCCGTTGCAGGCGCACAAGGCGGGCACTGTGGCGGGCCTGTCCGTGGAGCCGGGCGCCACGGTGACCGCCGGCACGGTGATCTGCGCGATCGACTAGCCGTCACGGGTTCGCCGCCTGCGGCGTTCTCTGGAGGGGCCCGGGGTTCCCCGGATGGGGCCCGGGGCTTCCCAGGTTTCCCGGAGCGGGCCGTCGATACGGGACCTACTGGATAGCCTGTTGATCATTGGGCAGGTCGCGGCCACGATCAAGGCCGCGACCTGCCCATATTCTTGATCATCGTTCGGCAGTCTTGGTCGACGTTTGTCAGCATCTGACGGCCTGGCGGCGGCCTGACGGCCTGGAAACGGCCTGGGTTCCGCGCGGAACGCGCCTCCACACCGCCACCGCCATCCCGTCACCGTCGTCCCACACCACGTGGAGCGGGCCTGCCCCGGGGTGACCAGGTGGAGCGCCCTACCGGACGTACGACCTGGTCACCCCGGGGCAGGTCTGCTCGGCTCTGCCTGGGACGACGGTGACGGGATGGCGGCCCTCGACCACCGCGGACCGCGCCGGCCAAACGGCCCCGGACCATCCCGGAGCCCGAGGCCCCCGCCGGAGGCGCTCTAGCCGTGACCAGGCAGCGTTCGCACTTCAACGCCCGATGCTGCCGTGCGCCGGGGCGTGACCGGCCGCCAGGCCGCACGCGCGCCCCGGCGCGACACGGCGGCGGGCCGAAGGCCCGCCCTTGAACAAGTAAAGAAAGTCTGAACACGCACGCTCGGGTTACGCGGGTTACGTCGACCGCAACCCGGTTCGCCTAGGCATGCGCGCTCCGCCCCCAGGGCTCCGGCAAAGTCGTGGGATGTCTGGTGCGTCAGCTCCGCCGAGACAGGACACGCGTTCTGCGGCTCGAGCCCAGGGCATTGAGCTGACTCACCATCTCGGGATCAATGCAGCTCCCACGGGCGCGGTCGGCCTGCCGGGGTATTGTCCAAATATGATCATGCCGGTCTTCTATGCCCGACCTCATGCAGCGGGTAAGGCGCTCGATGTCGCCCGCGCTCTCGCCGGTCATGCTGAGGCGGGAAGCACCCGCAAGGACCGCTTGGCGGGGCTTGCCGACGATATCCGGCTGCTCGTCGCTGAGGACCTGCGGGTGACGCCTGACCCGCTAGGGCTATTGCTGAACATCGGGCTGCCCAGCAATGTGCCGTTGCTGTCCTCCAACGACCTGGACCGCTTCGTGTACCCGCTGGTACCAAGGCTCACCGCGGCGACCCGGCGCCCGTTCGTCTCGGTATGGGCAAGCAAGCGACACGCCAGGACTTCCTCGGTCGGGGTCTTTCAGGCCCTCCCGGCCCGGGACCCCGGCGGGGCTGAGCAATTTCAGGTCCGGACGAGCGCCTCCATCGTCGCTCCAGCCTTCCGGCAACAGATCCACAACCAGCTTGCCTCTGGTGGTTTGTCGCCGACCGGTGGCATCGCCCTTCAGCTGTCGTTCGTGGTCGGCCCGAGACGTGCCTGGCCGAACCTGTGGAAGGCCACGATCGACTCACTGGGTCCACTGCTGGGGCATGCTGTCGACACCCGCGGAGCGGATGGCCGCATCACCGATCTTGGACTGCACTGCGCCGTCGACCCGGACCTCGGACACGACGTTGTCATCGCGATCCGCGCCACGTCATCCCGGACAAGCACCGAATCTTGACCATCAGGCGGTGAGCAAGGGTGAACTCACGAACCGGCAGCCGGCCCTTGCTCCGCCCCTAGCCCAGACGCGAAAAAGCCCGGCCTGTGTAGACCGGGCTCTTCGGTGTCGGGCGATCAGAGATCGAACTCGCCGTCTTTGACGCCACCCACGAACGCGGCCCACTCTGCATGAGTGAAGACGTGCGCGGGCTTGCTCCGGTCTTTGGTGTCCCGAACGGCGACGCCCTCGTCGGTGATCGCCACCTCGACACAGTTGCCGTTTGCCCCACTACGGGTGCTTGTACGCCAGCGTGCGTTAGAGAGATCCACCGCCCGCTCCTTCCTTTATGTGGCCTCGCGGGCCACGGTCTGGATCATTGTCGTGGTGTCGCTCGTGTTCAGAGCCTGAGCAGCAAGCCGCTGGAAGCCAATGCGGTACCAACCAACCTCGGCGTCTGCCTCCGCGAAAAGTCCCCCGCCCTGATTTTCCATGTAGACCAGCGGCGGATCGGGCTCTACGAACTCCAAGATCGCGAAGGCGCCAGGCATTCCGGCATGCGCTCCAGCGATGAACGGGAGTACCTGAAGAGTGATGTTCGGCCGCCGTGCCATTGCAACCAGATGCTCAAGCTGGGCGCGGTGCGCTGTCGGGGTACCCACCTGTCGACGGATCACGGCCTCGTCCAGGATCACCCAGAGCGCCGGAGGCCGAGGCTTCGTCAGAGCCTCCTGCCGCCGCATCCTGATCTCCAGCCGTGGGCCGATCTCCTCGTCCGTCGCCTCGGGAAGAAGTGCCCGAATCACAGTCTCGGCATACTCCCGAGTCTGGAGCAGGCCAGGCACGAACAGGCTTTCGTAGTTCGAGATCCGCTCGGCGTCGGACTCAAAGGACGTGAACGTTCGGTAGGTGTCGGGCAGCGTGCCACCCTCGAATGCCTCCAGCCACTTGAGCTGACGCGACCTCTTGCGCAAGTCGTGCATCTCGGCGCGGGTGTCGGCGTCAGTGACGCCGTAGAAGTCGAGTAGATGATTCAGCGTTCCGGCCTGCGGCGTGGTCTTCGCGGTCTCCATCCGGTGCAGAGCACCCGTCGACAGGCCCGTTGCGGCGGAGACGTTTTCGCGCGTTCGGCCCTCCACGGACGTCCTGAGCGCGAGCAACTGGGCGGCAAGACGACGCCTCGCCACCGTCGGCGCTTGTCTGCGCACAGCCATCGCTTGCAACTCCATCCTCGGGGCTCCCTTCAATGAGTCTCCCTCGCTGAGGTGGGGGAGATACGCCGGGGCAGGCTTAGTTCCTGTAGCAAAAGTATCTCAGGTACTTGTAGACTCCCGAGTAAGTACCACAAGTACTACTACTAAGTGATCTCTAAGCCGACGCCAGGCATCCGCCAGGCTCCACCCGTCTCGAAGCCGACCCGCCGGGGGCAGACGTGAAGCACCGAAGAAGGAGAGTCCTGAGGGTCTTCCCGACTCGCCAGTGTGTATGCGGACTAAGGCACCCATGCCCGGATGCCGGACAGCCATTTGGCCTGACGCCGGTGCGTCCCGGACCTCGCACGCGCCATGCGGATGAGGAGATTTGGCCGACGCCATGGGGACCGATGTACGTCCGTCTGCCTGGAGAGCGGTGGACGAAATGACGACCGAACTGGTCCTCGTCACGCCCGCGCGGCCGGAGCCGAGCAGCGAGCACATTGCCGACCGTTCGTCCTGGGATTGCCGAGTGTGCGGGCAGCCGTGGCCCTGCGCGCCGGGCAAGGTGGCACTCATCGAGGAGTTCCGGGAGTACCCGTCGGTTCTGCTGCTGTACCTGGTCGCGACGTTCTACGAGGCTCGGGATTCATATATGAACGTGGCGGAGCCGCCGGACCTCTACGGGCGCTTCGTGATGTGGGCCGTGAGGCGGGCGAACCCATGACCCGCCGTCACTACCCGCCGATGATGACGTTTCACTCGCCCGAGTGTCCGGCGCTTGCCGGCCTGCTCGATCAATTCGAGTCAATGCCGGTCGATAGGGCTCGCGAGAAATACCCGAACCATCATTTCGATCTCTGTGCCGCTGTCGACATCACGCCGTACGTGGCTGTCGAGCTGGCGGTGCCGGAGCACCTGTACGACCCGAGCGGCACTCGCCCTGACGACGCCGTGCGGTCGCTGTGCCGGAAGTGTTTCGGCACGCACGGCGAGGACGAGGGCCGGGAAGTGATCAACGTGCGGCCGCAGCAGGAGCCGCCGTCAGGCTTGGTGATTCCCGGTGCCTGAGCCGCAGCGTGCCATCGAGGAGTCGCTCAGTTGGCGGAACCGACGGATCCGGGCCGCGAACCTGCCGTACCCGCCGGGTGTCCTGGAGGCATGCGAGCAGTTCGATCGTGACCATTCCGCCTGGTCCGCCTCGTGGATGCCGGAGAACACCGGTAAGGGCTGGGAGCGCCCGGCCGGGTTCGGTGCCCGCCGAACCGACGGTGAGCGGCTGCGCGGTTGTGACGACTTCCGCCCTGGCCTGGACGACAACGTGCCACGGACGCCGTGGGCGTTCGGAGCGACCATCGCTGACCTGGAACGGCGGGTCGCGGAGTTCGAGGCGCTGATCGCCATGGAGGCAGATCTGACCCGGCGACTGACGCCACGCATAGGGGGCATTCGATGACAAACTATATCTACGACGAATCACACGCTCTCGCCGCTGCGGACGCTGCTGGCCGCGCGCTGGAGCCCGATGACGAGGCGCGGCCGACCCTACGCGAGGTGCTTGGCTCCTCGGGCTACCCGATGCCCGCCTCCAGCGCTCCTGACCGGTTCGTGCGATTGCTCGCCGACCTGGTGCCGGGATGGCTTGCCGAGCCGCCGGAGAGCGCGGTGGATTTTTACCTGGCCGTGGCGGCACCGGACCGGTCGATGGGTGTGAGCATCACCGTGGGCCTGCCGGGTGAGCAGGGGTATCTCACGGTCGACGAGTGGTGCGTCACCGGCACCAGTACCGCGCATGTCGCCCTGGAGCTGACCTTGAACCACGATGCGGGCACGCCAGCATTCGAGCACGCGATCCGGGTGCTGCGGGCGCATGGCGCGCTACCGGCGGTAGGGCAGTGATGGCCAGTGAGATCGATCTGCGTCGGTTGGGTCGGCCGTTGTGGGCCAACCTCATGGATTGGCCTCGCCGGGCAGCGAGGACCTGCCTTGCCATCGACGTCGACTACCCCGCGTGGGTGGCCTGGTATCACCCGCCGCGCGGCACGGATCCGGCCTGCTGGTCGGCCCTGCTGGTCAGCGGTGACCCGTGGCCGGTCCACGTCAACGCTGCGACCCCCGGTGAGCTTCGTTCCGCGATCGCGGCCCGCGAGGCAGAGCACCGGCCCCATTCTCCGGCGGAAACGGCCGCCGGTGACACCAAGGAAAGGAATACCAGCATGGACCTGCTCAACGACGGCAAGCCGTTCAAGTCCTCGAAGTCCGGCGCGGCCGGGCACTGCGTCACGGTGCAGCACCTGCCGTCCGGCGGCGTCGCCGTGGCCCACAGCCAGGACCCGGACGGCGTGAAGATCCGCTACACCCCCGAGGAGTGGACCGCCTTCCTCGAAGGTGCCAAGAGCGGCGAGTTCGACCTGCCGACGGTCTAGGTCGCAGCCTTCAACACCACTCCCAAGTTTGACCCTCCAACGATCTAGTGGCCGGGCAGGGCGCTAGATCCGGGTGAGGGCGTTAAACCGATCCAGCCGGAACAGCGACACGCATGCCCCCCTGCTACGCGTGCACGCCCCTACCGGTCTGTGTCGGCTAGGACGTCCACGACGGCCCCGTTCCCGCTTTCTTCCGGCCGAGACGTACCTGCGCCCTCACTCCTCAAACTTTCGACAGAAGAGAGTCGCACCGTGTATGAGCTGCCGGTACTGGATCAGCGGATTCCCGGTTCCCACCTCCACCCGCTGCTCCGGCGAACTCGCTTCGTTGGTGTGGCGAAGGTTCCCAGCGGCTTCGTCGATGACCTGCCAGTGCTTGAAAAGGTGCTGACGGCACTCCGGCAACACCGGAATGCCGAAGACTGACCGTCGACGCGTTCACTCCGTCGGCATCGAGGACGTTGGCGGGCAGGAGTGCCACGCGCGGAACGGGTCACGCGGGCCGCACTTCAACATCTCGCGGGGATGCTTCAACGGATCCGCCGACGACGGGACGACCGCCGGCACGGGCGCAGCCGACGGTTCCCCATCTCCAGCGCCTTCATATCGGGGCACGTACCCACCCGTCCCGCACCATGGCGGAGCGTCGATACCGGCGACTCGCCAACCATCATCGTTTCGGGTCTTGATGACCCATGTCCGCGGCGAGCTGCTGTAGCCGCCAAGCCGCCCGTTGTCGTCCGCGCCCCACCACACTGCCTGGACCTCCGCGCGCACTTCGGCACGCCCGTCGACGACAGGGCCGCTACGCAAGGACTTGATGTCTAAACGGGTGGGGGGCGGATCGGTTGAGCGCATCGCGTCCTGGTACGTCCGCCACTGGCTCAGTAGCCGCTCCTGCCCGCCATCATCCAAGAGCGGCAGCAGGCCATCGGGATCGTTGTACGACAACCGGATGAGGTACTCATCTGCGGCGGCTTCGGGAGACGGGGCACCCTTGCCGGCCTCAACCGTCACCCTGGCAAACCAGAGGACAGGGACACTGAGAATCCCGCCGCAACAGATCAGCAGCGTTGGCGTGAACACGAACACGGCGAGGCGGCGGCGCACTGACCAACCCGAGAAGCGATGTCGGACATGCCGCTCCTCCCAGCGTTCATAGGCAGCCTTGACTACCCTCCACCGCACCCATCGATCGACCCTCGTGATCATCCGGGAACGATACGCATCTTGGTCAACTTCCGTCGAACGCGTTACCTCTTCCTGAGCATGCGGTGCGGCGGTGCCAGCAAGGCCTAGAACAACTGCGCCTATCGTTGGACCAAACCAAGCTGCCGCCTCAACTCCTGCATTGATGCCTTCAGAAGTTCCTGCTCGAAAGCCTGCGGGCTGTCAATATTGGGCTTATATTCGGCCATCAGAGAGTGCGCGCGATCGTACCACTTGCGTAGCGCAATCGACGTGGCTTCGTCAAGTCGGCCATCGATGAGGCCGTGACGAATTATGACGTCTAACTCTTGGCTCATTAGATCGTCCTTGGGCCTTTGCGGATTTGTCCAGTCGTCCGCGACAATCGGGCGTAGGCGCAGCGCCTTCCGGTTCCAATGCATGAGAATGTCGAGGTCGACGGTAAAGTGATCTGGCATCTCCTCAGGCCAGAGGTGGCGCCACGCCGCGCGCTGCCCAGACCATGGCGTGGAGCCTACCTTCGGAAGCATTTCCGGATAGAGATAGCCGCAGACTGGCGCAAAAAAACCGTGGAGCCACATCTGCGGATACAGGGGACGCCAATACAGATCGGTGACACACGCGTCGGCAATGCCGCTTAGGATTGGCTCAAGCAAGATCGTTGATAGCGGTCGGTCGCCGAAGTACTGCATGTCGCCATCGATTAGACAGACAATGTCGCCTGACGTACTTGCCAGTCCAGCCTTTATGGCTGCGCCTTTACCAATCGGTGCTTCAATGACCCGAGCGTCGGTCTTCTGCGCTTCGGCCACCGTCCCATCGGTGCATCCGCTTGCGCTAACGAGCACCTCGCCGCCGATCCCAAGAAGCGACAAGCCCTGGCGCGCCTCAGCAACAACACTGGCAATCGTGGCTTCTTCATTGTGCGCTGGGATTACGATGCTGACGGTTGCCTTGGAGCTGCTGATCGTCCGATTAGGAACCAAATCGAGCCCGAGGGCAGGATCAATCTCCGGCCGCTTAACCATTTCCTCAACTTCCCTTCGCGTATGACTGATGACCCGCCGGCCACCGATCCAAGGACTCCGTAAACACCAGATCCACCCTGTCAGCAGGGTATGTGGCATCGGAAAGCTCAACGACTCTTCCATCGGTGTCTACGGAGCGACTTCGCACCCACATCAACGGCACGCCTGGATCAATTCCCCAACGCGCACGATCGGCTGGCGTCGGCTCCGTCGCTGTAACCGATCTGACAAATCGCTCTATCTCAATCCCGACGGTATAGAGCTGATGCTGATGCCCTCCAGGCCACGGCTCTAGATCCTCTCTCAGGAGATCAGGATTTCCTGAGATGAGGCTCACGGGGATGTAGGAGGTGCTCCATGCAATTCGGAGACCGGTGTCAATCTCAAGAGTTTCGTAGACTCGCCGAAGTACCTCAACGTCATCGGGAACGGAAAACTCTTCGGCAAGCTCCGGCGTGATGGGAACAACAGAGTACCGGGCCGTGAAGTGTGTTCGGTCGATCGGGACACCGGCCGTAAGCTCAGCCGTTCCCACCGCTGCACGTTCTTCCTCGGGCCGAAGTACAAGGTTCTTTTGCTGCTGAGTGAAGTCAACGGTCAGGCGAATCCTGCGTACCGGTGGCCGGACTCGCTTGCGCCGGCCACGACCGCCGACGATGCGTCCTTCATTGGTCAGTACATCTAGAGCTGCACGCGCCGAACCGACCGAACAGTTCCACTTGGCCGCCAGCTCGCCTGCCGACGGCACGGCGTCGTTTGGCCCCAGGCGTCCGCTCACGATCTCGGCTCGGATGGAGTCCGCGATGCGGTGATGGACAGGCACCACGCCCGGCGTGGACTCGGGTTCTTGCTGCATAGAAGCCATTCAACCACCAACTTTGCCAGTTCGCTAGCGAACTTCCTTGCAACCCATTGATCTACTTGCTAACGTCGCTACATCGCCAGTTCGCTAGCGAACCAGCGATGTGCGAGTGCAGGGACTGCGTGCAGCGCGAGCATCCGGCTCGCGATCGAGTTGTAGGGAGATCGACAAGATGCGGAACATCCCCGTGAACCTGGGTGGCTACAAGCTTCGCGTGGTGGAGGAGCCCGCGATCAAGACGGATCAGGAGGGCCGCGTGCTCACGGCGTACGGCAGTGACGATCCGCTGTACACGATCGCGGTGTTCGCGAAGCCGGTCGCGACGGAGGACGGCTACCGCGGCAAGGGCGAGGAACTGAAGATCACGCTCTCGACGGACCCGGGTCAGATCGAGGAAGGCGAGCTGGTGGAGATGATCGCGCCGACGGTCTCGCACTGGGAGCGGGACGGCCGGTCGGGTCTGACTTGGAAGGCTCAGGGGGTCAAGACGACCCGGTGAGCTTGGCGGACCGGGCGGTCATGACGACGCGAGTCCGGCCCTTCCCGCGACGGAGAAGTTTCTAGCCTCGCCCCTTTCGGTGGGCAATCCGTTCGAGTCGGATCGGGGCACTAATGCCGATACGCTGCGGCTTCAATCTGGTCACGGGTTCGGCGGTTTTTTGAGAATTCAACAGTGGATAGATCCATGCCAAAATCCCGCATTCGATCGCAATTTCACGAAAGGAGGATTGCCATGTCTAACACTAATCTTATTCTTTCTGGCCTACTGCTACTGTCGGCCTCAATCAACGTCGGCCTCATCCGGCGCGAGACCCGCCGCTGGCGTCGCATGTGGCGCCTGACGGGCCGGGAGTAGTCGCGTTTCGATGGGTTCTGTCCGTCCTTCGGAGAATTTTTCCGGGGGCGGGTGGTGCCCACCGAGAGGTGGACTACTTCAAGGAGAGGACGCCGTATGGATTTGGTCCCGGAGATCTTCAAGTCGATGACGGGGCGCAGGCGGTATGAGGCGCTGGTCGGCACGATTCAGGGCTTGGCGTTGATGCTCGACGGGGCAAAGAGCCTGATCGCGTCATGTGAGCCGCCGCCGGGGACGCTGTATCAGTACGCGGCTCGCGTCGAGGACCTGGAGGACGCGCACAAGCAGGCGGCGGAAGCACTACAGAGCTTTCGGATCAGAGTCAAGACGTTCGAGGCCGAGTTGGTGGCGAAACCGTGGAAGGTGGGTTGATGTCGTACCAGGTATTCGACACCTACGACGGAATCGACAAGGCAATGCGCATGATGCGTGACGCAATGAAAGGAATGCCGGAGCGGCACCGATACATGCGTCACTACGACGACCTTCGTCGGTCGGTCGCGGTGTTGCTGATCCTTCTCGAAGAGGCCACGCCGTGGCTGGACGAGACGAGTCGAGCGGAGCAGAGCACGAGCCGGGCAAAGACCCTGCTCGACTCCATTCGCTAGTTCACTGAGGCGGCCCGGATCGGAACTTCGGTCCGGGCCTTTTTCATGCCAGAAACCATGACAAGAAAGTGGTGCAACACGATGGGCAAGCGTATTCAGGGCTGGGAATGGCGGGTCGCTGGGTGGGCCGCTCGGCACCCCGGGTTCGTGGCCGCTCCGGCTGCGTTGACCGCTGGTGTGGCCCACTTCGGGCCGGTGACCACGGGCGGCGTCATGGCGGGTGCGGTGGCGGCCGGCGTCGGCTGGTACCGGGGTCACCCCGACTCGTGGTCGCGGATCGCGGCTCCCCGGCTGCGGGCGGTGCGGCGGCGCTGGCTGTCGCGGACGTACCTCGGACCGTGGTGGGGTCGCGTGACCGAAGCGTGCAACCTGGTCACAGTCCATCGGACGACCGGTGCCGTAAACGTCCCCCGGATCGTGCGGGTACGGTCGCACTCCCCGTCCACCGAGACGGTGTACGTGCGGCTGCTGCTCGGGCAGACCCCGAAGCAGTGGGAGGAAGCCGCCGAAGCGCTGGCGGTGGCGCTGCGGGCCGAACGGATCGGTATCGAGCGGGTACGGCCTCAGGTGATCGCGCTCATCGTGCAGCGCTCGGAACCGTTCACCCAGGTCATCATCCCGCCGGACATCCCGGCTGAGGCCGACTCCGCGAGCCTGGCGAACGTGTACCTCGGCGAGACGGAGCACGGCGGCGACTGGTACGCGCCGTTGATCGGACAGCACTGGTTGATCGCGGGCGCCACCGGCTCGGGCAAGAACTCGGTCACCTGGATGGCGTTGCGGGCCTGCGCTCCGCTGATCCGTGACGGCCTGGTCCGGCTGCACGTCATCAACCCGAAGGGCACCGAGTTGAACGCGCTCCGGCCGGTGTCGTACCGGTACGCGGAGACCGATAAGGACATCGTCGAGGTGATGACCTCCTTCTGGGAGACCATGCAGGAGCGCAAGCGGACCTTGGCCGAGCAGGGGCGTCGCACCTTCGAGATGTCGCGGGAAACCCCGCTCGAACTGCTGGTCATCGACGAGTTGGGCGCGGTGACCGGGTACGGCGATCGGTCGTTGACCCGGGGTGCTCAGGCGGTGCTCCCGCTGATCCTGTCTCAGGCTCGTGCTCTGGGCGGCAGCGTGATCGGCGCGTTGCAGGAGCCCACGAAGGACGTGATCCCGCAACGGGACCTATTCTCTCTGCGGGTCTGCCTGCGGGCTACTACCGCCGGCCACCCGGATATGGTGCTCGGCGACGACATGCGCCGTCGGGGTGCCCTAGCCGACGAGATCCCGAACGCTCCCGAGTCGGCCGGTATCGGCTTCGTGGTCAAGCAGCGTTCCCGTACTCCGCTGCGGGTGCGGGCCGCGTACTGCGACGACGCTGACATTGCCGACCTGGTCCGGGTCGCCGGATGGCCGCATACCGAGCTTGTCTCGGCGGGGTGATCGAGGCCGTGACCCGCGACCGAACCACCCGCCCCCGGCAGCCTCGTCAGGTCCGCAAACTGAGCAAGCGCCTGGAAGTGGCCCGGCAGGTTCACGACCTGGAACAGGATGCCGCGCTCGACATCGTCGACATCGAGCGCCTGCGGGTGAGCGTCACCCGCTGCCTATGGTTCTTCCTGGCGCTCGGTTCGGTGTTTACCACGACCGGCGTACAGAACTTCCTCGCCGGGAACCTCAGTCCCGCTGATCCGGTGTGGTGGGGCTGTTGGGGTGTGGAGCCCTGCCTGGTCGGCATCCTCATCACGGTCCTGCGCTGGGAAGCCGCGATGATCGCCCGGGAGATCGACATCGACTCCCGGGCGGTCGACTGGCTCAAGCGGTTCCTGCTCTGCTCGACCCTGGTCATGAACGTGGTTCCCGCGTTGTGGCCTCGGGACGGTGGGGTCAGCGCGGGCATGCTCGCCGCACACCTCATGGTCCCGATCCTGGTGTTCTTCCTGGCCGAAGTCATGCCGATCGTGCAAGCACGCTGCACCCAAGCACGCCGCGCCATCACCCTTCCCGGCCCTGCCCCCACCGCGGCACCGATGCCGCCGGTACCCACCAGGCAGCCGACCATCCCGGCCGGCGTCGTGACCAAGCACGTTCCAACTCCGGCTCCGGCACCCTCGGCATCCGCTACGGACGGGTTGGACGGGTTGGGCCTGCCCCTGGCGATGCAGGCCCGGGTTCACCAGCTCGCCGCGAGCCTCGACCGCCCGGTGACCGCCGTCGACGTTCAGCAGGCGACTCGCCTGCCGCTGCCGCTCGCGTCGAAGGTCGCCGACCGGCTCACCCCCGCTCTCTGATCTCGTCTCCTACTCGTTCCGGTCTGCCGTGCTCTGACGACGAGGGCACGGCAGGCCGTCTCTGGAGGGATTTGCTTGTCAACATCGACCCGCCCCGCCTACGACGGAGAGGCGGCCCTGGCTCAGTGGATGCGTACCCCCGCCTACAAGCAATGGCGTGCCGGAGTTGAAAGCGTCCAGGGCTGCCTCCAGCCGGTTCGCCTGATCGGCACATGGGAAGCCCGGCACGCCAGCACTGGACAGGTCATCGCCTCCCGCCGGGGGAAGGTGTGGGCATCCTGCGGCACCCGCCGTGCGGCCGTCTGCCCGACCTGCGCCGACCGGTACGCCGCTGATGCCTGGCACCTGATCCACGCTGGCATGTCCGGCGGCAAAGGAATCCCCGTCACCGTCGCCACATCGACGCGCCTGTTCGTCACGCTGACTGCCCCGTCGTTCGGTGCGGTCCACAACCGACCTGGCAAACGGCCGTGCTCCTGTGGCAAATGGCACCCCGACGGGCATCCGCTGCTGGGTAGCCCGCTCGCCCCGGAGACCTACGACTACACCGGTGCCGTGTTGTGGCAGGCACACAGCGGTGACCTGTGGCACCGGTTCGCCATCGCGTTGCGCCGGGCCGTCGCCACCGCTGGTGGTCTCACGGTCCGCGAGTCCGGTAACCACCTGCGCGTCTCTTACGCGAAGGTCGCTGAGTATCAGCGGCGGGGCCTGGTCCACTTCCACGCCGTCATCCGCGCCGACGGACCGACCGGCCCGGACTCGGCACCCCCGGCGTGGCTCACCTCTGACGTACTCGCCGATGCGGTGCGGTCCGCGTCCGCCTCGGTCCGCGTCGACACCGAACGCCCGGACGGCACGGTGTTGCCCCTGGCCTGGGGTTCACAGGTCGACGTGAAGGACATCACCGCGACCGACATCGATTTCAGCGGCGTCGACAACGGTGAGGACCAGGTCGTCAACGACTCCCGGCTGGCGGGCTACATCGCCAAGTACGCCACCAAGGGAACCGGCGCCAGCGAGACCGGCGATCGTCGTATCCGCTCGCAAGCGCACATCGACGAACTGCCCGTGTCGGGTCACCACCGGGCGATGATCCAAACCGCATGGGACCTTGGCGGCCTCGACCAGTACGCCGATCTCAAGCTGCGGCATTGGGCGCACATGCTCGGCTTCCGGGGCCACTTCCTCACCAAGTCGCGCATCTACAGCACGACGTTCAAGAACCTTCGCGCGGAACGACGTCAGCATCAGGTCGATGCCGCGCTCACTGAGGCCGGTCTGCCTGCCGACACCGAGGTCCTGGTCGTCAACGACTGGCAGATCCTCGGCATCGGCTACGACTCCCGCGAACAGCTCGAACTCGCTACCGCGATCGGTGACCGGATCCGATCGGCGCGTCAGGCACAACGCACATCACAACGGGGGGACAGCAATGGCTGAACTGTGGTCGGTCGACGACGTGGCGGCGTATTTGCGGGTGCCCGTCGAGACCTTGTACCGGTGGCGCAAGACGAAGTGCGGTCCGCCTGCTGCCCGGATCGGCCGGCACCTGCGCTACGACCCCGCCGACGTCCAGGCGTGGTTTCGCGGACAGGTGGCGGCGTAATGGGACACGTCGAGGACCGCTGGCACAAGACCGTGACCACCGATGAAGTCGACAAGAAGGGAAAGAAGCGCACTCAACAGGTGCGAACTGAGCTGTATGGCAAGGGCATGCGGTACCGGGTCCGGTACATCACCCCTGATGGACGGGAACGCAGCAAGTCTTTCCCTGACCGGGCCAAGAAGGCTGCCGAGGACTTCCTCATCTCCGTCGAGGGCGACAAGCTCCGCGGTGCCTACATCGATCCTTCCGCCGGGCAGACCCTCTTCCGCGACTACGCCGAAGAGTGGCTTCGCACCAGGGCGCTCGATGAGTCGACCCGAGAGAGCACGGAGCGCAGAGTACGCGGGCATCTGCTGCCCACCTTCGGTGATTCTCAGCTCGCGGCGATCAAGCCGAGAGAGATTCGCGAGTGGGACCGCAAGATGGTCGGCACGCTCGGCGACGGCACGCGGGCGGTGGTCTTCGCTCACCTCAAGTCCATCCTCAATGCCGCCGTTGACGACGAGAAGATCGGTAAGAATCCGTGCCTGGCTCGCTCGGTCACTGCGCCACGGCCCGTACAGCGCAAGGTGATTCCTTGGAAGGCGGAGACCGTCGCGGCGATCCAGGCAGGCATCCAGGAGCGTTACCGTCCGATGGTTGCTCTCGGTGCCGGGTGCGGGATGCGTCAGGGCGAAATCCTCGGGGTCTCGCCCGATGACGTTGATTTTGACGGCGGATGGCTGCATATCGTGCGGCAAGTCAAGATCGTCCGGGATCGTCTGGTGTTCGGGCTTCCCAAGAGCGATCGGGATCGCCGAGTGCCGTTGCCGGACAGCGTGGCCGCTCTCCTCCACGCGCACTTCGAGGAGTTTCCGCCGGTCAAGATCACTCTGCCGTGGGAGAACCCGGCCAGCAATGAGCGGGTCACGGTCCGTCTGGCGTTCACAACGACGCGGACGAGCGCGATCAACAAGAACACGTTCAACGCCAAGAGCTGGCACGTCGCGTTGCGGAGCGCCGGTGTGACTCCGTCTCGCTCGACCGGAATGCATGCGCTGCGGCACTTCTACGCCTCGTCGCTGCTGGACGCGGGCGAGAGCATCAAGGCTCTGTCTGAGTATCTCGGGCACGCCAATCCCGGTTTCACCTTGCGGTACTACACCCACCTCATGCCCTCCAGCGAGGGACGTACCCGGAAGGCAATCGATGACCTATTCCGACCGAAGGATGGCTCCGGCGGCCCGGACGGAGCCTGACGGCCTGGTGACGGCCTGAGCGGGCCAAGGTCCGGTGTCTTCGCAGGTCAGATGGGTACGGGCCGTCGATACGGGACCTACCGACGGCCCGCGGCCGCGCGCCGTCGTGCGGCGGGGCCGATCCCACCGTACGCCGGGGATCGGCCACCCGCGAAAAGCGGGCGCGCAAGGGTGGCTTCTCGCCGTAGCGTGTCCGGCATCACGACGGACCGTGCCCGGCGGGAGCGCATTCTGAACACAGCGCACTCTCAGGCGGGTTCACGCACAATGCCGGGAGTCCTGAAAGCCGCGAGGTGGCCCGACCTATGACCGAAATGCTGACCATGTTGGCGATACCGGCGTGGGCCTACCTGGCCTTGTTCGCGTTTCTCGCGGTCGACGCGCTGGTGCCGGTGGTACCCACCCAGGCCATCATGATCACATCCGGAGCGCTCACCGTCTACGGAGATCTCGATCTTGCCGCGGTGGTCGCGGTCGGCGCGGTCGGCATGTTCACCGGTGACCTCATCGCCTTCGTGCTGGGCCGGTCGACCGGCGCCCGCCTGAGCGCGCTGCGGGACAGGTTCGCGCCGCGCAACGAGGAGAGCGAGTCGAAGACCCGGCGCGCCGCCGCCCGGTTCACCCGTGGCCTGCGGCGGCCCGGCCCGCTCGTGGTGCTGCTCTGCCGGTTCGTCCCGGGCGGCCGGATGGCGTCCGGCTATCACGCCGGCCGGTCCGGTTACCCGATCAAGTCCTTCATCGGGTACGACGTGGCCGCCGCGCTGAGCTGGGCCTGCTACGGCGGGCTGGTGGGGCATCTCGGGGGCACCGCGATCACCCAGTCCGCGTGGCGCCTGTTCGCCGTCGCCGCGACCGCCGCGCTCATCTTCGGCACGGCCGGCTGGATCCTGGCCCTGTTCGGCGGCCGCGATCAGGCGGCCGCCGAAGGACCGGCTACTGGATCTCGTGCTGCATCAACTGACGCGCCGCCTCGGCGATCGAACCGGAGAGCGACGGATAGATCGTGATGGTGTGGGCCAGCTGATCCACGGTCAGGTTGTTCTCGATCGCCATGGTGATCGGCAGGATCAGCTCGCTGGCCTTGGGTGACACCACGACGCCGCCGACGATCTGGCCGGTGGCCGGGCGGCAGAACAGTTTGACGAACCCGTCCTGGAGGCCGGCCATCTTGGCGCGGGCGTTGCCGGTGAGCGGCAGCATCACCTGGCGGGCCGGGAAGCGGCCGGAGTCCACCTCGTTCTGGGAGACGCCGACGGTGGCCAACTCGGGGTCGGTGAAGACGTTCGCCGAGACGGTCCGCAGACGCAGCGGGGCGACCGCCTCGCCCATGGCGTGCCAGATCGCGATCCGGCCCTGCATGGCGGCGACGCTGGCCAGCGGCAGCACGCCGGTGCAGTCACCGGCCGCGTAGATGCCCGGCACGTTGGTCCGGGAGACCCGGTCCACGGTCACGTAGCCGCCGTCGGAGACGTCCACGCCGTACTCCCGCAGGCCCAGCTCGGACGTGTTGGGGACGGCGCCGACCGCCATCAGGGCGTGCGACGCCTCGACGGTGCGCCCGTCGGAGAGGGTGACCAGGACCCCGTCGCCGGTGTTGACCACCGAGTCGCCACGGGACTGGCTGAGGATCGTCATGCCCCGCTCCCGGAACACCCGCTCGATCGCCATGGCGGCGTCCGCGTCCTCGTGCGGCATGACCCGTTCGCGGCTGGAGATGAGCGTCACCTTCACACCCATCGCCAGGTACGCGCTGGCGAACTCGGCGCCGGTCACACCGGAGCCGATCACGACCAGGTGGCTGGGCAGCTCCTCGAGGTCCCACACCTGCCGCCAGTCGAGGATGCGCTGCCCGTCCGGGCGGGCCGAGGACAGCACCCGCGGGGTGGCGCCGGTGGCCAGCAGCACGGTGGTGGCCTCCACCGCGTACGTCTCCCCGCCCTCCGGGGTGATCAGCACCTGGTGGGTGTGCCCGAGCCGGTCCTCACCGAGGCGGGCGCGACCCCGGACGACGTCCACCCCGGCCTTGATCAGCTTGGTCTGGATGTCACCGGATTGGGCGAGGGCGAGCTTCTTGACCCGCTCGTTGACCGCCTTCGCGTCGACGGTGACCCCGGACAGGCCGGACGACCGGATCCCGAAGCGCTCCTCGTAGCGGAGCCCGGTCACCACCTCCGAGCTGGCGATGAACGTCTTGGACGGCACACAGTCGGTCAGCACACAGGCTCCACCGGGCCCTTCGGCTTCGACGAGAGTGACGTCAGCCCCGAGCTGCGCCGCGACCAGAGCCGCCTCGTACCCTCCCGGTCCCCCACCGATGATCACGATCCGACTCACGACTAAAGACCTCCAAAAGCGGCATCCAACACCGAACAGTTGTGCCGACACGCACTCCTCATATTCTCACCACCGCCCGCGAGGACTATCGTCGTCGCCGTGCGTCACTACGCCGCGTATGGCTCGAACCTGGATCCCGCCCGCATGCGGGCCTACTGTCCGCACTCGCCGATGGTCGGCGTGGGGTGGATCGAAGGCTGGCGCCTCACCTTCGCTGGTGAGGGAGAAATCGGCTGGGAGGGGGCGGTGGCGACGATAGTCGAGTCGCCCGGCGACCGGGTCTTCGTCTCCCTGTACGACGTCCACGCGTGGGACGCGTCACAGCTCGACGAGATCGAGGGCGTCACCGCCGGGGCGTACCAGAAGGTCACCCTGCGTGTATCGACACTTGACGGTGAGGACTCTGCCTGGGTGTACGTCTTCGCCGGGTACGAGGGTGGTCTGCCGACCGCCTGGTACCTGTCGGAGATCGCCAACGCGGCGGAGAAGGCCGGGGCGCCCAACGACTATGTCGCCGATCTGCGCGGCCGACCCACCGGAACGGCTTCTCCGGAGATCTAGGCGGCTGGTGGGCGAGACCGTTCTCGCCTACCGCCCAATCGACGGTTGTACTACTGTTCGCACTTCCGTCACTCTTCCGCCGTCTCGCAGAAGCTGATCTCACACATATGCTCATGAAAGGCCTCAGGGCCGACCCCACGGCCCCGCTGCCGAAGCGCTTGGACTCCCTGACCAGCCTGCGGTTCTTCGCGGCTTTCGCGGTGTTCACCCACCACTTCACCGGACTGGGTGGCAAGACCGGTTTCGGTCGGTCCGAGGCGATCTTCCCGTTTTCGGGTATCGGCGCGCACGGCGTCACGTTCTTCTTCGTGCTCTCCGGCTTCCTCATGATGTGGGTCTTCAAGCCGCGGGAGAGCCCCGGGTGTTCTACTGGCGGCGGGTCGGCCGGATCTGGCCGGTGCACCTGGTGGCGCTGCCCCTGGGCATCTACGCGTTCTACGTCGCGGCGAAGGTGGACATCGACTGGCCCGGCCTGATCTCGTCGGTGTTCCTGGTGCAGACCTGGTTCCCGGACGTCACGCCCACCCTGCCGGGCAACCCGGTCACCTGGACGCTCAGCGTCGAGCTGCTCTTCTACGCGCTCTTCCCGCTGGTCGCGCCGTTCGCGGACCGGATGCGGACCCGCTGGCTGATGGTCGCCACGGCGGTCGGCCTGTTCGGCATGTACCTGGTCAACTGGGTCGCCGACGCGACCCTCGACCCCACCATGGCCCGCTGGGTGATGCGCCACCCGCTGGTGTACCTGCCGGAGTTCCTGCTCGGCATGACCATGGCGCTGGCGCTGCGGCGCGGCTGGCGGCTGCCGCTGCACCCGGTCGTCCCGCTGGCCGGCCTGTTCGGCTGGACCTACCTCTACTACCAGGAGCGGTGGCCGTTCTCCGACGTCGTCGAACACCAGATGGAGTTCGCCATGCGCCCGATGGTGGGCGTCCTGTCGGCCCTGATCATCCTGGCGTTCCTCCAGCGTGAGGCGCGCGGGCACCGGGGCATCCTGAACAACCGGCTGCTCGTCTCGCTGGGGCTCTGGTCCTACAGCTTCTACCTGGTCCACCACGCGATCAGCCGGCTGGCGACCTACGAGTTCGGCCGGATGCCGGACAACAACGCGGTGCTGTTCACCCTGATCGGGATGGCCGTGGTCATCAACGTGATCTGCTGGGCGCTCTTCACCTACGTCGAGGAGCCGGCCGAGAAGTGGTGGCGTAAGCACACCCCGAAGCGGTGGCTGGACCGCGGTGGGGAGACCGGCGGCAGCGCGCTGCCGCCGGCGCCCCGGCGAGAGGCCGAAACGGCCCCCGCCCCGGTCTAGCCGGCCGCCTTGATCTCGGTCCGGTACACATCGGCCCGGTAGAGCGGGGTCATGCCCACCTTGAAGTAGAGGCTCGCGGCGTCGGTCGGGTTCGCCAGATCGACGCCGAGCCCGGCCTTCGGGCAGCCCTTGGCGGCATAGACGGCGAAGGCCCGCCGCAGCAGCGCCTCGCCCACCCCGCGCTTGCGGAAGCCCCGGAGGGTGGCCAGGTACTTCACGTAGCCCTCCTCGGTGTCACCGCTGCCGTCGGCCGACTGGAGCACCCCGGCGATCTCCCCGCCCACCTCGGCGACCAGCCACTCGTCGAAGGAGACCGAGGACTCGGACTCGAACTGGGCGCGCCAGCCGTCGTACCCCATCGCGGGGTGATCGGAGTCCCGGAAGGCCTCCTCGATGACCGCGTGGAAGCGGCGCATCTCGGCGTCGTCGCCGGAGTCCACCGCGCGGATCGTGACGCCGGCCGGTGGCTCGGGCGCGACCGGGGAGTAGCCCTCCAGCGACATCTGCATCCGGGCGAACTGTTTGAGGAACGTGAAACCGGCGTCGGTCAGCGCCGCGATCAGATGGTCCTCCCCCGGGATGGCCCCGGACCGGACCTCATAGATCTCGTGGCCGAACTCCCGGCCCCGCTCGGCGATCCGCTCCATCAGCATGGCGAGCAGCGGCCGCAGCGCGGGCAGGCCGATCTCCGGCCAGAAGTAGACGTTGGCCATGTCCCGGGCCCGGCCGGTCCCGTTGTACGGATACGCCCAGGCGACGATCTTGCCGGACGGGTCGAGGGCCAGCCAGGAGTCCCGGTCCAGATCCGTGTTCGGCGCGATGAGCTCCTCACGGACCTCGTCGCTGGTGAAATCGGGCTCGCCCACCGCGGCGATGTCGCTGGCGTGCACCACCTCGAGAATCGCCGGGATGTCGTCGAGGGTGGGCCGGCGGGTGGTCCAGCCGCTGGGCAATTCCGTCATGCGGGCATCCGACCACGCTCCCGGGGCCGCCGCCAAACGAGTTTCCGCGCGGTCGGGCCCCGCCTACCATGGCCGCATGCAGCCACGCCGTGAGTCGATGATGCGCCCCGCCCAGGGGCTCCTCGCCGTGCGCTGACCACCTCACGACCAGGCCCCGCGTCCGCCGGGCCTGGCTTCGCCGTCTCCCGCCCGGACCGGGCCACCACAGGAGACGATCATGAACCTGCTGTACGTGACGACCGCGATTCCGTACGTCAACGCCGCACCGCACCTGGGCCACGCGCTGGAGCTGGTGCAGGCCGACGTGCTGGCCCGGCACGCCCGCCGCCGGGGCCGGCCGGTGCGGTTCCTGACCGGCACCGACGACAACGCGCTCAAGAACGTCACCGCGGCCAAGGTCGCCGGGGTGGACGTGCGCGAGTTCGTCGACCGCAATGCGGCCCGTTTCGGGGCCCTTCGCGAGCCGCTGTCCCTGTCCTTCGACGATTTCATCCGTACCAGCGCCGACACCCGGCACCGGATCGGCGTCGAACGGCTGTGGCGGGAGTGCGCGGCGGCCGGGGACCTCTACCGGCGCCGCTACGAGGGCCTCTACTGTCCCGGCTGCGAACAGTTCTACGCCGAGCCGGAACTGCCCGACGGGCTCTGCCCGGAACACCGGGTGCGGCCCGAGACGGTGGCCGAGGAGAACTGGTTCTTTCGCCTGTCCCGGTACACCGATCAACTGCTGGAGATCCTGGAGTCCGGACGGATCCGGATCGAGCCGGCCGCCCGGCGCAACGAGGTGCTGGCGTTCGTCCGGGCCGGGCTCACCGACTTCAGCGTCTCCCGCCCGGCCGCTCGTGCCGCGGGCTGGGGCATCCCGGTGCCCGGTGACCCCGGCCAGGTGGTCTACGTCTGGTGGGACGCGCTGGCCAACTACGTGACGGCGCTCGGCTACGGCGACGACGACCCGGGCTACCGGCGGTGGTGGGACGGGCCGGGCGAGCGTACGCACGTGATCGGCAAGGGCATCGTGCGCTTCCACGCCGTCCACTGGCCGGCCCTGTTGCTCTCGGCCGGGCTGCCGCTGCCCACGACGGTGCTGGTGCACGACTATCTGACCGTGGACGGGGCGAAGATCGCCAAGAGCGCCGGCAACGCGGTCGACCCGGCCGGGCTCACCGACCGGTACGGCACGGACGCGGTCCGCTGGTGGCTGCTCCGCGACGTGGCCCGGCTCGGTGGGTCCGACTTCACCACCGGGCGCCTGATCCACCACTCCGACACCGATCTGGCCAACGGCCTCGGCAACCTGGTCAGCCGCACGCTGACGCTGACCCGGGGCGAGATCGCCGCGAGCACGCCACCCGCCTGGTGCACGGACCTGCCGGAGCGGATCGACCGGGCCCTGTACGACTTCGACTTCCGGGCCGCCACCGGTGCGATCTGCTCGGTGGTCGACGAGGCGAACCGGCTGATCGAGACGGAACAACCGTGGAAGGGCGATGGGCAGGCGGTGCTGGCCACCCTGACCGGCGTCTGTCGGCTGGTGGCCACGGAGTTGGAGCCGTTCCTGCCGGACGGCGCCCGGCGTCTCCGGGAGCAGTTGAGCCGGCCGGGCCGCCCGAAGCCGGTCTTCCCCCGGTTGGCTCAGCGGTCGCGGCGGTGACCCCGGGTCAGCGGACGAGGCGGTGGCTCAGGGACTCCAGGAGGCCGGCGAACTCCAGCCGCTCGGCGCGGTCCAGGGCCGCGTACGCCTGCCCGGCCAGTGCGTCCGCCACCGCGTCGGCCCACAGGAGGCGGCGCAGCAGCGGACCGGCCGGCGGGTAGGGCGGCTGCCAGCCGAAGGCCACCGCACCGGTCTCGCCCTCCGGCCCGGCGATGATCGCCTCCAGCGGGGTGAGGCCGGCCGCCCGGACCGCGATCACGTGGACGCCCTGCCGGTGTTCGTGCAGCAGGTGCAGCAGGACCGCGGCCTGCGCGCCGGGCTCGGAGTTCGGCACCGGCATGGCCTGCCACGCCGCGAAGAGCGGGAGCCCGGCCGGGTCGATCCGGTCCGCCACCCGGCGGGACAGGTCGAGCAGCCGGGTCAGGCGGGGGAAGCCGCCCAGGTGTTCGGCGCCCCAGTCGCAGAGCTCCACCAGGTGCCAGGTGGCGACCTCGGACGGGGCGTGCGTCTTCACCGTGGCCTCCCAGCCGTCGGTGACGGCCTCCGGCGCGATGAAGGCCAGTGCCGCGGCGACCGTCTCCGGTCGTACGTCGCCGAGGGCGCCGGCCCGGGCCGAGACGTGGTACGCCCAGCCGGAGAGGCCGAGCAGCCGGGCGCGGCGCAGCGTACGCGGTGATTCGGCGAAGGCGCCGACGATGACGGCGAGTCCCGCGCGGGCGTTGGCGGCAGCCTGTTCCGGGGTCACCTGCCCGATTCTGCTCCCCTCGACCGTCTAAAGAAAACGCTCCCCGCTATCGATGCAGGTCGTCCAGGGCCGCCTGTACGTCGCCGACCCGGCGGCGGGCCTCCGCGGCCTCCCGTTCCGCGGTCCGGCGGGCCGTCTTGCGCCGGGCCACGTCGGCCACCGCCTCGGTCCGCCGTCGCTCCAGTTCGGCCAGTTCGGCGTCGAGGTCCTCGACCAGGTGGCCGGCCTCCCGCTCGGCGTCCTCGGCACGTTCCAGCTGCCGGTCGGCGCGCCGTTCGGCGGCGGTGGCCGCGTTCAGCTCCCGCTCCAGGTCCCGGCGGCGGCGCTCGATCCCCTGCTCCCGCTCCCGGCGCCGGTGCTCGGCCTCCGAAAAGTCCGGCCCGACGGAAGGGACCGCCTCCGAAGAGTCCGGCGCGGGTGAATCGGTGACCAGCCGCAGCCGCGGCCGGGGCACCTCACCGAACCCGGAGTGGCTGACCGCCCGGATCAGCCGCCCGGTCCGCACCTGCTCGGCGATCTCCGGCTCGGCGAGCGCCGCCGTGAACGTCGCCTCCACGTCTCCGAGCGGCAGTTTCGCCGCCCCCGCGCCGGACCCGACGGCCAGCTTGCGGGCGGCCACGACCAGCGACGACACGAACTGCCGCCGCTGCGTCGACAGTTCCCGCAACTCCTCGCCCCGCAACTCCCGCTGTGCCGCCCGCAGCGCCGTGGAGAGCTCGACCAGTTCCTCGATGAGCTCCGGGCGCCGTAGCGCCACGAGGTTGACCACCCAGGCCGCCACGGTCGGTTTCTTGAGCGCGGCCAGCCGTTTCGCGGCCTCCCGGTCGCCCGCCTGCCGGGCCGCCGCGATCGCTTCGGCCCGGGCGGCGACGAACCCGTCCGGCGGCGCCTCGTACAGCCGCTGGATGACGTCGTCGGCGTGCAGCACGTCAGTCCAGCACGCTGCCCGGCTCGACCCGGGCGAACCGGGTCTCCGAGAAGCTTTCCAGGTGTTTGCCGTAGACCGCCGCGCCGCGCTCGTTGACCAGACCGTCGTGCAGCGCGAACGCCCGCTCCGGCCGGATCCCGCGGACGAACTCGAGCGATTCGGCGATGGTCGCCCACGGCGCGTTCAGCGGCACGAACAGCGTCTCGACGGCGACGTCCGGCGCCACGAAGGAGTCACCCGGGTGGTAGAGGTTGGTGGCGCCGTCGTCGATCAGGAAGCCCAGGTTGGCGAAGACCGGAACGTACGGGTGGATGATCGCGTGCTGCCCGCCGAAGGCCCGGATCCGGTACCCGGCCGCCTCGAACTCCTCCCGCGGCGACACCGCGGTGGTGGCCTCGTCGACGTCGGTGAGCAGTTTCAGCACCGCCGGATGCGCGAAGATCCGCAGGTCCGGCCGCCGGGCGACGGCACCGGTCACCGCCTTCACATCGAGGTGATCGAAATGCTCATGGGTGATGAGCACCGCGTCCGCGCCGTCCAATACCGACGCTTCGGAGAATTCGCCCGGATCGACGACGAGAACTCCGGCGCCCTCGACGCGTAGACAGGAGTGCGTGAACTTCGTGACGCGCACGGGATCCCTCCGCTGCTGAATCGTGACCGCTCATCTCGCAGTCTGCCGGAACCGGGACGTGTGCGCTTCACGTCCCACCGGTCAGTGAAGACATGAGATCGGAGCGGCCATGAATAAACGGGGACTCACGGCGACACTCCTTCTGGCGGGCCTGCTGCTCGCCGGCTGCGGCGCCGACAACGAATCACAATCGGACAGCGGATCGGCGGGCGCCCCGGCGGTCGGCGAGGCGGACAGGAAGGTCGATCAGGCCGGCGGCGGGGCGGCGCAGGAGCAGGCCGCGCCGACCCAGGGCAAGGACAGCGCGGCGCAGGCGCCCGACCTGCGGGTCGACCAGCGCTCGATCATCTACACCGGGTCGATCACCCTGCGGGTGGAGGACGTCACCTCGGCGGCGGCCCAGGTCACCGGCATCGCCGCGGCCTCCGGCGGGTTCGTCGGCGGCGACGAGCGGCACAGCGGCGACGGCTCGTCGACCGCGAACATCACGTTGCGGGTCCCGGCCGACAAGTTCACCTCCGCGGTGGACCAGATCGCCAAGCTGGGCACCGAGGAGACGCGGGGCATCAACACCGAGGACGTCACCGAGCAGGTGGTCGACCTGGACGCCCGGATCTCCGTACAGAAGGCCCGGGTGGAGAGCGGCAAGCGCCTGCTCGCCGAGGCGAAGAGCCTGGACGATCTGGTCATGCTGGAGCGGGAGGTGGCCACCCGCGAGTCGGATCTGGCCGCGCTGGAGGGCAAGAAGCGGCGGCTGTCCGACCTCACCTCGCTCTCCACGATCACCGTGGTGCTCCTCGACCCGGCAGCGGCCGCGGTGGAGCCGGAGGAGGAGCCGCCGGGCTTCCTGGCCGGTCTCGCCGGCGGATGGAAGGCGCTGATGGCCTCGCTCGGGGTGCTGCTCACCATCCTGGGCGCGCTGCTCCCGTGGATCATCGCGATCGGCCTCCCGGCCTGGGCGGTCATGCACCTGCTGCGGCGTTACCGCCGCCGCAACACCCCGGCGCTGGTCGCTCCCCCTGCCGAGACCCCCGCTTCGAACCCCTGATCCGGTACGCCGTGAGCGCGCCGATTCACTGATGCGTGGAAGCGGGACAGCCACACCCGCAAAACGCCGCCGGTGAGGAGGCAGGCGGGAAATCGCCTGCCTCCTGACCGGTTACAAGGCGTTTTGCCGCGGAGCGAAGCGGAGCCATCAACAGAGCTCAGCCCGGCGGGCGCGGCAAAGGCTTGCGCCCCGCGAAGCTCGCGGGGCGCTCCGGGGACTCGGCGGTCCCGTACGAAATATGGGTTTTAAAAAGAGCCGGTGGAGAGGGCGGCCAGGGCGGTGTGGGCCATCACCCGGACGCCGTAGCCGATGCAGCTCTCGTCCACGTCGAAGTCGCCCTGGTGCAGGTCGTGCCGGATGTCGGAGCCGGGCCGGCCGGTGCCGAGGCGGATCATCGCGCCGGGGACGTGTTCCAGGTAGAAGGCGAAGTCCTCGCCACCCATGCTGAGCTCGGCCTCGACCACCCGGTCCGGGCCGAGCGCGGCGCCCGCGGCGCCCGCGATGGTCGCCGACGCCATCCGGTCGTTGATGACCGGCGGGACGCCGCGGATGTAGTTGACGTCGACCTCGGCGCCGGTGGCCGCGACCACGTCCCGGATCAGCTTGGTGATCAGCTCGGGCGCCTCCCGCCAGGCTTCCCGGCTGAGGACCCGGACGGTGCCGCGCACCTCGCCCGCGCCGGGGATGGCGTTGAACGCCTGCCCGGCGTGCACCGAGCCCCAGACCAGGGAGATGCCGGCGCGCGGGTCGATCCGGCGGCTGAGCAGCGCGGGCACGTCGACGATGATCCGGCCCAGCGCGTGCACCAGGTCGGCGGTCAGGTGCGGGCGGGCGGTGTGCCCACCGGGGCCGGTCAGCTTGACCTCGACCGCGTCGGCGGCCGCGGTGAACGGGCCGGAGCGGACCCCGACCAGCCCGGCCGGCAGTTGCGGGTAGCAGTGCAGCGCGAAGATGGCGTCGACGTCCTTGAGGCCGCCCGCGGCGATCACCTCGGGCGCGCCGGACGGCATCGCCTCCTCGGCCGGCTGGAAGAGCAGCCGCACCCGGCCGGGCAGGAGGTCCTGCTCGTTGAGCTGCGCCAGCGCCATGCCCAGGCCGAGCATGACGGTGGTGTGCACGTCGTGGCCGCAGGCGTGGGCCTGCCCGTCGACGGTGCTGCGGTAGGACACGTCCTTGAGGTCCTGCAACGGCAGCGAGTCGATGTCGGCCCGGAAGGCGATGGTCCGCGGGCCCTCACCGATGTCGCAGATGACGCCGTTGCCGCGCGGCAGCAGCTGCGGGGTGAGGCCGGCGACGGAGAGCTCCCGGGCGATGAGCGCGGCGGTCTCGAACTCGGAGTGTGACGGCTCGGGGTGGGCGTGGAGATGCCGGCGAATGGCTACCAGCTCGGCCCCCCGCGAGGCGAGCCAGCGGTCCAGCCGGCCGGGGAGGGGGTCGGACCCGGGGAGTTGCCCGGGCCACGCCGTATCGGCGCCCTCGGGCGCCTCCAGAGCAGTAGTCACGTCAGGCTTCCGTATTCACTCTCGAAGTTTTGTCGGGTTACATGCCGCGCGACAGCTTAGTCCCGTTTTTGGTGACGCTGTGCAACGGTCGTGTAAACAGGTGCTCACACCGTTCCGGAGGCTGGGCGGGCCCACGGGAGATCATCCCGGCCCGCCAACCTCAACGGGTAGTGGATCGCCGAGGTGACGCGACACACTACGAGTACGTCGACCCGCTCAGAAGCGCTCGACGGGGCGGTGGACGCCCCATACCCCGCGGAGGGTGTGACACACCTCCCCCACGGTCGCACGGAGCCGCAACGCCTCTTTCATCAACGGTAGGACGTTCACACTTCCGGCGGCGGCCTTCGCCAGATCTGCCAGCGCGGCCTGTACGGCCGGCTCGTCCCGTTCGGCGCGCAGCTTCGCGAGGCGGGCCACCTGTGCGGCCTCGATCGCCGGGTCGACCCTGAGGGGCTCGTACTTCTCCTCCTCCGCGACGGTGAACCGGTTGACGCCCACCACCACGCGCTCGCCGGCGTCGATCTCGGTGGCGATCCGGTACGCCGACGCCTCGATCTCGTTCTTCTGGAAGCCCGCCTCGATGGCGTCGACCGACGAGCCGAACTCGAAGACCCGGTCGATGAGCGCGGTCGCCTCCTGCTCGACGGCGTCGGTGAGCGCCTCCACCGCGTACGAGCCGGCGAACGGGTCGACCGTGCCGGTCAGGCCGCTCTCGTAGGCGAGCACCTGCTGGGTGCGCAGGGCGAGCCGGGCCGACTTCTCGGTGGGCAGGGCGATCGCCTCGTCGTACGAGTTGGTGTGCAGCGACTGGGTGCCGCCGGCCACCGCGCCGAGCGCCTGGATCGCCACCCGGACCAGGTTGACCTCCGGCTGCTGCGCGGTGAGCTGCACGCCCGCGGTCTGGGTGTGGAACCGCAGCATCAGCGACTTCGGGTCCTTGGCACCGAACTCGTCGCGCATGATCCGCGCCCACATCCGGCGGGCCGCGCGGAACTTGGCGATCTCCTCCAGCAGCGTGGTCCGGGCCACGAAGAAGAACGACAGCCGGGGCGCGAAGTCGTCGACGGCCAGGCCCGCGGCGATCGCGGCCCGGACGTACTCGATGCCGTTGGCCAGGGTGAACGCGATCTCCTGCGCGGGCGAGGCGCCGGCCTCGGCCATGTGGTAGCCGGAGATCGAGATGGTGTTCCACTTCGGGATCTCGGCCTTGCAGTAGGCGAACGTGTCGGCCACCAGGCGCAGCGACGGTTTGGGCGGGAAGATGTACGTCCCGCGGGCGATGTATTCCTTCAGGATGTCGTTCTGGATCGTGCCCTGGAGCGCTGCGCCGGGGACCCCCTGCTCCTCGGCGACCAGCTGGTAGAGCAGCAGCAGCACCGACCCGGGCGCGTTGATCGTCATGGAGGTGGACACCTGGTCCAGCGGGATGCCGGCGAAGAGCTGCCGCATGTCGTCGATCGAGTCGATGGCGACGCCCACCTTGCCGACCTCGCCGTGCGCGATCGGGTCGTCGGAGTCGTAACCCATCTGGGTGGGCAGGTCGAAGGCCACCGAGAGGCCCATCGTGCCGGCCGCCAGTAACTGGTGGTAACGGGCGTTCGACTCGGCCGCGGTGCCGAACCCGGCGTACTGCCGCATGGTCCACGGCCGTTTCGTGTACATCGTCGGGTAGACGCCGCGCGTGTAGGGATAGTGACCGGGCTCGTCGGCCCCGGCGTTCACCGGCACGTCAGCAGGGCCGTACACCGGCTTGATGGGGAACCCTGACTCTGCATTCACACGGGTGATCCTAAGACTCGTTAAGGCCGCCGACCGTGAGGAATTTGCCACCCTGCGTTCGCCCTGGGGCCACCCTCGGCCACTCGGCCACTACTCACCGTCGAAGTGTGGTTAACAGTGGCTCAGGAACTTTCGTTCTCCCCCAACCTGCGGGCAAGATAGCGGGGTTGGTCGACAGCCCCTATACCCCCTCGGTGGCATCCTCAGTGACTCAAATTCCGACGTGGAGCGGCGGCAACACGGCTCCCCCCAACGGACGCGCCGCCCCCGGCACGCTCATCGGCGGGCGGTACACGCTGCGCGCCGCGGTGGGTCACGGTGGCATGGGAACGGTGTGGCGGGCGGCGGACACGCTGCTGCGCCGCGACGTGGCGATCAAGGAGGTCATCCTTCCTCCCGGTCTGGCCCCGAGCGACCGTGACGCGATGTACGAACGGACCATGCGCGAGGCCCGTGCCGCGGCCGCGCTCCAGCACCCGGCCGTGGTGCAGGTCTACGACGTCGTGCACGAGAACGGCCGCCCGTGGATCGTCATGGAGTTGCTGGACGCCCGCAGCCTCGCCGACATGGTCATCGAGGACGGGCCGGTCCCGTCCCGGGTGGTCGCGAAGATCGGCATCGCCCTGCTCGGCGCCCTCGAGGTGGCCCACGCGCACGGGGTGCTGCACCGCGACGTGAAGCCGGCCAACGTTCTGATCTGCGGTGACGGCCGCTGCGTGCTGACCGACTTCGGTGTCGCCCGGATGCCCACCGACGTGCAGCTGACCACACCGGGCATGGTGCTGGGCTCGCCGCACTTCATCTCGCCGGAGCGGGCCATGGGCCACGACTTCGGCCCGCCCAGCGACCTGTTCTCGCTCGGCGTCACGCTCTACACCGCGATCGAGGGCCGGCCGCCGTTCGACAAGGGCGACCCGATCGAGACCATGCACTCGGTCGTCGAGGACCCGCCCGCCCCGGTGGTGCGGGCCGGCTCGCTCACCCCGGTGCTGATGGGCCTGCTGGAGAAGGACCCGGCCCGGCGGATGGACGTGCAGACCGCCCGTACCATCCTGCGGCAGCAGCTGGCCGGCCCGCTGGCCAGCAAGAACCCGCCGCACATGATGACCGACCCCTATTCGGTGGTGCCCTCGCCGCGGCCGGTCAGCCCGGCCCCGGCCGAGACGCAGCAGATCCCGCCGCAGCCGACCGGCCAGATCGGCGGCCGGGCCATGCTGGCGCCCGAGGAGTCGCTCACCGACCACCTGGCCAAGCTGGAGCAGCAGAACGCGGGCGGCGGCCGCCGTCGCGCGCCCGAGCCGTCCGGCCCCGCCGTGAGCATGCCCACCGGCGCCATGCCCGCCCACAAGCTGCCCGACGGCGGCCGGCGGGCCGGCGGCGACACCACGAGCGTCATCCCGCCGCAGAACCCCTGGCAGGTCCCGCCGCCCGGTGGCGCGCCCCGCCCGGGCACCGTGGTGGTCAGCCCGGCCGCCAAGCGCCGGGCCGCCTTCGGGAGCATCGTCGACACCGCCAAGGAGGGCACCGGCAAGGCGGTCGCCACGTTCCAGGGCTGGCCGCGCAACAAGCAGCTGATCTCCGGTGGCGCGGCCGCCGTGGTCCTGATCCTGGTGCTCGTCTTCGCCCTGAGCGGTGGCGGCGACCCGAAGACCACCCCGGCGGCCGGCGCGGCCACGAGCGCCCCGCCCGCGCCCGCGGTGGAGACGCAGGCGTACAAGGGCAACGCCGCGGTCAGCGTGAACGTGCCGGCCGGCTGGACCCGGACGGCCGGTGGCGTCTACGTGGAGTACTACGAGCCCGCGGACAAGACCACGAAGGTGCGGATCCTGGTGGAGAAGGGCTCGGTCGACCCGACCAAGTTCGTCAACCAGACCGCTCCGACCGGCCTGAAGAAGGGCAAGACCTGCCCCGACCCGTTCGTCACGGTCGGCACCCAGCAGGTCGACATCGCCGGGAACGCGGGCGCCGAGCTCGAGTACACCTGCGGCGAGGGCGACGCCATGCGCCACGGCGTCTGGCGGATGACCACCGTCAACAACAAGATGTACTCGTTCTACCTGACCACGACCGACGCCAAGTTCGCCGACTACCGGAAGTACTACGACGCGATGGTGGAGAGCTTCCAGCTCAACCTGTGACTCTGTGCTATCAATCCCTGATGGCACCACAAGTTGATGTTGACCTGATCGCCCGGGCCGAGGCCTGGCTCGCCGACGACCCCGATCCGGCGAGCCGGGCCGAGCTGCGTGCGGTGATCGACGGTCTGCCGGCCACCGCCGCCGAACTGCTCGACCGCTTCGCCGGCCCGCTCACCTTCGGCACGGCCGGTCTGCGCGGCCGTCTGCGCGCCGGCCCCAACGGCATGAACCTCGCGGTGGTCACCCGGGCCGCGGCCGGCCTGGTCGGCTGGCTGGCGGCGAGCGGCGGCGAGGGCCCGCTGGTGATCGGGTACGACGCCCGGCACGGTTCGAAGGAGTTCGCCGAGCGGACCGCCCGGGTCGCGACCGGCGCCGGTCGCGGGGCGCTGCTGCTGCCCGGGCCGCTGCCGACGCCGGTGCTGGCGTACGCCGTCCGCGCTCTCGGCGCGGTCGCCGGGGTGATGGTGACCGCCAGCCACAACCCGCCCCAGGACAACGGCTACAAGGTCTATCTGGGCGCGGCGCTGGGTGGTCCGGCCGGCGACGGGGCGCAGATCGTCCCGCCGGCCGACGCCGGCATCGAGGCCGCCATCCGGGCGGTCCCGAGCGTCGCGTCGGTCCCGCTGGGCGGTCCGGGCACGCTTCTGGGTGCGGAGGTGGCCCAGGGGTACGTGCGGAGCGCGACCGCCGTCCTGGACCCGTCCGGCCCGCGTGACCTGACGATCGCGTACACCCCGATGCACGGGGTCGGTGGGTCGACACTGGCCGAGGCGTTCGTGGCGGCCGGTTTCCCCGCCCCGGCGATCGTCGCGGCGCAGGCGGAGCCGGACCCCGAGTTCCCGACCGTGGCGTTCCCGAACCCGGAGGAGCCGGGCGCCATGGACCGGCTGCTGGCGCTGGCCGGGAAGCACAACGCCGACCTGGCGATCGCGAACGACCCGGACGCCGACCGCTGTGCCGTGGCGATCCCGGGCCCGGACGGCTGGCGGCCGCTGCGCGGTGACGAGCTGGGTGTGCTGCTGGCCGACCACCTGATCCGCCGGGGCACTCCCGGCCTGTACGCCACCACGATCGTCTCGTCGTCGATGCTGGGCCGCCTGTGCGCCGCCCGTGGCGTCCCCTACGCCGAGACCCTGACCGGCTTCAAGTGGATCGTCCGGGCGGCCGAGGACCTGGCGTTCGGTTACGAGGAGGCGCTCGGCTACTGCGTGGCCCCGGCCCTGGTCCGGGACAAGGACGGCATCACGGCGGCGCTGACCGTCGCCGAGCTGGCCGCCGGCCTGAAGGCGGAGGGCCGCACCCTCGCCGGCCGCCTCGACGAGCTGGCCCTCGAACTGGGCCTGCACGCCACCGACCAGCTGTCGGTCCGGGTCGACGACCTCGCCGAGATCGGGACGGCGATGGGCCGGGCCCGGCGCAACCCGCCGGCGGCGCTCCTCGGGGCCCCGGTCACCGGGACGACCGACCTGCTGCCGGAGAACGACGTGCTGACTTTCCGCACCGCCACGACCCGCGTCGTGATCCGGCCGTCCGGCACGGAGCCGAAGCTCAAGGCGTACCTCGAAGTGGTCGTCGAGGGTGACCCGGCGACGGCCCGCACCCGCGCGGCGGCGGACCTGAAGGCCCTTCGCGCCGAGATCGCGGCAACGCTCGGCGTCTAGGAACCGTCCCCGGGGCTTCCCGCGAAGCCCCGGGGGGAAGCGGTCAGATCGGCTTGGGGGCGCCCAGCGCGGCCTGGATGGCCCGGCCCAGGGTGGCCACCACCAGCGCGACGCTGGGCCGCACGATGGAGTCCTCCAGGGAGACGTCACCCACGAAGCCGGCGTTGCTGGCGATCTCCGCGAGCCGCTCGTGGGCCCGCTCGGACTCCCCGGCCGGGAGTTTCAGCGCCGGCTCCATCCGGGCCGCGACGAGCAGGGTGGCCAGCGCGGCCGTCCGCTCGTCGGGCAGGGTGTCGCCGGTCAGCGCGGCCGCCAGCCGCTGCCGGATCTCGGCCTCGTACGCCGGATCGCTGGTCGGGTAACGGTGCACGTGGATGACACCCATCTGGGTCTCGTCCACGTCCTGCACGACACCCCGGGCGCACAGGTCCTCGAGCACCCGGGTACGCAGCCGGTGACGCAGGCGCTGCAGCCACTGGGCCGGGGTGTGCGGCTCGTCGGACGCGACCTTTCCCAGCACGGCGTCGGCGACCGGGTCGCCGAGCGGTGTGGCGTCCACGACCTTCAGGTAGCCGTCGGCCGCGTACGCGATCCGGTTGGCCAGCGCCAGGTCGATCAGCACCGCGGCGGCCATGCCCAGGTCGAGCCCGATGCGGGAACCCGTGGCCTTTCCGGTCTGGTCGTCATACGCGAGGAGGAGGAGTTCCTCGGCGAGCGGGATGGGGGTCATGTGACGCAACGATAGTGGCCCGAGTCATCCGAGCCGATCCCCAGGTCGGTCAGATCATCAGCCGCTATCGGGCGGAAAGATCCGGCAGGATCCGCTCCCGCTGGGCGAACCAGTTCAGCGAATCCCGGATGCCGTCCGCCACGCTGTGCTCGGCCCGCCAGCCCAGCAGGTCGGCGGCGCGGCTGCTGCGGGTGTAGGCGCCGGCCGAGTCGCCGGGGCGGCGCGGGGCGTGCCCGACCTCGACCGCACGGTCGGCCACCTGGTTGAACGCCTCGACGAACTCCAGCACCGTGGTGCCGGTGCCGGTGCCCAGGTTGATGGCGAGCGACCCGTTCTCGAAGGGCAGCGTGTCGAAGACCTCGAGGGCCCGCAGGTGGGCGCCGGCCAGGTCCCACACGTGCACGTAGTCGCGGATGCCGGAGCCGTCCCGGGTCGGGTAGTCGACGCCGGTCACCGGGAACGGCTTGCCCTCCCGGTAGACCTCGATGAGCTTGCCCAGGGCGTGGCTCGGGGACCGCAGCTGGAGGCCGGTCCGCATCTTCGGGTCGGAGCCGATCGGGTTGAAGTAGCGCAGCGACAGCACCTTGATCGGGGTCGCGGCGGTGATGTCGCTCAGCATCTGCTCGACGATCAGCTTGGTCCGCGCGTACGGGCTGAGCGCCGTGAGGGCCGAGCTCTCGTCGACGGTGAAGTCCTCGCCGGGCTGGTAGATCGACGCCGACGAGCTGAACAGCAGCCGGGTGACGCCCTTGCCGATCAGGTGGTCGACGAACTCCAGGGTCTTCGCCACGTTCTCCCGGTAGTAATGAACCGGGCGCTCCACCGACTCCGGCACCACGATGAGCGCCGCGCAGTGCACCACGGCCGTGATGTCCGGGTGTTCGTCGAAGATCCGATCGAGGATCGCGGGGTCGGCGATGTCACCCTCGTAGAAGGGCCGGCCCTCGCAGAACTCGCGGCGGCCGGTGACCAGATTGTCCAGGATGACGGGCTGGTGTCCGTTGTCGAGCAGACAGGACGCGATCGTGCTGCCGATGAAGCCCGCGCCACCGGCGATGAGTACCTTCACGAAACGTCCTCTCGTTCTCCGAATCCCGCACCGAGGCTAGCTGACCTCATCATCCGGCCGGTGACACCGGGCCGCAGCCATTCACCGCCGCCTTGATCGTGAGCCGGATGAGAGCACGCTGGCTGTAACCTATGATGCTGACCGCCTTGGGCCCCGTCCCCATCACCGCGTCCCGTGCACACCCCGCCTCCTGGCTGCGACGACGGACGCGAGAGCTTTGAACTTTCAGAAAGGACCACGTCGACCGTGACCTCGCCCCAGCCCCGGCCCCCAGACGTCACAGTCGTGGTCATCGTGTACAACGACGCGGCCCGGATCGAGACCGCGGTCCGCTCGGTGCTGAACCAGTCTCTGCGCAGCCACGAGGTGATCGTCTGCGACGACCACAGCACGGACGGCACGCAGGCCGTGGTGGAGCGGCTCGTCGCGGAGCACCCGGACGTGGTGCGCTACATCCGGCTGGAGGCCAACTCGGGCCACTGCGGCGCGCCCCGCAACCGGGGTGTGGCGGCGGCCCGGGGCCGGTTCATCATGTTCCTGGACAGTGACGACACCCTGGACCAGCACGCCTGCCGCAACATGGTGGCGATGGCCGAGCAGTCGCACGCCGACATGGTCATCGGCCGTTGCGTCCGGCACGACGTGGCGACCGGCAAGGAGACCTCCTGGATGCCCTGGCTGGTCCAGCGCAAGGTGGTCTACGAGTCGCTGCACGACCAGCCCGAGCTGCTCTACGACGTGCTGTCGACCAACAAGCTGTACCGGCACGACTTCCTGACCCGGGAGAACCTGGTCTTCCTGGAGGACCGGCTGTACGAGGACAACCTGTTCTCGGCGCACGCGTACCTCGCGGCCAAGAAGATCGCGATCATCCCGCAGCACATCTACACGTGGAACATCGAGCGCAAGGCGGCGAACCTCTCGATCACCCGCCGGGCCGCCGACATCCGCAACATCACCGACCGGATCATCGTCACCCGCAAGATCGACGACCTGCTGACCAAGCACGACGCCGGTGACCTGCGGTTGCAGAAGGACATCCGGTTCATCGAGAACGACCTGCGGGTGCACCTGGCCCGGCTCGGCACCCTCCCGGAGGAGAACCAGCGGGCCCTGGTCGACGCCGCCCGGCCCTACCTGGAGACCCTCCAGCCGGAGGCGTTCCTCCAGGCCAAGCCGCTGCCCGCGATGGCCGCCTACCTGGCCCGGCAGGGTGACTACCACGGTGTGGCCACGGTGCACGACTACATGGTCGGCAAGCCGTTCCAGCCGCACCTGACCGCCGACCTGGTGGTCCACGACGGCCGGGTGTACTGGTCCGACCGGCACCTGGACGACGAGCTGGGCCGCGCGGTGCTGGACGTCACCGAGCTGGGCCTCCAGGACCGCCCGCTCAGCAAACTGCGCCTGGGCGGCCGGATCGACAGCGTCCACCGCGACGGCGACCTGGTCACCATCGCCGGCTCGTTCGTCAACCCGCTCGGCCGGATCACCGTCGAGTCGGCGCCGAAGGCGCAGCTGGTCTTCTCCGAGCGGCGCAGCAAGCGCCGGGTGTTCAAGACGAAGGCCCAGCTCGTCGTGGACGAGCAGCGGGTCGGCTGGACGGTCACCTTCGAGCCGGAGCGGCTGCTGCGCCCGGTGGGTCTCATCGACCCCAACTACTCGGTCCGGCTGCACCTGGCCGTCGGCACCGACAGCGCCGACCTGGCCCTGTTCGCCGAGGACGAGGTGACCGAGGCGCTGCGGCTGCCGGCCCGGCCCAAGCTCACCCGGCTCACCGCCGACCTGCTCCAGGGCTACCGGACCGACAGCGGCAACGTGGCGCTGCGGCTGGACGCGGACGGCAGCGCCGCGAAGCTGGGCACCGCCGCGATCAGCGGGGTGCGCAACACCAGCATCGGCAGCCGCGCCTGGGAGCGGGCCGCCGAGTTGCAGACCTCGCTGCGCCAGCGCCGCAACAAGCGGGCCACCAAGCTGTCCTGGTACGAGAACGTCTTCCTGAAGATGCCGGTCAAGAAGGGCACGGTCGTCTTCGAGAGCCACATGGGCAAGCAGTTCTCGGACAGCCCGCGCGCCATCTACGAGGAGATGAAGCGGCAGGGGATCAAGTTCACCCCGATCTGGGTGTACGCGACCCATCCGACCGGTTTCCCGTCCGATGCCAAGCTGGTCCAGCGCAACTCGTGGGCGTACCTCCAGGCGCTCGGCCAGGCCGAGTTCTGGATCGACAACCAGGGCTTCCCGCACGACCTGCGCAAGCGGCCGGAGACCACGTACATCCAGACCTGGCACGGGTCGGCGTTCAAGAAGATGGGCTTCGACGAGGCCACCATCAAGGCGCAGACCGAGCAGTCGCAGCAGCGGTTGCAGCGGGCGATCGACCGGTTCGACGTGTTCCTGGTCCGCTCGGAGCACGACGAACGCACCCTCACCCAGGGCATGCGGGTCGGCGCCGAGCTGCTGCGGGTCGGCTACCCGCGTAACGACGCGCTGGTCAACGGCGGTAACGAGGCCGAGGTCGCCAAGCTGCGCAAGTCGCTGGGGCTCACCGACGGACGGAAGGTGGTGCTGTACGCGCCGACGTTCCGCCCCGAGGAGGTGAACCGCAAGTCCGGCCTGCAACTGCCGTTCGACCTCGACGAGTTCGTGCACCGGTTCGGTGACGACGCCGTGCTGCTGGTCCGCCCGCACTACCTGGTGTCGTTCGCGCTGCCGCCGGCGTACGGGCACTCGGTCCGCAACGTGGCGAACGTGCACGACGTCACGCCGCTGATGCAGATCTCGGACGCGCTGATCACCGACTACTCGTCGCTGATGTTCGACTACTCACTGCTCGACCGGCCGATGATCTTCCATGTGCCGGACTACGACGACTACGTCGGCAGCAGCCGCGGCTCCTATTTCGATCTCGGTTCGATCGCGCCCGGCCCGCTCACCCGTACCTCGGAGGAGCTGATCGCCGCGCTGTCCGACCTGGATGGCAACGCCTCGGCGTACGCCGGCAAGCGCCGCGAGTTCGTGGCCCAGTACGGTGAGTTCGACACCGGTCAGGCCGCCAAGGCCGTGGTCGACCGCTTCTTCCGTTCCGGAGCACGCCGTGGCTGAGACCCGCGACATCTTCATCATCTGCAACAGCGTGAACGAGCTGGGTGGCCTCACCCAGTGGGTGCACGACATCTCACGGCTGTTCACCGCACGCGGCCACCGGGTGCGGCTGATCGGCATGGAGCCGGCCACCGACTACCGGGACTTCGGCTCCGACCTGCCGTACCCGACGTTCACCCTGCACGACGAGCAACTGCCCCGGCGCCGCAAGGCCACCGGCGCGGCGGCGCTCAACCCGGCCCGCACCCTGATGCTGCGCAAGCGGCAGCAGATCTTCGAGGGTGGCGTCCGGCGGCTCAACGAGCTGCTGCGCACCGCGGAGTCCCCGGGCGCCGTGGTGATCGCCTCCCAGGTGTGGGCCGGCGAGTGGGTGGCCGCCGCGGACACCACCGGCATGCAGGTCATCGGCATGTCCCACGAGTCGTTCGAGGCGTGCAAGAACAGCAGCCGCTACAACCGGGTGCTGAAGTTCTACGGGGGCATGGACATCCACCTGTCGCTCACCGACGCCGACGCGGACGCGTGGGCCCGGGCCGGCATGTCGAACGTCGGCGCCATGCCGAACCCGCTGATGACCGTGCCGAAGACGCTGCCCACGCTGGACGAGAAGACGGTGGTCACGCTCCGCCGCCTCTCCCACGACAAGGGCATCGACATGCTGATCGAGGCGTGGGCGCAGGTCGGGCCGCAGCACCCGGACTGGAAGCTGAAGATCTTCGGCGCCGGCCCGGACGAGCAGGCGCTGCGCACCCAGGCCCGCTCGCTGGGCCTCGACGACACGGCGCTGTTCCAGGGCAAGACCAGCGACATCGACGGCGCGCTCAGCTCCGCCTCGGTGTACGCGCTGCCGTCCCGCGAGGAGGGCTTCCCGATCGCGGTGATGGAGGCGATGGCGTACGGGCTGCCCACCGTGGCGTTCGACTGCGCGCCCGGCATCCGGGAGCTGATCGACGACGAGGTCAGCGGTGGCCTGGTCGTCACGCCCGGCAACGTGAGCGGGTTCGCGATCGGCCTGGACCGCCTGATCAAGGACCGCGACCTGCGGGCCCGTCTCGGTGCCGCGGGCCGCGAGTCGGTTCAGCGGTTCAGCCCGGACAGCATCGTGGACCGCTGGGAGAGCCTCTTCGCGCTCCTGGACCGCTGACCACCTCACCGGCGCGGGCGGGGCTCCGGCCCGCGCCGGTAAGGTGCATCGGTGCAAGCGATCCTGGCCACCCTCGGTTACGTCCTCTCCCCGGGCGGCTCGCGGGTGCTGATGATCCGGCGGGACGCCCGGCCGGACGACATCCACTACGGCAAGTTCAACGGCCTGGGCGGCAAGCTGGAGCCCGGCGAGGACGTGGTGGCCGGGATGCGCCGGGAGATCCACGAGGAGGCCGGGCTCGACTGCGCCGGTCTCGACCTGGCCGGCACGATCTCGTGGCCCGGTTTCGGCCGGAACGGGGAGAACTGGTTCGGTTTCCTCTTCCGGATCACGTCCTGGACCGGCACCCCGCACACCGCCAACGACGAGGGCAGTCTGCACTGGGTCGAGGTCACCGACGTGCTGGCCGGAAAGATCCCGATGTGGGAGTCCGACCGGCACTTTCTCCCGCTGGTCTTCGCGGAGAAACCCGCCGTCTTCCACGGGGTCATGCCGTTCGCCGCCGGCCAGGCGCTGTCCTGGAGCTACACCAAAACCATTTGATCGTACGCACAAGGCCGCGACCGGCTGCCCGCTCACGCCTTTGCCGCCCGCGCCGGGCGTAGATCGGTGGTCCGGCTTTCGGGTACGGCCACAGCCGTACCCGAAACGGGTTTTCAGAAGCGGCGCATGCCGCCGAACTGGCGGTCGCCGGCGTCGCCCAGGCCCGGCACGATGTAGGCCTTCTCGTTGAGGCCCTGGTCGATCGACGCGGTGACCAGGCGCAGCGGCAGGCCGGAGTCCCTCAGCCGGTCGACGCCCTCGGGGGCGGCCAGCACGCAGCAGATGATGATGTCGGTGCAGCCGCGGTCGGCGAGCAGCCGGCAGCAGTGCAGCAGCGAGCCGCCGGTGGCCAGCATCGGGTCGAGGACCAGGACCGGCTGGCCGGTCAGGTCGCCGGGCAGCGACTCCATGTAGGCGCGCGGCTCGTGCGTCTCCTCGTCCCGGGCCAGGCCGACGAAGCCCATCGACGACTCGGGCAGCAGCGCGAGCGCGGCGTCGGCCATGCCCAGACCGGCCCGGAGCACCGGGACGATCAGCGGCGGGTTGGCCAGCCGGGTGCCCTCGGTCGCCGCGACCGGCGTCTCGATGGGGTACTTCTCGACGGCGAAGAGGCGGGCCGCCTCGTAGACCACCATCGTGGTGAGTTCGTGCAGCGAGGCACGGAAGACCCCGGAGTCGGTCCCGGTACGGCGCATCGCGGTGAGCCGGGTCTGAGCCAGCGGGTGGTCTACGACAAGGACATCCACGGCAACAACCTAATCGTTCCAACATGATCAACTGCTACGGGGTTGCGTAGAATCGTTCTCATGACTGTGACAGCGGCCGCTGAACTGTCCGATCTCCGCTCGTTCCTGCACGGCCTCCCCGGGGTCGACAAGGTGGGCGTCGAGGCGCGGGCGGCTGCGCTCGCGACCCGGTCGATCAAGACGAGTTCCAAGGCCAAGGCGATCGACCTGGCCATCCGGATGGTGGACCTCACCACGCTGGAGGGCGCCGACACCCCCGGCAAGGTGCGGGCGCTCTGCGCCAAGGCGCGGCGGCCCGACCCCGCCGACCCCACCTGCCCGCCGGCTGCGGCGATCTGCGTCTACCCGGCGATGGTCAAGGTCGCCGCGGAGGCCCTGTCGGGCTCCGGAGTGCACCTGGCCAGCGTCGCGACCGCCTTCCCGTCCGGTCAGGCGCCGCTGGAGGTGAAGCTCGCCGACACCCGGGAGGCGGTCGCCGACGGCGCCGACGAGATCGACATGGTGATCAGCCGGGGCGCGTTCCTGGCCGGGGAGTACACGCGGGTCTTCGACGAGATCGCCGCGGTCAAGGAGGCGTGCGGCGGCGCCCACCTCAAGGTCATCCTGGAGACCGGTGAGCTGGCGACGTACGACAACATCCGCCGGGCCTCCTGGCTCGCGATGCTGGCCGGCGCCGACTTCATCAAGACCTCCACCGGCAAGGTGACGGTCAACGCCACCCTCCCGATCACCCTGGTCATGCTGGAGGCGGTCCGCGACTTCCGGGCCCGGCACGGGCGGATCATCGGGGTCAAACCGGCCGGCGGGATCAAGACCACCAAGGACGCGATCAAGTACCTCGTGCTGATCAACGAGACGGTGGGCGACGACTGGCTCAACCCCGACCGGTTCCGGTTCGGCGCCTCCTCGCTGCTCAACGACCTGCTCATGCAGCGCACCAAGCTGACCACCGGCCACTACGCCGGTCCGGACTACTTCACCCTGGACTGAGGCATGTTCGAGTACGCACCAGCACCCGAGTCCCGTTCCGTAGTCGACATCGCCGGGTCCTACGGGCTGTTCATCGACGGCGCCTTCGACGGCGGCAAGGACGGCAACGTCTTCAAAACGGTGAACCCGGCTACCGAGGAGGTGCTGGCCGAGGTCGCCGCGGCCGGCCCGGAGGACGTCGACCGGGCCGTGGCGGCGGCCCGCCGCGCCTTCGGCCCCTGGTCGGCCCTGCCCGGCGCCGAGCGCGCCAAGTACCTGTTCCGGATCGCCCGGATCATCCAGGAGCGCTCCCGCGAACTGGCCGTGCTCGAGTCACTGGACAACGGCAAGCCGATCAAGGAGTCGCGCGACGTCGACCTGCCGCTCGTGGCGGCACACTTCTTCTACTACGCGGGCTGGGCGGACAAGCTGGCGTACGCGGGCTTCGGCCCCGACCCGCGCCCGATCGGCGTGGCCGGCCAGGTCATCCCGTGGAACTTCCCGCTGCTCATGCTGGCCTGGAAGATCGCGCCCGCGCTGGCCACCGGCAACACCGTGGTGCTCAAGCCGGCCGAGACCACCCCGCTGTCCGCGCTCTTCTTCGCCGACGTGTGCCGCCAGGCCGAACTCCCGCCGGGCGTGGTCAACATCGTGACCGGGGCCGGTGACACCGGCGCCTACCTGGTCCAGCACCCGGACGTGAACAAGGTGGCCTTCACCGGCTCCACCGAGGTGGGCCGGGAGATCGCCCGCGCGGTGTCCGGCACCGCCAAGCGGCTCACCCTGGAGCTGGGCGGCAAGGCGGCCAACATCGTCTTCGACGACGCCCCGATCGACCAGGCCGTCGAGGGCATCGTCAACGGCATCTTCTTCAACCAGGGGCACGTCTGCTGCGCGGGCTCGCGGCTGCTGGTCCAGGAGTCCGTCGCCGACGAGTTGCTGGTCTCGCTGAAACGGCGGATGGCCACGCTGCGGGTGGGCGACCCGCTGGACAAGAACACCGACATCGGCGCGATCAATTCGGCCGCACAGCTCACCCGTATTACCGAATTGTCGGAAATTGGCGCATCCGAGGGCGCCGAGCGCTGGTCGCCGGAGTGCACGCTGCCGGACCGGGGCTTCTGGTTCGCGCCGACGATCTTCACCGGGGTCACCCAGGCGCACCGGATCGCCCGCGAGGAGATCTTCGGCCCGGTGCTGTCGGTGCTCACCTTCCGTACTCCGGAGGAGGCCGTCGCCAAGGCCAACAACACTCCGTACGGGCTCTCCGCCGGCATCTGGACCGAGAAGGGCTCGCGGATCCTCGCCGTGGCCGACAAACTGCGGGCCGGTGTGGTGTGGGCCAACACGTTCAACAAGTTCGACCCGGCGTCGCCGTTCGGCGGCTACAAGGAATCCGGCTACGGCCGGGAGGGCGGCCGGCACGGCCTGGAGGCGTACCTTGCCTAAGTCATCTTCCGTGAAGGCCCCCGCCGAGCCGGGCCGGCTTTCCGTACGCAAGACCTACAAGCTCTACATCGGCGGCGCCTTTCCTCGCAGCGAGTCAGGACGGACCTACCTGGTGGACGGCGACAACGTGGCGCTCGCATCCCGCAAGGACGCCCGGGACGCGGTGCTCGCCGCCCGGTCCGCCCAGCCCAAGTGGGCCGGCGCCACGGCGTACAACCGGGGTCAGGTCCTCTACCGGATCGCCGAGATGATGGAGGCCCGGCGCGCCGAGTTCACCGCGCTGGGCGTCCGGTCGTCCGAGCTGTCGGCGGCCGTCGACCGCTGGGTCTGGTACGCGGGGTGGTCCGACAAGATCGCCCAGGTCGCCGGCGGCGCCAACCCGGTGGCCGGGCCGTTCTTCAACATCTCCGCCCCGGAGCCCACCGGCGTCGTCGCCGTGGTCGCCCCGCCCTCGCTGCTCGGGCTGGTCAGCGTGATCGCCCCGGCGATCGTGACCGGCAACACGGTGGTCGTCCTGGCCGCCGGCCCGCAGGTGGCGATCACCCTGGCCGAGGTGCTGGCCACCTCGGACGTACCGGGCGGCGTGGTGAACCTCCTCACCGGCCGGTACGCGGAGACCGCGCCGTGGCTCGCCTCGCACGACGACGTGAACGCCATCGATCTCACCGGCGTCGACCACCCCGACGTGGCCATCGAGCTGGAACGCGCCGCGGCGGGCACGCTGAAACGGGTGATCCGGCCGGTGACCGGCGGTGTCGACTTCACCGCCGACCCCGGGCTCCGCCCGATGACCGCTCTGCTGGAGACCAAGACGGTGTGGCACCCGAAGGGCTACTGACGACATCAGTTCGGATGGCGCTGGGGACGGGGCGGATGTCACACAGCGTTGCCGACTAGGGTGTGTGCCCAGAGTCACCCGTCCCGCCACCCCCAGATCACCCGGAGGTCACCGTGACCAGCCAGTCCGACGAGCCCGAGGCGTCCGCGCCGGTGGCCGAGAAGCCCTCGTCCGAGGGGACTTCCGGGCGGGAGCTTTGGGAGCATGTCCGCGTCTCGCCGGTGGAGATCGCGCTGCCGGCCGGGGTGGCGCTGACCCTCCGGGCGTACCGGAAGGCGTCCGAGCTCACGCCCACCGAGGTCCAGATCGATGAGGACGACCCGTTCGAGGCCCGCAAGCGGCGTGCCGAGGAGAACGAGGAAGAGGTCATCGTCGACGAGGAGTACCAGGCACTCCTCACCGAGGGCGAAGCGGAGGAGGGCAAATCCACCGAGGAGCCGGACCCGGCTGACTTCGAGGACGAGCCCGCGGCCCAGGCGGATGACGAGGAGGTGCCCATGTTCCTCAGTCACAAGGGCCGCCTGCTCGCCTTCAAGACGCCCGAATCGCTCGTCTCCTTCCTTCGTTCGGGTGCTCCGCACGATCTCGCACAATTGGACACCTGGGGTGACCTGGCCGAGCGGGTACAGTCGAGCGACATCGACCCGCAGCCGGAGGACCGTTACGAGCTCGATCTCGTGGTGGAGAACCTGCGCGGCGGACATGACACGTGGGACCTGCCGCTGCTCATCAACGCCGGCGAGATCGCCCGCGACCTGGGGTATGCACTCCGTATCAAGCCGGTGATCCTGGCGCTGTCGCCCGGTTCACCTCTCGACGATCTCGACGAGTCCCTCCGGACCTCGGAGAAGGGCGGGATGGGCGGATTCTTCGGTCGCCGCCGATTGAAGAAAATCGGGGCACAACAGGCGAGTCTCGGCTGGCGTTCGGTGATCGGCAAGATCTCTGCCGCTGTGGACTGGCGTGACTGACCGATTACCAGGGAATATCAATCCTTGGCCACAGAGAAGCACTCCCGGGGAGGAGGACGACGCCGTGGCGCTCGTGCGCGTGTACTGCGGTCTCGCGTCGGCTGATGATTCGGTGCGTACGGCCTCGGCCGCACCACTGACCGTCGCCGTGGTGGACGACGCAGGCCGGCTGCTCGGCGTCCATGAGATCAGCGACGACCCGGCCGGCTACGCCCAGCTGGGGACGCTGCTCGTGGAGCGGACGACGGGCTTCAGCGACGCGGCGGTCGCCGCCGACAGCGACGACCACGTCGTGACGTCACTCCTCACCGCGGCGGGCCGGCCACTCGTGGTCGTCGACGACGACGGGGCCGACGACTTCGCCGAACGCTTCTCCGACGACGACTCTCCCGAGGAGATCGCGGCGCCTGCGGCCGCCCGGCGGGCCGTCGGCCTGGCCCGGGCGCTGCAGGCCGGCGCGATCGCCGCGGTCACCCTGCCCGCTCCCCGGGAGCTCGTCAGCTACAAGCCGGTCCTCGCCGCCCATGTGGCGATGCTGGGCGGCCGGAACGCGGCGGCCGTCGCCCTGCGCGAGGTCCTCCGCGAGCTCTACCCGGCGGCCCTCCGGGCGTACCCGGATCCCGCCCACCCCGTCTGCATGGCCGTGCTCGACGCGGTGCCCGAGCCCGGCCGGCTGACCGGCCGGGCCGGCGACACCGACCAGGTTCTGCGGGAGATCACCGCCGAGCTGGTCCGCGCCGGCGCCGGGTCCTCCGGCGAGGTCGGGTCCGCCGTCACCGCCCTCCAGGTCGCGATCAGCGAGTCCCCGCGCCGGGGCGGCGTCAACAAGTCCCTCGCCCCCGCCGCGGCCGAGTCGGTCCGCCAGGCGATCTCGGCCATCCGCTCCTGCGACGCCGCCTGCGCCGCCCTGGTCGGCACGCTCGACGCCCGGGCCACCCCGCCGCTCACCGGACCGAACGTGGGCCGTCGCGGCACCCGCCGCGGCGCCGAGCCGCCCGTGCTCGAGCCCGTGCCGACCGGCGACAACGGCAGCCGCTTCGGCCGTCGTGGCCGCCCCGAGCCCGCCTCCTCCGGCGCCGGCCCGGCCACTCCCCGCCCGATGACCGCGCCGCCGGTCGCGCCGGACCCGATCGGGCCGCCCCCGATGGCCCCGGCCGCGGCGAACGGTCTGCCCGGCCGCTCCACGAACCCGCTGAACCGGCCGGTCTCGGTGCCACCGCCCCCGCCCGGCATGACCCCGATCACCCCGGGGTCCCGTCCGGCGCCGGCGACCCGCAACCCGGCCCGACCGTCGTCGGTGCCGCCGGTCCGCCCCACGTCGGTTCCGCCCGCCCGCCCGTCGTCGGTGCCGCCCGCTGCCGCGGGCACACCCGCCGATGCCGGCGAGCCGTTCCGGCCCACCCTGACCAACGCCGAGCTGAGCCGGGCCCGGGCCGAGCGGCGCACGGTCATCCCGCCGCGCCCGCAGACCACGCCCCGTCAGCAGCCGGCCGCCAACGGCACGCAGGCCGGCCCCACCGACTTCAGCCTCCCGATGCCGGCCCAGCGGCCCGCCCAGGAGATGCCGGAGCCGGGTTCCCGGGCCAACTGGCCGCTGCTCAACACGGAGAAGGACGAGGCGCCCATCGCCTCCTCGGTCAGCTCGCCGCCCGGCGGCCGCGTCCGGCCGCCATGGCACGACATGCCGCAGGAGCCGCCCGCCCTGGAACTCCCCAAGGAGCCGGCGCTGCGTCTCGTCGACCAGGCGAAGAACGGCAAGCGCGCCCGCCTTCCCGGGCTCGACCAGATGGGCGGCGCCGCCACCCCGCCGATGCGCCGGCCGGACAGCGACGACCGCGGCCACAACGGCGGCAAGCTGACCGCGCTGGACCGCAGCTCCGCACCGCCGGTCCCGTCCGACAGCAGCGACGGCGACCTGCTGATCTTCGCGGCGGCCCGGTCGGCCTGGTTCACCGGCCACACCGACACCAACGACGACGTCACCTGGACCAACCCCAACGACAGCGGCTGGCGCGCCGCGGAGAAGGCCGCCACCCCGGCCGTCGCCGCGGAGACCTCGGCCGGTCTGCCCAAGCGGGTGCCGCAGGCCAACCTGGTCCCCGGCTCCCCACTGCGTGAGGAACGCCCGATCCGCATCGTCCGCGACGCCGCCTCGATCGCGGCACACACCACGGGCTACTTCCGTGGCTGGCGGCGCGGCCAGGAGATCGGCGGCTTCGCCATGGGCGGTCGCCCCGGGCGCGAGGCGGCCGGCGGCTGGGACTTCACCCGTGACGGCCAGCCCGCCGACGAGTACCGCAACAACAGCGCGGGGTACGGCGGCCGCTGACCCCGCCCTGATCCCTCGGAGGGGCCGCGACCACCCGGTCGCGGCCCCTCCGCCGTTCCCCGGGTCGTGTCCTTCGTGGCGGGACGGCGTTGATGGGAGATGGGGTGGGCAGCACAGCCCGGCGGTGCCGCACGGGCGGGACCCGGCAGCGGATCGCGGTGCGCCAGGGTTCAGGGGTTGTGCGGTCGAGGGCTGCTCACCCCGTACCGGTGAAGGGTTTTGTGATGATGGCGCGATGCGCGCGGTGATTTTCGATTTCTTCGGGACGTTGACGGATCCGGCGGCGGAGGCGCTGCGGCCGGGGACGTTCGCGGAGACGGCGGCGGCGCTCGGGGTGCCGGCGGAGGCGTTCCGGGCGGCGATGGTGGCGAGTTTCCCGGAGCGGATCGTGGGGGCGCTGGGCGGGACCCGGGAGACGCTCCGGGCGATGGCCCACCGCTGCGGGGCCGAACCGGACCACGAACGGCTCGACCGCGCCGTCGCGACACACCACGCGGGCGCTGAGCGGGTCCGCACGCCGCGCGGGGGCGCCCTCGCGGTACTCGACCACCTCCGGGCCCGGGATTTCCGTCTGGGGCTTCTCAGCGACTGCGCGAGCGAGCTGTCCGAGGCGTGGCCGGAGACGGTCTACGCGGACCGCATCGATGTCCCGGTGTTCTCCTGGCGCGAGGGTCGCCGCAAACCTGACCCCCGGCTGTACGCCGTCGCCGCCGAGCGTCTCGGCGTCCCGGCCGAGGAGTGCTGGTTCGTGGGCGACGGCGGCGGCCGGGAGCACGACGGCGCCCGCCGGGCCGGCATGCGGCCGGTGCTCGTCACGAACGCCGGCTACCCGGGCGCTTCCGGGACGCGGGTGGACCCGGACACCTACCTCCCGGAGCACCGGATCGACGAACTGGACGAGTTGATCCGGTTACTGGGAACGGCTTGTGACAACGGGTGACCGCTCATATACGATGACGGACGGCCGGAAAGCGCGCGAAAGCCCCGCACCGGCCAGTGGAGGGTTTCCACCGGCGGGACGGGGCTTTCGACCGTTGACTGGGCGCTGAGCCTCCCCAGTGGAGCGGCTCGTCAGACGGTCTCTGCTCAGGCGGGCGCGGTCGCGCGGGTGCGACGCATCGTCAGCACATACTCGACGAGCGAGATGAGGACGTTCTTCGTCGACTCGCGGTTCCGGGCGTCGCAGCTGACCACCGGCACGTCGCTCGAGATCGCCAGAGCGTCCCGCACGTCCTGCGCGTTGTGGTACTGCATGCCGTCGAAGCAGTTTATCGCCACCAGGTACGGCAGGCGGCGATGCTCGAAGAAGTCGATGGCGGCGAAGCAGTCGGCGAGCCGACGCGTGTCCACCATCACGACCGCACCGATGGCACCCCGGACCAGTTCGTCCCACATGAACCAGAACCGTGTCTGGCCGGGGGTACCGAACAGGTAGAGGATCAGGTCGCGGTCGATGCTGATCCGGCCGAAGTCCATGGCCACGGTCGTGGTCATCTTGCCCGGCACCTGCCGGTTGTCGTCGACACCCACACCGGCCGAGGTCATAATCGCCTCGGTGGTCAGCGGGGTGATCTCCGAGACCGACCCCACCAGCGTCGTCTTACCGACGCCGAAGCCACCGGCGATGACAATCTTCGCCGATGTCACGCGTCCCGCAGCGGGACGGTGAGACATGTCAGAGCCTGCGAAGTCCACTCAGCACCCTTTCCAGCAGTTCCGTGCCTACCGCGTCGGTCTCGTCCTCGAGCGAGGTGGGCTCGTACACCGCGACAAGGCCGTCAGAGGCCATGTCGGCGACGATCACACGTGCCACACCAAGCGGCAGTTGCATGCGAGCGGCGATCTCGGCCAGCGACTGAACTCGGCCGCCGTCGCACATCGCCGCGATGTACTGATGCTCGCTTCCACCCTGCCCGCCGCGGCTTATTCCAGAACGGCCGCGCACGGTTGTCTCGACCAGCGCTTCCAGCGCTATCTCAAGCTTCGGCCGGGTCCGACCACGGGTCACGGCGTACGGCCTGACCAGCGCGCCAGTCGGCTCATCGCGTTCAGGCATCGTCACCCTCAACCCCTTCCTCGGCCCCTCGAAGTGTATTGGTTCTCAAAGTTTTCACCAGTAGCCGGCTGGAGCCTATCCGCGGCCGAAAACCCCGGATGAGCCCCTGATCGACTCCGGCTGACTGTCGCCTCAGCCCAGCACCCCGGCCGCGGAACGCGGCGCGGGGGTCAACGCCTCGCCGACGCGGTCGACCAGGAGGGCCATCTCGTAGCCGACCTGACCGACGTCGCAGCTGCGCGCCGCGAGCACCGCGAAGGAGGAGCCGTCAGAAATGGACATGAGGAACAGGAATCCGTTGTCCATCTCGACGACCGTCTGAAGGACGGCGCCGCCCTCGAAGCATCGCGCGGCGCCCTGGGTAAGGCTTACCAGGCCGGACGCGATGGCCGCCAACTGGTCGGCACGGTCACGCGGAAGGTCCCGCGAGGCCGCCAGGAGCAGACCATCGGCGGAGACCGCGATCGCGTGCGCGACCCCGGGAACGCGGTCGGCGAAGTTGGCGAGAAGCCAACCGAGATCCTGCGTAGATGTCATGCCTCATGCTCCTTGCCAGCCTGCGAGGGCTGCTGCCCTCCCGGAGTGTCCTCCAGGTTGGTCGATTGTTCCTTGGTGCGACCGCGCTGCACACCACGGTGGTACGCGGAAAGGAGACCGCGAACCCCCTCAGGAGTACGGCGCTGGACGGAGGTACCGCCCCGGTCGACACCGCCGGGGACGAGTTGCGCCATCGGCGTACGTTTCGGAAGGCCCGCATTGGTGGTCGAATCGACCGGAGCCTCAGCGGCCGCACGAGCCGCCTGCCAGCCGTCGTCGGCCGCGGTCCGCCACGGGTTCGACGCGGGAGCCGCGTCGTTGCCGTAACCGGTCGCCGCCGCGGCCGGTGCACCAACACTAGCCGTGTCGAGGTTGCGGACCTCGGGCGATGCCGCCTGCTGCGGAACGGCCGTGTTGCGGGTCGGCTCACCGGTCGGGAACCGCTGGGAGACCACCGACTCCTCACCGGTGCCGGAGACCTTGGGCCGGCCGTCGTCGGCGCCGGGCACCGTGGTGGTGAACCAGGCGGACTCGAGCTCCCGGAAGATCGGCAGCTCCATCGTCTCGTCGGCGAACGGAACCGCACCCTCACGGGCGGAGGCCATCTGGGCCGCGGCCGTGGCCTGCACCTCCACCGGCATGGTCACCGGCGGAGCCGACACCGGGAACGGTGCGGTCTGCGGGTTGGCCGGCGGCGCCACCTGCGGCTGGGGCTCGAAGTTCTCCGGACGGTACCGCGGGATCTCGGCCGTCATGTCGAGCGCGGCGGCCAGGTTCTCGGGCACGTGCGGGGTGGCCGGTTCGCGTTCGGCGACGACCGGCGGCCAGGCCGGCGGCGCTGCCGCGAACGGGTTGCGCTGGTCGGCTGGCGAGATCGGCGAGGCCGAGATCGGCTCGATCGGGGCCGCGGAGTACGGGGCCGCCGACACCGGCGGTGCGGAGACCGGGGGTAGCGGGGGCGCCGAGACCGGCGGCATGAACGAGTTCGGGTTGGCGGGGAGCTGCCGCGGTATGTTCGCGCCGAAGCCGTTGGTGTCGCTCTCCGGGCGCTGGTACTCACCGCTGCGGCGCTGGGCCAGCTCGTCCAGGCCGGCGAAGCCCTGCGGACCGGACGGCAGCGGCGGGATGACCTCGTTGCTGCGCGGGCCGTGGAAGCCGTTCGCCAGGCCGTTGCCGTTGAAGCCGCCGCCACCGTTGTGGCCACCGGCGTTGAACCCGCCGAAGCCGGCCGGAGCCGCGCCGGTCAGGTCGGACCACGCCGGGACCGAACCGTTGGGGCCGTTGGAACCGGGATAGCCGTTGGATCCGGGGTAACCGTTGGATCCGGGGTAGCCGCTGCTCTCCAGAGCCAGGGGCTCGCCGAAGCCACCGGGCAGGCCGGCGCCGGGACCACCGTCGAACGAGCCACGCCCATGGACCTGGGCGGTCGCGGCGGTGGCCAGGACCGAGACGGGCAGGCCCACCTCGGCGACGGTGCCGCGCTCGCGGTCGGCCGGTCGCAGTTCCACCCGAACGGCATGGCGGTTGGCCAGCCGGGCGACCACGACGAGGCCCATCATCCGGGAGACGGCCACGTCCACCGTCGGCGGGTTGGCGAGCCGCTCGTTGAGGTCGCGGAGCTGCTCACGGCTGATACCGATGCCGTGGTCCTCGACGGTCAGTACGGCGTTCTCGCCGACGCGCCGGGCCTCGACCATAACGTTGGAGTTCGGCGGGGAGAAGGCGGTCGCGTTGTCGAAGAGCTCGGCGACCAGGTGGACCATGTCGTTCACGGCGTGCGCCGCGACCTCGATCTCCCGGTCGATCATGCCGAACTCGATGCGGGTGTAGTGCTCGACCTCGGACTGGGCGGCACGGAGCACGTCGATCAGAGCGGCCGGCTCGCGCTGCACACGGGTCGAGTCGGCGCCCGCGAGAACCAGGAGGTTCTCGTCGTTACGACGCATTCGGGTGGCCAGGTGGTCGAGCTGGAAGAGCTCGGCCAGCCGGTCCGGGTCCTCCTCGCCGCGCTCCAGCCGGTCCAGGTGACCGATGAGCCGGTCGACCAGGATCTGCGAACGGCGGGCGAGGTTGACGAACATCGTCGCGACGGAGGCACGGAGTGCGGCCTGCTCGGCCGCGGTCCGCACGGCCTCGAGGTGAACCGCGTTGAACGCCTCGGTCACCTGCCCGAACTCGTCCCGGCTGCGCACCGGGAGGGGCTCGGCGATCTGGTCGGCGACCTGGGCCGGGGTGAGCGACGCGGAGAGCGCCGGGTCACGCAGCCGGCTGACCGCGTGCGGCAGGCCGAACTGGGCGACCGCGAGGGCACCCTGACGCAGCTCCCGCAGCGAGCGGGCCATCGACCGGGCGACCAACCAGGCGAACAGGATGGCCAGCAGGAGCATGCCGAGCAGGATGCTGGTCTCCAGGAAGACCTGCTGGTTCGTCTCGTCACGCAGGTCGGTGGCGTCGGCCACGATCTGCTTGTCGAGTTCGGACTCCACCTGGCGGAAGAGGGAGTTGTACCCGGACAGGGCCTCTTCCCACTCGCCCGAGTTGAACTGGATCTTCCGGATGTTGTCACCCTGGAGGGCCATGAGCGGGATGCTCAGGTTCTCCGCCTGCTGCTTCTGCTTGCCGACGACGGTGTTGTCGAAGAGCTCCTGCTCCTCGGCCGTGCCGACCGCCTTCATCGTCTCGGTGGCGAGGAGGTAACCGGTCTGGGTCTCCAGGAACTCCTGCCGGAGTTTCGAGTTGAACTCACCGGCTCCCACGACCTGCTGGCCGATGAAGCGCTGCTGGGCGATGTAGTCCTTGGCCTGCGCGACCGCGGCCACCATCCGGAGGTGGTTGCTCAGCTCCGGGTCGATGGCCAGCTGTGCCGACGCGTCACGGACCTGGAGCAGGTCGTTGACGAGCGTGTCGTAGGTCTTCGTGATGTTGCCGAGGTCCTCGCCGCCCTTCGCCGCCCGGCTCCGGAAGGTGGGCAGGTCGACGAGGTTACGGTCCAGGCGAACGATCAGCTTGCCGACGTTCTCGGGGACGTCCTCGAGGACCTGCTTCTGCTGGAGGTAGGGCTCCTTGGCGGCGTCCACCTGGGCGTGCTCACCGTTGTAGAGCTCCACGGCGGCCTGGAAACCAGGCGTGTTGCTGGTGGTCTTCGCCGTGAAGATCATGATGGCGTAAGTGCGCTCGGCCTGAAGGTGGTCGACCAGACCACCGGCCGCCTGCGACAGCACCGAGAGGGTGCGTGCGCGCTCCGCGTTACTGGCTTCGTCGATGTGGTCCACAAGGCCGTTGACACCAACGATGATCGTCGCCACCGTCGGAACCAACATGATCAGGCCTAGTTTTGACCAGATCGGTAGGTCTCGGAGTCGACTCGCAGGTCGACTGAGACGCGACATGACGCCATTCGCGCTGTTGGGGCGCTTGCTCACGTCACCGTCCTCCTGATTCGGGCCCGGCATTCGGCTCGCCGGGCACCGCACACGGCCGACTCGCCGACGTCGGGCCCCCGAGATTCCATCACGACAAGTGTCAAAGAGAAAGAGCAGCCGGACACGGACCGGTTGTGTGACGCGATGTTGCAACCTCGTAGTTGGACATCGCCGGTCCTGCATCACTGCCTGTGGAACTGTGCATCTCTCAAGGTCACTTACTCGGTCGGCACGGCGTGGGGGGTGGGTGCAGGCCGACCGGGTCCCGATCGTAGTCGATCGGGATAGCAGTCACGATGACTCGGTTCCCCGCGATCGACAAGGCGAGATGCCGGATTATGCCGACTTTGCAGGCGGCAGTCTAGCCGAACGGCGAGGTTCGCAAGGCTGACGGTCGATTTCTTTTGACGTACGTTCGTTCAGATCCAGGAATGTCCGACAAGTCCTAATCTCAGCTGAGCAACTTGGCGTACGCCGGCTTGATCACCTCATTGATCAGCGCCAACCGCTCGTCGTACGGGATGAAGGCGGATTTCATGGCGTTGATCGTCAGCCACTGGAGTTCCGTCCAGCCCCACCCGAACGATTCCGTCAGCAGAGTCATCTCCCGGGACATCGACGTGCCGCTCATCAACCGGTTGTCGGTGTTGACCGTGACCCGGAACCGGAGGTCGTGCAGCAGCTTGATCGGGTGCTCGGCGATCGACGGGGCGGCGCCGGTCTGCACGTTCGACGACGGGCACAGCTCCAGCGGGATCCGCTTGTCCCGGACGTACGCCGCGAGCCGGCCCAGCACCGGCGGCGCCGCGTGGGTGCCCCCGGCCGCGGTGACCGTGATGTCGTCGACGATGCGCACCCCGTGACCCAGCCGGTCGGCGCCGCACCACTGGATCGCCTGCCAGATCGACGGCAGCCCGAAGGCCTCGCCCGCGTGGATGGTGAAGTGGAAGTTCTCCCGTTGGAGGTACTCGAAGGCGTCCAGGTGCCGGGTGGGAGGGAAACCGGCCTCCGCGCCGGCGATGTCGAAGCCGACCACGCCGGTGTCCCGGTAACGGACCGCCAGCTCGGCGATCTCCTGCGAACGGGCGGCGTGCCGCATCGCGGTGAGCAGGGTGCCGACCCGGATGGGCGTGCCGTTCGCCGCGGCCTCGGCGCAGCCCTCCCGGAACCCGGCGTGCACGGCCTCGACCACCCGGTCCAGCGTGAGACCGCGCTCCAGGTGCTGCTCCGGCGCGTACCGGACCTCGGCGTAGACCACACCGTCGGCGGCCAGGTCGAGCGCGCACTCCTTGGCGACCCGGTGCAGGCCCTCCGCGGTCTGCATCACCGCCACGGTGTGCGCGAACGTCTCCAGGTACCGTTCCAGCGAGCCGGAGTCGGCCGCCTCGACGAACCACTCGCCGAGCCGCCCGGGATCCGTGGTGGGCAGTTCGTGGCCCACGGCGGCGGCGAGTTCCACGATGGTGGCCGGCCGCAGCCCGCCGTCCAGGTGGTCGTGCAGGAGAACCTTCGGGGCCTTGACGATGTCGGAGTGTGCGATGCCAACCATCAGCAGAGCCTAGAGGGAAGCGCCCGATGATCGACGGAGCAATTCCGTATCTGTGGTGCCCGGTGTGCCGGGAACCGCTCAGCCGCCGGGAACGGGCGCTGCGCTGCCCGCGCCGGCACAGCTTCGACATGGCCAGGCAGGGGTACGTGGACCTCAGCGCCGGCCGGCTGCCGCACATCGGCGACACCGCGGAGATGGTGGCCGACCGGGCCGCCTTCCTGAGCGCCGGGCACTACCGGTTCATCGCGGAGGCGCTGGCCGCACACCGGGCCGAGGGGCTCGTGGTGGACGCCGGCACCGGTACGGGCGACTACCTGGCCCACTTCCTGGAAGGTTCGCCGGACGCGACGGGGCTCGGGCTGGACGTCTCCAAGCCGGCCCTGCGGCGGGCCGCGAAGGCGCACCCGCGGGCCGCGGCGGTGCTGACCGACCTGTGGCGCCCGCTGCCGGTCGCCGACGCCACGGCGGCCGTGATCCTGAACGTCTTCGCCCCCCGCAACGGCCCGGAGTACCAGCGGGTCCTGCGGCCGGACGGGCTGCTGCTGGTGGTCACCCCGGCCGCCGACCATCTCACCGAGCTGATCACCGCGTACGGGCTGATCCAGGTCGACCCGGAGAAGGCGGCCCGGGTCAGCGGCAGCCTCGGTGAGCACTTCACACTCGACGCGACCGCCACCCACCGGCGCGAGCTGAGACTGACGGCGGGCGAGACACGGACTCTCGTCGGCATGACACCGAGCGCGCGTCACGTACCGATGGAGGGTCTGCCCGGCCACGACGTGACGGTGACCGCCGCGGTGGAGGTGGCGGTCTACCGGCCGCGTTGAAGACCTTTCCCCGGTACGCGGACCTGGGCCACCGTCAGACGGAGAGATCGACCTCTTCCCACTCCGGCGGCTTGTCGTGGTACGGACCGTGGAAGACGACCGCCCACTCGAGCGCCCACCGGCGCTGGCCGATCGCGTTGCTGTCCACCTCGCCGGGCAGTGACCGGCCGTTCTGCTCCGCCTCCTGATAGGCCCAGTCCAGGCAGTAGTAGAGGTCCAGCAGCACGGCGACCTCGGCCGGGTCCCGGATCGCGACCAGCGAACGGGACCGCCAGCTGGTGAAGCTCTCACCGGCCGGCAGGTCGGGCATCTGGATCATCAGCCGGTCGTCCGGCGGCACCGTGGGGTCCAGGTGCCGGCTCAGGCCGAGCAGCCAGGCCAGCGCGAAGACGGCGTCGTGGTGCAGCACGAAGGAGCGGTGGTCGCCCTTCGCGCCGATCACGAACTGCCACTCCGGCGGGGTGACCAGGTCGACCAGGTGGGAGCCGAGCAGCCAGCTCATCGCCGCCTCGGTGGGCATGCCGAAGCAGCGGGCCACGACGACGTGCAGCACCGCGGCCCGGGCTTCCAACTCGCCGACCGGGCGGAGTTCGACGGTGTCGCCCATCTCCCACACCAGCGGGAACGCCAGCGGGGGCAGGGGCAGGCCGAGACGCGCCAGCTCGTCGAGACTGGCCTCGCGAACCGCGCGGGGATCGGGGGCGGCCTTCTGCATGGCGGCTCAGGCTATGCGGTCGAGCAGCAACGGGGAAGGGGCGGGCGCCTCTGTCCCGACGGTGATCGCGGCGGCCGCGTCGGCCCGGGCCACCGGAATCCGCGACTCGTCGTCGGCGCGCAGCTCCAGCAGCACGTCACCGGCCCGGACCCGGTCGCCCGGGCGGACCTTGAGCTGCACCCCGGCGCCGAAGCTGACCGGGTCCTCCTTGCGGGCGCGACCGGCGCCGAGGCGCCACGCGGCGATCCCGATCCCGTACGCGTCCAGCGAGGTGACCACACCGTCCTCGGTGGCCCGCAGGACCTCGGTGTGCGCGGCCGTCGGCAGTGGCGCGCCCGGGTCGCCGCCCTGCGCCCGGATCATCGCCCGCCAGGTGTCCATCGCCGCGCCCGAGGCCAGCACCTTCTCCGGGTCGGCGTCCACCCCGGCGGCGGCCAGCATCTCCCGGGCCAGGGCCAGCGTGAGTTCCACCACATCGGACGGTCCGCCGCCGGCCAGCACCTCGACCGACTCGGCCACCTCGTTGGCGTTGCCGACGGCCAGGCCGAGCGGGGTGCTCATGTCGGTGAGCAGGGCCACAGTGGTGACACCGGAGTCCTTGCCGAGCTGGACCATGGTGCGGGCCAGCTCCTGCGCGTTCGCCAGGTCCTTCATGAACGCGCCGGTGCCGACCTTCACGTCCAGGACCAGCGCCCCGGTACCCTCGGCGATCTTCTTGCTCATGATCGAGCTGGCGATCAGCGGGATGGCCTCGACCGTGCCGGTGACGTCGCGCAGCGCGTAGAGCTTGCGGTCGGCCGGGGCCAGGCCCTCACCGGCCGCGCAGATGACCGCGCCGATGTCCTGCAACTGGCTCTTGAACTGCTCGTTGGAGATGCGCGCCTGCCAGCCGGCGATCGACTCCAGCTTGTCCAGGGTGCCGCCGGTGTGACCAAGACCACGGCCGGAGAGCTGCGGCACGGCCACGCCGCACGCGGCGACCAGCGGGGTCAGCGGCAGGGTGATCTTGTCACCGACGCCGCCGGTGGAGTGCTTGTCGGCGGTCGGCCGGGACACCGAGGACAGGTCCAGCCGCTCGCCGCTGGCGATCATCGCGGCGGTCCAGCGGGCGATCTCGCCCGACGTCATGCCGCGCAGCAGGATCGCCATGGCCAGCGCCGACATCTGCTCGTCGGCGACGGCCCCCCGGGTGTACGCGTCGACGACCCAGTCGATCTGCGCGTCGGTGAGCACGTGGCCGTCCCGCTTGGCGCGAATGACGTCCACTGCCGCAAATTCGCTCATGCCTGATCTTCCCAACGCTGCGGGATGCCCTCCGGGGCCTCTCCCTCGCCCGCCCAGGACAGACCGCCCTCGGCATCCACCACCACGACCCGCGGACTACGGACGAGACCCCACGCCACGGCGGCCGCCGCGGTCGGCAGGTTCGGGCCCTCCTCCAGGATGCCCTTCTCCTCGGTCGAGCCGGGCTCGCCCGACGAGCGCTCCCAGTAGCCGGTCCAGATCGTCGCCCCGCCGGACAGGTCGGGGTGGACGAAGACCGTGCCGCGTCCACGCCACTTGGCCAGCTCGGCGGGCACCTCGGCGCCACCGACCGGGCCGGTGACCCGCTCCATGTCCTCGTAGCCGAACGCGTGCGGCAGCAGCTCGGTCATCCGCAGCGGCCGGGGCACCGCCTCGACCAGCAGCTCCGGGCCGCCGTGCTCCCACAGCAGCTGGCGACAGCGGCCGCACGGCATCAGCGGGGCGCCGGTGGCGTCCACGCAGGAGATCGCCACCAGGCGACCGCCGCCGGTCGCGTGCAGCGAGCTGACCAGGCCGCACTCGGCGCACAGGGTCATCCCGATGGACGCGTTCTCCACGTTGCAGCCGACGATCACCCGGCCGTCGTCGACCAGGCCGGCCACCCCGACGGGGAAGTCGGATATCGGCGTGTACGCCCGCCGCATCGTCTCGATGGCGGCGGCGCGCAGGGCCGCCCAGTCGATCTCCATGTCACCGATTCTGCCGGGTTTGAAATGACTCGTTGCACTCAGCCCTTGATGTACGGCTGTCCGTCCGCGGCCGGAGCCCGCACCCGCCCGACCAGGCCGGCCACCGCGATCAGGGTCGCCAGGTAGGGCAGCATGTTCAGGAACTGGCTGGGCACCGGGCTGCCGATCGCGCTCAGGTAGGTGGCCAGCTTCTGCGCGAAGCCGAAGAACAGCGCCGCCCCGAACGCCCCGAACGGGGTGAACCGGCCGAAGATCAGCGCGGCCAGGGCGATGAAGCCCGCGCCGGCCGTCATGTTCTTCGTGAAGCTGCCGGTCGCCACGAGCGTGAAGTACGCCCCGCCGATGCCCGCCACCACGCCGCCGAGCAGCACGTTCAGGTAGCGCAGGCCGCGCACCCGGATGCCCACCGTGTCGGCCGCGGTCGGGTGCTCGCCGACCGCCCGGGTACGCAGGCCCCAGCGGGTCCGGCTGAGCCCGAAGTGAACCACCACGACCAGCACGAGCGCGACCCAGACCAGCAGGTTCGCCTCGAAGAACACCGGCCCGACGACCGGGATGTCGGCCAGGCCCGGGATCCGCCACTCCGGCATCTGCGGCGGCTGGTTGTACTCCTGCGCGTTGGGCTGCATCAGCCGCTCGTAGAGGAAGCCGGTGATGCCGAGCGCGAAGAGGTTCAGCACGATACCGACGACCACCTGGTCCACCAGGTAGCGGATCGCCATGACGGCCAGGATGGCCGCGATGATCACACCGCCGACGGCCGCGCTGAGCAGGCCCGCCCAGACGCTGCCGGCCATCGTGCCGACCAGGGCGCCGGCGAAGGCGCCCATCAGGAACTGGCCCTCGATCGCCACGTTGACCACACCGGTCCGCTCACCCAGCACACCCGCCAGGGCGCCCAGGATGAGCGGCAGCGCCAGCTCCAGCGTGCCGTCGGTGGTGTCCACCAGCGGCATGAACTCGCCCGCCACCTGCCAGCAGAGGAAGGACAGGAGGAAGGACAGGATGCCGGCCACCAGGAACACGTTGGACCAGCGCTTGAGCAGGCCGGCGAAGAGCACCCCGCCGGCCGCCGCGGTGAGCAGCCCGAACAGCACCGCGCCGAACTGGCCGTTGATGGCGAGCGCGGCGCCCGCGGAGTCCTCGCTCAGGGTGAAGCGGGCGTCCTCGCTCGGCGCCAGCGAACCGAACACCACGGCGGCCAGGCCGCCGATCAGGATCAGCGCCAGGCCCAGGTGGCGCTGCCGGGTCCAGAACGGCTCCGGCGCGGCGACCTCGGCCATCTCCTCCACAGTCGTGGTCGACATGTCCTCAGCCCTTCGCCAGCGAGGCGCCGAGCCCGGTGGCCCGGGAGGCGCGCAGTCGGAAGATCGCCTTCACCAGGGCGGGGGCGGCGATGAAGATGACGATGAGCGCCTGCAGCACGGTGACCAGCTCGAGCGAGATGCCGGAGAAGGACTGCATCCGGTTTCCGCCGGCCCGCAGCGCGCCGAACAGCAGCGCCGCGAACAGGGTGCCCCACGGCCGGGTGCGGCCCAGCAGGGCGACCAGCAGGCCGTCGAAGCCGATGTTGCCGGCCACCGACGGGGTGAGCGCGTGCGCGGTACCCAGTACCTGGGTGGCGCCGCCGAACCCGGCCAGGCCGCCGGCGACCGCCATCAGCAGCACGTACGTCTTGGCGACGCTGATGCCCGCGGTCTTCGCGGCGTGCGGGTTGGCGCCCACCGCCCGGATCTCGAATCCGAAGGCCGACCTGTTCAGCAGCCAGGCCACCCCGGCCGTGGTCAGCACGGCCAGGACGATGCCCAGGTGCACCCGCAGGACTCCGCCGGGCGACGGCAGGTGGGCGGACTCGGCGACCGCCTTGCTGATCGCGTCGCTGCGGCCCGGGGCCTGGATGCCCTGCTGGATGACCAGCCAGGCCAGGAAGAGACCGGCCGTGTAGTTGAGCATGATCGTGGTGATCACCTCGTGCGCCCCGGTACGCGCCTTGAGCAGGCCGGGGATGAAGCCCCACAACGCCCCGCCGAGGACGCCGGCGACCACCGCGATGATCAGGTTGAGCACGAGCGGCAGGCCGAAGGTGAAGCCGGCGATCCCGGCCGCGATGCAGCCGAGCACCGCCTGGCCCTGCGCGCCGATGTTGAACAGACCGCCCCGGAACGCGAGCGCCACCGAGAGGCCGGTGAAGACCAGCGGCGCGGCGTAGGTGAGCGTCTCCGAGATCGGGGCGAACGCCTGCTGCCAGGTGGCCTGCCCGGAGAACCAGGCGGAGAACACCGCGGGGTCACCGAGAGCGCCCTTGAGCAGGTCCGCGTAGGCCGTGCTGACCAGCAGCCAACTCGCCGAGACAGCGTCGCCCGGGCGGGCCGTGAAGTAGCCGAACTTCGCCAGGACGGTGGAGTCCGAGATGATGATCAGGACCCCGCCGATGACCACGGCCATGAGCATCGACAGGGCCGTGAGCGTGAAGTTGTTCGCCGACCAGAACCTCTTCACTTCGCCCCCTCCGGCGTGTCGCCGGTGATGCCGGCCATGAGCAGACCGATCTCCTCACGCGGTGTGTCCGGCGAGACGATGGCCAGGATGCGGCCGCGGTACATCACCGCGATCCGGTCCGCGAGGCCGACCACCTCGTCCAGCTCACTCGAGACCACCAGCACCGCGGTGCCCTGGTCGCGCTCGTGGATGATCCGGCTGTGGATGAACTCGATCGAGCCGACGTCCACACCTCGGGTGGGCTGCGACGCGATGAACAGGCGCAGCGGGCGGGACATCTCCCGGGCCACCACGACCTTCTGCTGGTTACCGCCGGACAGGGCGCCGACCAGGCTCGCCGGTGACTGGCACCGGATGTCGAACTGCTCGACGCGGTGCTTGGCATTGCTCGCCACGGAGCCGCCGTCGATCCGGAAGGCGTTGCCGAACGGGGCCCGGTCGTACATGTCGAGGATCAGGTTCTCCGCGACGGAGAACTCCTTGACGACACCGTCGTGGCTGCGGTCCTCGGGGACGTAGCCGACACCGGAGCGCAGGATCCGCTTGGTGGTCCGGCCGACCAGGTCCTCGCCCTCCAGGTGGACCGCGCCGGCCCGCACCTCGCGCAGGCCCATCACGGCCTCGACCAGCTCGGTCTGGCCGTTGCCCTGGACGCCCGCGATACCGAGCACCTCGCCGGCCCGGACCTCCAGGTCGACCCCGTCGACGGCACGCACACCGCGGTCGTCGTCGACCACCAGGCCGGAGATCTTGAGGATGCTGTCGCCCGGCTCGGCGGGCGCCTTCTCCACCTCGAGGCTCACGGCGCGGCCGACCATCAGGGCGGCCAGCTCCTCCTCGCTGGTGTCCGGGGAGGCGGTCCCGACGACCTGGCCGCGCCGGATCACGGTGATCCGGTCGGCGATCGCCTTGACCTCTTTGAGCTTGTGGGTGATGAAGACGATGGACTTGCCCATGGCGGTGAGCGAGCGCATCACCGTGAGCAGTTCCTCGGTCTCCTGCGGGGTGAGCACCGCGGTCGGCTCGTCCAGGATGAGCAGGTCGACCTCGCGGGTCAGCGCCTTGACGATCTCGACCCGCTGCTGGGCGCCGACCGGAAGGTCCTCGATCAGCGCGTCCGGGTCGACCGGCAGGCCGTACCTCTCGGAGGTCTCGATGACGTCCCGGCGGGACCGGCGGCGGTCGAGCCAGCCGAGCGGGCCGCCGCGCACCTCCTCCGCACCGAGCGCGATGTTCTCCGCCACGGAGAAGACAGGTACGAGCATGAAGTGCTGGTGCACCATGCCGATGCCGGCCGCGATGGCGTCTCGCGGGCTCTTGAAGACGCGGGGCTCGTCGTTGACGACGATCTGCCCCTCGTCCGGCTGGAGCAGGCCGTACAGCTGGTTCATCAGCGTCGACTTGCCCGCGCCGTTCTCCCCCAGCAGGGCGTGCACCTCGCCGGGTTCGACGGTGATGTCGATGTGGTCGTTGGCCACCAGGTCGCCGAAGCGCTTGGTGATGCCGCGCAGTTCCAGTTTCAGCGGAATCTCCCGGGGTTCGGTGACTGATCCTGGTGGACGGGGGAATGCGAGCCGCCGCTCGGCCACGGGTTTTGCCCGTGGCCGCGCGGCGGCCGAATGCTACTACCCGAAGGTCACTTAGGCGCGTTGGCCGACTCGACCTTGACGGTGCCGGCGATGATGTCCGCCTTCAGCTTGTCCAGCTCGGCCTTCAGGGCCGGGTCGACCTTGCTGTCGAACTGGTTGAACGGGGCGAGCGAGACGCCGTCGTTCTCCAGGGTGCCCAGGTAGCCCGGGCTCGCCGCGAGGGCCTCGCCCTTGGCGCCCTTGACGACGGCCTGCTTCACCGCGTCCTCGATGTTCTTGACGACGGTGCTCAGGAACACCTCGCAGTACTGCGCGGCGCTGGTGCAGCCGTCCTGGTCGACCCAGATGACCGCGAGCTTGCCGTTGGAGTCCTTGGCGACCTGCGCGGTGCCCAGGCCGGTGCCGCCGGCGACCGGCATGATCACGTCGGCACCCTGGCCGACCAGGGTGTCGGCGATGCTCTTGCCCTTGCTCTGGTCGATGAAGCTGTCGGCGAAGCTGCCGTTCTGGGCGGCCTTGTCCCAGCCGAGGACCTTGACGTCCTTGCCCTTGGCCTTGTTGTAATGGGCCACACCGTCGGCGAAGCCGTCCATGAAGATGGTCACCGGCGGGATCTTCATGCCGCCGTAGGTGGCCACCTTGCCCGACTTCGAGTAGCCCGCGGCCAGGTAGCCGGCGAGGAACGCCGCCTGGTGGGTCGCGAACTGCATCGGGTAGACGTTGGTGCTGCCGCTGGAGCTGTCGACGATGCCGAACTGCGAGTTCGGGCTGTCCTTGGCCACCTTCGTGGTCGACTCGCCCATCAGGCCGCCGACCGCGAGGATGAAGTTGCAGCCCTGGCTCACGAAGCCACGCAGGCCCGGCTCGTAGTCGGCCTCGGAGGAGGACGCCACGTACTTCGGGTCGACGTTGGGGGCCTCGGTCTTGGCGGCCTGGAGGCCGGCCCACGCGGAGGCGTTGAACGACTTGTCGTCGATACCGCCGAGGTCGGTAACCATGCAGGCCTTGTAGGCGGCGACCGCGGGCGTGCTGGAGCCGGTCGAGCCGGTCTCCTCCGGGGCCTCACCACATGCGGCGGCAGCGAGCGTCAGCCCACCTGCCGCGAGAATCGCCACGATCCGCTTCCCACGTACTGGGCGCAAGACGCCCTCCTTCCGCTGCACACCGAGGTTCCTGTATCTCGGGTGAATCTTCAGGCGGGAGCGTATCCCCGGGCCCGGACCCCGTCAGGACATCGGTACGGACTGTTGGCGCACCGTTATAGCTCCGCAACCACCATGCCCGCGGGTCGCTCCTTTCGGCTGGATCAGGAGGGAATTGCGCCTCTACCAGGAAACAGGAAGTTAATCTGCGGCCCGCCGCCAGGCCTTGACCCCGAGCACGCCCACCCCGGTCCCGATCGCCAGCGAGGCGGCGATCAGCACCGCGTGCACCCACAGGAACGAGGTCGGCGAGCCGTCGGCGAACGACCGCTCGTCCTTCCAGATGGCCAGCCCGAAACGCGGCCAGATCAGCCAGGTCCACACGCCGACCGCGATCAGGAACGCCGCCCACCGCTTGTTGATCACCACGGGGTGAGTATCTCAACCGGCCAATCGCGCCGCGATCCGCCGCCAGCCGGCCAGCACCTCGGCCGGCTCCGGCGGGGCGCCCGGCTGCTCGCGGGCCAGCTGCGGAGGGAAGTCCTCCTCCTCCCCGGTCCGGGCCAGCTCGATCTCCCGACGGATCGCGTCCACCCCGTCCAGCGGCAGCAGCGGCTCCACCACGGCCATCAGATCGTCGTCGGCCACCACGGCACGGGCCAGGGCCAGGGCGTGGGCGTGCTCGTACGGCCCGCAGACCACCGGTTCCCAGTCCTCCAGGTCACCGAGCGAACCGAAGGTGATGACCCACGGTCGATCGGCGATCGGCGAGCCGGGCGGCAGATGCAACGTCACCAGTGTCCCCACCGGCCCATCATCGCGGGCGGGAGTGCCGAATCCAGGCGTTTTGCCCCACCGGGGCGGTCTTGTCGTCTGCCGACAGATCGACCACCCGGCCGTGTGGGCTGGTCGCCGCCCAGGCCGCCCCGAAGAGCAGCAGCTGGTTGAAGACATAGAGGTAGACCAGCGCACCGACGGCCGAGCCGACCAGGCCGTACGCCGGATTCCGCTCGACCAGCGCGACGAACGACCTGCCCACCGTGTTGAGCAGCATGATGCCGATGCCCACCTGGAGCACCGGCGGCGTCATCCGGCGGGCGGTCATCCGCAGCCGGGGCACCGCGGCCAGCAGCGCCGCCGCCAGCAGCATGTTGACCGCCAGGGTGAGGGCCCAGCTGGCGATCGACAGCAGGGTGGCGAACCCGCCGCCGGCCAGCCAGTTCAGCAGGGTCTCCAGCCCGTACACGGCGAGCTGGGAGAGGGCGAGCAGCAGCAGCATGCCGATCAGCACGATCAGGTCGACGACCTGGCGTACGCCTATGTAGCCGGGCTGCTCGCGCAACTGCCAGATGAGCCGCTGCGAGGACCGGATCGACTCGACCCAGCCGATGCCGGTGAAGGTCAGGCCGACCAGGCCGACGATGCCGACCGTCCTCTTGCTGTCCAGGATCGCCTGCACGTCGAGGAAGGGCAGGTTCTCGGCCAGGAAGTCGCGCACCAGGTCGAACAGTTCGCTGTTGTTCGTGAGCAGGAAACCGAAGACCGAGTACCCGATCAGCAGCAGGGCGAAGACCGCGAAGAATCCGTAGTAGGCGATCGCCGCGGCCAGCCGGCCACCCTGGACGCTCTGGTACCGCAGGATGGCCCGGCACAGATGGTCGAAGTACGGCGATCGGTACCGCACCGCGGTGATCCGGGCCGTGGTCGCGTCGAAGGCCCGGTCGATCGGGTTCACCGGCAGACCGTAACCGACCGGTCAGCTTCCGAGCGGGAAGTCCCGCCGGGGCCGCCACGGGCCCTCGCCGCCGTGCGAGAAGAGCGTGAACGAGGCGACCTCGAACCTGGCCGAGAAGCCGGCCAGGTCCTCGAACACCGCGTCCAGCGCGCCGGCCGGCACGTCCTGCGCCACGGTCACGTGCGGGTGGTACGGGAAGCGGGTGTCCCGTCGCACGTCCTCCGACCGGGTGATCGCCTCGGCCAGCAGCTCGCACTCGCTGATGCCCTGCGCCAGCGCCACGAACACCACGTCGGTGACCGGCCGGAACGTGCCGGTCCCGCGCAGGTGGACGGTGAACGCCGGCTGCGCCGAGGCGATCTCCTCCAGGTGCTTCTCGATCGCCGGCAGCGCGTCGGCGGCCACCTCGGTGGGCCCGAGGAGGGTGACGTGCGCCGGCGTCCAGGCGGCCTGCGGGTCGCCGGCCTCGGCGCGCCGGCGGGTCAGCGCCGAACCCCAGGGTTCGGGGATGTCGATGGCGACGCCGATACGGGTGACGGCCGGGTCGGACACCGGGTCAGGCCCCGCGCACGGGGCTGAGGAAACCCACGTTCCGGTACGCCGTGGCGAGCGTGGCCGCGGACACCGCCCGCGCCTTCTCCGCCCCGATCGCCAGGACCTTGTCGAGCTGGGCCGGGTCGTCGAGGTAGAGCCGGGTGCGCTCCTGGATCGGCTTGACGAACTCGACCAGCACCTCGGCCAGGTCCTTCTTGAGGTCGCCGTAGCCGCGTCCCTCGTACGCCTCGAGAAGCTCGTCTATCGCCCGGCTGGTGAGGGCCGCGTAGATGGTCAGCAGGTTGCTGATGCCGGGCTTGTTCACCTCGTCGTAGAGGATCTCCCGCCCGGTGTCGGTGACCGCCGACTTGATCTTCTTGGCCGAGCGGGCCGGGTCCTCCAGCAGCTCGATGAGACCGTTCGGCGAGGAGGCCGACTTCGACATCTTGCTCGTCGGGTCCTGGAGGTCGGTGATCTTCGCGGTGTCCTTCACGATGTACGCCGAGGGCACGTTGAACGTCTTGCCGAACCGGGTGTTGAAGCGCTGCGCCAGGTCGCGGGTCAGCTCCAGGTGCTGCCGCTGGTCCTCGCCGACCGGCACCTGGTCGGCCTGGTAGAGCAGGATGTCGGCGGCCTGGAGGATCGGGTAGGTGAACAGCCCCACGGTGGTGCTGTCCTGCCCGGCCTTGGCCGACTTGTCCTTGAACTGGACCATCCGGCCGGCCTCGCCGAACCCGGTGATGCAGCTCAGCACCCAGCCGAGCTGCGCGTGCTCGGGCACGTGGGACTGCACGAAGAGGGTGCAGCGCTCCGGGTCGAGACCGAGCGCGAGCAACTGAGCGGCGGAGATCCGGCTACGGTTACGAAGAGTCTCCGGATCGTGGCCCATGGTGATCGCGTGCAGGTCGACGACGCAGTAGAAGGCGTCGTGCGTGTCCTGCATCGACACCCAGTTGCGCACCGCGCCCAGGTAGTTGCCGAGGTGGAAGGAATCGGCGGTCGGCTGAATGCCGGAAAGCACACGCGGGCGGCGGGCAACGTCGGACATGGCCGCCATTGTGTCAGCACCGGGCCTCGAACCGCGAATCCTCTCAGCGGGTGGCACGATGTTCGAACCTGTTGACCTATGAGCGATTCTGGGGAATTCTATGATCGTCTGACTACGGAAAGGGCCTGAACCGTGAAATTGCTCGTCACCGGCGGCGCCGGCTACGTGGGCAGTGTGACCAGCAGGCTACTGCTGGACGCGGGCCACGAGGTCGTCGTGCTGGACAATCTGCGGACCGGTTTCCGGCAGGCGGTCGCCCCCGGCGCCACCTTCGTGGAGGCGGACATCGCCGACGCCGCCCGGGTGCTCACCCCGGACGCCGGCTTCGACGCGGTCCTGCACTTCGCCGGCCTGATCGCGGCCGGTGAGTCGATGGCCAAGCCGGAGCTGTACTGGCACGAGAACATGGTGAAGTCGCTGGCCCTGCTGGACGCGGTGCGCGCCGCGCGGGTGCCGCGGTTCATCTTCTCGTCCACCGCGGCGGTCTACGGCAACCCGGTCGAGCTGCCCATCACCGAGTCCGCGATCAAGGCGCCGACCAGCACGTACGGCTCCACCAAGCTGGCCTTCGACCTGGCGCTGACCTCGGAGACGTTCGCGCACGGCCTGGCCGCCGTCTCGCTGCGCTACTTCAACGTGGCGGGGGCGTACATCAGCGACGGTCACGAGATCGGCGAACGGCACGACCCGGAGACCCACCTCATCCCGATCACCCTCCAGGTGGCCGCGGGGAAGCGGGAGAAGCTCCAGCTGTTCGGCGACGACTACCCGACCACCGACGGAACCTGCGTCCGCGACTACATCCACGTCGAGGACCTGGCCCGGGCCCACCTGCTGGCACTGGACGCGACGGTCGCCGGCGAGCACCGCATCTACAACCTGGGCAACGGCAACGGGTTCTCCAACCGGCAGGTCGTCGAGGCGGCCCGCGAGGTCACCGGGGCGGCCATCCCGGTCGAGATCGCCCCGCGGCGCGACGGCGACCCGGCCACCCTGGTCGCCTCGTCGGCCCGGGCCCGCGACGAGCTGGGCTGGACGCCCCGGAAGAACACCCTGGCCGACATGATCGGCGACGCCTGGACCTTCTACCGAAAGCACGTGGCATGAGCGTTTCAGCGGCTGCCACGGCGGCCTTCACCGAGGCGTACGGGACCGAGCCGGCCGGACTGTGGGCGGCGCCGGGCCGGGTCAACCTGATCGGCGAGCACACCGACTACAACGACGGTTTCGTGCTGCCCTTCGCGCTGCCGCAGCGCACCGTGGCGGCGGTCGGCCCGGCGCCGGACGGCCGCTGGTCGGTCTGCTCCACGCTGACCCCCGATCCGGTGACCTTCGGGGTCACCGAACCGGGTGAGGTCACCGGCTGGGGCGCGTACGTCGCCGGGGTGGTCTGGGCGCTGCGGGACGCCGGCTTCGAGGTGCCGCCGGTCCGGATCGCCCTCGCCTCGGACGTGCCGCTCGGCTCCGGGCTGTCCTCGTCGGCCGCGCTCGAGTCGTCCGTGCTGACCGCCCTGATCGACCTGGGCGGGCTGGACGTGCCGCTGGAGCGCCGGCCGGCCCTCGCCCAGCGCGCCGAGAACGTGTACGTCGGCGCGCCCACCGGCATCCTCGACCAGTCCGCGTCGATCCGCTGCCAGGAGGGCCGGGCGCTGTTCCTGGACTGCCGCAGCTACCGGATCGAGCAGATCCCGTTCGACCTGGCCGCCGAGGGCCTGGCCATCCTGGTGATCAACAGCAACGCGCCGCACCAGCACGTCGACGGGGAGTACGGCGAACGCCGCAAGAGCTGTGAGGCGGCGGCCGCGGCCCTCGGGGTGCCCGCTCTGCGCGACGTGTCCACCGCCGAGCTGGACGACGCCCTCCGGCGGCTGGACGACGACGTGCTGCGCCGCCGGGCCCGGCACATCGTCACCGAGAACCAGCGCGTGCTGGACACCGTCTCGCTGCTGCGGTCCGGCCGGGTCCGCGAGATCGGCCCGCTGCTGACCGCCTCGCACGCCTCGATGCGCGACGACTTCGAGATCACCGTCGCCCAGGTGGACGTCGCCGTACAGTCGGCTCTGGAGGCCGGGGCGTACGGCGCCCGGATGACCGGCGGCGGCTTCGGCGGCTGCGTGCTGGCCCTGATCGACGCCGACCGTGCCGAGGCGACGGCGGCCGCGGTCGCCGGCGCGTACGAGGAACGGGGTTTCACCGCACCGACCAGCTGGGTCGCGGTGGCCGGGCCGGGCGCCACCGCGCTCTGACGCCGGGACCGTCCCCGGGAGTGCCCGAGCGGCCTTCCGGGGCCACCCGTCCGGGGTTGCGTCGGCTTTCGCCTGATCACCCGCACGAGCGAGACCAGGGGCTCGGAAATCGGGCACGGGACTATCGTGTCCGGCATGGGGGTCAGCCCACCGTATCTTCGCGGTGACACCGAGCAAGGTGTCACCGTCAGCGTCGACTCCACGGAGGACGCCGCGGTCTCCCTCCTCACGGTGCGCGGACCGTGGGACGCGCAGCTGCGCTGGACCGCGTCGACGACGCTCCGCCGGTGTTTCACCGACCATCCGGACGGGCTCATCGTGGACCTGTCCGGGCTGCTCGACCCGCACAGCGAGAGCGCCTCGACCTGGATGACGGCCCGCCGGCTGGCGGCCGGCCTGCAACCGCCGGTGCACCTGGCCCTCTGTGTGCCCCCGGAGCTGCCGCTCGCCGACCGCATGCAGGGTCTGGACGCCGGGCGCTACCTGCCGGTCTACGCCAAGATCGGCCAGGCCCGGGTGGCCCTGGCCGGCCGGATCCCCGGCGACGAGCGGCTGAGCGCCACGCTACGGCCCGATCCGGACGCCCCCAGCGTGGCCCGCAACCTGGTGAGCGACGCCTGCCTGGGCTGGGGGCTGGTGGAGCTGCTGCACCCCAGCCGGCTGGTCATGTCGGAGCTGGTGACGAACGCGGTGGAGCATGCCGGCACCGACATCCGGGTGGTGGTGAGCCGCCGGGGCGCCGGGGTGCATCTGTCGGTGGCCGACAGCGACCCGCGCCTGCCCCGGCTGATCCGCCCCTCCTCGCCGCGCCCGGACCTGCCGCTCGACGAGCGGGGTCGCGGGCTGCGGACGGTTCAGGCGACCGCCGCCCAGTGGGGAGCCCTGCCGACCGAGGCCGGCAAGGTCGTCTGGGCGACGGTCCGGCTCAGCGAGCCTCGATGATCATTCCGGCGCCGACCGTACGGTTGGTGCTCTCGTCGATCAGGATGAAGCCACCGGTGGTCCGGTTGCGGCGGTACTCGTCGGCCAGCAGCGGCACCGTGGTGCGCAGCTTGACCCGGCCGATCTCGTTGAGCTTGAGCTCGCCGGCCGCCTCGTCCCGGTGCAGCGTGTTCACGTCCAGCCGGTACTGCAGACCGCGGACCACGGCACGCGCCGACCGGGTGGTGTGCTTGATCGAGTACTTGCCGCCGACCCGCAGCGGGGCCGACTCGTCCATCCAGCAGATCATCGCCTCGACGTCCTGAGCGGGCGTCGGGGCGTTGTGCGGGCGGCAGATCATGTCACCGCGCGAGATGTCGATCTCGTCGGCCAGGCGGACCGTCACCGACATCGGCGGGAACGCCTCGGCCACCGGGCCGTCGGCGGTCTCGATCGAGGAGATGGTGCTGGTCAGGCCGGAGGGCAGGACCATCACGTCGTCGCCCGGCTTGAGGATGCCGGAGGCCACCTGCCCGGCGTAGCCGCGGTAGTCGGTGACCGTGGTGGACTGCGGCCGGATCACGTACTGCACCGGGAAGCGCACGTCGACCAGGTTGCGGTCGCTGGCGATGTGCACATGCTCCAGGTGGTGCAGCAGGGACGGGCCCTCGTACCACGGGGTGTTCTCCGACCGGCTGGCGATGTTGTCGCCGTTGAGCGCGGAGATCGGGATGATGCTCAGGTCCGGCGCGTCGAGCTTGGCCGCGAACGAGGTGAACTCGTCGGCGATCCGGTCGAAGACCTCCTGGCTCCAGTCCACCAGGTCCATCTTGTTGACGCACAGCACCAGGTGCGGCACCCGCAGCAGGCTGGTCAGGAAGGCATGCCGCCGGGACTGCTCGACCAGGCCCTTGCGCGCGTCGACCAGGATCAGCGCCAGGTCCGCGGTGGACGCGCCGGTCACCATGTTCCGGGTGTACTGAATGTGCCCCGGGGTGTCGGCGATGATGAACTTCCGCCGCGGCGTGGCGAAGTAGCGGTACGCCACGTCGATCGTGATGCCCTGCTCCCGCTCGGCACGCAGGCCGTCGGTGAGCAGAGCCAGGTTGGTGTACTCGTCGCCGCGGGACGCGCTGGCGCTCTCCACCGCCTCGAGCTGGTCCTCGAAGATCGTCTTGGTGTCGAACAGCAGCCGGCCGATGAGCGTGGACTTGCCGTCGTCGACGCTGCCCGCCGTGGCGAACCGGAGCAGGTCCATGCCGCGGGAGGAAGCGGCGTCAGGCTCGAGAACTGCCTGGCTCATCAGAAGTAACCCTCTCGCTTGCGGTCTTCCATCGCGGCCTCGCTGACCTTGTCGTCGCCACGGGTGGCGCCGCGCTCGGTGATCCGGGTCGCCGCGACCTCGTCGATCACCTTCTCGACCGTGTCGGCCTCGGAGAGCACGGCCGCGGTCTGCGACGCGTCGCCGACCGTCCGGTACCGCACCCGGCGGACCTCGGAGGTCTCGCCGTCCCGCAGCCGGATGAACTCGTTGACCGCGTAGAACATCCCGTTGCGCTCGACGACCTCCCGGTCGTGGGCGTAGTAGATGCTCGGGAGCGGGATGTTCTCCTTGGCGATGTAGTGCCAGACGTCCAGCTCGGTCCAGTTGGAGAGCGGGAAGACCCGGATCGACTCGCCCGGGTGGTGCCGCCCGTTGTACAGCGCCCACAGCTCGGGCCGCTGGTTCTTCGGGTCCCACTGGCCGAACTCGTCGCGGAAGCTGAACATCCGCTCCTTGGCGCGGGCCTTCTCCTCGTCGCGGCGGGCGCCGCCGAAGAGGGCGTCGAACCGGTACTTCTCCACGGCGGCGAGCAGGACCGGCGTCTGGATCCGGTTGCGGGTGCCGTCCGGCAGCTCGCGGACCAGGCCGGTGTCGATCGCCTCCTGCACGCTGGCGACCACCAGGTTCAGGCCGAGCGAGGCGACGCGACGGTCCCGGTACTCCAGGACCTCCGCGAAGTTGTGGCCGGTGTCGATGTGCATGACCGGGAACGGGATGCGCGCGGGCGCGAACGCCTTCTCCGCTAGGCGCAACATCACGATCGAGTCTTTACCGCCGGAGAAGAGCAGCACAGGGCGCTCGAACTCGGCCATGACCTCACGCATGACGAAGATGCTCTCCGCTTCGAGAGCATCCAGATGCGATACGCGATAGGGCTTCGTCTGGCTCATGGGTTCTGTCCCCAGACCTTTCTCCGGTATCAGCCGGGCAGGGCAGACGTCATTCTGACGGAAGGTGCCTCTGCAGTGCAGCAAGCAACCGAGGAGCGAGATCTTTCCGACAAACCACCAGGTCAGGCAACTTGGGGTCTGCCTGGTTATAGGTGAGCGGGGTGCCGTCGATACGGCTCGCGTGCAGGCCAGTGGCCAACGCCACAGCCACCGGGGCGGCGGAGTCCCACTCGTACTGACCACCCGCGTGCACGTAGGCGTCCGCGTCGCCGTTGATCACCGCGGCGATCTTCACCCCGGCCGAGCCCATCGGCACCAGCTCGGCGCCGATCTCCTCGGCCAGAGCGGTGACGAAGGCGGGCGGGCGGGTCCGGCTCGCCGCGATCCGGATCGCCCCACCGGTCGCCGCTTCCAGGGGCATCGGGGGGTACGCCGGCGCGTGGTCGGTGGCCAGGGTGCAGTGCCGGGCCGGCATGGCCACGGCGCCCGCGGTCAGCCGGGCCGGCGCCGACGAGTCGGCGGTCCACAGGGCCACGTGTACGGCCCAGTCGTCCCGCCCCTCCTCGGAGAACTCGCGGGTCCCGTCGAGCGGGTCGACGATCCAGACCCGGTTCGCGTCGAGCCGGTCCGGCCGGGTCAGGGTGGGCTCGCCCTCGATCCAGGCGGTCCGGGAGTGCTCGTCCTCCTCGGAGAGCACCGCGTCAGCCGGGCGCCAGCGGGCCAGCTCGGCCCGGAGCAGCTCGTGGGCGGCCTGGTCGCCGGCCGTCTTGAGGGCTTTGCCGTCCGAGTACCCGGTGTCCTGGCGGACCTGGAGCAGCACCTGTCCGGCGCGGTCCGCGAGCCAGCGGGCGAAGGCGGAGTCGTTCACCGGGGGCGCTCCGCCCTCGCCGGCTTCCCGTGGCCCGGCAATGCGTGCCGACGTCTTCGTCTGCTCGCCCATCGTCTCGCTCCTTCGCTCCGTGTGCGAACTCAGTACGCCCCCGACGACCGCACCACCGCGGTCACCGTCCTGAGCAGGATCACCAGATCCAGGCTCAACGACCAGTTCTCCACATAGCGCAGGTCGAGCCGGACCGCCTCCTCCCAGGAGAGATCCGACCGCCCGGACACCTGCCAGAGGCCGGTCATCCCCGGCTTGACGGCAAGCCGGCGCCGCACGTCGTCGGCGTAGGCAGCGACCTCGGTCGGCAGCGGCGGCCTCGGACCGACCAGCGACATCTGGCCCGACAGGACGTTGAGCAGCTGCGGCAGCTCGTCGAGCGAGAACCGGCGCAACCACTGTCCGACCGGGGTGACTCGCGGGTCGTCGCGGATTTTGAAGAGCACACCATCGTGCTCGTTGAGATGCCTCAGCTCGGCAAGCCGGGCTTCGGCATCGAGGTACATGCTGCGGAACTTGAAGATCCGGAACAACCGGCCGTCACGTCCCACGCGCACCTGGCGAAAGAGTACCGGCCCGCGCGAGGTAAGGCCTACGCAGAGCGCCACGGTCAAGAGCACCGGGCTCAGAAAAATCAGAAGGAGGATCGCCCCGACCCTATCTACCAGGTCCTTGACCAGACGCGAGCCACCGTGCAGCCGGGGATGCTCGACGTGCAGCATGGGCAGCCCGTCGAACGGCCGGATCGTGGTCCGCGCCCCGGCGACGTCCACCAGCGCACTGGACACCACCAGGTCCACCTCGTCGCGCTCCAGCCGCCACGCCAGCCGGCGCACCGCGGCGCCGTCCAGCTCCGGGCAGCTCAGCACCACCACGGTGTCGGCATCGGCCAGTTCCACCGCGGTCGCCACGTCGTCGAAGGTGCCGAAGACCGGCAGATCGGTCAGCCCGACCCCGTCGGCACCGGGCGGCAGGCACGCGCCGACCACTTCGAGACCGTGGTAGCGCTCACGGCGCAGCTGGAGGGTCATGCCGATGATCGAGAGCTCGTGGCCGACCACGATCACCCGGCGCAGGTTCTCGCCCCGGGACCGGGCCAGATGCAGCCGCTTGCGCAGCACGAACCGCAACACCACGATCGCGACGATGGCCAGCGGGCACGCCACCAGGACGTAGGACCTGGCCAGATCAAGATTCAGGGCGTACGACACGACGGCCGCCCCGCCGACCAGACCGGCACCGCCGCGCAGCACGCGCTGGTACTCGTCGGAGCCGACGAACAGATAACGGCGCTCGTACGCCCGCGCCGCGACCAGCACCAGGAGCAGCGCCAGCGGCATGAGCGCCGACCACACCAGGTACTGCCGGTTGTACGCGGTGACATGGTCACCGAACCGGGTGAAGAAGGTGCCCGCCCCGGCCATCACGCCGGCGGTCAGGTCGGAGAGGACCAGCGACCGTACGTAGCGGCGCTCCCAGTCCTGCCGGCGGGACATGGCCGCGTGCCGGCCGCGGGCCCGCTGGAACGGGCGGACCGCCGTCGACCGGTTGCGGCCGGCCGGCTCGTGCCGCTGGACCGCCTGGTTCCGGGCCGGCACCGGCTCACCCCGGACGGCCTGTGGCGGGGCGTTCTCCACACCGGCCGCCGGTCCGGGGATCCGGGTGTTGAGGCCGCTGCGCCGCTCGGGCGCACGCTGTGGCCCCTGGTTCAGTCCGACGCCCCGCCCATCGACCGCCGGCAGGGTCACCGTGGGTTCGATCAACGCGTCCGCACGGTCCTCGGACACGTCCTGCGGCACCTCGAACCTCCCGTCACGTCAGCCAGCGCACCTGTTCGTGCGTCCGATTGACCAACGGGTCGGAGGCGGAACGCGTCACGGGATCGTTAGATGGACAAATCAGACACCATGGTACTTGTTCTGCGCCCATTCGACGCCTTCTTGGACGATCGCCTCCACCATGTCGGCCGCCCGGTCCACCAGGAAGTCCAGCTCCTTGCGCTCCGCCCCGGAGAAGTCGGAGAGCACGTAGTCGGCCGGATCCTGCCGCCCGGGGGGCCGTCCGATGCCGAAGCGCACGCGCGCGTACTCCTTGGTCGCGAGCGACTTGGACATCGAGCGGAGTCCGTTGTGACCGCCCTCGCCTCCACCCCTTTTCGCCCGAACCTGCCCGAACGGCACATCCAGCTCATCATGCACCGCGATCACCTGCGCCACCGGGACTTTGAAGAACTGCGACAGCGCCACCACCGGAGCACCGGAGAGGTTCATGTAGGTGAGCGGCTTCAGCAGGATCACCTTGGGCCCACCGAAGCCCAGCCTGCCCTCGGCGGCCTCCGCCTGCGCCCGCTTCGCCCGCCCGAACTTGCCACCGGTCCGGGAGGCCAGCAGGTCGGCCACCATGAACCCCACGTTGTGCCGGTTGCCGGCGTACTCCCGGCCCGGATTGCCCAGGCCGACCACCAGCCAGGGTGCCTCGTCGCTCATCCCTCTCGCCTCCCGCCGCATACACATCAGGGAAAGTGCCGGCCGGCACTTTCCCTGATATCTGGCTTACCGCTGCTGCGCGACAGAATTACTCCGCGCTCTCGCCCTCAGCGCCCTCAGCCGACTCCTCGGTGGCCTCGGCGTTGGTCTGCGCGGCGCTGATCACCGCGAGCACCAGCTCCGGGTCGGCGGCCAGCTCGACGCCCTTGGGCAGCTTCACGTCGCCGGCGGTGACGTGCGAGCCGGCCTCCAGGCCGTCGATCGAGACCTCGAGCTCGGTCGGCAGGTGCAGCGCCTCGGCGATCACGGCGACGGTGGTCGACTCGTTGACGATCAGGGTGTTCTTGGCGGCCTCGCCGGTCAGGTGCACCGGGATGTCGACCTGGACCTTCTCGCCACGCTTCACGATCAGCAGGTCCACGTGCTCGTACGTGTCCTTGATCGGGTCACGCTGGATCGCCTTCGGCAGCGCCAGGGTGGCGCCCGAGTTGCCGGCGATGTCGATCGTGAAGACCTGGTTCATGCCGCCGTGGCGGATGGCGGCCGCGAACTCACGGGCCGGCAGGGCGATGTGCTGCGGCGCCTCGCCGTGGCCGTACAGCACGGCGGGCACGAGACCGGCCCGGCGCGTGCGACGGGCACCACCCTTGCCGAACTCGGTACGGGGCTCGGCGCTGATCTTTACCTCGGACACGGGGAAACTCCTGAAACTCTTCGATGCGGGCTGCGGCTAAGTCTGCGGCTGCGGTATCCGGCAGTGCTGCGGTGGTGGCCGCCGACGGCGCGTGGCCGTCGAAGGCTTTAAGTGTTCCTGGCGCTGCCGGGCAAGGGGCGCGCTGGGCACAGGCCCGGAGCACCGCGTCGATGACGGCACCTCGAGTGGACTGCGAAACCTCAGCAGACCACGAGGCACCCTCGCCGTGGCAACCGCACCAGCTTACCTGGCACGATCGTGCATCAGTCAGCGGGTCCGTCCGGCTGGCGGCGTCCGCGAAAAAACAATGCTCCTGATGCAAGTTGCACCACATGCGAAAGCGCCCGCCGAGTCGACGGGCGCCTCACGAACCACACAGGTCAGCTCAAGCCACCGAACAAAGTGGTCACCGAGCCGTCGTCGAACACCTCACGGATCGCCCGGGCCAGCAGCGGGGCGATGGAGAGCACAGTGATCTTGTCGAGCTGCTTCTCCGGGGCGAGCGGCAACGTGTTCGTCACCACCAGCTCGCTGATCCTGCTGTTCTTCAGCCGCTCGGTGGCCGGGTCGGAGAGCAGCGCGTGCGTGGAGGCCACGATCACGTCGGCCGCGCCCTCCTCGAACAGGATGTCGGCCGCCTTGGCGATCGTGCCGCCGGTGTCGATCATGTCGTCGACGATCAGGCAGACACGGCCCTCCACCTCACCGACCACGCGGTTCGCCACCACCTGGTTGGGCTTCAGCGGGTCCCGGGTCTTGTGGATGAAGGCCAGCGGGCAGCCGCCCAGCCGGTCGGTCCAGCGCTCGGCCACCCGCACCCGGCCGGAGTCCGGTGCGACCACGGTCATCGGGCGGCCCGCGTACTTCTTCTGCACGTAGTCGGCCAGCGTGTCCATGGCGAACAGGTGGTCCACCGGGCCGTCGAAGAAGCCCTGGATCTGGGCGGTGTGCAGGTCCACCGTGAGGATCCGGTTCGCGCCCGCGGTCTTCAGCAGGTCGGCCACCAGGCGGGCGGAGATCGGCTCCCGGCCGCGGTGCTTCTTGTCCTGCCGCGAGTACGGGTAGAACGGCAGCACCACGGTGATCCGCTTGGCCGAACCACGCTTGAGTGCGTCGATCATGATGAGGGTCTCCATGACCCACCGGTTGACGCCCTCGGTCACCGACTGGACGACGAACGCGTCCGAACCGCGGACCGACTCCTTGAAACGAACGAAGATCTCACCGTTGGCGAACTCGTACGAGTCCGACGGGGTCGGTGCCACACCGAGCACCTGGCCGATCTCCTCAGCCAGTTCCGGGAAACCCCGGCCGGAGAAGAGCATCAGACTCTTACGGTTCTCGGCGACGATGCTGCCCATCGGCTCGCTGCTCCCGTGGATTAGGGGATGAGGTTCGCAGTGAAGTATCCCTTGCGGGAACGTAACCGCCACGTTTCGAGGGCCTCGCGTGGGATGGCTCACCCCCGCTGGATCACTCCTGCTCAGGGGTGGTATTTGCGGCCCTGGCGGCGGCGTCGGCGGAGGCCGTCCCGGGACGGGCACGCGCCACCCAGCCCTCCACGTTGCGCTGTGGCGCGCGGGTGATCCCGAGGTTGCCGGCCGGGACGTTCTTCTGCACCGCGCTGCCTGCCGCCACGTACGCCCCCGGGCCGATCTCGACCGGCGCGATGAGCACGGTGTCCGACCCGACGAAGGCCGCCTCGCCCACGGTGGTGTGACTCTTCTTCACCCCGTCGTAGTTGGCGAAGATCGTGCCGGCGCCGATGTTGGCCTTGGCCCCGATCGTGGCGTCACCCACGTACGTCAGGTGCGGCACCTTGGCGCCCACGCCGAGCTCGGCGTTCTTCGCCTCGACGAAGCCACCGATCTTGGACTTCTCACCCAGACGGGTGCCCGGGCGCAGGTACGAGTACGGCCCCACGGTCGCCGAGGGGCCGATCTCCGCCCCGATCGAGTGAGTCCGCAGAACCGTTGCGCCGGCCGCCACCGTGGTGTCGACGAGCGTGGTGTCCGGCCCGATCACCGCGCCGGTCGCGACCGAGCTGGTGCCGAGGATCTGCGAGTTCTGATCGACGGTCGCGTCCGGCTCGATCGTGGCGGTCACGTCGATCCAGGTGGTCGCCGGATCGAGAATCAGCACACCGGAGCGCATCCAGGCCTCGTTCACCCGGTCCCGCATCAGCACCCGCAGCCGGGCCAGCTCGGCGCGGTCGTTGCAGCCGAGGGTCTCGTACGCGAACTCGGCCACCTCGATCGCCACCGGGTGCCCCTGGGCGGCCAGGATCCCGAAGACGTCGGTCAGGTACTCCTCGCCCTGGGCGTTGTCGGTGGACAGCTTGCCCAGCGCCTCGCGCAGCAGCACCGCGTCGAACGCGTAGATCCCCGAGTTGATCTCGCGGATCCGCCGCTGCTCCTCGGTGGCGTCCTTCTGCTCGACGATCCGCTCCAGGTTGCCGTCGACGCCCCGGACGATCCGGCCCAGGCCGCCCGGCTCGGCCACCTCGGCGCTCAGCACGGTCGCCGCGGCGCCGGCCTTCTCGTGGGTGGCCAGCAGCGCCTCCACCGTCTCCGGGCGCAGCAGCGGCACGTCGCCGCTGAGCACCACCACGGTGCCGGTCAGGTCGGGCGTGGCGTCCAGCGCGATCCGCACCGCGTGGCCGGTGCCGTTCTGCTCGGCCTGCAGCACCGGGGTCGCCGCCGGGGCGGCCTCGGCCAGGAACGCGCCGACCTGGTCGGCCTTGTGGCCGACGACCACCACGGTGCGGTCGGTGTGAATGGCCTGGGCGACGGCCAGGACGTGCCCGAGCAGGGTGCGCCCGAGCAGCGGCTGGAGGACCTTGGGCGTCTGGGACTTCATCCGCTTGCCCTCACCGGCGGCGAGGACGACGACGGTACGGCTGGGGGCCTGGCTCACGCGGTAACTCCATCGATCGCAGTGGCATCTTGCATAGGTGGCGTCATGTCCACCCGCAGCCATCGGGGCTCACCACAGAAATTGCTCGGCCGCCAGGACTCGAACCCGGAACATCTGGACCAAAACCAGAGGTGTTGCCAATTACACCACGGCCGAATGTTGCTGGAGACAGACTAGCGTCCCGCTGAGCGATCGCGATAAGCGGACGAAGCCTGTCGAGTTGACGACAGGACCGGACTGGCAGGATGAACCGGGTGAGTGAGCACGGGGACGCCACCGACCGGCAGAGACGCGTCCGGATGTCGGCCGCCCAGCGCCGGGAGCAGCTGATCACGATCGGGCGACAGCTGTTCGCCGAGCGCGGTTACGACGCCACCAGCGTCGAGGAGGTCGCGGCCCGGTCGAAGGTGTCGAAGCCGGTGGTCTACGAGCACTTCGGCGGCAAGGAGGGCCTGTACGCGGTGGTCGTCGACCGCGAGGTGCGGGCCCTGCTGGACCGGATCACCACGGCGCTCACCGCGGGGCATCCGCGCGAGTTGCTGGAGCAGGCCGCGCTGGCGCTGCTCGACTACATCGACCAGGAGCCGCACGGCTTCCAGGTGCTGGTCCGCGAGTCGCCGGTGCTGTCCGCCTCGGGAAATCTCCAGAGCGTGCTGAGCGATGTGGCGCACCAGGTGGAGCACATCCTCGGCGCCGAGTTCAAGAACCGGGGCCTCGATCCGAGGTACGCCGCGCTCTACTCGCAGGCGCTGGTCGGGATGGTGGCGCTGGTGGGTCAGTGGTGGCGGGAGGAGCGCAAGCCCAAGAAGGAGATCGTCGCCGCGCACCTGGTCAATCTGGCCTGGAACGGCCTGTCCCATCTGGAGGCCAAACCAGGGCTGATCACCCGCCGGGTCCGCTGAGCGGTCCCGGCGGGTCACCCGGGGCGAGAATCAGGCGGTACGGGTACGGCCTTCGCGCACCTGCCGCGGCGCACCGGCCTGGGCCTTCGGGGCAGTCTTGCTGTACAGGCTCACGGTGATCAGCAGCAGGCCGACCAGGTAGGTGACGACCACGGTCGACATGGTAAACCCGAGGATGTTCAGGTCCTCGGTGCGCAGCACGGCCAGCGCGTAGGTGCCGACCACCAGCAGGCCCCAGCCGAAGAACTGGTCGACGGCGACGTCGATGTTGCGGCCGACCGCGGTGGCGAGCAGCACGATCGCGCCGAGCGCCAGCGAGATGATCGACCACAGCATGTTGCTGCCCTGTCCGAGCACCCGCACGCCGGGGCCGGTGAACTCCTCGCCGGAGGTGGTGATGAACCCGATGAGGCCGAACGCCACCAGGTACGCACCGGTGATGAAGCCGACGATCCGGTAGATCGGCCGAAGCGGGTGATTGACCGGGGTGTGCGCCATGGTTCCGTCTCCAAGGTCAGGTGTCTTCGAGCAGATTCTCGCGTATCCCCGACAACGGGCGCAGCCACACCCCCCGCTTCAGCTGTCCGACACCTGCTCCGCCAGCTCGAGCCAGGCCTCCTCGGCCTCGGCCTTCTCCTGCTGTACGGCCTTGAGCTGAGCCTCCAGCTCGATCAGCTTGTCGTAGTTGCTGCCGTGCTCGGCCAGGCTCTCGTTGATCTTCGCTTCCCGGTCGGACAGCTTCTCCATCTGCCGCTCCAGCCGGGACAGATCCTTCTTCGCCTGGCGCAGCTCGCCGGCGGAGAGCCCCGAGGCAGCGGACGGGCCGCCCGTCTTGCCCACCGTCGGCACGGCGCCCGGCACGGAGACCCGGGCCAGGTACTCGTCGATGCCTCCGGGCAGGTGCACCAGCCGACCGTCGCCGAACATGCCGTAGACCGTGTCGGTGACCCGCTCCACCAGGTAACGGTCGTGGCTGGCCACCACCATGGTGCCCGGCCACGAGTCGAGCAGGTCCTCCAGCGCGGCCAGGGTGTCGGTGTCCAGGTCGTTGGTCGGCTCGTCGAGCAGCAGCACGTTGGGCTCGGCGGCGAGCAGGCGCAGCATCTGGAGCCGCCGCCGCTCACCGCCGGAGAGGTCGCTGACCGGCGTCCAGATCCGCTTGTCGGTGAATCCGAACACCTCGGCGAGCTGACCGGCCGACAGCTCCCGGTCGCCCAGCTTGACCCGCTTCGCGACCTCCTCCACGGCCTCCAGCAGGCGCAGCTGCCCGGGCAGCTCCTTGAGCTCCTGGGAGAGGAAGGCCGACCGGACCGTCGAGCCGGTGACGAGCCGGCCGCCGTCCGGTTTCGTCACCCCGGCGAGCAGCCTCAGCAGGGTGGTCTTGCCGGCCCCGTTGGCGCCCAGGACGGCGATCCGGTCGCCGGGGCCGACCTGCCAGGTCAGGCCCTGGAAGATGCTCTTCGGACCGGCGTTCAGCTCGACCTGCTCCAGGTCGTAGACCTGCTTGCCGAGCCGGGTGGTGGCGAGCCGCTGGAGGCTGACCGTGTCGCGGACCGGCGGGACGTCGGCGATCAGCTCGTTGGCCGCGTCGATCCGGAACTTCGGCTTCGACGTCCGGGCCGGCGGGCCACGGCGCAGCCAGGCGATCTCCTTGCGCAACAGGTTCTGCCGGCGGGCCTCGACGGCCGCGGCGACCCGCTGACGCTCGGCGCGGGACAGCACCCAGGCGGCGTAACCACCCTCGTACGTGTGCACCTGCTCATCCACGACCTCCCAGGTCATGGTGCAGACCGCGTCCAGGAACCAGCGGTCGTGGGTGACCACGAGCAGCGCGCCCCGGCGGGTCAGCAGGTGCTTGGCGAGCCAGTCGACACCGGCCACGTCCAGATGGTTGGTGGGCTCGTCGAGGATCAGCAGGTCGCTCTGCCGGACCAGCAGGGCGGCCAGGGCGACCCGGCGGCGCTCGCCACCGGACATCGGCCCGACCGGTGTGTCCAGCCCGAGGTAGCCCATGCCGAGGCCGTCGAGGATGGTGCGCACCCCGGCGTCGCCGGCCCACTCGTGCTCGGCGCCCATGCTCTGCGGCAGCCAGGCGGTGCCGAGCACGACGTCCCGCACGGTGGCCTCGCCGGCCAGGGTGAGGGTCTGCGGCAGCGACGCGACCCGCAGGTCACGGCGGTGGGTGACCCGGCCGGAGTCCGGCTCCTCGGTCTTGGCGAGCATGCGGAGAAGGGTCGATTTGCCGGCGCCGTTGAGACCGACGATCCCGATGCGGGCGTCGTCGTCCAAGCCGAGCGACACGTCGGTGAGCAGCTGACCGGCGGCGCCGTAACCCTTGCTGACCCGGTCCAGGTTGATGATGTTGGCCACGATGGTTCTAGATTACCCGCGCGCCCGGCTGCGGTCCGCGCGCGGTGACCGCCGCCCGGCACACCCCGGCCTCGGTGAGCCCGGCCGCGACCCGCTGCGCGTGGTTGGCGTCGGCGGCCAGGAAGACACAGGTGGGGCCGGAACCGGAGACCAGCCCGGCGATGGCGCCCGCCTCCTGGCCCGCGTTCAGCACGTCGGCCAGCTGCGGGCGCAGCGCGAGCGCGGCCGGCTGGAGGTCGTTGCCGAGCGCCGCGCCGAGCACCTTGGGATCGCGCTGGCGCATGGCGGCCATCAGCTCGTCCGGACCGCCGAGCGGCTCGGGCGGGCCGGAGGCGGCACGCAACCGGTCCAGCTCGCGGTAGACGGCCGGGGTGGAGAGCCCGCCGTCGGCGATCGCCACCACCCAGTGCCAGGTGGTCGGGCGGGCCAGGATGGGGCTGACCGCCTCACCGTGGCCGGTGCCCAGGGCGGTGCCGCCGTGCAGCAGGAACGGCACGTCCGAGCCCAGCTCGGCGCCGACCTCGGCCAGCTCGTCACGGGACATGCCGAGACCCCAGAGCATGTCGCAGGCGATCAGGGTGGCGGCCGCGTCGGCGCTGCCCCCGGCCAGGCCACCGGCCAGCGGGATGCTCTTGCGCAGGTGCAGCCGCGCGTAGGCCGGGACCCGGCCGCGGGCGGCCAGCGCCCGGGCCGCCCGGATGATCAGATTCGACTCGTCCAGCTCCAGCTCACCGGTGCCCTCGCCCTCCATGGTGAGCGTGAGGGTGTCGCCGCGGCGGGCGGTCAGCTCGTCGAAGAGGCTGATCGCGTGGTAGACGGTGTTCAGCTCGTGATATCCGTCCGGGCGCAGCGGACCGACCCCGAGATGCAGGTTGATCTTCGCCGGCACACGCACCTTCACCGGACCGTGATGCGGGCGCGGCTCGTCATCGTCCGGTCCCCACGCCTCCGTCACGGAGCGAAGTCCCGGATAGCTTCCGTGGTCATGAGTTCTTCTCCTCGGGCTCTGCGCCGGACGGGCTGAGCTTACCGCCGTACCCCTGCTGTTGGGCCTCCGCCGCGATCGCGGCGAACTCACCCACCGTGAGCGACTCTCCCCTGGCCTGCGGGCTGACCCCGGCCGCCCGCAGCACCGACTCGGCCCGGTCCGGCCCGCCCGCCCAGCCGGCCAGCGCGGCCCGCAGCGTCTTGCGGCGCTGCGCGAAGGCGGCGTCGACCACCGCGAACACGGCGGCCCGCGGGATGTCGGACGGCGGCTCCCGCCGGGTGAAGGCGACCAGCCCCGAGTCCACGTTGGGCACCGGCCAGAACACCGCGGGCGGCACCTTCCCGGCCGGTCTCGCCTCGGCGTACCAGGCCAGCTTGACCGACGGCACGCCGTACACCTTCGAGCCCGGACCGGCGGTGAGCCGGTCGGCGACCTCCTTCTGCACCATCACCAGCCCGCCGCGCAGGGTGGGCAGCTCGGCCAGCAGGTGCAGCACCACCGGGACCGCCACGTTGTACGGCAGGTTGGCCACCAGCATGGTGGGCGCCGGATCGAACCGGTCGCCGGTCACCCTGAGCGCGTCGGCCGGGTGCACGGTGAGGTGCGCCGCGGTGACGGTGCCCGGCAGCGCCGCGGCCAGGGCCGGGTCGATCTCCACGGCGTGTACGTGCCGGACCGCGCCGACCAGGCCCAGCGTCAGCGAGCCGAGCCCCGGGCCGACCTCCAGGGCCACGTCGTCCGGGCGCAGGGCGGCCGCCGCCACGATCCGGCGGATCGTGTTCGGGTCGTGCAGGAAGTTCTGGCCGAGCTTCTTGGTCGGCGCGACGCCGAGGCGCGCGGCCAGTTCCCGGATCTCCGCCGGGCCGAGAAGTGCATCAGCCATGGCCAGAGCCTACGGTGACCTCATCGCCAGCCGCCGAAGACCTCCTCGCCGTTCGCCGAGATCGCCGCGCAGAGTGTGTCGAGGTCGGTGCCGGTCGCGGTGGCGAGCGCCCGCATGGTCAGCGGAACCAGGTACGACGCGTTGGGCCGCCCCCGGAACGGTGCCGGGGTGAGGTAGGGCGCGTCGGTCTCCACCATCATCTGCCCGGGCGGTGTGATCGCGGCCGCCTCCCGCAGGCCGGCGGCGCTCGCGAAGGTGACCGTACCGGCGAAGCTCAGGTAGTAGCCACGGCGTACGCACTCGGCCGCGAACTCGGCGTCCCCGGAGAAGCAGTGCAGCACCACCCGGTCCGGCGCGCCCTCGGAGTCGAGCACCCGCAGCACCTCGGCGTGGGCGTCCCGGTCGTGGATGATCAGCGCCTTGCCGTAGCGCTTCGCGATGGCGATGTGCGCGCGGAAGCTCTCCTCCTGCGCGGCCCGGCCCTCCTCCCCGGTACGGAACGTGTCCAGCCCGGTCTCACCGATCCCCCGCACCCGGGGCCGGGCGGCCAGCGACTCGATGGCGCGCAGCGCTTCGTCCAGATCGGAGAGTCGCGGCGCCTCGTTCGGGTGAAGGGCCACCGCCGCCAGAATCGACTCATGGCGCTCGGCCAGGTCGGCGCCCCAGCGGGACGAGTCGACGTCCACTCCCACCTGGACCAGCCGGTCCACACCGCTCTTGGCGGCCGCGCCGATCAGCGCCCCGACCGGGTCGCCGGCGCCGTCCCCGGGCACGCCCGCCTCCTGAACCGTGAGGTCGAGGTGGGTGTGGCTGTCGAAGACCGGGACCGCGAGCGGCTCGGGCGGCGGCGGGAACTCCCCGGCCCGGCGGGCTTCCTTGGCGCGGCGCCGGTCTGATGGGGACTGACCCGAGGGAGACGAAGGCATGTGAGACATTCTGCACGCCGAGTTTTCCGGTAACCGGGCGTTCATCCGATATCCACCGCGATCACTTAGGTTGCGCCCCGTGACCGTGACCGGTGAGGACAGCGAGCTGGGCATCGACCCGCTCGACCCGCCCTTGATGGCCCCGCTGCGCCGCGACCTCACCTGGCAACAGGTGCAGTCCATGAGCCAGTCGGTGGGCCACCGGGACGACCCGGTGCTGCGCCGGATCCGGGCCACCGCGGCGATCCGCCGGGGCACCCGGATGACCAAGGTGCTCTCCGCCGCCCAGGTCGCCGGTCATCTCGGCGGCTGGCTACCGTACGGGTTCTGCTACCGCTCCTGCGACATCGCCCACCTGCGCGAACCCGACCAGCTGGCGCTGCTGCGCACGGACGGCGCGACCGACTCGCAGGTGACGTTCGCGCTGCGCTGGCGGGCCACCGATCCGCTGGACTTCGAGGTCCCCGGCGCGGGCCCGAACTCGGGGCTGACCGCGCTGCCGGCACACTCCCGGATCGGCGCCATGGTGCTCGGCACCGGCTTCACCATGAGCGTCGACGACCTCATCCCGGAGTACGTGACGGCCGGTTTCGCGGACCTGCCGATGCCGGCGAACGCGCAGCTCCTGGCGTATGTGCCGGGCGGGGACGAGGTGGTGCTGTACACGTACCAGCCGGAGCAGCACGGCTGGCTGCGTCTCGCCGGGCCGCGCTGGCGGAGCCTGCTGGGCGAGATCCCCGACGGCAGCCCGGACCGGGAGTACGTGCCGTGCACGGCGACCGGCTCGTCCCGGCTGGTCGGCTCGATCGACGGCAAGGAGTACGAGGCGGTCGCCGACCCGCCCGGCGAGTTCCGGGTGCGGGCGCTGACCCGCGCGGCCCGCTATCCGGTGCAGACCCTGAGCCGCCGGGCCGAGCAGGCCCTGTGGCGCGGGGCCTCCTGCTGGGTGTTGCAGCGCGACGAGACCTGGGCCCGGCTGCGGCTGCTCCGCCCCGAGGTGGACGAGATCAACACGACCGGCGCCCGGTGCTACGAGCGTGGCGTCTACGAAGCGTGGGCGCCGGTGGACGAGTTGACCGACCACCACATCGCGGAGACCACTTACCAGATGTAGGTCAGGCCTTGTCGAGGGTGACCTGCCGGGCCCGCTCGGTCAGGTTGCCGGCCCGGTCGAACGTCCAGGCGTAGACCAGGAACTGCCCGCGGGTCACCCCGGCCGGCAGCTTGACCGACCATCTGCCCTTGCTGACGGTGACCCGGACCCCGGAGTTCGAGCAGTAGGCCAGGAACTGGGCGTCGGTGTAGAACCGCTTCCACTTCCGCTGCGGGGTCAGGCAGTACAGCTTGCCGCTCGCGGTGGAGCGGGCCACGGTCATCCACACGTGGGTCACGCCGGACGCCTTGTCGGAGGCCGTGCCCCGGACCGTCTTCCACGAGCTGACCCGGTTCGACTTCGACGGCTTGGTGATGGTCAACGACGGTTTCACGGCGTCGGCGTAGACCCGGACCGTGCCGATGGCCTGGTAGGCGCTCCACCCGTTCGCGTTCCAAAAAGCGATCTTCAGGGTACGGGCGCCGGTGATCTTCCTGCTCAGGTCCCACTGGCGGCCGGCGGCGTCCCAGTCGTACAGGAGCGAGGTGTTGTAGGTGCCGGTCTTCGGCGACAGGCTGGACCGGTAGTTGTTGCCCCAGTCGATCGACATGTACCGGGTGCCGGCCGGCAGGCCGCTGATCTTCACAGCGAACGGGTAGCCCTGGTAGACACTGGCCCGGCTCAGTGAGTACTTCCCGGACGGTTTGGTCACCGCGACGGCCCGGGTGAGGGTGCGGGCGTTGCCGGCCCGGTCGGTCATCGTCACGGTGATCGTGAACGACGCGACCCGGGAGTACTGCTTGGTCGCACCGACGGCGCCGGCCGCGAGCGTCTGCGGCGCCGATCCGTCGCCCCAGTTGACGACCCGGGTGACCTGCGCGTCCGTGTCGGTGTCGTCCTGGAAGTCCGCGGCGGTCTGGCTGAGCTGCACCGACTGGCCGAGCCAGAGCGAGGTGGCGTTCACCCGGAACGAGCCGGTCGGCGCCCCGGTGTCACCGGCCGGCGGCGTCGTGGTGGTCGGCCCGGTGGTCGGCGCGGTCGTCGTGGGGTCCGTGGTGGGCGGCGTCGTCGTGGGTTCGGTCGTCGGCGGCGTCGTGGTCGGATCCGTCGTCGGTTCCGTGGTCGTCTCGTCCGGAGTCGGCGAGGTGGTCGTCTCGGTCGGGTCCACGGTGGGGTCGGTCGACTCGTCGGCCAGGTTGACCACCGTGGTGGCCGGGCCGACCGCCGACGCCGGGGACGTGACGACCACGCCGCCGGCCACCAGCACGCCACTGACGATCGCGGCCACGAGCGGGCGGGTGTGCCGTGACTTCAACTTCGACTCCTTCGGTGCGGAACCACACGAAGGACACGCGAAACCCAGGCCTCCCCGTGGTTGTCGCGACGCTACCCCAGCCCAGGATCCCGATCAATCCTGCGGAAGGCCTGGAAAACAGCGATGCCCGCCGGTTTCTCACCGGCGGGCATCGGACGATCAACTGCGCGTGATCTCCGCGGTGCGGTAGGTCTCGCGGAAGTAGTTCGCGTAGTCGTAGACCCAGGCGTCGACCGCGAAGTACTGGTTCTTGCCGAGGCCGGCGGGCAGCTTCAGCGACCACTTGCCGTTCTTGATCTTCACCTTGACGCCGGTCGCGTAGCAGTACTTGTCGACGTCGGCGTCGCTGTAGTACCGCTTCCACTTCCGCGCCGGAGTGAGGCAGTAGGCCTTGCCGCTCTTGGTGATCCGGAAGGCGGTGACCCCGAGGTGCCGGACGCCGGAGCCCTTGTCGCCGACGGTGCCGGTGATCGTCTTCCAGGAGCTCGCCCGGTTGGTGCTGGACGGCTTCTTGATCGTCAGGGTCGGCTTCCACTTGTCCTTGAGGACGTTGATGGAGCCGATCGTCTGCCAGGTGCCGTAGCCCTTGTCGTTGCCCCAGGCGATCCGCAGCGTGCGGACGCCGGAGAGGCGGGCGTCACTGACCTTGACGTACTGCCGCAGCGCCGTGTCCCACCGCCACCGGTAGAGGATGCGGCCGGAGAGCGACTTGGTCGTCGACCAGTAGGACGAGTCCCAGCCGTCACTCCAGTCGATCTTGTACATCGTCGCCCCGGCCGGGACCTTGCCGATGTTGATGTTGAAATACGCGCCCTGGTAGACGCTCTTGCGGCTGAGCGAGGCCTTGCCGGCGGGCACGGTGACCGCGACGGTACGGGCCGGGATCGCGGAGGTGTTGCCGGCCGGGTCGGTGATGGTCACCGTGACCTTGAAGCTGCCGGCACGGGTGTACGACTTCGTGGCGGTGTAGGTGGTCGAGCTCAGCTCCGTGCTGGTGCCGTCACCCCAGCTCACCACTCGCTTGAGGTTGTCCCGGGCGTCGCCCGGGTCGTTGTATTCCCAGTACTCCTGGATGACCTTGATCTGCTGGCCGGTCCAGACCGAGGTGTAGTCGAGCGCGAACGTGCCGGTCGGCTTCGTCGTGTCCGGGCCCGGGTCGGTGGACGTCGGCGTCGGGGTCGGATCCGTCGGCGTCGGCGTGGGGTCGGTGGGGGTCGGCGTCGGGTCGCTGGGGGTCGGCGTCGGGTCGACCGCGTCCAGACCGGTGGCGGACTCGTCGATGACGGCCGACGGGTTCCTCCCGGAGGGCGCGTCGGCTGCCGAGTCCGGGATCGCGTAGGCCGGCGCTCCGATGAGCGTGCCGCCCGCGATGAGGGCGCCGCTCACGACGGCGACGGCAAGGCGTGTTTTCACAGAACTCCTTCAAGGGGATGCTTGCCACCTGAAGGAGCGAATAGGTCGTTACCGAAACGTACCGACGACACGCCCCCGTCCCCGTGGCTCTGTGAAGATACCGAACCGAAGATGAGCGATCAACGCATTTGACAACGACGATGCCCACCGGATTGATCACAATCCGGTGGGCATCGACTGTCGACTCAGGACTCGTCGCCACCCAGGCGGGCCAGCTCCTCCTCGACCACCGACGGGTCGAGCTTGCGGAACACCGGCGTCGGCGCGGCCAGCGGGGTGCCGGGCACCAGCGGCACCGACTCCCAGCGGGCGCCGACCTTGTAGTCACCGGTCAGCACCGGGTAACCGGGGCCGCCGTCCAGGTCCTCGACCTCCTCGATACGCGGCATCGGGGCGTGCACGCCCTCGCCGCCGAGCAGCTCGAACACCTTCTGCGCGGAGTGCGGCAGGAACGGGGTGAGCAGCGTGTTGGCGTCGCTCACCACCTGGAGCGCGACGTGCAGGACGGTGGCCTGGCGCGGCTTGTCCTCATCGGACTTGAGCTTCCACGGGGCCTGCTCGGACAGGTACCGGTTGGCCTCGGCGACCACCCGCATGGCCTCGCCGATCGCCGCCTTCTGCCGGTGCTTGCCGATCAGCTCGCCGACCGTCGCGAATCCGGTCTTCGCCACCTCGAGGACCGCCTCGTCCTCCGGCGTCAGCGGGCCGGCCGCCGGGATCTCGCCGAAGTTCTTCGCGGTCAGCGAGATCGACCGGTTGACCAGGTTGCCCCAGCCGGCCACCAGCTCGTCGTTGTTGCGCCGGACGAACTCGGCCCAGGTGAAGTCGGTGTCGTTGGACTCCGGCCCGGCCGCCGCGATGAAGTAGCGCAGGGCGTCGGCGTCGTACCGCTCCAGGAAGTCGCGCACGTAGATGACCACCCGGCGGGACGAGGAGAACTTCTTGCCCTCCATCGTCAGGTACTCGCTGGAGACCACCTCGGTGGGCAGGTTGAGCTTGCCGAACTCGCCGGCCGTGCCGCCCTTGTCACCCTCGCCGGAGTAGCCGAGCAGCAGGGCCGGCCAGATCACCGAGTGGAAGACGATGTTGTCCTTGCCCATGAAGTAGTAGCCGAGGGCGTCCTTGCCCTGCGCGTCGGCCGACCACCACTGCCGCCAGGCCTCCGGGTCACCGCTGCGCCGGGCCCACTCGATGGATGCGGACAGGTAGCCGATGACCGCGTCGAACCACACGTAGATGCGCTTGTCGTTGCGGTCCCGCCAGCCGTCCAGCGGGATCGGCACGCCCCACTCCAGGTCCCGGGTGATGGCCCGGGGCTGGAGGTCGTCGAGCAGGTTGCGGGAGAACTTGAGGACGTTGGGCCGCCAGTTCTCCCGGCGGTCCAGCCAGCCGCCGATCGCCTCGGCGAAGGCCGGCAGGTCGAGGAAGAAGTGCTCGGTCTCGACGAACTTCGGGACCTCGCCGTTGATCCGGGAGCGCGGGTTGAGCAGCTGCTCCGGGTCGAGCTGGTTGCCGCAGTTGTCGCACTGGTCGCCGCGGGCGCCGTCGTAGCCGCAGATCGGGCAGGTGCCCTCGATGTACCGGTCGGGCAGGGTGCGGCCGGTGGACGGGGAGATCGCGCCGAGGGTGGTCCGGGCGACGATGTACCCATTCCGGTGCAGCCCCTCGAACAGCTCCTGGACGATCGCGTAGTGGTTGCGGGTGGTGGTCCGGGTGAACAGGTCGTACGACAGGCCGAGCCCGTGCAGGTCCTCCACGATCACCCGGTTGTACCGGTCGGCGAGCTGACGCGGGGTCACCCCGTCGGCGTCGGCCTGCACCTGGATCGGGGTGCCGTGCTCATCCGTGCCGGAGACCATGAGCACGTCGTGGCCGGCCATCCGCATGAACCGGCTGAAGACGTCGGACGGCACCCCGAAGCCGGAAACATGACCGATGTGGCGGGGGCCGTTGGCGTAGGGCCAGGCAACCGCGGCGAGAACGTGACTCATGGTGTCCAAGCGTAGTGACCGCTCCCAGGGGTTCGCGAACGGATTGCCTCCTCCCGCGCTGGTATGCCGATTTGTCCCGACACGCCCCATCAGGAACGTGATCACCGACGGGCCGGGGCATTCAATGGGCAAATGACCGGAGACGCTCCACAGCCCGCGGAACCGCCCCGTGACCAGGGCAACCCGTGGACCCTGTCCGACCCCGACGGCGCCTGGTGGCACGGCGAGGACGACCGGGACCGGCCGGACGCCGAAGATCCGTCGTCGGCCGCCGCCCACGTCGCCGGGGTCCGCGACCTCACCGAGCACCTGAACCGTCTGGAACACCTGGATCGCCGGGACGGCCGGGACCGCCGGGAACATCGGGACCGCCCGGAACCCGCCGAGGAGCCGGGCCCGCCCGCCCGGCTGACCGAACCGGGCGCCGCGCCCGGCGGCTCCCGGCTCGCCACCGCGGGCGAGCTGATGATCGTCGAGGCCGGCCCGGAGCGGGAGCAGCCCCGGCCCGGGGTCACGCCGCTGCCCGAGGTGATCGGCTGCCCCGACGTCGAGGCCCGCCTGGAACGGATGGAGAACTCGCCGTTCTGGCTCTCCGAGGAGGAGCGCGCCCGCAACGACACGGCACGCGCCGACCACCGGCCCGGGCGGCGCCGCCGGCCGCCCGCCCACAACCCGCTGAGCGCGCTGCTCGCGCTGATCTCGCTGAGCCTGGTGGCGGCCTTCTTCGGCTGGGTCAGCGCGGAGCCGTTCTGGCTGGCGGTGGGGCACGGCGACCGGGGGTACGCGACCACCACCCACTGCCGCGGCGACGGGCTGGCCCAGCGCTGCGCCGGGCGGTTCGCCTCGCTCGACGGGCACTACAGCGTCTCCCGGGTGACGCTGCTCGGCATCTCCGGCGCGGGACGGCAGACGGGCGCGGTGTCCTCGGCCCGGATGGTCAGCCCGGAGAGCGACCAGGCCTACGCGGCGCCGGCCGGGGCGCTCATGCACCTGCGCTGGGGGCTCGGCTTCCTGCTCGTGCTGATCTGCGGCTACGGCATCGCCGAGGCGACCGGGGCACGGCGGCTGCCGTCCCGGCCCACCCGGCGCAGTGCCCTGATCGCCAGCTTCCTCGGCCCGCTCCTGCTACTGAGCGGCTTCCTGGCCGCGGCCTACTGAACCGTCGGCTGGGCGGGACCCCGCTTCGCGTATTTTCCGGAAATCGGTTCGGGTAGGCGTACGAATCAATGGTGTATCAGGGCGTAGACGTCGCGTTTGCGCAGCTGATAAGCGTCGGCCACCGACTGGATCGCGTCCCGGCGGGAAGCGCCGGCGGCCTCCCGCCGGGCGACCTCGGCACGCAGCTCGTCGTCGCCGGGCCGTTCCGGCGGCCCGGCCGGCGCGCCCGCGATCACCAGGGTGATCTCGCCGCGCGGCGGATCCGCCGCGGCGCTCGCGGCGAGCTCGGCGAGGGTGGCCCGGCGGATCTCCTCGTACGTCTTGGTGAGCTCCCGGCAGAGGGCGGCCGGCCGGTCCGCCCCGAAGATCGCGGCCAGGTCCTCGAGCGCGCCGGCGATCCGGTGCGGCGCCTCGAAGAACACCAGCGTGCGCGGCTCGCCCGCCAGTTCGCGGAGGCGGGAGCGGCGGTTCGAGCCGGACCGGGGCAGGAAGCCCTCGAAGACGAACCGGTCGCTGGGCAGGCCGGAAAGGGCCAGCGCCGTGGTGACCGCGCTCGGGCCGGGCGCCGAGGTGACCGGGAAACCGGCGTCGAGCGCCGCCCGGACCAGCCGGAAACCGGGGTCGGAGACGCTCGGCATGCCGCCGTCGGTGACGACGGCGACGACCGAGCCGTCGCGCAGCGCCTCGACCAGTTCGGGGGTACGCCGTTCGTCGTTGCCCTCGAAGTAGGAGACGATCCGGCCGCGCACGGTGACATCGAGGTCCCGGGCGAGCCGGCCGAGCCGCCGGGTGTCCTCCGCGGCGATCACATCTGCCGAGGCCAGGACCTCGCGCAACCGGGTCGAGGCGTCGCCGGTGTTGCCCAGCGGGGCGCCCACCAGGATCACTCGGCCGCCGGCTTCTTCGTCATCAGGCATCGCAAAAGTCCATCACATGGCAAGAGGTGGTGATGGCGGGCACCGGTTCTCAGGCTTCCGTCCTACGATCTCGGGGTGACGACGGCGGCGACAGCTGACACAGACCTCACCCCCGCGGACCCCCCCGCCGGGACGGGGTCATCCCCAGGCGTGCGTGATGTGCCCGAGATCGTCCGGCGTCGGCTGTCGACGCTGGACCAACGGTTCAATCCCTACTCGTGGCTCATCACCCTGATCATCGTCGTGGTGGCCGGCATCCTGCGGTTCGCCGGGCTGGACAAGCCGAAGGGTTACATCTTCGACGAGGTGTACTACCCGACCGACGCCTGGGACATGCTCCAGCACGGCTTCGAGTGGGACGAGAAGGTCAACGGCGCGGCGTACGTCGTGCACCCCCCGCTCGGCAAGTGGCTGATCGCGCTCGGCGAGACGGTGTACGGCAACACCGAGCTGGGCTGGCGGTTCTCCACCGCGGTCGCCGGCACGCTGATGGTGCTGATCCTCATCCGGATCGCGTTCCGGCTGTTCCACTCGATCGTGCTGGCCGGGATCGCCGGTCTGCTGATGACGCTGGACGGCTTCCAGCTGGTCCTCTCCCGGACGTCGCTGCTGGACATCTTCATCGGCCTGTTCATCCTGATGACCTTCGGCGCCCTGGTGCTGGACCGGGACCACTACCGCCGCCGCTGGCTGCGGGCGCTGGAGCGGGGCTACGACCCGGAGAAGACGCCGACCGTGCCGCTGATCGTGCCGTGGTGGCTGCTGGTCGCCGGGATCACCTTCGGCATGGCGTGCAGTGTCAAGTGGAGCGCCGTCTTCTTCGCGCCGTTCTTCGCGGCCCTGGTGATCGTCTGGCGGGTGCAGGCGCGGCGCTCCGCCGGGGTGCGCGGGCCGGTGCTGGCCGGGATCCTCGGCGACCTGGGCTGGCTGCTGCTCTGCTTCGGTCTGGCCATCGGCGTCTACCTGGCCAGCTGGACCGGCTGGTTCGTCACCGACAACGGCTACTTCCGGCACTACCGGGCGGACAACGGCTGGAGCGAACCGCCGGTCGTCGGCGCGCTGCTGAACCTGGCCCACTACCACTCCGAGGCGTTCAACTTCCACACCGGACTGACCGAGAAGCACACCTACCAGTCGTGGCCGTGGCAGTGGCTGCTGCTGGGCCGTCCGGTGGCCTTCTACTGGAGCACGGCCGGCAACTGCGGTGCGCCGAGCTGCGCTGCTGAGATCCTGCTCCTGGGCACGCCGGTCCTGTGGTGGTCGTTCCTGCCGGCGCTGGGCGCGCTGGCCTGGTTCGGGATCGCCCGGCGGGACTGGCGGGCCTACGCGATCATGACCGGCGCGGTGGCCGGCCTGCTGCCGTGGTTCTACTTCGCGGTCAAGGACGGGCGCACGATGTTCGCGTTCTACGTGATGCCGGCGCTGCCGTTCCTGATCCTGGCGGTGGTCTACGTGCTCGGGGCGATCATGACGCCCCCGGGCGGGATGGCGACGGGGGCGAGCCGTTCCGACCGGCAGCTCATCGGCGCCGTCGCGGTGTCCACCTACGTCGTGCTGGTCGCGCTGTGCTTCGCCTACTTCTACCCGGTCTTCGTGGGCACACTGCTGCCCTACGACGACTGGTCGGTGCGCATGTGGCTCGGGGGCCGCTGGATCTAGCGGCGACAGCCCGGAAACAGAAGGGCGCGCCCCGATCGCCTGCCACGGGGGAAGCGGGCGATTGGGGCGCGCAACAAGAGCTTAACTAGGTCGGATGGCGTGCACAACGGGTGCGGCCAGGAGTTTGTCGTGTCGCTCCCACCATCACAGCGATTCAGACATTAAGTTCTTACTTCTCTTATCGGTTTTATCCTTTCGCGAGAAATGCTCGATCACGCAGTCGGGAATACGACAGTAAATTGCTTCGGACAAGGGCATAACGTCTGTCGATCCGACGCCGCGCCGCTGGTCAACGAAACGGGTTCACACCCCCTCCGACCGGCCAAATCACCCCGCCTAGCATTTCGTCCCATTTCAGAGGATCAGTCGACTGTCCCCCTTGTGAGTGATCTGTGCCAAGATCGCGATAAATGTTCTTAAGCTCGCCGCGTGACTTCGCAGGAGCCCAGAGACCCACACGACCCCCACTCCCCCACGGAAGTGATCACCGTGCCGGAGCCGGCGCCGGTGTTCGTGGACTCCACCGGACGCCGCAGCCGGTTGCTCCGGCGCCTCGCACTGGCCTTCGGCATCCTTCTCGTCGTGTACGGCGGTCTGGTGGGCATCAGCCTGGCCGGCGGTCCGGTGAGCTCGAGCGCGGTGTTCCCGCTGCCCGGACTGGACGAGGACGACGAGGACGAGGAGCAGGAGCCCACCGCCAGTCCCACCCCGGCGCCGACACCCACGCCGAACGCCACCCCGACCCGGCACGTCGAATCGGTGGAGCGGCGTACCGGCGGCACCGAACGGCGTACCGCGAGCCAGTCCGCGAAGACCTCCAGCGAGCCGGCGCAGTCGGCCACCCAGCCGTCGGCCACCGGAACGCCCAGCGCCACGGCCACCAAGACGCTGGAGTCCACCACGACGCCGACGCCGACCCCCACCACGACGATCACCCCGGACCCGGACCCGACCGTGCCGGTGCCGCCGGCCCCGCCGGTCGCGCCCGACTCCGGCGGCACCGGTGGTGGCGGCCCGGCACCGGCCGACGACACCGCCACGCCCACAGCCCCGCCGTCGCTGCCTCCGGTCGCCGACGACCCGGCCGACAGCGCCCCGCCATCCACCCGGGCCGCCCCGTGACTCCCCCGTCCCGCCGGGCCCGCAACCGGCGCCGCATCGTGCCCCCGCCGCGCGTGCTGCTCGGCACGCTCCTGGTCGGGTTCTTCACGGCGGTGCTGTTCGTGCAGACGTACATCAACCCGAAGTTCACCGGCGACCACGTGGGGAGCAAGGCCGGCGACCACGCCGGGGTGCCGGCGACGATCCGCGACGGCGGCCCGATCATCAACGCCACCGGCGGCCAGGAGAGCACCAGCCGGCTGCCGGAGCGCACCATCGCGCTCACCTTCGACGACGGACCGGATCCGGTGTGGACGCCGAAGATCCTGGAAGTGCTGCGCGAGCAGGACGCCCACGCCACCTTCTTCGTCGTCGGCGCCCAGGTCGCCAGGCAACCCGAGCTGACCGAGCACATCGTGGACGGCGGCCACGAACTGGGCCTGCACACCTTCACCCATCGCAACATGCAGAAGCTCGCCCCGTGGCGGCGGGAGCTCGAGCTGTCCCAGAACCAGGTGGCGATCGCCCGGGCCGCCGGGGTGCACACCAACCTGGCCCGGTTCCCGTACTCGTCCAAGAACCCGGCCATCGACAGCGAGAACTGGAAGCTGGTCAAGGAGGCCGGCGCCCTCGGCTACCTGGTCGTGGTCAACGACAGGGACAGCCGGGACTGGGAGCGCCCCGGAATCGACGAGATCATCGCCAACGCCACCCCGACCGACGGCCAGTCCGCGATCGTCCTCTTCCACGACGCCGGAGGCGAGCGCTCGCAGACCGTCGCGGCGCTGCGCGAGTTCATCCCGCGGATGAAGGCCCAGGGCTACCGCTTCACCACCGTCACCGAGGGGCTCAACCTGGGCCTCGCCGGGCGCACGGACGCCCCCGCGGCGGCGCTGCCGGTCAACCCCGAGGCGCCGGCCAGCGACAAGTGGCGCGGCATGGCCCTGATCTGGACGGTCAGCCTGGCCGACGGCATGGTCACCGCGATCGCCGTGCTCTTCCTGGTGGTCGGGCTGCTGACCATCGGCCGTACGCTGCTCATGCTCGCGCTCGCGACGCGCAACGCCCGGCAGCGGCGCAAGCCCGGCTGGAGCTGGGGCCCTGAGGTGTTCGAGCCGGTCTCGGTGATCGTGCCCGCCTACAACGAGAAGGAGGGCATCGAGGCCGCGGTCCGCTCACTGGCCGGCGGCAACCATCCGATGATCGAGGTGGTGGTGGTCGACGACGGCTCCACCGACGGCACCGCCGACCTGGTCGACCGGATGGACCTGCCGCACGTGCGGGTGGTCCGGGTGCCCAACGGCGGCAAGCCGAACGCCCTCAACACCGGCGTGGCCCTGGCGAAGCACGACCTGATCGTGATGGTCGACGGCGACACCGTCTTCGAACCCGATGCGCTGCACCGGCTGGTCCAGCCGTTCGGCGACCCGTCGGTGGGCGCGGTGGCCGGCAACGTCAAGGTCGGCAACCGGGAGACCATGGTCGCCACCTGGCAGCACATCGAGTACGTGATCGGCTTCAACCTGGACCGCCGCCTCTACGAGGTGCTGAACTGCATGCCCACCGTGCCCGGCGCGATCGGCGCGTTCCGGCGGGAGGCGCTGGCCCAGGTGGGCGGGGTCAGCGACGAGACCCTGGCCGAGGACACCGACGTCACGATGGCGCTGTGCCGGAAGGGGTGGCGGGTCGTCTACGTGGAGGACGCCCTGGCCTGGACCGAGGCGCCGACCACGCTGGAGCAGCTGTACCGCCAGCGGTACCGGTGGAGCTACGGGACCATGCAGGCGATGTGGAAGCACCGCCGGTCACTGTTCGAGTCCGGGCCGTCCGGCCGCTTCGGGCGGGTGGGGCTGCCGTTCCTCGCCCTCTTCGGGGTGGCGCTGCCGATGCTGGCGCCGGTGGTCGACATCATGCTCGTGTACGGCCTGGTCTTCTGGGAACGCCAGGAGACCGTGGCGGCCTGGCTCGGCATGCTGGCCCTCCAGCTGTTCACCGCGGGGGTCGCGTTCCGCCTCGACAAGGAGTCGTTCAAGCCGCTGCTCCGGCTGCCGTTGCAGCAGTTCGCGTACCGGCAGCTGATGTATCTGGTGCTGTTGCAGTCGGCGACCACGGCCCTGACCGGTGGGCGGTTGCGCTGGCACAAGCTCAACCGGGCCGGGCTGGCCCCGCGCTCGCCGGTTCCACCGCCGGAGGAGCCGGCGCCGATGCCGCCCGGGCAGCGGATGGCGCCCGAGGTGGACACCTTGCCGCCGAGCACGCACGGAAGGCCACCGGTACGGCGATGAGACCGGCCCGCCCCCGACCGAACTGCAGCCGATCGGGGGCGGGTTCCGCTCGTACTCAGGCGATGGCCAGGTCCCGGACCATCTCGGCCGGGGTCATCTCGGCGTACGGGAACACGACGTGCAGTGACGTCCCGTCGCCCGGCCGGTCGGAGAGGGCCACGGTGGCGTGATGGGCGTCCAGGATTCGTTTGGCGACGGCCAGCCCCCGGTCCGGCCCCGGTACGTCGGTCGGGTTGGCGATGGCCCCGTAGTACAGGTGCGGGAACAGGTCGGGCCGTACGCCGTCGGGCAGGTCCATGTCGTCCAGCCGTACGGTCGGGCCGGACTCCATCTCGGTGCCGACCCGTACCCGGCCGCCCTCCGGCGTGTACTTGACCGCGGCGAACAGCAGATGGGTCAGGACCTGCTCCAGGCGCACCGGATCGGCGATGATCGGCAACGACGGGCCGCCCGCCTGGTTGAGGATCCAGATGTGCTTGCTGGCGGCGATCGGGCGTACCGCCTCCACCGCCCGCTGGGTGACCCGGGTGAGGTCGCACTGCCGCATGTGCAGGCTGTCCCCGCCCAGCCCGGCGTCGGCCATCGTGGTGAGGTGCTCGATCAGCTCGCGGAACCCCCGTACGTGTGCCGCCGTGGCCCGCCCGACCAGGTCCGCCATCTCGGCGTCGTGGTAGCCGGTGTCGCCCAGCCGTTCCAGGTACCCCGACATGAGCCGCAGCGACGACCGCAGCTCCCCGCCGACCAGACCGGCCAGGTCGTCCTTGCGGCGCTCCAGCTCCTGGAGCCGGGCCGTGGTGTTGGCCAGCGCGAAGGCGTACCGGCGCAGCTCCAGTTGGGCGGTCACCTGCCGGGCGAGGGCGCGCAGCGCCTGCTGCTGCTCCATGTCGAGCCGCCGCGGTTCGAAGTCCGTGACGCAGAGGGTGCCGAGCGCGAACCCGTCGGTGGTGAGCAGCGGCATCCCGGCGTAGAACCGGATGCCCCCGGTCGCGGCCACCGCCGGCATGTCGGCGAACCGGTCGTCCAGCCGGGTGTCCGGGACGACGAGCAGGTCACGGCCGAGGATGGCGTGGGCGCAGATGGACACGTCCCGGGAGGTCTCCGCCACCTCGGAGCCGGTCCGGGCCTTGGCCCACTGCCGGTCGGCGTCGACCAGGCTGACCATCGCGATGGGCGCCTCACAGACCCCGGCCGCCAGCGCGACGATGTCGTCGAAATCCTTCTCCGGGGGGCTGTCGAGGATGTCGAGCGAGTACAGCGCCGCCAGCCGCTCGATCTCGTTGTCGGGCAGTGGTGCTTTCATGTGACGTCACCTCCGAGACTTGATTCAGAGGTACCACCCAAAAGTAGCAAGACTCGCTTTTCACCCAGATCAGGCACCTGCGGCGGCTGTGCCGACCGTCACTACCGGGGCCGCCCGTATGCTTCGCGGCCATGAGCACCGAGCAGTTCTCCTGCGGCACGTGCGGGGCCTTGCACGACGGCCCGCCGCTCAGTTTCGCCGCCCCGGCCCCGGATTTCTGGCAGCCGGACATGGCGGACCAGGAAGGCTGCCTGCTGGACGCGGACCTGTGCGTGATCGCCGGGGAGCAGTTCTTCGTCCGTGGCCTGATCGAACTGCCGGTCTGGGACACCGGAGAAATTTTCACCTACAGCATGTGGGTGTCGCTGAGCCGCGACAGCTTCACCCGCGCGGTCGACGTCTGGGAACAGCCCGGCCGCGAGAAGGAGCCGCCCTACTTCGGCTGGCTCTCCAACATCATCGCCGGGTACGAACCGTCGACGCTCAACCTGCGGACGAACGTGCACACCCGGGCCGTCGGACAGTTGCCGTACATCGAACTGGAACCGACCGGCCACCCGCTCGCCGTCGAACAACTGGCCGGCGTCACCCGGACCCGGGTGGAGGAGATCGCCGCCTTCCACCTGCACCGCTAACCTGCCGGAATGCATCTGCGCAAGGTCGACCCGGACAACTACGAGGCGGCACTGTCCCTCTCCGTCCGCCCCGACCAGGACGACCTGGTCGCGCCGGTGGTCAAGTCCCTCGCCGAGGCATACGTCTACCCCGAATACGCCTGGCCACGCCTGATCTACGACCGCGACGAGCTGGTCGGCTTCGTGATGGCCTTCCTCGACACCCCGTGGGGCGAACCCTCCGACCCCACCGACCTGCGCTCCGGCCTCTGGCGCCTCAACATCGCCGCCGGCCGCCAGGGCCACGGCTACGGCACCTTCGCGGTGGAGGCCGTCTGCGCCGAGATCCGCTCCCGCGGCGAAACCCGCGCCTACGTCACCTACGAGCCCCGCGAGGGCGGTCCCGCGCCGTTCTACGCCAGGCTGGGCTTCATCCCCACCGGCGAGATCACCGCAGACCAGACGGTAGCGGTCAAAACCCTTACTTAGGGTACGTCTGGAGCCTGTTTCCCGGTTGCGGGTGGCCGCGATGTCACGTCGCGCCTTCGGATGGCCATGGCGTCATCCCGACTCGCGAGCCAATCTTGGTCGATCTGCCACCGTTTCGGGTGGCCAATCGTTCAAGATCGCATAGCGTCGGCATATAAAGCGGGCGAAACGGGCACCCTTTGCCGCGACCACCCGCCCGAAGTCCAGCGGTAGAGCCACCTCGGGCAGCGTGACGGCCGCGGCCATGTCACCGTCGGATTCCTGAGCGGCCGGCGCTCGATCGCCAGCCGAACTCGCGCAAGCACCGCCGGGCCAACTCCAGCAGCCGCTCGCGGTTCGGTTTCGCCTGCCGTTCGGTCCATTCGAACAGTGCTGAAAACCGAACGACGTCACCCTCTGCTGACAAACCAAAAACGCCCGAACCGAAGTTCGGGCGTTTCCAAAGGGTGGAGCTGTGGGGATTTGAACCCCAGACCCCCTCGATGCGAACGAGGTGCGCTACCAGACTGCGCCACAGCCCCTTGGCCCTCGATGATCGCTCACCGTGGAACCGAGGAAAGGTTAACAGGTCGTCCATGCGCCTCGCGAACCGCCCTACCGAGAAGCGGCAGGGCAGCCCCGCCCGGATGCGGGCGGCACCGGCTGGACTGGCAGCCAGGTCGCCGGGGCCGGCGGGACGGGGTCGATCGTCGGGGGCGGCGTAGGCCGTACCCCGCTATGAAGCGTGATGATGCCGGCCGCCGGCCTCGTAGGGGCGACCACGCAGCCCGCCGCGCCTCCGATAGGAGACCGAGCCGCCGTTGGCGGCGACGGGCAGGTCGGAGGGTTCCCGGTCGAGGCCCATGGCGGCCCGCCGGACGGCTTCGCGCTGGGCGGCGAGGCGGCGCTGGGCCTCGCGGCGGGCGGCGGCGCGGCGGGCCTGTTCGCGGCGGACCTCGGCCTGGCGGGCGGCGAGCCAGGCGGCTTCGCGGGCCTGGACGCGCCGGCGGCGGCGGTCGGCGATGGCGCGGTTGCGCAGGTGTACGAGGTACAGGCCGAGGAGGCTGCCGGTGACGGCGAAGCTGATCCAGAATCCGGGGCCGACGACCAGTACGCCGACCAGCTCGATGGCGTTGAGCAGCACCAGGGCGGCGAAGACCCGGCGGCGGCGGACGACGGCGGGTGTGCCGCGGCGGCGTGGGATGCGGCGTGGCCGGCCGGTGACGAGGCGGAGCCTGCGTTCGGGTGGCGTGGGATCACTCGATGGGGCCGGAACCGTAACCGTGACCTGGCGGGCGGGGTTTATCGGTCGGCGTCCGGGCACGGTGCGCGGACGGCGGCGGCGTTGCAGCACCCGCGCCGTCGATGACGCCCGCTCCGCGGCGAGGCGCTCGGCGGGATCGTACCGGCGGGCCAGCGCCGGAGCGAGAGCGAGCAGACCCGCCGCGGCGAGGACCGCAAGGAGCACCGAGGTCGGCACCCTCAGGCCTCCGATCCGCCACGGAAAAGGACACGACGAATGCGAGGTTACGGGCGGTAGCCGTGATATTTCGCGCGCCGCGCCGGAGGCTCTCCGACCTTCAAGATCATTTAGAGGTACGGGCGCGCCGCCACCGCGCCAGCAGGCCACCCTCGCCGGCGACCTCTTCGCTCGTCATCGCGTAGCCGAGGTGATCCCGCCAACCACCGTCGATGTGCATGTACCTCTGGTGGTAGGCCTCCTCGCGGAACCCCAGCTTCTCCACCACCCGGCGGCTCGGCCCGTTCTCCGGCCGGATGTTGACCTCGATCCGGTGCAGCCCGCCCGGCCCGAACGCGTGGTCCACGGCGAGCGCGAGCGCGGTCGGGATCACGCCCCGGCCGGCCACCCGGTGATCGACCCAGTAGCCCGCGTACGCCGACGCGAACGCCCGCCGCACGATGTTGCCCAGGTTGACGTGGCCGACCAGGCGTTCCCGCCCGTCCTCGACCAGGCAGACGGCGAACGGCATGCTGTCGCCGTTGCGGGCGGCCCGTTTCATGTCGCGGTAGACGTAGCCGTAGGCGCGGGGCGAGTTCATCTCCGCCCACGGTCCGGGCGGCGCCGACTCCCAGGGCGCCAGCCACGCCTGGTTCGCGATCCGCACCTCGGACCAGGCCCGGGCGTCACCCCGCTTGTACGGCCGGAGCAGCACGGCCCCGTCCGAGAGCACAGCGGGCCATCCGGGTGTGGTGGCCCCGAGCATTCATCGCCTCCGGTCGAGCAGCAGTACGTCGACGGTCGAGCCGGCGGCCGCTGTGGTGACCCGTTCGCCGAGCACCAGCAGGCCGTTCGCCTCGGCCAAACCGGAGAGAGTGTACGGCCCTCCGGCGAGCGGCTGCACCGTGTAACCGCCACCGCGCCGCTCGGCGACGTGCGCCGGCCGGAACTCGCGCAGCCCACCGGGCGAGGAGACGGTCTCCAGCAGGTGTGCCTTGACCCCGGGACGGAACACCGGTTCGGCGCCGGCGAGCAGCTGGATCACCGGCCGGGCCAGCACCTCGAAGCCGATCAGGGCGGCGCCCGGCTCTCCGGGCAGGCAGACCACCGGCACCTCCTCGCCGCCGACGGTGCCGAAGCCGAGCGCGGTGCCCGGGCAGAGGGCGACGTCGGTGAACTCGACGGTGCCGCGGCTCGGACCGGGCCGGGACAGCACCCGGCGCAGCATGTCGCCGGGGCCGGTGCCGGTCCCGCCGGTCGTGATGATCAGGTCGGCGCGCAGCGTCTGGTCCTCCAGCAGGCCGCGCAGCCCTTCCGGGTCGTCGTCACAGATCCCGATCCGGTACGCCAGCGCGCCCGCCTCCACGGCCGCCGCGGTGAGCGCGTGCGAGTTGGCGTCCACCACCTGGCCTGGCTGGCTGGGCCGGCCCACGTCGACCAGCTCGTCGCCGGTGGCCACGACCACCACCCGGGGGCTGGGCCGGACCAGCACGTGGCCGATCCCGGCGGCGGCGAAGACGGCGACCATGGGCGGGGCGACGTACGACCCGGCGGCGGCGAGCAGCTGCCCGACGGCGAACTCCTCACCGGCCCGGCGGACCCCGGAACCCCGTTTCGGGGCGTGCAGGATCTCGACGGCGGCCATGCCCTGATCGGTCCAGTGGACCGGGACGACCACGTCGGCGCCGATCGGCAGCGGCGCCCCGGCCGCCACCGAGAAGCAGGTGCCCGGGGTGATCCGGACCGGCCGCCAGTGTGCCGCGCCCATGTCGCCGACCACGTTCAGCCGGACCGTACGGGCGGTGTTCTCGAACTGCCCGAACGACGGGTGCGACCCGATGCGCCCGGCGCCGGCCAGGTCTTCCCATCGGGCCGCGTACCCGTCGATCGCGGCCTGGTCGAACGCCGGGAACGGATGCGGCGCCACCACGTCGGCGGCGAGCACGTTCCCGTGCGCCTGGGTGAGGTCGAGGTCGAGCGGAGGCAGCGCGCGGAGCCTGCGCAGCACGCTGCCCAGGTACTCGGCGAGAGGCATCAGCTCGTTGGAAGCGGCCGCCTCGCGATCGGCCGTGGCGGTCATCCCTTCCGGCCGCCGATGAATTCGGTGAGCCAGGCCCGGAACTCCTCGCCCAGGTCGGGTCGCTGCACCGCGAGCTGGACGACGGCCTGGAGGTAGCCGAGCGGCATGCCGGTGTCGTACCGGTGGCCGCGGTAGACGATGCCGTGCACCGGCACCCCGTCGGCCAGCATGGCGGCCATCGCGTCGGTCAGCTGGATCTCGCCGCCGTTGCCGGGCTTCGTGTCGGCGATGACGTCGAAGATCGAGCCGGGCAGCACGTACCGGCCGAGGACCGCGAGGTTGCTCGGGGCATCCCCCGGCGCCGGCTTCTCCACCAGGCCGGTCACCTCGACGACGTCCTCGCCCAGGTCGCTCTCCCGGATCGAGGCGATGCCGTACCGGGAGGTCTCCTCCGGCGCGACCTCCATGAAGGCCAGGACGATGCCGCCGGTCCGCGCCTGGAGGTCGAGCATGGCCGGGAGCAGCGGCTTGTCCTCCTCGACGAACTCGTCGCCGAGCAGCACCGCGAACGGGTTGTCGCCGACGTGCGAGGCGGCGCAGCCGACCGCGTGCCCCAGCCCGAGTGGCTCACCCTGCCGGCAGGTGTAGATGTCGGCCAGCTCACTGGACCGGCGCACCGCGGCGAGACGCTCGTGGTCGCCCTTCTCCTCGAGCCGGGCCTCGACATCCGGCCGCCGGTCGAAGTGGTCCACCATGGCGGTCTTGCCACGGCCGGTGACCAGCAGGACGTCGGTGATGCCGGCGGACGCGGCCTCCTCGACGATGTACTGGAGAACCGGCCGGTCCACCACCGGCAGCAGTTCCTTGGGCACCGCCTTCGTGGCCGGGAGGAAGCGGGTCGCGAGTCCCGCCGCGGGAATCACCGCCTTGACGGCGCGCTTCGTCGTCATTCAGTCACTTCACCTTCACTGGGTTCGTGGCCGGGCATGCCGCGAGACTATCGGCCGTGGCCGTGTCGCGGCGGCTGCGGCCCACCTGTGGTGGCGGTCGCGGCGTCCAGATGCCCCTCCGCCCCGGCCCGGGAAACCCGTTCCGCGAGCCGATAGGTGTCCCGCCCGGCGTGCTTCGCGGCGTACAGCGCCTCGTCGGCGGCGTCCAGCACCTGCTGGGCGGTGCCGCCGTGCTCGGGGAAGACGGCGATCCCGATCGAGACGCTGATCGAGATCCGGTCGTCGAGCCCGGGCCGGCGCGGATCGACCGGCACCGGCCGGTCCCGTACCGCGGCGCCCAGCCGCTCGGCGACGATCACACCGCCGTACGCGTCCGTCTCCGGCAACAGCACCACGAACTCCTCCCCGCCCTGGCGGAACGCCACGTCGACCTCCCGCAGCCCGATCCGGATGCGCCGCGCGAACTCGCCCAGCACCTGATCGCCCGCGGTGTGCCCGTACGTGTCGTTCACCTCCTTGAAGTGGTCCAGGTCGAGGACCAGGACGGTGAGCATCCGGCCGAACCGGCTGGCCCGCTCCACCTCGCGGCGCAGCACCTCACGCAGATAACGGTAGTTCCAGAGGCCGGTCAGCGGATCGGTCAGCGAAAGACGCTGTGCCTCCTCATGGACCCGGACGTTGTGCACGGCCACCCCGGCCTGCCCCGCGAAGGTCCGCAGCGTCCGCAGGTCGGTGTCCTCGAACGCGGGCCCGCCCAGCCGGTCGTAGAGGGCCAGCACCCCCAGCGTGCCCGGCTCCGGATCGGTCTCCGGATCGGCCGGCGGCGCGCAGATCGGCACCGCGAGATACGACTCGCAGACCGGCTCGTCCGGGCTCTGCCCGCCGGTCCCGCGCATCGGCCGGCCGGTCGACGCCACCGTCCCCAGCACGCCGAGGCCCGGCGGCAGGCGGCGCTGCACCAGCTCGGCCGGCGTCAGATCCCACGCGCCGGTCAGCCCGGCGCCGCAGCGGGCCGCCAGCCGCCCGTCCGACGGGTCGGCGAGCAGCAGCAGCCCGGCCCGGGCGCCGGTGGCGGTCATCGCGGTGCGCAGGATCACCGGCAGGATCCGGTCCAGGTCGTGCGTACTGGACAGGGTGTCCCCGAGGATGGCCAGATGACGGCGCAGCTGATCCCGGCTCGCGGTCAGCGCCTGCACGTAGGACTGCAGCTCACGGGTCATCCGGTTGAAGGTCGCGGCGAGCCGGCCCAGCTCGTCCGGGCGCGGGATCGGCACCCGGGTGTCCAGATCACCGTTCGCCACCCGGTCGGCGGCCCAGGCCAGGTCACCGAGCGGACGGGTGGTCGACCGGGCCAGCCAGCGGGCGGCCAGGACCGCCACCGCGGCGGTGACCAGCACGATCAGGAACAGGAACGCGTACCGGAGGGTGGGTTCGCCGGTGGGCACGCTCAGCGTGAGCGGCAACGGCTGGCCGGGCACCGCGGTCAGCTGCCGGGTCGTGCGGGGGCCGGGATCCGGCGCCGGCACGCCGATCGCCACAGCCACCCCGGCGGCATCAGCGAGCCGCTCCATCAGGGCGGGATCGACGCCCTGGGCGGCGACCACGGTCACTTCGTCGGCGTACGCGTAAGCCGCGAACGCCGTGGCCGTCCCCCCGGGCACCGGGTCGGCACAGCTGAGCGGCCCGGTCGTCCCGTTCCCGCTGTGGGCCGCCGCACGCCCCAGCAACGGCTGATTCGGAACGGTCACGTCCACCGTCGTGGCCAACCCGCGGGCGACCAGCTGATCGGCGACGGCGACCCGGTTCTCGGCCGGAACCACCGCCACCGCGTCGGCTGCGGCCTGCAACTGGCGGCAGAGAGCACCCACGGCGGCGCTCACGGTGGTGGCCGCGTGGTCCAGGCGTTCGGTGGTCCGATCACGGTTGACGGCACTCACGGTCAGTGCGACGAAAATCGCCCCGAGCAGGACCGGACCGAGCACGACGACCAGGAATGCACTGGTCAGCCGGCCTCGAAGTGTCACACATCCTCCCGGGAGCGACCTTCTCTTCCAGCGATGCTGACATAGTGTGCACCGTTTGCCGCATTTCAAAAGGGGGTGTTGCATGTCGGATTTAACCGGTGATGCGGAAAAATCACTGCAAATCAAGATCGCGCTGCGCGCACAGCTCCTCACGGTCCGTCGATCACTCTCGGACAAGGCGCTCGCTGCCGCGGCGGCCAAACTTCAAGATCAAACCCTTGCTCTGGTACGGGCGGAGCACCCGATCACGATCGCCGCCTATGTCCCGATCGGCTCCGAACCCGGGGGCCTCGATCTCCCGTACCGCCTGGCCGGGGCACTCCCCGCCGGTGGCCGCCTGCTGCTGCCGGTCCTGCTCCCCGACAACGACCTGGACTGGGCCGAATTCACCGGCGACCTGGCCCCCGCCGCCCGGGGCCTACGGGAGCCCACCGGCCCCCGACTGGGCCCGGCCGCCCTGCGCGCCGCCGACCTCGTCCTGGTCCCCGCCCTGGCCGTAGCCCTGGACGGCACCCGCATGGGCCGCGGCGGCGGCTCCTACGACCGAGCCCTGTCCCACCTGGACGCCTCCCACCACGGCGTGGCCATGCCCCGCTCCGGCCCACGGATCGTGGCGCTCCTCCACGACGGCGAGGACGTCGACACCGTTCCCGCCGAGCCGCACGACCGCCGCGTCCACGCCGTGATCACCCCGACCGGCGGCCTCTCCGTCCGCCCGGCCCCGAACCACCGGGTGTGACCAGCCCCACTTCGACCCGCGTGAGCGGCCGCATACACCCGCCCGCTTCTCCCTCAGGCCGGGCCCGGAGTGGACGAACTGACCTCCGATGCCGCAACATTGGCACTCGGAGTTGGCGAGTGCCAAGAGCCGATCGATCCGGAGGAGCCGTGCCTACCTACCAGTACTCCTGCACCGAGTGCGGTGAGCAGCTCGAAGCCGTGCAATCCTTCTCCGACCCGGCACTCACCGAGTGCCCGAACTGCCACGGCAAACTCCGCAAGGTGTTCAACTCGGTCGGTATCGTCTTCAAGGGTTCGGGCTTCTACCGCAACGACTCCCGCTCAGGCAGCGTGAGCGCCGAGAAGCCGGGCGGCGGCGACGCCCCCGCCAAGAAGCCGGAGACCTCGAGCAGCACCTCGACCTCCACCTCGACGACGTCGCCCCCTTCGACCTCCTCCTCCACCAGCGGCAGCTCGACCTCCTCGTCGAGCAGCGGTGGGGCAAAGGCCGCGGCCGCTTCCTGAGCGCACCGCCACCACCCTGACGCGAAGCGCCGAGCCGGCAACCGGCTCGGCGCTTCGCTGTTCCCACCCCGAACCCGGCTCGGCGCTGCTCTGTCTCACCCCGAACCCGGCTCGGCGCTTCGCTGTTCTCACCCGAACCCGGCCACCGCCTCGATGCGCCGCTGGTTCCCCTCGCCGTAGCAGGTTTCCTGGCGAGGCGGGGGTTTTCCACATTCGCCCGTCCTCCACAGGCGCCCGCACGGCACCGGGCCACCCGTGCCTAACGTCGATGCGGTCGCTCTTCCGGCGGCCCGATGTCGACGCGGCCGTTCCCACGACAGCTCGACAGGGTGCGGCGAATCCCTGGAGGCCCTCATGCCCCGCGCGGCTCCGGCACGGTCCGGCGAGCGCCTCGATCCCGTGCGATGGCGCCGGCCGAGCCGAGGCATGTTGCTCCGGCTGGCCACGGCCACGGTGCTGTTGATCACAGCGGCCGCGGTCCTGTGGATCGAGCCGTCCGGCTGCGTGCCGACGGCGGCGACGCCACGGTCGTCTTCGTCCGCGACCGGCGAACCGTCGGCGACGGCTTCCGGGCAGTCCGCCGCCCGGCCGATCCCACCGGGCAGTGTCGGAGTGCCGGTCCGCCTGGCCGACCCGACAGCCCTGACCGTGGTCCGCCCCGGTAACCGGGTGGACCTGCTGAGAATCGACGGCGACCGGGACCGGCCCACTCCGGTGGCGAGTTCGGCCCTGGTCCTCGATGTGACCGGAGCCGACGACCCGGTGACCGGCGGTCTACTTCTGGCCCTCACCCCTGACGAGGCAGACCGCGCGGTAAACACTCCGGCCCGGGGTTTCGCCATCCTGATCCGCCCCGGCTGATCCGCCGAGACGCCCCGGGAGACCGGGCCGGGCGGTCAGTCCCAGTGGGGCGGGCGGTCCTCGAGCAGGCGGTCATCGTTGGAGTGGCTGCGCTCACCCCAACCGCGCTCGGTGTCATCACGGGTCTGGTCGGGCAACACCGGTGCCTCTTCGGATTCGAAGTCGACCTCGCGCTCGGCGTCGTTGTCCCGCTCCGGCTCGTCCAGGATGTCCACGACTACGAGGGTAAGCCGCGAGCGTTGCGGCCGTCGTCCCCCTCCGGCTGTACCGTCGGTGAACGTGAGTTCCCCCACGCGCCCTCCGGACGACGACGCCTACTGGCAGCGGCCAGACCCGTCCACCGATCCACTGGACCGGCCCGAGCCGGCACCCGAACCGGAGACGCCGCCGTACCCGGGCCCGCCCCGAGCCGAGCCGCCCCCCGCCGACTGGCGCCCGCCGACGATCGCCCACCCGCCGCCGCCGCGCACCCTGCCCCCGCAGGACATGGACGCGCTGGACGAGGCGGAGGGCTCCGCCCGCACCGTCACCTACGGCGTGGGCCTGGTCGTCGGCGCGATCGCCCTGGTCGTCATCTGCCTGCTCTGCGCCCGGGTCGTGCTCTGACCGCTCGCGAAACCCGCCACCCGCGCGCTCGGGAGGTCGGTGCCGGGTCAGTAGGTGCCCCAGACGGCCGTGGCTCCGGAGTCTCCGGTCTGGTAGAGGTAGTAGCCGCTCAGGGCCGCCAGCACCACCAGGACCACGGCAAAGCCGATGTCGGCGGCCTTCGGCAGGGCACGGGGGTCACGGAAGGTGAGGGCGACCAGGACCAGGGTGACCACGCCGAGGCCGAGGGTGAGCCAGAAGGTGAGCGTCCCGTTCGCCATGTGGCCGTCGAGGATCTCCTTGCCGGCCGGGGAGACCCGCTCCTTGCTGAGCAGCCGGTCGTAGAACTCGGAACCGGAGAGCATGGTGATCAGGGCGGCGAGCGGCGCCGTGACGGCCAGCAGGCCCACGGCCCAGCCGATCCGGGAGCGCAATGGCGTGGCGAGGGCGTAGACGATCGCGCCGAGAGCCAGCAGGGGCACGAAGATGACGGCGGCGTGGAGCACGAGGACATGTACCGGCAAGCCATTGACCTGGTCTAACACCAATTCCTCCTCGATCCGGGGTGTGGCTAGCTTAGGAGTTGCGTGACGCCGCAAACATCCCCTGGCGGCGATTGCCAGCGAAGCGTGACCGAACCACGCCCTACTCCCTCGACGATCTCAGTGTGATCACCGCCTGTTGGTGAATCCGCGTACCCGTGTTGTCATGGACGGATGTCCACAGGTGCGGAACTCCTGCGTGCGCACGGGTTGCGTGTCACCCGCCCCCGGCTGGCCGTGCTGGACATCCTCACCGACGGCGGCCACCTCGAGGTCGACGAGATCGCCCAGCAGGTTCGCGCCCGGCTGGACTCGGTCTCCACCCAGGCCGTCTACGACGTGCTGGGTGCCCTGTCCCGGGCCGGCCTGGCGCGCCGGATCGAGCCGGCCGGCAGCCCCGCCCGCTACGAGGCCCGGGCCGGCGACAACCATCATCACATCGTCTGCCGGGGTTGCGGCGCGATCGCCGACGTCGACTGTTCCGTCGGCCGCCGCCCATGCCTGACGCCCAGTGAGACCCACGGCTTCGACCTGGACGAAGCCGAGATCACCTTCTGGGGCCTGTGCCCCGCCTGCCAGACCCGCCGCCAAGCCGACCGATCCGACCTCGCCTGAGCCCAGCCGCACCCAAGCCCGGCCGCGTCCAAGCCCGACCGCGCTTGAGGCCGTGCCGTAACAGATCGACGGCGGCGGGGGCCGGGGAAAGCCGCGACGCCATGGCAGGCTGAAGGGCATGACGGGAGACGTCGGGCTGTTCGGACCGGACTCGGTCACCTGGAAACTGCACCGCGAACCCATCCTGATGCTCGGCGGCCTGCGCTCGCTCTATCTCCAGGCGCTGCATCCGCGAGCGGTGGCCGGTGTGGCGCAGAATTCCGGCTATCGGGCCGACCCGTGGGGTCGCCTCATGCGCACCTCGGACTATGTCGGGACGGTCATCTACGGCACGACCGACGAGGTGCGGCAGGCGGCGAGCCGGCTCCGGCGGCTGCACGCCCGGATGTCGGCGACCGATCCGCGGACCGGGGAGCGCTTCCGGATCGACGAGCCGGACCTCCTGCGCTGGGTGCACGTGGCCGAGGTGGAGTCGTTCCTGACCACCGCCGTGCGTGCCGGGGTGGACCTCACTCCGGAGGAGATCGACGGCTACTACACCGAGCAGCTGCGCTCCGCCGAGCTGGTGGGCCTCGACCCGGCGACCGTCCCGGCGACCGCGGCCGAGGTGGCGGCCTACTTCACGGCGATGCGCCCGGAGCTCGGCCTGACCAGGGACGGCGCGGAGGCCGCCGTCTTCCTCACCGTGCCACCGATCCCCGGCCACTGGGGTGGGTTGCCGTTCCGGCTCGGCCTGACGCTGGGCCCGGCCCGGTGGGCCTACTTCGGCATCGCCGGGACGGCGCTCGGCCTCCTGCCCGCCTGGGCCCGCAAGATGTACGGCGGCCTCGGCTGGCCCACCACCGACATGGCCGCCGCCCTCTCGGTCCGCGGTCTGCGCGCCCTGATCGCCGGCGTCCTGGCCACCCTGCCCGAGCAGTACCGCACGGCCCCACTGCGCCGAGCCGCCATGGAACGAGCCGGCCTGACCTGACCCCACCAGACGATCAACCAGCCAGGCGGGGCCGGGCAGGCTGAAGGTGGCCTAGGTGGTCAGGTGCTCGACCGCTGTCCACGGCTCCTTGGCCACGGCCTCGGCCCCGGCCGGGCACACCTTGCGGAAGTCGCACCACCCGCACAGCGACCCCGGATTGACCGGGAACTGCTCGTCCGGGTCAGCACCCGCCGCCACCGCCTTCTCGGCCGCCATGATGTCGAGGGCGGTCTCCTCGGCCCGGCGCACCTGCCGGGCCAGTGACTCCTCGGTGTGCTCGTGGACGGCCACCGTGCCGGTGGGCAGGTGGTGCAGCTCGACGCGGCGGCACGGACGCCGGAAGACCCGCTCGGCGGCGTACGCGTACAGCGCGAGCGCCTGCGAGCCCCGGGCGTCGTCGGAGCTGAGCCCGGACCGCCCGGTCTTGTAGTCGACGATGACCGCCTCGGGCCCCCGGGAGTCGATGCGGTCGGCCCGCCCGTTCAGGGCCAGCACCGAGGTCTTGGTGGCGACCACCCGCTCGACACCGAGTGGCTCCTCCTCCGGGTCGAGGGTCGCCACATAGCTCTCCAGCCAGTCGAGCGCCCGGCGGTAGACGACCCGCTCCTGCTCGACGTCGCGATAGCCTTCCCGCACCCAGGTGGCTTTGAGCAGGGTGGGCAGCGCCTCGGGCTCGCGCCGCTCGGGGGCGAGGGCGAACCAGTTCTTCAGCGCCGTGTGCACGCTGGCGCCGAGGGAGTTGTGCGCCCACGGCGGGCCTTTGGGCGGGCTGGGCCGGTCGACGTAGGAATACCGATACCGGCGTGGGCAGTCGGCATAGGCCCCGAGCTTGCTCGGCGTGCAGACGAAGAGCCGCTCGGGCATGCCGGCGAAGCCGAGCTGCTCGGGGACCGCTGACCTGGTGGCACGTGATCGGGTGGGGGGCACGGAACAATCCTGCCAGCACTCCCGGCAAAACTCAGACCATGCCCGCGTGGGACTGCACGAAGGCGAACACCGCGTCGGCGATCAGCTGTACGGCGATGGCGGCCAGCAGGAGGCCGGCGATGCGGGTGAGCACCTCGATGCCGGCCGGGCGCAGCAGCCGGACGATCAGCCCGGAGAACCGCAGGACCAGCCACACGCAGGCCATCACGGCCAGGATGGCGGCGGCCAGGAGGAGGTATTCGTCGGTGCTCTCGGCACGCTGTACGAACAGCATGGTGGCGACGATGGCGCCGGGCCCGGCGAGCAGTGGGGTGCCGATCGGCACGAGTGCGACGTTGCTGGTGCCGGCCTGTTCGGCGGGCTCGTCGGTCTTGCCGGTGAGCAGTTGCAGCGCGACCAGCACGAGCAGCAGGCCACCGGCCGCCTGTAGGGCCGGGAGCTCCACGTGCAGGTAGTCGAGGAGGGTCTGTCCGGCGACCGCGAACCCGATGATCACGCCGAGGGCGAGCAGCACGGCCTGGGTGCCGGCCCGGTTCCGGGCTTTCGCCTGCATGGCGCCGGTGAGCGCGAGGAAGACCGGGACCATGCCGGGCGGGTCGACGATCACCAGGAGCGTCACGAAGAACTCGCCGAACAGCTTGACATTCACCCGATCAAGGTAGGTGCCGGGATGCTCCGGCGCTGGCCGGTGCGTCGAGTGTCACCCCAGGACCGGTACTCCGGCCGCCGCCGAGACGATCTTCTCGTACGCCTCGGGGTCGGTTTTGAACGCTCCCAACTGGACCGGCTTGTGCGTACCGTGAAAGTCGGATGATCCGGTGACGACCAGGCCGAGCCGGTCGGCGAGGGCCCGCACCTGGGCCCGCTCGGCGGGCGTGTGGTCCTCGTGATCGGCCTCCAGGCCGAAGAGACCGGCCCGGGCCAGCTCGACGATCAGCTCGTCGGGCACCACCCGCCCGCGCTTGCTCGCCCGCGGATGAGCGAAGACGGCCACCCCACCAGCCTCACGCACCGACCGCACCGCTTCGAAAACGTCAAGATCAGACTTTGGTACGAAGTACCGCGCGCCCAGCCACGCGGAGGCGAACGCCTCGGTGGTGGTCCGCACGAGACCGGCTCTGATCAGCGCCTGGGCGATGTGCGGCCGCCCGACCGAACCGCCGGCCGCGTATCCGCTCACCTCGTCCCACGAGATCGGCACACCGTCCGCCCGCAGTTTTCCGACGATCTTCTCGGCCCGCTGTTCCCGGTCCTCGCGGAGCCGGGCCAGTTCGCCGGCGAGGACCGGCTCGGCCGGGTCGAACAGGTAGGCGAGCAGGTGCAACGGGATGGCCGGCTCGGCTCCGTGCCAGCGGCAGGAGAGTTCGGCGCCCCGCATCAGGCGCAGGCCGGCGGGGCGGGCGGCGGCGGCCTCGTCCCAGCCGCCGGTGGTGTCGTGGTCGGTGATCGCCATGACCTCCAGCCCGGCGGCGGCTCCGGCCCGGACCAACTCGGCCGGGGTGAACGTGCCGTCGCTGGCGGTCGAATGACAGTGCAGGTCGATTCCGGTCACCGCTGCCACGCTACCGCCGACCGGCCGCTCAGGCGTCCTCTCCCTCGTCGTCCTTGCCGAGGCGGGCCTCCACGGCCTGCGGCTCGTACATCTCCTCGACCACCCGCAGGTACAGCTCGTTGGGGTTGGGCAGGTGCTTGACCTCGCGCAACGCCTGGTCCTGGCCGGCCGACTCGAGGACGAAGGTGCCGTAGCTGAGCATGCGCCCGAGAGCCGACTGTTCGTACTTCATGTCGGTCACCCGCAGGAGGGGCATCATCGCCACCTTCCGGGTGACGATGCCGTTGACCACCATCACCCGCTTGTTGGTGAGGATGAACCTGTCGAAATACCAGTCGAAGACCTTCCAGGCCACCCAGCTGATCACGCCGAGCCAGACCAGCACGGCGACGGTGACCAGACCGTCGAGGTCCTCCTGGCGGGTCAGGAAGCCGGCCAGGTAGCCGAGGGCGAGCGTGGCGGCCGCACCGATGCCGAGCGGCTTGGAGAGGTGGATCCAGTGTCGTTTCCACTCGCCGCGGTACCGCTCGGTGGGGAACAGGTAGCGCGCGACCAATGTGGTCGGTTCATCCTCCAGGGGGAGGAAGCGGCGCGGTCCGCCACCACGGTCGAGCCCTTCCAGCTCCTCGGCGGTGAAGCTGGGCGCCTCGTACTCCTCCGGCTCGTCGTAGACGTCGGAGGGTGAGCGGCGGCGCCCGTACGCCGGGTCGTCCTCGTAGAGGTCGCCCTCGGCGTAGTCGGAGTCGTCGTCGAAGGCCGGGTCGCGGTACCCGTAGCTCTCATCGTCATCCCGAGGGCGACGCGCGCCCTCGCCTCGCGGGTCGCGCGGCTCACCAGGATCCATGGAGAGATGCTATGCGACGAGGTCCGTGAAGAAAGTGCCGAAACCACGCGCGATGTCCGCGATCGTGCCTCCGAGTGACTCGAACACCGCCGCGGCCGAACTCGGGTTGAAGGCGATGAAGAAGATCAAGAATGCAATACCAAGCCAGGTGAGGACCTTCTTGACCATGGGGGCCTTCTCCTCCGGTGCGGGGTACGTTCTGCGCCGCGGCAGTACTGACGGTATCAGCTTCGTCGCTTCGTGTGAACAAAGTGGCCAGAAAGTCGATTGCCATAGCCGCAGGTCACACCTAAGAGTCAGGCACGACCGTGCAGGTACGGCGACGGCGCTCCGAACACGAGCTCGGACGGCACTCCCTCGGAGAGGTCGTGCAGGACGACATGCTCCGCGAGTAGATAGCCCGCGCTCGCGGGCCACGCTACCGCATAGAGCCACATTCCTTTGGCCTCACTCACGTAAGCGCTTCGATCTTCGGGTGACTTGACACACCACAGTGGAGTGGGATGCCCGGCCGCCTTGATCTTCGCATGTGGACCGGCGTGTCCACCCCGGTCGGCCAGCGCCTCGGAGAGCAGGTGACCCGGGTCGAGACCGGGTATGCCGGCGAACCTGGTGCCCAGACCGACACCGGGCTGCTCGGCGATCAGGGCGAGGTCCGCGGGCCCACCGCCGAGCGGCTCGGGACCGCTGCAGGTGAGCACGGTCGCCCGCACTCCGAAGCGCTCGTCGCCGGACCAGCCCACGCCGGTGACCATCCACCCGGAGGGCAGCGGCCAGGGACACCAGAGCGGAATCCGCTCGGCGCTCGTCGCCGACTCCCGCAGCACCGTTCCGACGATCTCCGCACTGATGTGCTCGGCCACATGGAACGGCGGAACGTCGCCACAGTTGTCGCACCGCCAGTTGCTGTGCATCAGGTCCGGCTTCCGAACCTGTGCACCACATCTGGGGCAACTCACCGTGACACCCACACTCCATACCGTGCTGCCCGGGGAAGCCCCCGTCAAGCGAATCGGCAGAAGACGGGCTGATCCGGGTCAGGCCGGAGGCGGGCCGGCGTGCGCCCGGATCCACGCGTGCATGGCGATGCCGCTGGCCACGCCGGCGTTGATCGAGCGGGTCGAGCCGTACTGGGCGATCGAGAAGAGCTGCGTGCACGCCGCCCGCGCCGGCTCGGACAGCCCGGGACCCTCCTGACCGAAGAGCAGGACGCAGCGGCGCGGCAGGGTGACCGTCTCCATCGGCCGCGAGCCGGGCAGGTTGTCGATGCCGATCACCGGCAGGTTCTCGCCCGCCGCCCACGCCACGAAGTCCTCGATCGCCGGGTGATGCCGGACGTGCTGGTAGCGGTCGGTCACCATGGCGCCCCGCCGGTTCCACCGGCGCTGCCCGACGATGTGGACCTCGGCGGCCAGGAACGCGTTGGCGTTGCGCACCACGGTGCCGATGTTGAAGTCGTGCTGCCAGTTCTCGATCGCGACATGGAAGTCGTGGCGCCGGGTGTCCAGGTCCGCGACCACGGCCTCCCGGCTCCAGTACCGGTACCGGTCCACCACGTTGCGGCGGTCGCCCTGCTCGAGCAACTCCGGATCCCAGTGCTCACCGGCCGGCCGCTCACCCGCCCAGGGACCGACTCCGACCTCGGTGGATATGTCCTCGCCCGCCGTCATGGGGCGATAGGCTACCGATTCCGCCGGGGGCGACTCACCCGGCAGGAGACGCAATGAGCGGCGGGGCCCTCCCCGGCACCCGCCGCCCACGCTCTGTTGGAAAAGAGTTTGCCTTACCGTCCGTATCCATGTGAAGGACTTTCAAATGTGAGCCAGCTCACATTTAAGTAACTTAACAGTTAATGCCCCGCCATGGCACCGCTCCCACAGGGCCTCCACAGGCAGGACAAACCACCCATCAAGCCTTGATCAGGTACGGAAACGTCAACACAATCGTGTCAGCAAACAGACACCGAGCGCCTACTTTCGGTTACGATAGGGCGCCCATGGTCGTTTGACGGTCCGGAACCCGAGGGTGCCGTACGCCACGTATGGCGGCGCACAACACGGGAATGACGGATGGGTGCCAGGAGTTCCACCCGACGAAAGCGATTTCCCGCAGACGGAGGCATCATGGCGACGGTTGCGCTGACCGCAGCGAACTTCGACGAGGTCACCAGCCAGGACGGCATCGTCCTGGTCGACTTCTGGGCCAGCTGGTGCGGGCCCTGCGTAAGCTTCGCGCCCACTTACGAGCGCTCCTCGGAGAAGCACCCGGAGATCACCTTCGGCAAGATCGACACCGAGGCCGAGCCGGCTCTGGCGCAGAAGTTCGACATCCGGTCCATCCCCACGATCATGGCGGTGCGCGACGGCATCGTCGTCTTCTCCCAGCCCGGCGCGCTCCCCGCGTCCGCCCTGGAGAGCCTGATCGAGAAGGTCGCGGAGCTGGACATGGACGAGGTGCGCGAACAGCTGGCCGCGCAGCGCAAGGCCAAGGACGCGACGGCCGCCGCGCGCGGCTGACCCGGCCCGACAAAGAAAGACCCGCGAACCGGTTCGGTTCGCGGGTCTTTTTTCGTACGCTCGTTCGAGCAAGGTCATGGACAGGCCCTAGAACGTGTGTTCGAATACCTGCCATGCGATGGTCCCACCTGTCGGCTCAGCCCGGTGACGGCTCGCTCCCGGACAGGGCGGCGCCGGCGGCCCCACCCCTGCCGCTGGCGCTGCCCGGCGCCACCGTGCGCCGGTTCGACACTCCCGGGTTCGCCGGGATGACGTTCTACGAGATCCAGGCGAAATCCCTGATCAACCGGGTGCCCGGCGCCTCACGGGTGCCGTTCGAGTGGACCGTCAACCCCTATCGCGGTTGTTCGCACGCGTGCACGTACTGCCTGGCCGGTGACACCCCGATCCTGCTCGCCGACGGCTCCACCCGGCCGCTGGCGCAGATCCGGCCCGGCGACGCGGTGATGGGCACGATGGGCGCCGGAGCACACCGGCGGTGTGTGCCCACCACGGTCCTCGACCACTGGGAGACCAGCAAGCCGGCGTTCCGGGTGACCCTGGCCGACGGGACCCGCCTGGTGGCGAGCGGCGACCACCGCTTCCTCACCGACCGCGGCTGGCGGCACGTCAGCCCGGCCGAGCCGCACCAGCCGGCGCTCGCCGTCGGGGACCTGATGTTCGGGGTGGGCCACTTCGCCGAGCCGCCCAAGGAGTCGCCCGACTACCAGTCCGGGTTCGTCTGCGGCCTGATCCGGGGTGACGCGTCCGGGCCCGGGGTGGCGGTCGAGGGCGACGCCTGGGTGCGGGCCGACGCCTACCTGGACGACGTCTCCCTCACCGAGGCGGTGCGCTGGCCCGAGCTGCCCAGCAGCGACTGGTTCCGCGGCTTCCTGGCCGGCGCCTTCGGTGCGGTCGGGCGGACCGATCGGCTGGCCGTGGTCCTGGAGAGCACCGACGTCGGCTATCTGCGGTGGATCGTGCACGCCCTGACCCATCTCGGCCTGGTGGCCCGGGGCCCGGGGCCGGTGCGGCCGGGCGCGACCGGCCGGGTGGAGACCGAGCGCCACCTCGACGCGGCACTGCGCTTCCGGCACCTGACCGGCGCCTCGATGGGCCCGCTGGACGCCTCCGGGGTCGGGGTCCGCGGGGAGCGGCGGCTGGCCGTCGCCGACATCGAGGAGCTCGGGCTCACCCTGCCGCTCTTCGACATCTCCACCGGGACCGGCGACTTCATCGCCGACGGGGTGGTCAGTCACAACTGCTTCGCCCGGAAGACGCACACCTATCTGGATCTCGACGCCGGCCACGACTTCGACAGCCGCGTCCTGGTGAAGGTGAACGCCGGTGAGGTGATCCGCCGGGAGCTGGCCGACCCGCGCTGGGCCGGGGCGCCGATCGCGATGGGCACCAACGTCGACGTCTACCAGCGGGCCGAGGGCCGCTACCGGCTCATGCCGGAGATCCTGGCGGCGCTGCGCGACCACGCCAACCCGTTCTCCATCCTCACCAAGGGCACCCTGATCCTGCGCGATCTCGATCTGCTGCGGCAGGCCGCCGAGGTGACCCGGGTGGGGCTGGCGGTCTCGGTCGGCTTCGTGGACGAGGCGGTCTGGCGCTCCGCCGAACCGGGCACGCCGAGCCCGGCCCGCCGGCTGGAGGTGGTCCGGCGGCTGACCGACGCCGGCTTCGCGGTCAACGTGCTGATGGCCCCGATCCTGCCCGGGCTCACCGACACCGACGAGTCGATCGACGAGACCGTGGCCGCGATCGCGGCGGCCGGGGCCGCCGGCGTGACCCCGCTGGCGCTGCATCTGCGCCCGGGCGCCCGCGAGTGGTTCGCGTCCTGGATCGGCCGGGAGCACCCGCACCTGCGGCCGCGCTACCGGGAGCTGTACGGCAACGGCAGCTACCTGCCCCGGGCCTACCAGGACGAGATCGCGGCCCGCGTGCGGATGGCGACCCGGCGGCACGGCCTGCACCGGCCGTCGGCTCCGGCCGGGGCCCATCGGCCGGCCGGTGAGGCACCCCCGGCCGGCCCGGTTCACGACCAGCTCACCCTGCTGTGACGCCCGGCCAGGGCCACGGTGCGGGGCCGGGGAAACCACCCGACCTCGCCCTACCGGACGTGGATAGAGTTCGGGTATGCGGAGCGCTCAGCAGATCCTGGCCGGGGCGAGTGTCATCGCGGTGGTGGGAGCCTCCCGTGATCCCTACAAACCGGCGCACACCATTCCGCTGCAGATGCTCCGGCACGGGTGGCGGATCATCCCGGTCAACCCGTTCGTCGACGAGCTGTTCGGCGTCCCGACCGTGCCCACGCTGGCCGAGATCGACGAGCCGGTCGACCTGGTGAACGTGTTCCGTCCCGCCCGGGACGCCGTCGACGTGGTCCGGCAGGCGGTGGCCGTGAAAGCGCCCGCCGTGTGGTTGCAGAGCGGCATCGTCTCGGCCGAGGCGCGGCGGATCGCCGAGGAGGCGGGGCTCGAGTATGTCGAGGACCGCTGTCTGGCCGTCGAACGGGCGCTGGGACAGCTCACCAGACGTCCCTGACCGGTGCGGGCCGACCGGTCCCGGACGCCGCCGGCGCCCTTCCGGACTTGGCGTGACAGGCCAAAATGGGAGGCCATCGGGTTCCGCGCGGATGGAAGCCGGTCTCACACGACTCCTCCCCGGCAGGTACGGTGCGAGGACTCAAGGAGGACCTCAGATGACCTATCCCCCGGCTGACGGCAACCCGGATCCTTACCAGCCGCCGCAGCCTCCGGCCAATGACCCGACTCTGCAGTACCCGCCGCCGTACTCGCCTCCGACGAGTCCCGCGCCGTCCAGTGGACCCGGTTACTCGCCGGCGCCGGGCTACAAGTCGGCGACGGACGGGACGGGATATCCGCCCGCGGGGGCCGGATATCCGCCGCCGTCGGCCGGGTACGGTCCTCCGCCCGGCTACGGGCCGCCCGGTGCGCCCGGCTACGGTGCGCCCGGCTACGGTGCGCCCTACCCGTACTACGGCGCTCCGCGGCCCACCAACGGCCTGGCCATCGCGTCGCTGATCTGCTCGCTCGCCGGTCTCGTGACGTGCATCAGCGCGCCGGTCGGCGTGGTGCTCGGGCACATCGCGAAGAAGCAGATCCGGCAGACCGGCGAGGCCGGCGAGGGCATGGCCACCGCGGGCCTGTGGGTCGGTTACATCCTCAGCGTGCTGAGCCTGATCGTCATCATCTTCTACGTGGTCGTGTTCGTCTGGGCGATCGCTGACGGCGCCGCGGGCAACACGACGTTCTGATCCGGTACGACACGGTGGACCGGTCCGGCGGACCGGTCCACCTCTGTGTACGGGTCAGCGGAACTGTGCCTCGCGGACGCTGTTGCCGCCGTCGACCACCAGCATCTGGCCGGTGATGTAGGACGCGGCCGGCGAGCAGAGGAAGCTGACCGCCGCGGCGACCTCGTCCGGGGTGCCCGGGCGGCCGATCGGGGTACCCAGACCCTGCTTGATCTCGGTCACCGTCGAGGCGGCCGTGTAGATCGTGCCGGGGGCCACGCAGTTGACGTTGACCCCGTCGGCGACCAGCTCCATGGCCAGCGCCCGGGTCAGGCCCACCACACCGGCCTTGGCGGCCGCGTACGCCGCCTCGGTGGGCAGCGCGTTCACCGGGCCGGCGGTGGCGGCCAGATTGACGATCCGCCCCCAGCCGCGCTCCGACATGCCGCCGACGAACGCCCGGCTGCACAGGAAGGCGGTGCTGAGGTTCCGGTCGATCTCGGCCTTCCACTCGTCGAAGGTGAGCTGGGCGACCGGCCGCAGCACCTCGGGGCTGGCCCGGCTCGCCAGGCCGGCGTTGTTGACCAGCACCTCGACGTCGCCGAGCTGGTCGGCGATCGCGTCGGCCAGGGCGCCGACCTCGGACTCGTCGGTGAGGTCGGCCACGAAGCCGGTCACGCCGAGCTCGGTGGCGCGGTCGTGGATGCGGCGGGTGGTGGACACGATCGCCACCCGGGCGCCGAGGTCACGCAGGCGGCGAGCCGTCGCGTACCCGATCCCGTCCGGGCTGCCGGCGCCCGTGACCAGGGCGACCTTCCCGTCCAGGCGGAGCGTCACCGGGGCGTCGCCGGAGGCCTCGATCTCCGCCTCGACGAGCTCCTGCATGTCGGTTCCGGTCGGGCGGTCGGCGGTTTCGCCGGGTGCGCCGGAGTTCGGTGGTCGGCCGTCGGCCGGGCGTGTGGTGTCGCGCCGGGACGGGCTGCCCCCGGTGGAACGGGCGTCGAAGACCATGCGGCGATCCTGCCTGCTCCAGCAGGCCGGGGCAAACATCGTGTCACTGTGGCGTTCCCCCGGCCGACCGCCCCAGCATCGCATCCGCCCTGGTAGTGACGGCTTTCCGACAGGACTCGAAAAGATCAGTCAGCGGGTCCTGGGGCGAGCGGGCGCACCGGCCCCTCCTCCACGAACACCAGGGGCGCGTCCGCTCCGTAGCGGGCCGGGAACTCCCGGCGGATCCGGTCGATGTCGCGGGTGCCGATCTCCACGCCCATGCCGTCGTGCCGGCTGCCCACGGTCACGATCCGGATGCCGCGGGAGTCCCAGTACGGCAGGTCGGCCACCACGCGGTCGTGCCAGTGGGTGAGCTCGGCGACGGCGTGCGCCGCGTCGCGCACCACGACACAGGTGTCCTCGGCGCTCTGCCGGATGAAGTCGTCGAAGACCTCCGACGGTACGCGGTACACGATCGCCCGTACCCGGAGCTGATCGACCTCGAGCCCCGCGAAGCTGTCGGCGAACCGCTCACGCCCGCCGCGGTCGATCCGCTCGATGGCGGCGGCGAGCCGCTGCGGAGTGACCGGCATGCTCCGCCCGCCGACCGTGCTGAACTGCGCCGGACGGCTGAACTGGCAGCCGGCCGTGCGCCAGCCGCCGGTCGGCCCGGAGTGCTCCCGCGGGTCGCCGCCGTCGATCTCGCCGCAGCCGGGCGCGGTCATGAGGAGCGCCCCGGCGAGCAGGAGCCGGACCAGCCGATCGCAATGCATCGCATCCCCCTTCACTATCGCGTTCCGGCCACCCTCCGCCAGGCGGGCGGCCGCGGCCGCCGAGGGAGGAGGGGCTTCGGCGGGGCCAACGACCGAGCTTCAAGTACTGAATCGGATGAAGGTTGCAATCAGCCCATATTTAGCTGGAAAGAGATTCGGTACGGACCACCCGGGCCGCACCCACGAGGAACACCGCGACCCCGGTCAGCAGCAGCGCCAGCCCCGGCAGGGAGCCCGCCCGCGGCACCTGCCCGAGCCACCACCAGGCGAGGAAGGCCGCGCCCGGCACCTCCAGCAGGATCAGGACGCTGACCGTGGTGGCCGACGTGTGCTGGAGCGCGTAGTTGAACATCGAGTGCCCCAGCAGCTGGGCGCCCGCCACGATGGCCAGGATCGCCGCCCAGGTGCGGCTGTCGTACCCGGTCAGGTCGACGCCGAAGAGCAGGCAGACGGCGAGCAGCACGACGGCGCACGTGCCATAGCAGATCCAGGTGTACGTGGTGGTGCTCAGCCGGGTCCGGGCCCGCTCGCCGAGGGCCGTGTAGACGGCCGCCGCGACCGCCCCGAGCAGTGCCAGCACGTCGGCGAGCACGGCCTGCCCGGACACCCCGACGTCGGCTCCGGTGGCCCAGGCGGCGCCGGCCACCGCCAGCCCGATACCGGTCCACCCGGCCGCCGAGGGCCGCCGGCCCTGCGCCGCCGCGATCAGGCCCTGCCAGACCGGCTGGGTGGCGACCAGCGCGGTCGCGGTGGCCACCGAGCCGAGCTGCACGCTCGGCATCCACGTCGCGAAGTGCAGGGCCAGCGCCAGGCCGGCGAGCACGCAGAGGATCCCGGCCGGGCCGGCGGCGGCCCGGCGCACCTCGGCCCGGCGCGGGCCGAGCGTGATCGGGGTGAGCACGAGCGCCGCGAGGCCGTTGCGCCAGAACGCGATGGCAAGGGCCGGCGCGGCCGCGAAGGCGATCAACGGGGCCGACGAGGAAACGGCCAGCACCGCCACGGTCAGTGCCAAGATCAGGCTCGCCGGTTGACCTGGTGAGCGCATATTCATCCCCGGCCGTCGCTTCTTGCGCAGTCGTCCTGGCGAGTTTGCCACTGTCTATTGGCGGACAGTGACGGAGTCGATACAGTCACCGGCGGTTCACTCCCTGTTTCCGCCCCCCATGTCCTGGAGGCCGATTCACATGCCCGCCTACCGTGCGGTCGTGTTTGACTTTTTCGGCACTTTGACCCGATCTGTCCAGCGCGGTCCTCAGCACGCCGCCATCGCCCGGTCTCTCGGCGCCGACCCGGATGCCGTGGTCGGCGTCCTTGACCGCACCTTCCGGGCCCGGGCCTGCGGCCGTTACGGCTCCGCCGAAGCCACCCTCCGCTGGGTGATCGAGCAGGCCGGTGGCCATCCGCACCCGGGCGCCATCCGCGCCGGGGTGCCGGCCCGGGTCGACGCGCTGCGCGCCGACACCCAGCTGCGGCCGGACGCGGTGAGCGCCCTCGCCGCCGTCCGCCGCCGCGGGGTACGCACCGCGGTGGTCAGCGACTGCACCCACGAACTCCCCGCCTTCCTGCCCGGCCTGCCGGTCGCACCGCTGCTGGACGCCCAGATCTACTCGGTCGAGATCGGCGTGTGCAAGCCCGACCCGGAGATCTATCTGGCCGCCTGCGACGCCCTCGGAGTCTTCCCGGAGGACTGCCTGTACGTCGGCGACGGCGGAAGCCACGAGTTGACCGGGGCGGCGGCGGTCGGCATGACACCGGTCCGGCTGGCCGCCCCCGACCTCGCCAACCATCTGGTCTTCGACGCGGACACCAACTTCGCTGGGCGTACGGTCCGGTCGCTCACCGAGGTGCTGACACTGCTCGACTCGGTGCCCGTACTGGTCTGACGCGGCGTGGGAGGATGGTCCGGTGAGCTCTGGCGTGCTGGAAGAGGCGATCAAGAAGGCCGCGATCGCCTGGATCTCGGTGGGTGACGGGCCGGCCTACGCGCTCTGGTGCATGCCGGTGGAGTCCTCGCTGGCCGTGGTGAGCGGGCCGGGCGAGCAGTTCGCGCCGGGGCTGGCCGAGGCGCAGCGGGCGACTGTGCGGCTCCGCGGCGACCACGGCGGGCTGATCGTGCAGGCCGAGGCCGAGGTGTCCCGGCTTGACCCGGGCTCCGCGGAGTGGGACGAGATCGCTCCCCAGCTGGCCGGCAAACGCCTCAACGCCTCCGGCCCGGCCGAGGAGGTGGTGGCCCGCTGGGCGGCCGACGGCTGCGCGCTGGTCCGCCTCACCCCGGCCGCCGACGCGGCGACCGGAGCCGCCGATCTCCCGGCCGAATCGCAGGCCGCGCCGCCCCGTGAGACCCCGGCCCGCGTCGAGACCCGCCGCCCCTTCCGCCTGCACCGGGTCAAAGGCGCTGACCGGGCCGGGAAACGCTGACCTGGTCAGCCGATGAAGGGCGGGACTGCTATCTCGCCTGAGGCGACCTGCCAGACGTGGCCGGTGACCGTGGCGGAGACGGCGGCGCCGCCGGAGGCCGTGACCGTGCACTCCAGGCGGGACGGGCGCTTCATCTCCACGCCCTGGTGGATGCGGTAGGACGAGACGCCCTCGCCGGGCAGCCGGCCCGCCGCCACCAGCCACACGCCGAGGGCCAGCGCCGCCGAGCCGGTCGCCGGATCCTCGGGCACGGCGCCGCCGGCCACGAAGACGCGGGCGTGCGCCTCGCCGTCAGCCCAGGAGAAGACGCTGATGTCGGTGACCCCGGCCCGTTCCGCCGCGGCCACGTCGACCCGGGCACGGGCGAGCGCTTCCCGGCATACCGGAAGAAGCACCCAGTCCAGGCCGCACCCGGCGGAACGTGGGGCAGCGAGATCGTCACCGGCGTGGTCGGAGGCCGTCAGGCCGACCGCCGCGAGCAGCGGCGCCGGATCGAGCGGCGCGCCGAGCCGGGGTTCGGCGCCGGTGAGCGTGGCCGTGCCCGCGGCCGTCACGGTGATCGGCAGCAGGCCCGCGCCGCACTCCTGGATCACTTCACCGGCCCGGAACATGCCCCGGCGCATCGCGGTGACCGCCACCCCGACGGAGGGATGGCCGGCGAACGGGATCTCGCCCTCCGGGGTGAAGATGCGGGCCCGGTACGTGGCCCCGGACGCCGTCGGAGGCAGCGGGAACACCGTCTCGGAGAGGTTGAACTCGCGGGCCAGGGCCTGCATCTGGGCGGTCGCGAGCCGCGCGCCACCGAACACCACGGCGAGTGGATTGCCGGCGAACGGCCGATCCGTGAACACGTCGACGATCTCGTACGCCAAGGTGGACATGTCCGGACCCTAACCTAGGCTGGGGTCGTGACCATGGGGACGAGGATTTATCTGGCTCGCCTCGCCGGTCTGCCGGTGTTCGACCCCAACGGCGACCGGGTGGGGCGGATTCGTGACGCGGTCGTCCGCCTGCGCACCACCAACCGCCCGCCGCAGATCGTCGGCCTGGTCGCCGAGATGGCGCTGCGGCGGCGCATCTTCCTGCCGATCGGCCGGGTCACCAGCATGGACGCGGAGGCGGTCGTGCTCGGCACGGGCACCCTCAACCTGCGCCGGTTCGAGAAGCGGCCGAACGAGCTGCTGATCCTGGAGGATCTGCTGGACCGCCGGGTGACCGTGGTGCCGGAGCACGGTGAGGGCCCCGTCCACCACGGGATCGTGGTCGACGTCGGCATGGACCTGAACCGGAACACCGAGTGGATCGTCACGCGGATCGCGGTCCGGGAGCTGACCGGGCGGCTGGCCCGGCGCGGGCACGTCTACCAGGCCGAGTACGACCGGGTCCGTGGCCTGGTCGGCCCCACCGACACCCAGGGGACCGCGAACCTGATGGCCGTGCTGGACCAGATGCGCCCCGCCGACATGGCGAACGCGCTGCAACATCTGCCGGACGCCCGCCGCAACGAGGTGGCCGCCGCCCTGGACGACCGGCGGCTGGCCGACGTGCTGGAGGAGCTGCCCGAGCACGACCAGGTGGAGATCCTGGTCGGGCTGGAACGGGAACGGGCCGCCGACGTGCTCGAGCGGATGGACCCGGACGACGCGGCCGACCTGCTCGCCGAGCTGCCGCACACCGAGCAGGCGGTGCTGCTCGACCTCATGGAGCCGGAGGAGGCCGCGCCGGTCCGGCAGCTGATGAGCTACCAGGCGGGCACCGCGGGCAGTGTGATGACCTCGGAGCCGGTGATCCTCACCCCGGACGCCACGGTCGCCGAGGCGCTCGCCCGGATCCGCAACCCCGACCTGTCGCCGGTGGTCGCCGCACAGGTCTTCGTGGCCCGGGCGCCGATGGCCACGCCGACGGGTAAGTACCTGGGCGTGGTGCACTTCCAGCGACTGCTACGGGAACCGCCGGCCGCGATCATGGGCGGGCTGGTGGACAGCGACATAGAGCCGTTACGGACCGAGACCGGGCTGGCCGAGATCACCCGGCGGATGGCGACGTACGACCTGGTGGCCATGCCGGTGGTGGACTCGGCGTACCGGCTGCTCGGCGCGGTGACCGTCGACGACGTGCTGGACCATCTGCTGCCACGCGACTGGCGGGAACATGACGTACACGTGGACGAGCAGGTGATCCCGTGATCGACAGCAGGCGAGGACTGGACCGGCCGCGCGACCCGGGACGGATGCAGTTGCCCCGGTTCGACCCGGAGGCGTTCGGCCGCTGGTCGGAGAGCATCGCGCGGTACATGGGCACGGCGAAGTTCATCGTCTACATGACCGTGCTGATCGCCGCCTGGTTCGCGTGGAACACGCTGGCGCCGGAGAACCTGCGCTTCGACCCGTACACGTTCACCTTCCTCACCCTGATCCTGTCGCTGCAGGCGTCGTACGCCGCGCCGTTGATCCTTCTGGCGCAGAACCGGCAGGCCGACCGCGACCGGCTCGCCATGGAGGAGGACCGGCGGCGGGCGGCGATGCAGAAGGCGGACACCGAGTTCCTGGCCCGCGAGATCGCCGCGCTGCGGATCGCCCTGGGCGACGTCGCGACCCGGGACTTCCTGCGGTCGGAGCTGACCCGTCTCGCGGACGAGCTGGACGAGGCCGCGATGCGCCGCGAGAAGCGCCGTACGGAGTGAGCCTCACCTCAGCGAGAACGGCTCTGACCTCGACGTAGCATGGGCTCCATGTCCGCTCCCGCCAACACGCTCGAGGATGCGATCCAGGCCGCTCTGGCGACCGTGGACGACCCCGAGATCCGCCGCCCGATCACCGACCTCGGCATGGTCTCGGGCTTCACCGTGAGCGACGGCCTGGTCAAGGTCGATCTGCTGCTCACCGTCGCCGGCTGCCCGCTGCGGGACAAGCTGACCAACGACATCACCGCCGCTCTCACGACGATCCCCGGCATCGACCGGGTCGAGATCAATTTCGGGGTGATGACCGACGAGCAGCGCAAGGCGCTGCAAACCACGCTGCGCGGTGGTGGCGCTTCGGCGGAACCGGTCATTCCCTTCGCTCAGCCCGGCTCCCGGACCAGGGTGTACGCGGTTGCCAGTGGAAAGGGTGGCGTCGGCAAGTCGAGCGTCACCGTGAACCTGGCCGCGGCCCTGGCCAAGCGGGGCCTGTCGGTCGGCGTGATCGACGCGGACATCTACGGCCACTCGGTGCCGCGGATGCTCGGTGTGGAGAGCCGTCCGACCCGGGTCGAGGAAATGATCATGCCGCCGCAGTCGCACGGCGTGAAGGTCATCTCGATCGGCATGTTCACGTCCGGCAACGCCGCGGTGGTCTGGCGTGGCCCGATGCTGCACCGCGCCCTGCAGCAGTTCCTCGCCGACGTCTACTGGGGCGACCTGGACGTGCTGCTGCTCGACCTGCCGCCGGGCACCGGTGACGTGGCCATCTCGCTGGCGCAGCTCCTGCCGAACGCGGAGATCCTGGTCGTCACCACCCCGCAGATGGCCGCCGCCGAGGTGGCCGAGCGGGCCGGGGCGATCGCCCTCCAGACCCATCAGCGCCTGGTCGGCGTGGTGGAGAACATGTCGTGGCTGGAGCTGCCGGACGGCTCCCGCATGGAGGTCTTCGGCGCGGGCGGCGGCCAGACCGTCGCCGATTCGCTGAGCACCACCATCGGCGCCCGGGTCGAGCTGCTCGGTCAGATCCCGCTGGACACCCGGGTCCGTGAGGCCGGCGACGGCGGCACCCCGATCGTGCTGGCCGAGCCGGACGCCCCGGCCGCCAAGGCCATCGACGGCGTGGCCGACAAGCTGGCCGTCCGCCGCGAGTCCCTCGTCGGCAAGCCCTTGGGCCTCATGGTGAATGCCAAGCGGGGCTAGACCTCAGGTCGCATCCAGGTCGTAATGCTGCGCCGGTCGAGGAGCCTCGGCCGGCGCGGTGCTTTTCGGGGCGCTCTTGAAGTCGGCCGCCGAGGCGACGTCGGAGAGCTCCGACTTGACCCCGTTGAGGTCCTGCTTCACGTCGTCGAAGAGGCTCTGCAACGGCTTGCGCAGCGCCTGCTCGTCCTCCTCGCTGAGCAGGTGCTTGCGGATGAACGCCTTCGGGTGCAGGTCTTCCAGCTGGATGTCGGTGCCAAGCTCGCGGCTCAGGTCGGACGTCGCGTTCTGCGCCATGTTGCGCAGGCCGCGCAGCATGCGCAGGCCGTCCCCGAGCACCTTGGGCAGGCGCTCACCGAAGATCAACAGCGCGAGCATGAGCAGCGCGCCGATCTCCCACCAGTTCAGATTCTCGAACACGTCCGGCCTCCCCAGCGTTCCGCGCCAAGACTACGCACGCTCGCTGTGTGCGCACAGCCCACCCGGATGGGATCCGGCTGTCAGTTGGTGTCCGCGGCGAGGGTCACCGACACGGACGCGGTCTTGGTGCCGCGGCGGTACTCGACCGCGACCGTGGAGCCGGGCGCGTACTTGCGGACCAGCGCGATCAGGTCGGTGCCCTCCTCGAGCGGATGCCCGTCGAGCTTGGTGATGACGTCGCCGGCACGCAGACCGGCCGTCGCCGCCGGGCCGGCCTGCTCCACCCCGCGCAGCCGGGCGCCGGCCGCCGTCTCGCCGGTCATCACCTCGGCGCCGATGACGGTCCGCCGGGCCTTCCCGGTGTCGATGATGTCCTCGGCCACCCGTTTGGCCTGATTGATCGGGATGGCGAAGGCGAGGCCGATGTTGCCGGCCTCGGTGTCGGCGCCACCGACCGAGCGGATCACCGAGTTGACCCCGACCACCTGGCCGCCCGCGTCGACCAGCGGCCCGCCGGAGTTGCCCTGGTTGACCGCGGCGTCGGTCTGGATGGCCGCGTAGTAGCGGGTGGTGCCGCCCTCCTCGCCGGCCTGGATGGGCCGGTCCAGGGCGCTCACGATGCCCTGGGTGACCGTGTTGACGAGCGCGAGCGGCGAACCGAAGGCGAGCACCGGGTCGCCGACCGCGATGTCGTCGGAGTTGCCGAGCGAGACCGGCGTGAGCCCGCTCTTTGCGACTTTGATCACTGCGACATCGGACTCCGGGTCGCGGCCGATCAGTTTCGCGGGGGCCGTGGAGCCGTCGCTGAAGGAGACCGACAGGCTCTCGTCGGCGCCCTCGACCACGTGGTCGTTGGTGATCACGTAGCCGTCCGTGGACACCACGAAACCGGAACCGATCGCCCCGGTGACCCGGACCGTGACGACGCTCGGCATGACCCGCTCGGCCACGCCGGCGAGCGACTCGGGTGCACGCTGCGTATTCTCCGGGATCTGCTGGCCGGACGCGCCGAGCTGGGTCCCGCCGCTCGCGGCATACCCGCCGCGGACCGCGAAGACGAACCCGAGCGTGCCGCCGATGCCACCCGCCAACAGAGCGGTGACCAGGCAGATCACGATGATCGGGGCATACGACCGGCGGGGCGCGTCGGGATCGGTGACCGGCTCCGGGACCCCTCCACCGGACGGCGGGGTGGGCAGGACCACCGCTGACGGAGCGTACGGATCACGCCACGGGTCCGTCGCCGTGCCGGACCACCAGGGCGAGCCTGGCTCCGGCTCCGAGGACCGGCCGGGAGTCGTGGACTGCGGGGTGCCGTGGGCAGGCGGCGTCGGTGGCCGGCGCCAGTTCCAGCCGTCGGTCACGTCGGTGCCTCCATCCGCTCGCCCGGATCCGCGCTCTCCCAGGATGACACGGATCCGCCGGTACCCACCTTGCCACGGGTCGGCCCGAGCCGGGTGACCCCCTTTATCCATCGACGGCGCAGTGCGTCACCGGAGAACATCGCTCTACTCTCTTATCCGATGTGCGTGGTTCCGCCACGGGCATCACAAACGCTCGTACGGAGGTCGTCATCATCGGTCCCGCTCGTTCATTCGGTCAGCCGGCGGCGCAATCGACGCCGTTCGCCGAGACCTACGCCACCGAGGACCCGGTTCTGCAGACCGCGCGTGCCCTGGCACACGAGCTCGGCCTGCCCTGTGTCTCCCCCGGCGCCGGCTCCGTGCTGCGCCTGCTGGCCGCGGCGGGCAGCGCCAAGGCGGTGGTCGAGATCGGCACCGGTACGGGTGTGAGCGGCATCTGGCTGCTCCGTGGCATGCGCCCGGACGGGGTGCTCACCACCATCGACGTCGAGCACGAGCACCAGCGGATCGCCCGGCGGATCTTCCTGGAGGCGGGGTACGCGTCCTCCCGTACCCGGATCATCAGCGGCCGTGCCCTGAACGTGCTGCCCCGGCTGGCCGACGGCGTCTACGACCTGATCTTCGTGGACGCCGACACCACCGAGTTCGCCGCCTGCACCGAGGCCGCCCTGCGCCTGCTCCGGCCGGGCGGGGTGCTGATCGTGAACGGGGCGCACGCGGGCGGGCGGATCAGCGACCCGTCCGCCCGGGACGTGGACACCCTGACCATCCGGGAGACGGTCAAGGCGATCCGTGAGTCCGAGGACTGGATCCCCGCGGTGATCCCCTTAGGCGCCGGTCTGCTGACCGCTGTCAAGCGCTGAGAGGTAATAAAGCAACCAGGATGCGCCCGTTGGTGGCGAGGGCTCCGAAGACGACCACGGCTTCGCCTAGCCGTTTTCGGCGCCCTCGCCACCAACTCAAAAGGGCGCATCCTCGCCGAGCGCAGCGAGGTAATAAAGCAACGTCCGGGCGCCCCAGCCGGTGGCGCCCTTGGTCAGCTCGCCGTCGGCGGCCTCGGCCCAGCTCGGCGCGGACATGTCGAAGTGCGCCCAGCGGACCGGGCCGTAGAAGTCGCGCAGGAACAGGGCGGCCGTGATCACGCCGGGCCCGGCGCCCGCGTTGATCCGGTCGGCGATGTCGCTGCTCTGGTACTCGATGTAGTCGTCGGCCAGAGGCAGCCGCCACATCCGCTCGCCGGCCGCCTCGCCGGCCGCGGTCAGCGCCGTCACCAGCTCCTCGTCCGGGCTGATCAGGGCGGCTGTGCGCTTGCCGAGCGCCACGGCGTTCGCCCCGGTCAGGGTGGCCAGGTCGATGACCAGGTCCGGGCCGAGTTCGGCGGCCGCGTACGCCAGGGCGTCGGCCAGCACGAGACGGCCCTCGGCGTCGGAGTTCGTGTTCTCGGTGGTCGAGCCGTCGTAGTGGGTGATCACGTCGCCGGGGCGGAAGGCGGCGCCGCCGATCGCGTTCTCGGCGAGCGGCACCAGCGTGGTGATCCGCACCGGCAGGTTCAGGTCGGCGGCCCCCAGGGTGGCGGCGACCACCGCGGCCGCGCCGCCCATGTCCTTCTTCATCAGCTTCATGCTGTCCCGCGGCTTGATCGAGATGCCGCCGGTGTCGAAGGTGATGCCCTTGCCGACCAGGACCACGTGGGTGGTCGCGCCGGGCGGCTGCCAGGAGATCTCGACGAAGCGCGGCGGCGACACCGAACCGCCGCCGACGGCCCGCAGACCACCGAACCGCTCCAGCTCGTCGCCGGCCCGGACAGTCACGGTCAGGCCGGGGCGGCGCGCGGCCTCGGCCACGATCTGGCCGGCGAACCACTCCGGGTTCTTCACCGACGAGGGTGTGTTGGTCAGGTCCCGGGCGAGCCACGTGGCCTCGGCGGTCACGGTCGCGGCCGCCAGGCTCTCCGCGTACGCCGAAGGGTCGTCGAGAACGAGCCGCACCTCGCCGGACCGGGGCGCCTTGACCGCGTCGCGATAGCGATAGCCGCCCATCCAGAGGCCCTCGGCCAGGCCGCGCAGCGCGCCCGGGGCGAGGTCCGCCGGAAGCAGCGCCTCCAGGATCTCGTCGTCGCCGGCCTCCCGCACGATCGCGGCGCCGGCCGCACGCCAGGCCGCCTCGTCCCCGGCGCCGACCCCGGCCAGCAGGACCCGGGACGGCTGCCGTAGCGGGCGCGGGAACACCGTGATCCGGCCCGCCGTATCGGCGCCGTCGGTCGCGGCGACCAGTGCGGACATCTCCGGATCCAGGCCGGGGCCGACCGGGAGGACCCGGGTGTGAGTGTCGTCGGAGACGTCGGTCAATCGGATGGTGAACACGGGAGGATGACCTTTCCCTGAGACGTGGAAAGCCCGCCGGTACGGGCGGTACCGTACCGGCGGGCTCGCGTGAAACGTCAGCCGGCGATCGACTTCAACGCGTCACCCAGCGCGTTGGCCTCGTCCGGAGTCATCTCAACGACGAGACGGCCACCACCTTCCAGCGGGACGCGCATGACGATGCCACGACCCTCCTTGGTGACCTCCAGCGGACCATCGCCCGTCCGCGGCTTCATCGCCGCCATCTTGTCTCCCCTCAGACCTACGTCAGGGTCGGTGGGTTGCCCCACAGCCACTTGCTCCTGGAATGCCAGCAGCCCCGTCACGTGCTCAGCCCCACGCGACGCGGTGCTCGTTTCCGACCGGCGGCCGTACAGGCCGTTTCACGTTTCCACGCGTTGCGGCCCACCGTGCCGATCAAACATTTTCCCTGATGAACACCGGCGAACCCAAACCCAGCCCGGGCGGATGTGACAGCATCTAGCATATCGTCTTTTGGGCTGTCACAATGTGCGGTCATGCAGGCGCGGTCCGCACTCTTCGACCTGTACGGCGACTACCTGCGCGATCGCGGCTCCCGAGCCCCGGTCTCGGCGCTGGTCCGGCTGCTGGCACCGCTCGACATCGCGGCTCCGGCAGTCCGCACCGCAGTGTCGCGAATGGTGCGACAGGGCTGGTTGCATCCGCTCCGGCTGGCCGCCGGACCGGGTTATCTGCTCACCCCGAAGGCCGCGCGCCGGCTCGACGAGGCAGCCGCCCGGGTGTACCGAACCGGTCGCGGTGGCTGGGACGGCCGCTTCGACATGATCCTGCTCCACGAGCCGGTCACGCGGCGGGACGCGCTCCGGCTCACCTATCTGGGCTACGGGTCGCTCAGCGAGCAGGTCTGGGTGGCGCCCCGGGCCTCCGAAGAGGTCGAAGCGCTGCTGGCCGAGGCGGGTGCGGGCCACGAGCGGTTCAGTGCCAGCCCCGCGGCGGACGCCACCGGGATCGTGGACCGGGCCTGGGACCTGGCCCGCATCGGACAGTCGTACCAGGAGTTCGTCGAAAAACTACAACCCGTGGTCAAGGCGATCACTCCACGTAGCACCGACGAGGAGGCGTACGCGGCCCGGTTCCGTCTGGTGCACGCCTGGCGGTCGTTCCTCTTCCAGGACCCGCAGCTGCCCTCGGCGCTGCTGCCCGCGGGCTGGCCGGGCGTCAAGGCCGCCGGATTCTTCGACAAGCACGCCACCCGGCTGCGCCCGGCCGCCGACCGGCACGTGGAACGCTGCCTGCAGTCGGCCACCCGTGGAGCGCGTGTGGGATTCTCGAACCCATGACCGACTCGCTCCTCGTCGACCGCACTGACGCGGTAGTCACCCTGACCCTCAACCGCCCCGACGCGATGAACTCCTTCACCGTCGACCTCAAGGAGGCGTTGCGGGACACCCTCGCCGAGCTGGAGGGCGACCGGTCCTGCCGGGCGATCGTGCTGACCGGCGCGGGCGGCGCCTTCTGCGGCGGCCAGGACCTGCGGGAGCACGCGTCGCTGCTGCAGTCGGGCGCGACCGATTTGAACACCGTGCAGGTGCACTACAACCCGATCGCGCAGCGGCTGGCCAACATGCCGAAGCCGGTGATCGCCGCGGTGGGCGGGATGGCCGCCGGGGCCGGCGCCTCGCTGGCCCTGCTCGCCGACTTCCGTATCGGCGGCCCCCGGACCAGCTTCCTGATGGCCTTCGCCAACGTGGGCCTGGCCGGGGACAGCGGCATCTCCTGGTCGCTGCCGCGGATCGTGGGCCACGCCAAGGCGGTGGAGCTGCTGCTGCTCGCGAAGCCGGTGAAGGCCGAGGAGGCGTCCCGGATCGGGATGCTGACCCAGCTGCTGGACGACGACGAGAAGGTGCTGCCGGCGGCCCAGGAGCTGGCCGCGCGGCTGGCGGCGGGCCCCACGGTGGCCTACGGCGCGATCAAGCGCGAGCTGTCCATCGCCACGGCCGGCACCCTGTCCGACGCCCTGGCGGCCGAGGCCCAGGCTCAGGCGATCTGCGGCGCGACCGCGGACCACTCGGCCGCGGTCAACGCCTTCCTGAACAAGCAGCGCCCGGAATACCAGGGGCGCTAGTCCCAACGCCGTTCAGTTAGGCGGTCCGGGCTGGCGTCAAGGGTGTTGATCAGAAAGTAGGAAGCGGAGTTCCGGTATAGAGGTTTGTCACTCCAAGACAACCCACCCCAGGACTCCGCTTGCTCGATCAGATTGCCATAACCCGCACCGTGACGGTAGCTGCAGGGGTGTTCGCGCCGGGGCATCTGGGCGAGCTGACCCGGCTGATTCCGTTCGAGATGGTCGATGACGTTCTTGCCGCCACCGGGCGGGTGCAGCAGCGGGTACGGCTGCTGCCGGGCCGGGTGGTGGTGTATCTGCTGCTGGCCGGGGTGCTGTTCGCCGAATACGGCTACCTGCAGGTGTGGCAACAGTTGACCGCGGGGCTGGCCGGGTTGAGCCTGGCCGAGCCTTCTTCCAGTGCTTTGCGGCAGGCCCGGCAGCGTCTCGGATCCGCGCCGTTGCGAGCATTGTTCGATCTGCTGCGCGGCCCGGCCGCGACGTCGGCCACCCCAGCGGTCCGCTGGCAAGGCCTGCTGCTGACCGCGGTCGACGGGACGACGCTGTCGGTCGCCGATGCCGCCGCGGTCGGCGTCCGCTACCGCAAACAGCGCGGTAACCACGGCGGGGCCGGCTACCCGACGCTACGGCTGAGCGCTCTGCTGGCCTGCGGCACCCGCTCGGTGATCGACGCCGTTTTCGACCCGCTCGGCACCAGCGAACTCGATCAGGCCCGCGTACTGGCCCGCAGCCTGAAAGCGGGGATGCTGCTGCTGGCCGACCGCAACTACGCTGCCGCCGATCTGGTCAAGACCCTCGCCGCCACGAAGGCCGAGTTGCTGATCCGCTGCAAGAGTGGCCGCCGCCTGCCGGTCATCACCCGGCACCGGGACGGCTCCTGGCTGTCCACGATCGGCACCGTGCGGGTGCGGGTCATCGACGCCCGGATCGCGGTCAAGACCAGCACCGGCACGAGCACCGGTGACTACCGGCTGATCACCACCCTGCTGGACGCCCGCCGACACCCAGCCGGGGAACTGATCACGCTGTATCACCAGCGGTGGGAGATCGAGACCGCCTACCTGGAGCTGAAGTCCAGCATTCTCGGTGGCCGGGTCCTACGCGCCCGTACCCCGGACGGCATCGACCAGGAGATCCACGCGCTGCTGATCGTCTACCAGCTCCTACGCACCGCCATGGTCGATGCCACTGACACCCGGCCCGGCCTCGACCCGGACCGGGCCAGCTTCACCACCGCTTTGATCACCGCCCGCAACCAGGTCATCCAAGCCGCGGGCATCATCACCGACACCGTCGTCGACCTCGTCGGCGCGATCGGCCAGGCAGTCCTGGACCACCTACTGCCCGACCGCCGGATCCGGGTGAAAGCCCGCATGATCAAACGATCGAACTCCAAATACCAGGCCCGCGGCCCGAACATCGACCGGCGCACCTACCAAGCCACCATCGCCATCAACATCATCACCGACGGACCTTGACGAACCCGACGCTGGCCTAACTGAACGGCGTTGGCGCTAGTCCTCGTCGTCTTCTTCCTCGGGGTCCTGGTTCGCCTCGGCCCCGAGGACGAAGGCCTGCATGGCCAGCTCGTCACCGGAGGGCCAGACGTAGGTGGGCAGCTCGGCCGGGCCGAGCTCCAGCACGTGCGACCAGAACTGGCGCACCGCCTCGGCCGGGTTCACCGCCTCGATCGGCATGGCCACGCTCACCAGCCAGGCCTTCCGGTCGGACGGGCCGCCCAGGCGCTCGGCGAACCGCCGGAACGTCGCCTCGTCGACCGGGCCCTCCGAAAGATCGGCCGGAACCGGCTCGTCGAAGGCCCGTCGCAGGTACCACAACGCGAGACCGCCGTCGGTCTTCTCCACCCGGGCCAACGCCACGACCTGCTGTTCGGCGACCACCAGCACCTCGTCGCCGACCGCGGCCCCGGCGGGGCCGCCGGCCACGGTCACCACATCGTGCTGGAACAACCGCTCGGTCGCCCACTGCTCATCCGGAAGAACTACCGACCATCGCGCCATGGCTTCATCTCATCACGGGCACCCAGCAGTCCGTGAGGTGGTCGTCGACCATGCCGGTGGCCTGCATCAACGCGTACGCCGTGGTGGGTCCGACGAACTTGAACCCGCGCTTCTTGAGCGCCTTGGCCATGGCGGTGGACTCGGGCGTGACCGCCGGGACGTCGGCGCGGGTCCGCGGCCGGTCCCGCCCCGCGGGCGCGAACGACCAGAGCAGCTCGGTCAGGTCGACCTCGGCCGCCACCCGGGCGTTGTGCAGCGCCGCGTCGATCTTCATCCGGTTGCGGACGATGCCGGCGTCAGCCATCAGGCGCTCGGCGTCGGCCCCGGTGTAGCCGGCCACCTTGACGATCGAGAAGCCGTCGAAGGCGGCCCGGAACGCCGGGCGCTTGCGCAGGATGGTGATCCAGGACAGGCCGGACTGGAAGGCCTCCAGGGTGAGCCGCTCGAAGAGGGCGTCGTCGCCGCGGACCGGCCGGCCCCACTCGTCGTCGTGATACGCCGTGTAGTCCGGTGAGCCGCCCGCCCAGAAGCACCGGGGCTGCCCGTCGGCGCCGATCACGAGCCCGGTGTCGGTCACGGCAGCCGCCCCTGCTCGACGAGCCGTGCGAAGCGCTTGAGCGCCCCGGTGAAGCCGATCTTGGAGCCCGGCCAGAGAACCGGCCAGGCGACCTTGCCGACCGCGCCGGGCGGCAGGTGGAACCACTCGTGCAGCACGATCTGGGTCCGGTCACCGGACATCGCGGTGCACCGCATCGAGCCGGGGCCGCGCAGCACCTTGCCGCAGTGCACGACGCGGACCTCGTACGGCTCGTTGACCTTGACCACCCGCAGCTCGTCGCGCAGGACCGCCGGGCCGAGCGCGGTGACCGCCTCGACCAGGCTGCCCTCGCCGCCGTCGCCCTCGACCACCCGCACCCGGGTGAACGGGATCCACTCGGACTGCTTCTCCCAGTTCATGAACGCGGCGAAGACCCGGGACGCGGGCGCGTTGACGATCACCTTGGCGGTGAACTCGCCGGAACCCGCCCTAGCCGCGTCACCCAGCCCACTACCTGGGCCGGCCTCCGAGTCGCTCATCGCGCCGCCTCCGCTGCGCTCCAGCGCCGCGACGAGTTGACCACTGAGCCCGATGATTCGCTCGCAAGCTCGCTCATTGCTTCTCCACCGGCTCCTGGCCGGTGTCCATCGGGATGACCGGCGGCTCCGGGATCGGCGGCAGGCCGGCGACCGGGGCCATCGCGGCCTCCCGGGCCTTGCGCAGCCCGTCGGCGTCCTCGGTGCGGCCCTCGCGCAGCGCGGCCACCTCGGCCTCGAGCACGCCGATCAGCTCACCCTTGTAGCCGATGTCGTACGCCGCCCGCTGCAACGCCTGGTCCACCTGCTCCATCCGGTAGCCGCGCCAGACGGAGTCGAACCTGGTCCGGGAGATGTCGTCCTCGCCGAGGGGACGGTCGCTGGGCAGCGGAACCGCGCGACCGTCGGGCTCGACCGGGGTCAGGCCGGGGTCGCTCCCGCTCAGCAGAACGGTCACGCCGAAGACGATCGTCGCGACGACCAGAGCCACGACAATGAAGAGCAGTAGCTGACCCATGCGCACGATGTTGACATGTCCGCATTCCGTAGGCGAGCCCACCACCCATCCGGACGCTCAGGTCCAGGTGAGGATCTTCTTGCGCCAGGCGTACAGGATGCCCAGGGCCAGCACGGCTACGAAGATGCCCATCTCGGCGATGGCCATGCCGCCGAAACCCGGCCGGTCGAAGATCACCGCCCACGGGAAGAGAAATACGGCTTCCACGGCGAAAAGCACATAGAGGTACGCATAGACGTAATACCGGATCTGGGCCTGGGCCCAGTCGCCGCCGACCGGGTCGATGCCGCTCTCGTAGGCGATCCGCTTGCCCGGCGGCTCGGCCGGGTGGGCCGGGCGCAGCAGCCGGTTCGCGCCGAAAGCGGCCACGAACAGCAGCACTCCGGCGAGCAGCAGCAGCCCCATGGTGGCGTACGAACCGAGGTAACCGTCCACGATCGGGGAGCCTATCTGACGCAACCAGTGAGATCTGCTGGCTGGTTGTTCATCGTCACGGCTACCGTGGGCAACGGTCCGCGGCCGCTTCGTAAGGAGCGGCGACGTAGTGTGGAACTGACGATTTGCGGGCCGGCTCATCGACAGTCTTGAAGCCGCCGGACCGCGCCTTATGGAGGTTGAATCGTGGCCGCTCCCGCGAAGCGAGTCGAGCAGCTGGACCGGGTGGTAATCCGATTCGCCGGCGACTCCGGTGACGGAATGCAGCTCACCGGAGACCGGTTCACGTCGGAAACCGCCCAGTTGGGCAACGACATCTCGACACTTCCGAACTTCCCCGCAGAGATCCGTGCACCAGCGGGCACCCTTCCGGGGGTCTCCAGTTTCCAGGTGCACTTCGCCGACTACGACATTCTCACCCCGGGCGACGCGCCGAACGTCCTCGTCGCGATGAACCCGGCCGCACTCAAGGCAAACCTGGCCGACCTGCCGGCCGGCGCCGACATCATCGTCAACACCGACGAGTTCACCCGGCGCAACCTGGCCAAGGTGGGCTACGCCGAGAGTCCGCTGGAGGACGGCTCGCTCGCCGAGTTCGCCGTCCATCCGGTCGCGCTCACGTCCCTGACCCTAGGCGCCCTGGCCGAGAGCGGCGTCTCGAAGAAGGACGGCGAGCGCGCCAAGAACATGTTCGCGCTGGGGCTGCTCAGCTGGATGTACTCGCGGCCGTTCGAGTCCACCCTACGGTTCCTGGAGAGCAAATTCGCCAAACGGCCGGATCTGGTCACCGCGAACAAGACCGCCTTCCAGGCCGGCTGGAACTACGGCGAGACCACCGAGGCGTTCTCGGTGCGCTACGAGATCAAGCCGGCCAAGATGCGGCCCGGCACCTACCGCAACATCACCGGCAACCAGGCGCTCGCGCTCGGGCTGGTGGCCGCCGCCGTGCGGTCGAGGCTGCCGCTGTTCCTCGGCGCCTACCCGATCACCCCGGCCTCGGACATCCTGCACGAGCTGTCCAAGCACAAACGGTTCGGTGTGACCACCATGCAGGCCGAGGACGAGATCGCCGCGATCGGGGCGGCGCTCGGCGCGGCGTACGGCGGGGCGCTCGGCGTCACCACCACCTCCGGGCCGGGTGTGGCGCTCAAGGGCGAGACCATCTCGCTCGCGATCGCCCTGGAGCTGCCGCTGGTGATCGTGGACGTGCAGCGGGCCGGCCCGTCGACCGGCATGCCCACCAAGACCGAGCAGGCCGACCTGAACATGGCACTGTTCGGCCGGCACGGCGAGGCGCCGCTCGCGGTGATCGCGCCGAAGTCGCCGTCGGACTGCTTCCACGCGGCGCTGGAGGCCGCCCGGATCGCGCTGACCTACCGCACCCCGGTCATTCTGCTGTCCGACAACTACGTGGCCAACGGCTCCGAGCCGTGGCTACTGCCGTCCGTCGACGAACTGCCGGACCTGCGGGTCGAGTTCGCCACGGCGCCGAACACCGAGGACGGGCGCTTCCTGCCGTACCTCCGTGATCCGGAGACGATGGCGCGGCCGTGGGCCGTGCCCGGCACGCCGGGCCTGGAGCACCGCATCGGCGGCCTGGAGAAGGCCGACAAGACCGGTGACATCTCCTACGACCCGGCGAACCACGAGTTCATGGTCCGCACCCGGCAGGCCCGCATCGAGGCCATCCCGGTACCCGATGTGGACGTCGAGGACCCGGACGAGAACGCGCAGGTGCTGGTGCTCGGCTGGGGCTCCACCTACGGGCCGATCGGCGCCGCCTGCCGGGCCCTGCGCCAGCGCGGCCTGACCATCGCCCAGGCGCACCTGCGGCACCTGTCGCCGCTGCCGGCCAACCTGGGCGAGGTGCTCGCCGGCTACGAGAAGGTGGTCGTCCCGGAGATGAACCTGGGTCAGCTGGCCGCGGTGATCCGGGCGAGGTACCTGATCGACGCGGTTCCGTTCAACCAGATCAGCGGCCTGCCGTTCACCGCCGCGACGCTGGAGAGCATGCTCGAGGACGTGGTCAAGAATGGCTGAGACGATCGCGCTGAAACTGACCGCCAAGGACTTCAAGTCCGACCAGGAGGTCCGCTGGTGCCCCGGCTGCGGGGACTACGCCATCCTCGCCGCGGTGCAGCAGTTCATGCCGGAGCTGGAGATCCCCCGGGAGAACATCGTGTTCGTCTCGGGGATCGGCTGCTCGTCGCGGTTCCCGTACTACATGAACACGTACGGGATGCACTCGATCCACGGGCGCGCCCCGGCGATCGCGACCGGCCTGTCCGCCTCCCGGCCCGATCTGAGCGTCTGGGTGGTGACCGGCGACGGCGACGCCCTGTCGATCGGCGGCAACCACCTGATCCACGCGCTCCGGCGGAACGTGAACCTCAAGATCCTGCTGTTCAACAACCGGATCTACGGGCTCACCAAGGGGCAGTACTCCCCGACCTCGGAGATCGGCAAGATCACCAAGTCGACGCCGGCCGGGTCGGCGGACTCGCCGTTCAACCCGCTGTCGCTGGCCCTCGGCGCGGAGGCGACCTTCGTGGCCCGGACCATCGACTCCGACCGCAAGCACCTGCAATCGGTGCTGCGGGCCGCGGCCGAGCACGAGGGCTCCGCATTCGTCGAGATCTACCAGAACTGCAACATCTTCAACGACGGCGCCTTCGACCTGATCAAGGACTCGGCCACCCGGGACGAGCACCTGATCCGGCTGGAACACGGCCAGCCGATCACGGTCGGGAAATACAACGTGGTCCATCCGGAGGGCAGCTTCGGCCTGAAGGTGCAGGAGGGCGGCACCCCGATCGTCCACGACGCGACCGTGAGCGATCCGGCCTACGCCTTCGCGCTGACCCGGCTCTCCGGCTCCGACCTGAACACCACCCCGATCGGCGTGTTCCGGAACGTGCGGCGCCCGTCCTACGACCATATCGTCCGCAAGCAGGTGCTCGACGCGAAAGCCCAGGCCACCGGCACCCCCGAGGAGATGCTCGACGGTCTCCTCAACGCCGGTGACACCTGGACCATCCTCTAGCTAGACCGACACCCCGTTGGTGGCGGTCGCCTCGTCGCGGATGTAGACGAGCAGGTCGCCGGTCTCGATGCTGACGGCCTGCTCACCGCCGAGCGGCAGCACCTTGCCCCGGCGGATCAGCGCCACCACCAGGGTGATCAGCTCACGCGGATTACGGCCGACCTCGGCCCGCTCCGCCGAGCGCATCGCCAGCGCCATGCCCTGCCCGGGGGTGAGCAGGTCCTCCACCACGTCGATCAGCGGCGGCGCGGTGGTGGTCAGGCCGAGCAGCCGGCCGGCCGTCGCGGAGGACACGATCACGTGGTGGGCGCCGCTCTGCTTGAGCAGTGCGGCGTTCTCCTGCTCCCGGACCGCCGCGATGATCCGGACCTGCCCGGCGGTCAACTGCCGGACGGTCAGCGAGATCAGAACCGACGACTCGTCCCGGTCGGTGGCGATGATGACCGACTTGGCGTTCTTCACGTCCGCGTCGTTGAGCACCGCCGACCGGGTGGCGTCGCCCTCGATGACGACGAACCCGCCCTGGGTGGCCTGCCGGACGCCGGCCTCACGGTTCTCCACGATGACGATCCGGGACTTGTCGTAGCCCGTCTCCAGCAGCGCGGCGACCGCGGCCCGGCCCTTGGTGCCGTAACCGCAGATGATCACGTGGTCCTTCAACTTGCGCCTCCACCGGCTGACCCGCAGGCCCTTGCGGTACTGGTGGGTCAGCACCTCGAGTGTGGTGCCGACCAGGATGATCAGGAAGAGGACCCGGGCCGGGGTGATGAACAGGACGTTCACCAGCCGGGCCGACTGGGTCGCCGGAGTGATGTCGCCGTAGCCGGTGGTGGAGAGCGACACGACCGCGTAGTAGAAGCAGTCGAGGAGGGTGAGCCCGTCCTCGTTGACGTCGCGGTACCCGTCCCGGTCGACATAGATGATCGCGACCGACAGGAACACCAGGACGCACGCCATCACCAGACGGAAGGCCAGCGCCCGCAACGGCCCCTGTCGGATCAGAGGTAGATGAATCATGGAACCGCCCGCACGCGATCACCCTAACGGTCAAGCTTGAGGTCCTGACTGAAGGACATCACATCCGTCACCGGCCGCGCGCTGGAGGTCCCCGTATGCGCCACATCGCGATGGCCGCGCTGCTGATCGCCGTCCTGACCCCGGCCGTACCGGCACAGGCGTCGATGAGCCGCGCCGAGCTGCTCACCCGTTGGACGCAGCCGACCGAGGCCAGCTACACCGCCTGGAACACCGCGCTGCGCCACCGGGCCCGCTGGGTGTCCTACCGCTTCGACTGGTCCACCGACCTGTGCTCGCGGGCTCTGGAGGCGCCGTTCGGCTTCGACTTCTCCGACGCCTGCCGGCACCACGACTTCGGCTACCGCAACTACCGCGCCGACGGCACCTTCGCCAGGCACAAGGAGCGCCTCGACCTGGTCTTCCGTACCGACATGCGCCGCGTCTGCGACGCACACCGGCCCGCGGCCCAGCGTCCCTGCAACGCCATCGCCTTCGCCTACCACCGGGCCGTGCGTTCCCTCCCGAAAACCTGATTTGGTACGGCGTTCCCCGTCCCCGGCGACAATGGCCGCCCCGTCAGCTCCCGCGATCGGAGCTGCCGTCCCCCAGCCCGTGCCGCCCGTTCCGGGCGTAGATCGGTGGTCCGGCTCTAACGGATGATCTGAGCGAAACGGGCCGCGCCGTCCTCCAGGTCGGGGTGTTCGACGGCCAGGGCCATGGCGACTATCCGGTCGAAGCCGAGGCCTGCACCGTCGGCGTAGGCCGCGTCGAAGGCGGCGTCGCCGAGCGCCGCCCGCAAAGACATCTGCTGGGCCGACCAGAACGCGCCGAACGACTCGGTACGCCGCGCGCCGCGCGCCACCTCCGCGCCGCCGAAGAGCACCGTCGCGGTCGCCGGGTCGCCACCGAGCGCGCAGCGGACCGCGATCGCCGCCACCGCGTCCGCGGCCGCGCCCCGGAAACCGTGCCGCAGCCTCGACCGCAACGCCACCACCAGGTGATCGTGCGCGGCCACCAGGTCGCCCCGGCGCAGCGCCACCATGCCGAGAAGCCAGTCGACGGCCCGGCGGCCACGCGCCTCCGGGCAGATCGCCTCCAGATGCCGGGCCGCGCCGAGCAGGTCGGCCGCCTCGGTGAGCGCGTCCCGTCGCCACAGCAGTTCGGCCAGGGTCAGCACGGCGGGCAGCGCGGCGTTCGGGACACCGGCCCGCTCCGCCTGGGCGATCACCTCGCGACAGCTCTGCTCGGCGGCGCACGGATCGCCCTCCGGCAGCGCCACCCGGGCGGCCCGGACCCGGATCGGCAGCGCCGGGTCGCCGGACCGCCCGGCCGCCTCCTCGGCCCGGGTCAGGAACCGGTCGCGTTCCGCCCGGTCGCCGGTCAGGCCGGCGTGCGTCAGATAGGCGCCGGTCAGGTCGGCGGGCGACACCGAGTCGTCGCCGGGCATCGCACGGTAGAGGGCGGAGAGCAGCTCACGGCCCTTCCGTCCACCGCCGTGCTCACGCCACCACGGATCCAGCACGGCCGCCAGGCGCAGCCCGGCGACCACGTCACCGATCTCGGCGGCCCAGCGCAGCGCGCCCTCCCACTCGGTCACGAAAGGGGCGAACTCGGTGAGCGAGACGGTACGGGCCGGGTCCTCGGCGACCACCGCGACCCGGTCCAGGGTGTGCAGCGACCAGGTGAGATGCCGGCCGCGGACGGACGGCTCGTCGCCGGTGGCCGCGAGACGGCGCAGCGCGTACGCCCGGACCTGGTCGGACATCCGGTACCGCGGGCCGGGGATCACCTCGACCAGCGACTTGTCGGCCAGCTCGGACAGCGCGCTGAACCCCTCCGCGTCGCACCACTCCACCGTCGCGAGATCCACCGGCCCGCCGAAGACCGCGAGCCGGCGCAGCAGATCCGCGGCCCGGCTGCCCAGCGTCCGGTACGACCAGGCCAGATTGTTGGCCAGGCTGGCATGCCGGCCGTCCCCGGCCCCGTCGTTGTCCAGCGCCCCCAGCGGGTCGTCGAGCCGCCGGGCCAGATGCTCCGCCGGCAGCAGCCGCAACCGGGAGGCGGCCAACTGGATCGCCAGCGGCGAGCCCTCCAGCCGCGCGGCCAGCCGGGCCAGCTGCGTGTCACCGTCACCCGGGCGGCCACCCTGCGCGGCCGCCGCACGGTCCCGCAGCAGCGCGAACGCGTCCGCCGGAGCGAGCGGCGGGATCCGCCACACGGTCTCCCCGGCGAGCGCCAACGGTGCCCGGCCGGTCGCCACCACGTCCAGTCGGCGGCACCGGCCGAGCAGGCGGTGCGCCAGCGTCGCGGTCAGGACGGGCGCCGCGTCGCAGGTCTGCAACAGCACCAGCATCCGGCGTTCGGCGCACTGCTCGACCACCGTGTCGATCATCGGACGGCCCGGTTCCGGGCGCAGGCCCAGGGCGACGGCCAGGGCGTTGGGCAGGCCCTGCGCCGCGGTCGCGGCATCGATCGTCCAAACCCCGCCCGGGTACGCCGGAAGCAGCCGCTCAGCCACCGCCAGGGTCAGCCGGGTCTTACCGGAACCGCCCGGCCCGACCACCGTCACCAGGCGGTTGTGGCTGATCAGCTCGGAGAGTTCGGTGATCTCGGAACGCCGCCCGACGAACGGGCTGTGCTCGGCCGGCAGATTGTGCCGGGGCGCCTCGGCGGTCCGCGGGCGCGGAAAATCCCGCTCCAGGCCGGGCGCGCACACCTGGAAGATCCGCTCGTCGTCGTCGAACCCGCGCAACCGGAAGGCGCCGATGTCCAGCAGGTCCACGGTGGCCAGCGTGGCGGCGGCCGCCGCGCCCCCACCGGAGGTGGCGGCGAAGGTGGCGGTCACGGCGAGAGCGGTCGCCTCCGAGCAGAGCACCTGACCGCCGTGCGCGGCCGCCGACACCCGGGCGGCACGGTGGACCTCGGCGCTCGCGTACTCCTGGCCGATCGGAACGGCCCGCCCGGTGTGCAGGCCCATGCGCACTTTAGGAATCGCATCACGGCGTGGCCAGTCGTACGCGGACAGTCGCCGCTGCGCCTCGACACAGGCCGCGACCGCCGCGTCGGCATTCGAGAACGCCACGAAAAAGGAGTCACCCTCCGTAAGGAGTTCAACACCATCAAAATCCTTGAACACAGCGCGTAGCACAGCTCGGTGCGCGCCGAGGACGCTCCGATACGCCTCACCGAGCATCCGAGCCAGTCGCGTCGAGCCCTCGATGTCGGTGAACATAAAGGTCACCAGTCCACTGGGTAGCTCGATCCGTCCCGACACGGTGGAACCTCCGCCCCCTTTGGGAAGTCGCGACACATGCTGCCGTATCTCTGCGTCACCGCCCATCGTAGAAACGGACGGTAATCATTTGCCCGCCACGGCCGACCCCTTACGGAGGACGTCCTGATCGTGGGATCGACCGGAGGCATACGGGACTACGCGTCTCGTAACGAAAGAGATCGAACGCGGAAACGCGGCTGGCGGGCAAAAGCGGCGGGCTGTTCGGGTGTACCCGAACGGGTCACACTTTCGCCACCGCGCGCGAGCGAGACGTCACCGGCCGAAGTCGACACTGACCATGGTCATTCCCTTGCGACGCCATCCCCTCACGGTGCCGTCGTCGTGATGATCTTCCGCGGTAAGCCTCGCCGGATCTTCGTACGTTCGCTGAATATTCACCGCGGTGTCACCCTCACCACGCGTCGCGTCGTCCTCCACATCGGCGTGTCCCGGCGTTTCGCTCACTGCGCATGTGGTCGAGCCGCCCGGACATCGGCCGGGGAGATCCGGTGTGGTTGGGCTCAGCGGGAATGGCGCCGGGACCGCGGGAACTCCGTGCCCGGCCACCGCGCGGCCGGCACGGAGCGGGCGCGCGGTGGCCGATGGGATCAGCAGCCGCAGCCACCGCCGCAGCATCCGCCACCGCCGCCGGCGCCGGCGGACGGGGCCGCTCCACCGCGACCGGTCACGGCGACGGTGGACAGCAACTTGACGGTGTCGCCGTGGCCCTCCGGGCAGGTCGCCGCGGCGGCGGACTCCCGCATCGGGCGACTGACTTCGAAGGTGGCGCCGCAGGCGCGGCAACGGTACTCATAACGGGGCATCCGACCAGCGTAGAGCCCCTGTCCCGGGACGTGTAGGAGGAGATGTCCACAGGGCTTCGGCGGCCTCCCCGGGAATGGTTTCCGGCGGGTAGGGTCGACGCGTGGCGGAGGTGCGGAAGAACCCAGCAGAGCATCCGGAGCTGCGACCCGCGGCACCGCATCAGGGCGGGCCGCTGAGCAGTTCCGGCGCGGCCCCGGAGGAGACGGCCACGTCCGCTCCCCGGTCGTCCACCGATCCGACCGCCACCTCCGCCTCGCTGGACTCGGTCCACGCCCCTTCCGGGTCGTCCGGCCCGGAGAAACCGGGGGCCGTTGGGGAGAAGGCCACCGAGAGCGGCGCGGTTGTGGCCGGCGACGGGGAGAAGAAGGCCGCCGAGACCGGGAAAGCCTCGGACGAAGCCGCGAGACCGGCCAACCCTGCGGAATCGGCGGCGACCGAGAGCGCCGCGCCGGAAAAGGCCCCGGCCGGAGCTCCTGAGGGCGCCGAAGCCGGGAACGCCGAGGTAGCGACGGCCTCGGACGGAGCAGCCAAGGGCACCGAAGCCGGAGGCGCCACGCCAGGCACGACCGCCGACGGAACGGCGAAGGACGCCGAGGCCGCAAGCACGGGCACGACAAAGAGCACCGAAGCCGCGAGCACGGGAACGGCGAAGGAGGCCGAAGCCGGGAAAGAACCTCGCCGGCGGCGGGTTCGGCCGGGGTCTGCCGCCAAGCGGGCCGCGCGCGGGACGGCGGCCTGGGCCAAGGGGCCCAGTGGGCGGGTCGTTCTTCCCGGGGTGTTGCTGGCGGCGCTCGTCGTGCTGGCGGTGACTTCGGGGGCCTATCTCGTGCCCAAGGCGCTCGAGGCGGTGCCCGCGCCCAGCGCGACGCCGGCGTTCGGGGCGGACGGGGCCTCGGTGCCGCCCCCGGTCTGGGCCTCGCCGGGTGGAGTGCCGACCGGTGGGGTCGCCAGCGCGCCGCCCAGTTTTCCGGTGCCGCCCACCGGGATCGGCAGGCTGCCTCAGCCGACGGTCGGCAACACCCGGCCGGCGGATGCGCTGTCGGGCTGGGCGTCGGACATCGGCACCCGGGTGAGCATTCCGGTGGTGGCGGTGCAGGCCTACGTCTATGCCGAGCTGGTCACCGCGCAGACCACGCCCGGCTGCCATCTGAACTGGACGACGCTCGCCGCCATCGGGGAGGTGGAGTCGTCGCACGGCAGTGTCAACGGGGCGGTGCTGGGCGCCGACGGGGTGGCGCTTCCGGCGATCATCGGGCTTCCGCTGGACGGCCAGGGTGGGCGGCAGCTGATCCCGGACACCGACCAGGGCGTGATGGACCTGGACAAGACCTATGACCGGGCGATGGGGCCGATGCAGTTCATCCCGTCCACCTGGAAGGAGACGGCGATCGACGCCGACCGGGACGGTGTGGTGAACCCGAACGACGTCGATGACGCCAGCCTGACCGCGGCCGTTTACCTCTGCAAGGGTGGCCGCGACATGTCCAACGCCGACTCCTGGTGGGACGCGATCCTGTCGTACAACGCGGTCCGGCCGTACGCGGAGAAGGTGTTCCGGATCGCCGACGACTACGGACGCCGCAGCAAGACGTGATCGACACGAATTTCGCGACTCAGCGTGAGCGTAGCTGCACTTTTGCGTGGTGAGCACTTCCCTCAAGGTCTCACAAACGGCACGATGTACCCGTGAGGGTGCGTGAATGGGATCCCCGCTCCGCGTCCGCGGCCGAGGTCCGCTCGCTCGTGGAGACGGTGAACGCGGTCCTGGCGGCCGACCTCCCGGACGATCCACCCTGGCGCGACGTGCAGGTTCGGGACTATTTGGCCGAGACCATGCCGGGCGAGCGCCGGATCACCTGGGTGGCCGAGGACGACCGGCTCCCCGAGGGGGAGAGCAAGATCTTTGCGCATGTCAGCATCCTGCTGCTCGGCGACATCGGGGTGCTCGAGGTGCTGGTCCGGCCCGAGTTGCGGCGCCGCGGCCTGGGTCGGCAGCTGGTGGCAGTGGCGGCGCGCCGGGCCTATCTGGAGGGCTTCTCCTCGATCGGGGTGGAGGCGATCGGCGGCACCACGGCCATCCCGTTCTACGAGTCGCTCGGCTTCGAACGGGAGTATGTGGAGACCCGCGGCGTGCTCAACCTGGACTCGGTGGACTGGCTGGCCCTGGGTGGCATGGCCAGCGGGATCAGCCCCGGCTACCGGATCGAGTACCACCCAGGCGGGCCACCGGACCATCTGCTGGAGGCCTACGCACAGGCCAAGGCGGAGGCACAGCACGACGACGAGGACCTGGAGCTGGCTCCGCGCTCGTCCGATCCGCAGCGGCTTCGCGACTCCATCGAAACGCTCCACCGGCGTGGCCTGAAGCCGTACATCGTGCTGGCCATCCACGAGGCGACCGGTGCGGTGGCCGGGCTGACCGAGGTGGTCGTTCCGGCGCAGCATCCGGAGCGGGCCGACCAGTACGACACGATCGTCGTCCGGGAGCACCGCGGCTACGGGATCGACCGGGCGATCAAAGCGCGGATGCTGTTCGAGCTGCGGGCCGCCGAGCCGACGCTGCGCCAGGTCCAGACGTGGAACGCGCAGCACAACGAGTCGATGCTCAAGGTCAACGCCGAGCTGGGCTACCAGTCCGACCGCGACTGGTACGAGTACATAGCCGACGTGACACAACTGGTCCAGAGCCTGGAGCTGAGCTGAGTTTGATTGCACTGGACCTGATTGCTCCGCTTCGCTCCGCGGCAAAACGCCTTGTAACCGGTGTCGAGGCAGGCGATTTCCCGCCGCAGCACACCCCGCTGCGTCGGCAAATCGCTTGCCTCGACACCGGCGGCGTTTTGCGGGGGAGGTTGAGTGCACCGCCGTAGGGGTGGGGTGGTTTCTTGTGGGTGGGAAGGGTGGCTGGACCACCGATCTACCCCCGGCGGGCGCGGCACGGGCTTGACCCGGCAAGTGCTCGCGGGAGCTGGCGGGACGGCGTTCCTGCTTTGGGGGCGGGGAACGCCGTACCGGGAATGGGTTTGGTCTTTAGAAGCGTGAGCGGAGCAGTTGAGCGACCTCCGTCGCCCAGTAGGTGAGGGTGATCTGGGCGCCGGCCCGCTTGATCGACGTGAGGGTTTCGAGGATGACGCGTTCGCGGTCGATCCACCCGTTGGCGGCGGCGGCCTCTACCATCGCGTATTCGCCGGACACCTGGTAGGCGGCGACCGGTACGGTGACCCGTTCGCGGATCGCGGCGATGATGTCCAGGTAGGGCAGCGCCGGCTTGACCATGACGATGTCGGCGCCCTCGGCGACGTCCAGGTCGACCTCGCGCAGGGCCTCGCGGACGTTCGGCGGGTCCTGCTGGTACTGGCGGCGGTCGCCCTGGAGGGTCGACTCGACGGCCTCGCGGAACGGGCCGTAGAAGGCGCCCGCGTACTTCGCCGAGTAGGCGAGGATCGCCACGTCCTGGTGGCCGGCCGTGTCCAGGGCCTTGCGGATCACGCCGATCTGGCCATCCATCATGCCGGACGGGCCGACCATGTGGGCGCCGGCTTCGGCCTGCGCGACCGCCATGTCCGCGTAGATCGCGAGGGTCGCGTCGTTGTCGACCGTGCCGTCGGCGGCCAGGACGCCGCAGTGGCCGTGCGAGGTGAACTCGTCCAGGCACAGGTCGCCCATGATCACTGTGCTGTCGCCCAGCTCGGAGCGCAGGTCGCGGAGGCCGACGTTGAGGATGCCGTCCGGGTCGAGGCCACCCGAACCGGTCTCGTCCTTGTTGGCGTTGTCCGGCACGCCGAAGAGCATGAGGCCACCGACGCCCGCGCTGACCGCCTCGGTCGCGGCCTTGCGCAGCGACTCGCGGCTGTGCTGGACGACTCCGGGGAGGGAGCTGATCGGCTTCGGCTCGGTCAGGCCCTCTTTCAGGAAGAGCGGCAGGACCAGCTCGGACGGGGCGAGCCGGGTCTCCTCGACCAGGCGGCGGATGGCGGGCGTGCGCCGGAGACGGCGCGGGCGGATGTCAGGGAAGGACATCGGGCGCTCCTAAGCGACAAACGACAAACGACGAGCGACAGGCGATGAGCGACGAGCGACAAGCGGCGGGAAAACGAAGAAGCGCGCCGCTTTCGCAAACGGCGCGCTTCGTTCAGAGGATCAGCGGAATCGGAGGGCGGTCGGGCCCTGCACCTTGGAGCCGCGGCGCTGCTTGGCCGGCATCGCGGCCAGCTTCTCGCGCAACTCCAGTGCGTAGTCCGCGAGGGCCTCGACCAGGTCGGGCACCGAGGCGTTCTGCGGCTGGGTGTCGACCCGGAGGCCGAACTCCACAGCGGTTTCGGCGGTCTTCGGGCCGATCACCGCGACCACGGTACGGGCGTGCGGCTTACCCGCGATGCCGACCAGGTTCCGGACGGTCGAGGACGAGGTGAAGAGCACCGCGTCGAACCCGCCGGACTTGATCGCGTCCCGGATCTCGGCGGGCGGCGGGGCGGCCCGGACCGTCCGGTACGCGGTCACGTCGTCCACCTCCCAGCCGCGCTCGATGAGCCCGGCCGCCAGGGTCTCGGTGGCGATGTCGGCGCGCGGCAGCAGCACCCGGCCGACCGGGTCGAGGATCTCGTCGTGCGGCGAGAACTCGGCCAGCAGGCCGTCGCTGGACTGCTCTCCGGACGGGATCAGCTCGGGCTGGATGCCGAAGGCGCGGACCGCGTCGGCGGTGGCCTCGCCGATGCAGGCGATCTTCACACCGCCGAAGTGGCGGGCGTCGAGGCCGTGCTCGCCGAACTTCTCCCAGACGGCGCGGACCGCGTTGACCGAGGTGAAGATGACCCACGCGTACCGGCCGTCGACCAGGCCCTTGACCGCGCGCTCCATCTGCGCCGGGGTGCGGGGCGGCTCGACCGCGATGGTCGGCACCTCGCACGGGATGGCGCCGTAGGCACGCAGTCGGGCGGACATGGCGCCGGCCTGCTCCTTGGTCCGCGGGACGAGCACCTTCCAGCCGTACAGCGGACGGTTCTCCCACCAGCTGAGGGCGTCACGCTCGGCCACCTCGGCGCCGACGGTGAGCACGACCCGGCCGGTGAAGCCGAGCGCCGCGGCGACGAAACTGTCCACGGTCGAGGTGGTGGTGTACTGCGTCTCACCGGTGCCGTCGCCGGTCACCGCGACCGGGACGCCCGGCTCGACACCGGCGGCAAGCAGGCCGTCACGAACGGCGGCCAGGTCACCGGCGTCCACCGCGACGGCGAAGGAGCCCTTCTGGGCGGCGCCGGCGAGGGCGTCGAAGTCCAGGGTGGTGACGTCGTCGACGTCGGCGGCGATCCGGACGCCGGGCAGCGGCACGCCGGCGTAGGCGGCGACACCCTCGGCCTGCCCGATGCCGGGGATCACCTCGAAGTGCACCGCGGTACGCGCGACCGCCTGCACCTCCTTGACCACCGCGTCGTGGCCGAACGGGTCACCGGCGACCAGGTGCACGGCGGAGAGGCCGGACTTGGCGGCGGACAGCAGCACCTTGGCGACGTCGCCGGGCGCGCCCTCGGCCGGGCTGAACTGCGCGTCCTCCTTGGCGTCGGAGCGGATCGCGCTGAGCAGGGTATCGGGCACGCCGCGGTCGTAGACCACCTGGTCGGCATCGGTCAACGCCGCATACGCGCGGCGGGTCAGCAGCTCCGGGTCGCCGGGTCCGGCGCCGATGAACGCGATGCGTCCGGCTGGCTTACGGGCGGTGCGGGTGGTCATTCTGTGCTCCCCATCAGGGTATCGGCTCCGGCGTCGAGGAGATCGATGGCAAGCGCCTTGCCGATCTCCGCCGCGCCGGCGGGCGTTCCGGTGCGCGACAGTCGGATGGCTCGGACCCCATCCGGGCTGATCACCGCACCGCGCAGGTAGATCTCGTCACCGTCGTCGCCTTCGGCGACTTCGGCGTGTGCCGCGACCGGGGCGGAGCACCCGGCCTCGAGCGTGGCAAGCATCGACCGCTCCGCCAGCACGGCGGCCCGGGTCGGTGCGTGATCGAGAGCGGACAGCAGCTCGATCAGGTCGGTGTCGTCGGCCCGGCACTCCACCGCCAGCGCGCCCTGGGCGGGGGCGGGCAGCATGAGCATCGGGTCGAGCGTCTCGGTGATCTCCGCGGACCGGCCGAGGCGTGCCACACCGGCCCGGGCGAGAACGACGGCATCGAGATCGGCCTCGGGTCCGAGAACCCGGGCGATGCGCGAGTCGACATTCCCCCGAATCGGCGTGACCTGCAAATCTAGCCCCAAAGCGCGGAGTTGCGCGATGCGGCGCACCGCACCGGTGCCGATGGACGAGCCCGGCGGCAGCTCCGCCAGCGTCAGTCCGTCGCGGGCGATCAGGGCGTCACGCGGGTCCTCCCGGGGCGGTACGGCGGCGATGTGCAGCCGTGGGTGCTCGCCGGTGGGGAGGTCCTTGTACGAGTGCACGGCGAAGTCGATCTCGCCGGCCAGCAGTGCGTCCCGGAGTGCGGAGACGAAGACCCCGACGCCGAGCTGGGCCACCGGAGCGTCGGACCGGTCACCGGGGGTGACGATCCGGACCAGCTCGACCGGGCGGCCGGTGGCGGCGGTCAGCGCGTCGGCGACCATCTGTGACTGGGTGAGCGCCAGGGTGCTGCCCCTGGTGCCGAGCCGAAGCGTCACGGTTTTCCCCCGATCTCCGGTACCGCGTTCGCCTGTGTGGCCAGCGGGACGTCCAGGTCGAACAATTCACGGAGCAGGGCCGCGTACTGGTCGCCGCCGGGTTCGGCGGCGAGCTGCCGGACCCGCACGGTCGGCGAGTGCAGCAGCTGCTGGACGACCCGGTGCAGGGTACGGGAGACGTCGCCCCGCTGCTCCTCGGTGAACTCCGGCCGGCGGGCGATCAGCTTGCGCATCTCGGCCGAGACGACCTCCTCGGCCCGGGTCCGCAGGGCGGCCACCGTGGGCGCGATCTCGGCGCCGCGCAGCCAGCCGAGGAAGTTCTCCACCTCGGTGGTGACGATCTGCTCGACGGCCGCGGTCTCGGCGGCGACCGGGTGGGTGCGCCGGCTGGTGGCGAGGCTGTCGATGTCGATGATGTGCACGCCGGGCAGACCGGCGGCGTCCGGCTCGACGTCGCGGGGAACGGCCAGGTCGAGCACCACCAGCTCCTTGCCGACCCGCTCCAGGCGCTGCCGGGTGAGCACGGGCACGGTGGAGGCGGTGGCGCACACCACGAGGTCCACTTCTTTCAACACCGCGTCGAGCTCATCGAAGGGGACGGCGACCGCCCCGTACGCCTCGGCGAGCCGGTCGGCGCGATCGTGGCTGCGGTTGGTGATCCGCAGCGGCCCCACACCGGCCCGGGTGAGCGTGGCCACCGACAGCGCGCCCATCGCCCCGGCCCCGATGACCAGCGCGGAACGCCCGGCCAGGTCGGCGCCGAGGTGCTCGGCGGCCAGGTCGAGGGCGGCCGTCACGACGCTCTGCCCGGCCCGGTCGATGCCGGTCTCGGCGTGCGCCCGCTTGCCGACCCGCAGCGTCTGCTGCATCAGCTCGTGCAGCAGGCGGCCGGCCGAGTCGACCTCGGTGGCCGCGTGGTACGCGTCGCGCAGCTGGCCGAGGATCTGCGCCTCGCCGACGACCATCGAGTCGAGGCCGGAGGAGACCCGGAACGAGTGGCGGACCGCGGCCTCGCCGTAGTGCACGTAGAGGTGGCCGGCGAGCTCGCTGGCGGGGATGCCGGAGTGCTCGGACAGCACGTTGCAGATGTCGCCGAGGCCGCCGTGGAAGCCGCTGACCGCCGCGTACACCTCGACGCGGTTGCAGGTGGAGACGACCACCGCCTCACCCACGTACGGCTGGGCGACCAGGCGTTGCAGCAGACCGGGGACGGAGGGCTCGGGAATGACGAGGCGCTCGAGGACCGCGACGTCGGCCGTGCGGTACGAGGCACCGATGCTCAGCAGGTTCACGAACCGACCGCCTTCTGATCGTCCGGCAGCTTGTCCGGGCTCGCGGCGGCGCCCCGGCCGCCCGGGAGGGCGGTCAGAGACGCCTTGCGGTGCTCATGGAACGAAAGGATCTGCAGCTCGATGGCGAGATCCACCTTACGGACATCGACGTTGGAAGGCACCGACAGAACGCCCGGCGCGAAGTTGAGGATGCTCGTCACACCGGCGGCGACCAGCGCGTCGGCGACCGTCTGGGCGGTGCCGGGCGGGGTGGCTATCACACCGATCGCGATGGACTCGTCGGCTGCGATCCGCTCCAGCTCGTCGAGGTGCCGCACGGTGAGGCCGTTGATCTGCTCGCCGACCTTCTTCGGGTCGGTGTCGAAGAGGGCCACCACCCGGAAGCCGCGGCTGGCGAAGCCCGCGTACCCGGCCAGGGCGTGCCCGAGGTTACCGACGCCGACCAGGCAGACCGCCCGGTTCTCGTCGAGGCCCAGGATGTACTCGATCTGGGCGACGAGCAGGGAGACGTCGTAGCCGACGCCGCGGGTGCCGTACGACCCGAGGTGCGACAGGTCCTTACGGAGTTTGGCGGAGTTGACCCCGGCGGCGGCCGCCAGACCCTCACTCGATACCGTCTCCGCGCCGGTCTCGGCGAGGTGATGGAGGGCGCGAAGGTACTCCGGCAGTCGCGCGATGGTCGCCTCCGGTAGATCCGGGAAGGCCGGGACGCCACCGGCCTCGCCGGGCGTGCTTCCGTGACGCTGCTGACTCATCTGACTCCGTGCCGACGAGGCGAACCTGCGGTGAGCCCTGTCTGTGCGATACCGGTGAAACCCTCGTGGGGTGGCTGTGGTAGCGGGGCTCGTCGGAGTCACAGAGTAGGCGCTTGTGAAGGCGTGCACAAATCGCGATCTTGTCGGGACAATTGGACAAGATCGACCCGGCTGTGTTAGTCGGGCCGACCCGTCGAGTATTACCGCTCGACCCCCGCCAGGGCCACCTGACTCAGAGTGACATGGCCGTCTTTACCGCCTCCACCAGCGTGTCGGCGACCGGACGGCCGGATTCCCGCAGCCGGGCCGGGTGGGTGAATCCGCCCGTGTAGAGGACCGCGCACCCGCCGACCGCCTCGGCCGCGTCCGCGTCGTCCAGCGAGTCGCCGATCAGCACCACGTCCCGCCCGGCAACACCCAGTTCGTCCAGGTGAGCGGCGAGATGGGCGGCTTTGAACCCGCCACCGAGTTCGGCCCGCAGCCCGTCGACGCGGGCGAAGAGGCCGGCCAGCCCGTAGCCCTCGACGGCCGGGATCAGCTCGCTGTGGAACCACATGGACAGCAGCGACTGGCCGCCCGGCCACGTCCTGATCGCGGTCATCGCGTCGGCGGCCAGCGATACGTCGGTCAGCCCCAGGCGGTACGCGTCGTGGAAGATCCGGTCCAGCCGGCCGAACTCCTCGTGGTCGACCGCCCGGCCCAGCATCTCGGCGTAGAACTCGGCGACCGGCCGCCGGAAGGCCCGCCGATGCTCGTCGGCGTCCACGTCGCGGCCGCCCACCGTGGCGAAGGCCGTATTGGTCGACGAGACCACCAGGTGGAGGTCGTCGAGCAGGGTTCCGTTCCAGTCCCAGACCAGGTGCTTTGACGTCACGGGAAGCGAGGCTACAGCCGCGGCTCGCCCGGCTGCCGGGCCAGATCCCGCAGCAGGCGCTCCTCCTCGATGCGCCAGTAGCCGTGCTCCTTGCCGTCCAGCAGCAGGACCGGCACCCGGTCGCCGTAGTCGCGCTCCAGCTCGATCGACGAGTCCACGTCGACCTTCGCCCACTGACCGGGGGCGATCCGGTCCAGCGTCTGCTCGGCCACCTCGCACAGGTGGCAGCCGTCCCGGCTGATCAGGGTGAGTCTCACAGGTCGCCCTTCCGGATCTTCCCGATCGGCGTGCGCGGCAGCGTGGCCACCAGCTCGATGCCGGGCAGCTTGAAGCGGGCCAGCCTGGCGGCGCAGTGCGCCCGCAGCTCGTCCGGGCTCGGCGCCGGCTCCCCGGCGGGCACCACGTAGGCGTGCGGGCGCTGGCCGGTCTCCGGGTCGGGCAGCCCCACCACGGCCACCGCGGCCACCGCCGGGTGCGCGCTCAGCACCCGCTCGATCTCGGCCGGATAGACGTTGAAGCCGTTCACCAGGATCAGCTCGCCGATCCGGTCGACCAGGACCAGGTCGCCGTCGCCGTCGGCGTAGGCGATGTCACCGGTGGGCCACCAGCCGTCCGGGCCGGGGCCGCCGCGCCCGTCCGGCCAGTAGCCGGAGAACAGGTTCGGCCCGCGGACCACGATCTCGCCCGGATCGGTGCCGGCCGACTCCGCGATCTCGAGATCGGCGTCGACCGAGGCGGTGCCGTCGCGCCACAGTTCCAGACCCGAGGGGGTACGCAGGAGCAGCTCGACACCGGGCAACGGGCGGCCGATCGAGCCGCTCTTGTCCCGGTGGCTCACCGCCGTGGTGGTCAGCACCGGGGCGGTCTCGGTCAGCCCGTACCCGATCAGGACGGCCCGGCCGGTCAGCTCCCGGAACCGCGCCGCCACGCTCTCCTCCAGCGGCGCCGCGCCGCACACCGCGGTGCGCACCGCACGCAGCGCCTCCGCGGCGTCGGGCAGGCGCGTCCAGGCCTGGTACATGCCGGGCACGCCGACCGTGACGGTCACCCGGTGACGGGTGATCAGCTCCAGCGAGACGGCCGCGTCGAAGCGCTCGGCCAGCACTCCGGTCGCCGCGTGGTGCGCCACCGTGCCGAGCCCGGTGTTCAGCCCGTAGGCGTGGAAGAACGGCACCGCCAGCAGCACCACGTCGTCCGGGCCGACCACCGGCGGCTCGATCCGGTCGAGCTGCTCGTGGTTCGCGGCGAGCGCGGCGTGGGTCAGCATGGCGCCCTTCGGCCGCCCGCTCGTGCCCGAGGTGTAGAGCAGAACCGCAAGATCATTTTTTCCGGGTACGGCGTCCCGCGCGAATTCCTGGACTCCGCCGGTCAGCGGCTCCTCGACGACCAGGGCGGCCGCCGAGTCGGCGATCGCGTACTCCCGCTCGTCCGCGGTGTATCCCGGACTGAGCGGCACCGCGACCCGGCCGGCCCGCAGCGTCCCGAAGTAGGCGGCCGCGAAGTCGACGGTGTTGCCGAGCAGCAGCGCCACCCGGTCGCCGGGCGCGGTGCGTGCGGTGATCGAGGCGGCGGCCGCGGAGACGCGGCTGTCCAATTCCGCCCATGTGATGACAATGTCCCCGGCGATCAGCGCGGGCCGATCCGGACGTCGTCCGGCGGCCTCGGCGACCGGGTCTCGGGCGGGTTCCTCCACGAGGCCCGAGTCTGGCACAAAGCGCGCCCGACCGGGACGGCGGACAGCGGGTGCGCCGTGTACGCGGCTTGTTCGGCAAAAGTTGACCTTGACGGGCATTGCCGCTTTCGCGTCATTCGCGGCTTTGCGCGTAGCGCACACGGTGTGCGACTCCCCGTGTCCGAACTCGGTGATACTTCCGCACTGTGTAACGAATCCACACCAACGGGTGAGGTCGACCGGCTTTTCAGCGGGTTACCCCACCCCTTTTGTTGTGAAGTGACCACCCTCATCCCGAGGAGGCCGCTGTGCCCCACAAAGCACGGAACCGCAGTGAATCCATGTCTGGCGGGACGGATCCACTGTCGTCGCAGGCCCGCCGGGTTGAGGAGGCGCAGTGACTCATGTGTACGCCGAGGACCCGTACCACCGCGACGTCGTCGCGGCACGGCACGCGCTCTCCGAGGGGCTGAACGCCCTGCGCGGGTCGTCGATCGTGAACGCGCTGCGCGGCGACAGCCCGAAGCAGGCCGGCAGCCGCCGCCCGCCGAACAGCCCGCCCGCCGTGGCGACGCCGAACTCCGGCAACGGGAGCAGGTTCGGCCGCCCCGGCACGAACCGGCCCCCGGCCCAGTCCACCGGCCAGCACTCGAACACCGGCGAGAGCGACACCGTCACCGGTGACCACACCGTGGTCCTGCCGACGCAGAGCACCACCGGACCGCCGACCGAGACGGCCCCGCCGAAGCACCCGGCCCGGCCCGACCGCGGCGACCCGGCGGCCGAGGTGTGGGCGCTGGTCGAACGCGCCCAGGCCGGCGAGGCCGAGGCGTTCGGGCTGATCTACGACCGGTACGTGGACACCGTGTTCCGGTTCGTCTACTTCCGAGTCGGCAACCGTCAGCTCGCCGAGGACCTGACCTCGGACACGTTCCTGCGCGCTCTCAAGCGCATCGGCAGCTTCACCTGGCAGGGCCGTGACCTCGGCGCCTGGCTGGTCACCATCGCCCGGAACCTGGTCGCCGACCACTTCAAGTCCGGCCGCTACCGCCTCGAGGTCACCACCGGGGACGTGCTCGACGCCGACCGCGAGGACCGGGGCCCGGAGGGCAGCCCGGAGTCCGCGGTGGTCGACCACATCACCAACGTGGCCCTGCTCACCGCGGTCAAGCAGCTCAACCCGGAGCAGCAGGAATGCATCGTGCTGCGCTTCCTCCAGGGCTTCTCGGTGGCCGAGACCGCGCAGACCATGGGCAAGAACGAGGGCGCCATCAAGGCCCTCCAGTACCGGGCCGTCCGGGCATTGAACAGGCTTCTGCCGGACGGGTTCCAATCTTGATCCGGCGCTCTCAGATGTCGATCTCCGATACCCGATGGCACCGCCTCGCACCCGTAACCGGGGCCGCGTGTCGCGCGTTTGTCCGGATGCGACCCGGGGCCGTGTCCCACGGTCCGGTCGCCGACGCCGGCCCGCAGGCCGGCGAGACAGTCACGAGCGAGGGGAGGTGCCCACGGTGAGATTCGCCTTTCCGAACTCCCGGAGTGCCGAGCACTTCGCGGAACTGATCGACGACGCCGGCGGCGCCCGTCACCACCACAGCCGTGGCCAGGCCGACGAGGAGCTCCACCGGCTGGTCGCCATCGGCAACCGGCTCTCCGCGGCCCGGCCCGGCGCACCGGTCGACTCCGAGTTCCGCGTCGGCCTGCGCGCCATGCTGGTCGCCACGGCCGAGCGGGACGGCATCGGCCGCACCGCCGTCGAGACCGATCCGGAGCCGGTCGTCGAGACCCGCAACGTCCGGCGGCTCGGCCGCCGGATACGGGCCCGCGGGGCGATCGTGATCGGCGTGGCCGCCGGCGCGATGGCCGTCTCCGGGATCTCCGCGGCCAGCGAGAGCGCCTCACCGGGCGACGCCCTGTACAGCGTGAAGCGGCAGACCGAACGGGCTCAGCTGGCGATCGCCGGATCCGATGTGACCCGGGGCGAGCTGTCCCTGGACTTCGCCCGGACCCGGCTGACCGAGGCGATCGCCATGCAGGGCGACGAGCCCGAGTTCGCGCTGGTGCTGGACGACATGGACGCCGACACCCGCAAGGGCGTACGACTGCTGACCACATCGGCCGTGTCGCAGAAGGACACCACGCCGCTGACCACGCTGGACGGTTTCGCCACCGGGCAGCGCCGCACCTTCACCCCGGCGCTGGAGAAGCTCTCCCCGGCCAACCGGGAGCGCGCCACGGTCTCGCTGGGCCTGCTGGAGGACGTCGCCGACCGCACCGAGGACCTGCGTGCCGGCCTCGCCTGCGACAAGGTGGACCCGTCCGGGTCCGACGCGCTCGGCCCGAAGCTGCACCGCTGCGAGGGCACCGGTGACAGCGGTCCGGATGCCGGTTCGCAGCAGAACGGCACCGGCAAGACGACCGGTAGGCAGCCGGGCCAGACCGCCACGTCCAAGCCCGGCAAGAGCGGTGCCGCCGACCCGGGAAGCACCGGGACGGTGACCGTGCCGGGCACCGGCAAGGCGACCCAGCCGGGAGCGACGCCGACCGGCACGGCCGGGATCACGCCGACGCCGACCACGACCACCGGTCCGGCGGGCACCGCGAACGAGGAAGCGGACGGTGTGCTGGGCGGTCTGCTCGGCGATCTCTTCTAGAACGACGGAACTGGCGAGGGGCGGTGCCGGAGATCATCACTCCGGGGCCGCCCCTCAACCGTCACTATAGGACGGACCGGACGGATCACTCCAGGAATTTGGCACTCGCCGAGGTCACGGACCGAACGGGTCCGGCCGCTTCTCCAGCAGTTCGTGCAGCGTGGCCTGGATCGTCTCCCGGACCTGATCGGCGAGGTTGTAGACGACCAGGGGATCGTCCGCGTACTCCCGCAGGTGGGCGGTCGGGATCGGCGGGCAGAACTGGATCAGCCACTTGCTCGGCAGCGGCACCAGCCCCAGCGGGCCCAGCAGCGGGAAGGTCGGGGTGACCGGGAAGTACGGCACGCCGAGCAGCCGGGCCAGCGGCTTCAGGTCGGCCAGGATCGGATAGATCTCCTCGGCGCCGACGATCGCCACCGGGACGATCGGGGTGCCGGTGCGCAGCGCCGCCGACACGAACCCGCCCCGGCCGAACCGTTGCAGCTTGTAGCGTTCGGAGAACCGCTTCCCGATGCCCTTGAAGCCCTCCGGGAAGACACCGACCAGCTGGCTCGAGTTCATCAGGCGCTCGGCGTCCGGGTTGCAGGCGACCGTGGCGCCGGCCGCACGGGCCAGCTCGCTCATCACCGGCATCCGGAAGACCAGGTCGGCGCCGAGCAGCCGGAGGTGCCGCTGACGGGGGTGCTTGTCGTGCAGCGCGACGGTCAGCATCAGCGCGTCCAGGGCGATCGTGCCGGAGTGGTTGCCCACCACGAGGCCGCTGCCGTCCAGCGGGACGTTCTCGATACCGAGCACCTCGGTCCGGAACCAGTCCCTGTACAGGATCTTCAGCATCGGGTGGAAGACCGCCTCGGACAGCTCGGGGTCGAACCCGAACTCGTCCACCTCGTACGATCCGGCCAGGCGACGGCGCAGGAACGCCAGGCCGCCGGCCACCCGCTGGTCCCAGACGTCCAGGCCGTCCGACGCGGCGACCGCGGGCTCCGGCTCGGGGCTCTCCGGGACGGGGCGGCGGCCGTTCACCCGCCGCACCGGCGCCGGCTCGGGCAACCGGAACTCGGTGTGCCCGGGAAACATGTCCCGATATTCGTCCTGGCTCATGCTCGGTCGCTTCCCGCCGGTGCGGGCTCGGTGGCGGCGGCCCGGACCCGGCGGATGCCGTCCAGAATCGCGTTCTCGGCGGCGGCCAGACGGTCCGCGGTGAGCGTCGAGCCGGCCGCGTGCGCCTGGATGAACTCCTCGAACGCGGCCACGGTGGTCCGCGGGGTGAAGCCGAACTCATTGATCAGCCGGGTGGTGTCCACCACTCGACCGTGCACGAAGAGGTCGATCTGGTCCAGCCCGATCTGCTCGACACCGAGGTTGCGCAGCAGGGCCGCGCCGGTGGAGAGCGCCGGCTCGGGCACCGGCAGGGAGATCCGGCCGGCCCGGCGGACGGCCTGGCTGAGCATCAGCACGCCGGAACCGGCGACGTTGAAGGTGCCCGGATGGTCCTCGGTCACCGAGCGGTGCAGGATCTCCAGCGCGTCCTCGACGTGGACGAACTGGAGCCGGGCGTCACGGCCGAGCACGGTGGGCACCACCGGCTGGGCGAAGTAGCGGGTCAGCGACGTCTCGGCGGACTCGCTGATCATCGGGGCGAACCGCAGGACGGTCGCGGCGACCTCGGGGCGGCGCCGGCGGAAACCGCGGACGTACCCCTCGATGTCCAGGATGTCGCGGGCGAACGCGCCACGCGGAACCGCACGGGGCTCGGTGTCCTCGGTGAACACGGCCGGGTCGCGGAAGGAGGCGCCGTACGCAGCGGTGGAGGAACGCACCACCAGCTTGCGCAGCTGCGGCGCGCCCTGGGCGGCCGCCAGCACCTGCATGGTGCCGATGACGTTGTGTTCCTTCATCGCGGCACGGCCACCGTGCTGCGCGTCGGGCACGCTGGTCACGGCCAGGTGCACGACGGCTTCGGCGCCGAGATCGGCGATGGCCTCGGTGGCCGCGCGCGCGTCGGCCCGGATCCGCTCCACACCGTCGAGCAGGCCGAGAAGGCCCGCCGGCGGGTCATGCGGATCCAGACCGACGACACGGTCGATCTTCGGATCTGCGGCGAGGCGAGCGGCCACCCGAGCGCCGAGATAACGGCTGACTCCGGTGACCACGACAACGCTGGGTGGTGAGGTCACCAAGGGTGCACCTTTCGATGCGCGGCCTCGAACAGGAGGCAAGTGCCGCCGGGAGCCGGGCCATCGGCCCGGCCCGCGGTCACTTGCCGAGACGGCGACGCTGGACGCGGGTCTTGCGCAGCAGCTTGCGGTGCTTCTTCTTCGCCATACGCTTGCGGCGCTTCTTGACCACGGAGCCCATACGAAAAGCCTCTCGAAACACTGATGAATGGAACCGGGAGTGCCCGGGGGCACGGCCGGAAGCCGACTGGAGGGCGCCCGGAGCGGAAACACCGATCCGGGAACCAACCGGTCCAGCGTACCGGCACGTCCCGGTCGGGCCAACAGGGCCCCGGGTCGTCAGGCGCTTTGCGAGAAGGCGCCGCGGAGATACTCGTGTACCGCATGCTCGGGCACCCGGAACGAGCGGCCGACCCGTACCGCGGTGAGGTCACCGCCGTGCACGAGCCGATAGACGGTCATCTTGGAAACGCGCATGAGCGCGGCCACCTCGGCCACCGTCAGGAACCGCACTTCGGCGAGCCGTTCCTCGGTTTGGGCTGGACCCGTCATCTCGTCGCACCGATCCTTTCCCAGGCACGATCCGCCGCGGCCGGAGGCTCCCGGACGCCGCGGGGACAACGTGCGTGTCATCAGAACGGTATCGATACGGCTGTGACCAACGCGATACGTTCCGTGAAATGCCCAGAAAAAGTCAAGCCTGACACGCCGGATGTATGGGGGTATCGCCCAGTTGATGCCGTTATTTGCGAGATGCCACGGCACGGGCCACGAAACCCATGTTCGCCGGGCGATCGGCCAGGCGGCGCATCAGGTAGCCGTACCACTGGTCGCCGTAGGGCAGGTAGATCCGCACCGTGTTGCCTCCCGCGGCCAGACGGCCCTGCTCCTCGGACCGGACCCCGTAGAGGAGCTGGAACTCGTACTCCCCGGTGGACCGGTCGAACCAGCGGGCCCGGTCCTCGGCGATCGCGATGAGCCGTGGGTCGTGAGTGGCCACCATCGGGTAGCCCTCCCCGGACATCAGGATGTTGAGGCAGCGGACGAACGACTTGTCCACGTCCAGCGCCGACTGGAAGGCCACCGACTCGGGCTCGGCGTAGGCGCCCTTGCACAGCCGGACCCGCGACCCGGCCGTGGCCAGCTCCCGGCAGTCCCCCTCGGTACGCCGCAGGTACGCCTGGAGCACCGCCCCGGTCGACGGGAAGTCCCGCCGCAGCTCCATCAGCGTCTCGAGGGTCGCGTCGGTGGTGCTGTGGTCCTCGGCGTCCAGCGTCACCGTGGTGCCCGCCTCGGCCGCCGCGGCACAGATGGCGCGCGCGTGCTCGTACGCCAGCTTCTCGTCGATCCGCTGGCCGAGCGCCGAGAGTTTCACGCTGACCTCGGCGGCGGGCGTCAGCCCGGCGCCGTGCAGACCGGCCAGGATCGCGACGTACTCGTCGCGGGCGGCGACCGCCTGTTCCACCGTCCGGGTGTCGTCGCCCAGATGATCGAGGCTCACGGCGAGGCCGTCGTCGGCCAGCTCCCGAGTGACCCGCAGGACCTCGTCGGCGCCACCGCCGGCGACGAAACGCTGCACGATGCCCTTGCTGACAGGGACGGACTCGACCAGCCGCTCGAGCCGGGCGGACCCGGCCGCGGCGAGAAACAGGGAACGGAGCATGCGCCGAGCGTAACCTCCGGGCGTGTTCCGGATGCCCCGGTGCGCCGCCGATTCGCACCGATGGAGGCAGCACATGTGTGCTGCATCGCCTCCGGTGCCGCTACCGTTGTCGAGTGAACTTCGATGCGTACGCCCGGACGGCGATCGACCTCGTCAACGCCGGTCTGGACGACCTCGCCGGGTTGCGTGCCCTGTTCTCCGACGATCAGGCCTACATGCGCGATCAGGTCGCGGAGAAGGACCTCGTCGCGTTCCGCCGTGCCCAGCGCCGGCTGCGCGAGGTCTTCGAACACGGCACCGGCGGGCAGGACGCCGACGCGGTGCGGGAGCTGAACGGTCTGCTCGAGGCGTACCCGGTGCAGCCACGCATCTCCGGTCACGACGCCAGCGACTGGCACATGCACGTCACCAGCCGCGGCTCCTCGGTGAGCGCCGAATACCTGGCCGGCGCCGTGTGGGGCCTCGCCGTCTGGCTCTGCGAGTACGGCAGCGCCCGCTTCGGGATCTGCGCCGACGAGCGGTGCGGCAACGTCTATCTGGACACGTCGTCGAACAACTGCCGCCGGTTCTGCTCGGAGCGCTGTGCCACCCGCTCGCACGTGGCCGCGCACCGGGCCCGCAAACGGGCCGCGAACACGTCGCTCACCCCCGCTTTATAGCGGGACTGGGTTCCAGGTGGCGACGGGCGAAGGCCAGCGCCTCGCGCAGGTCGGCCTCCCGGGCCGGACGGCTCGCCGCCTTGCGGGTGTTGATCTCCAGTGCCACCGATCCGGTGAACCCCCGGCCGGCCAGCGAGCGCAGCAGCTCGGCGCACGGCTGGTTGCCGCGGCCCGGCACCAGGTGCTCGTCGCGGCCCTCGCCGGTGCCGTCGCCGAGGTGGACGTGACGCAGGCCGGCGCCCATCCGGTCGGCCATCTCCAGCGCGTCGACGCGGGACGCCGCGCAGTGCGACAGGTCCAGCGTGTACGCGTTGAAGCCGGTCTCGGTCGGATCCCAGCCCGGGTTGTAGGGCACCACCCAGCGGCCGGCCATCTTGACCGGGAACATGTTCTCCACCGCGAAGGTCAGATCCGGATGGCGGCCGCGGACCTTGGTGAGCCCCTCGGCGAAGTTGCGTGCGTAGTCGCCCTGCCAGCGGAACGGCGGGTGCACCACCACGGTCGGTGCACCGAGCGTCTCGGCGAGCTGGGCGGCCCGGGTCAGCCGCTCCCACGGATCGGAGCTCCACACCCGCTGGGTGACCAGCAGGCAGGGCGCGTGGACCGAGAGGACCGGCACGCCGTAGTGGTCGGCGAGGCCCTTGAGGGCGCCGGCGTCCTGGCTGACGGCGTCGGTCCACACCATGACCTCGAGACCGTCGTAGCCGACCGTGGCCGCCATCTCGAACGCCGCCGCCGTCGGCTCGGGGAAGACCGAGGAGCTGGAGAGAAGCACGGGTACGCGGGAAGTCACGCTCTTCAGCGTAGCGGCGCGCAACAGGCACGGATATATCCGCTCTAAACGGTCATGATCCACCGGTGCGCGTACGCTGAGCCGGATGAGCCGCACGCCGCCCACCCGGGAAGTACCCCTCGACTTCCCTCGGGAATGGATCGAATTCCTCGACCCCGCCGACGAACAGCATCTGGTCCGGGCCGACCTGACCTGGCTGCTCTCCCGGTGGACCTGCGTCTTCGGCTCCGCCTGCCGGGGCATCCTGCCCGGCCGCGCCGAGGACGGCTGCTGCTCGCACGGCGCGTTCTTCACCGACGCCGACGACGAGAACCGGGTGAAGGCGGCGGCCGCGAAACTCACTCCGCAGACCTGGCAGCACTACCGGCGCGGGTTCAAGAATTACACCGAGGTGGACACGGTCGACGGGACCAAACCCGCCCGGCGGACGGCGACGCGGTCCGCGGACGGTCCCTGCGTCTTCCTCAACGAGGCGGATTTCCCCGGCGGTGGCGGCTGCGCGCTGCACGCCCAGGCTCTGCGGGACGGGGTGCACCCGCTCACCTACAAGCCGGACGTCTGCTGGCAGCTGCCGGTCCGCCGGGAGCAGGACTGGATCACCCGCCCGGACGGGACGAAGCTGCTCCAGTCCACTTTGACTGAATTCGACCGCCGCGGCTGGGGGGCGGGCGGCCACGATCTCGCGTGGTGGTGCACGTCGTCCTCGGAGGCCCACGTCGGGACCGAGCCGATGTACCTCACCTACGCCCCGGAGCTGACCGAGCTAATCGGCAAGGCCGCCTACGAGAAACTGGCCACCGTCTGCGCGGCCCGGATCAAGAGCGGCCTGATCGCGGTGCACCCGGCCACGGCCGAGGCCGGCGCCCCCAAGCGGCGAGGCGGGCGTGAGCCGGCCTCGCCGCCTTTTCCAGGGGGGTCGGGCGACCACTCACGGACGGCCTCCCGATGACTCCATTGTCACGGCGCATGTTGTCATCACGCAAGGGTGAAAATCAGGGCTCGAATTTGTAGCCCAGGCCTCGCACGGTGACGATGTAGCGCGGCGCGGACGGCTCCGGCTCCACCTTGGAACGCAGCCGCTTCACGTGCACGTCCAGCGTCTTGGTGTCGCCCACGTAGTCGGCGCCCCAGACCCGGTCGATCAGCTGGCCCCGGGTGAGCACCCGGCCGGCGTTGCGCAGCAGCAGCTCGAGCAGCTCGAACTCCTTCAGCGGCAGCTGGACGCCGGCGCCGTCGACGGTCACCACGTGCCGTTCGACGTCCATCCGGACCGGGCCGGCGGCGAGCGTCGGGGTGCTCACCTCGGCGGCCTCGGCCCCCTGGCGGCGGAGCACCGCACGGATGCGGGCGACCAGCTCCCGCGGCGAGTACGGCTTGGTGACGTAGTCGTCCGCACCGATCTCGAGGCCGACCACCTTGTCGATCTCGCTGTCCCGGGCGGTGACCATGATGATCGGGACCGCCGAGCGCTGCCGTAGCTGACGGCAGACCTCGGTGCCGGACATCTCCGGCAACATGAGGTCGAGTAGCACGATGTCGGCACCGGTCCGGTCGAACTGCGTGAGCGCGGAGGTTCCGGTCGCGGCGACCGAGACCTCGAAACCCTCCTTACGCAGCATGTACGACAGGGCGTCGGAGAACGACTCCTCGTCCTCGACCACGAGCACGCGGGCCAATGAAGTTCCTTCCGTCGTCGGTGGCCGGGTTTAACGCGGGTTTGCGGGCCTTGCGGCGGAGCCGCCTGGCAGGTTCAGCCCGGCCACACCGGACTCGATCTCAATCGCCGTCGGTGACGACGAGGGGGACTCAGGGGGTCGCGCCGGTAGGCGCAAGGTGAACGTAGAGCCGTCGCCGAGTGAACTGGTCACGTCGACGCGGCCCCCGTGGTTGGTGGCGATGTGCTTGACGATGGCCAGGCCCAGGCCGGTTCCGCCGGTGGACCTGGATCGGGCCTGGTCGGCACGGTAGAACCGCTCGAAGACCCGCTCCACGTCCTGCGGGGCGATGCCGATGCCCTGATCCGCGACGTCGATCTCGAGCCAGTCGTCACTGTGACGCAGGGTGATCGAGACCTTGGTGTCCTCGCCCGAGTACGCGATCGCGTTCTCCACCAGGTTGGTGACCGCCGTGGCGATCTGGCTGTCGTTGCCGTACGCCATGACGCCCTTGGGACCGTCGTAGGTGATCTCGATGCCCTTGGCCGAGGACGTGGTCCGGGTCCGGTCGATCACCTCGGCGATCACCCAGTCCAGCGAGACGGGCTCGGGGTCGGGCAGCGGTTCGGCGCCCTGCAACCGGGTCAGTTCGAGCAGCTCGTTCACGAGACGGCCCATCCGGGCGGACTCGTGGTGGATGCGCTCGGCGAACCGGCGCGCCGCCAGCAGGTCCTCGGACTGGGCCTCCGGCGCCGCCTCCTGCATCTGGGTGGCGTCGAGCAGCGCCTCGGCCAGGAGCTGAAGGGCCCCGATCGGCGTCTTGAGCTCGTGACTCACGTTGGCCACGAAGTCGCGGCGGACCCGGGCGAGACGGTGCGACTCGGTCACGTCGGCGGCCTCGACCGCGACGTGCGTCGAATTCAGCGCGACGGCCCGTAGGTGCAGGCCGAGCGGTGCGTGGTGCCCGCCTCCAGCCCGACCCCGCGGAAGATCAAGTTCAACCTCCCGGCGTACGCCCGTGCGCCGCACCTGCCCGGCCAGCGTACGCAGGATCGGATGAGCCGCGATCGTCCCGGGCGCCCCGCCGGACCGCAACAGCCCCATGGCCCGCGCCGCGGGGTTGACCAGGACCGGATGGTCCTCCGCGTCGAGCACCACGACCCCGACCCGTAACGAGTCGAGGCTCTTGCGGCCGAGCCCCTTGAGGCCGTGCTTGCCCGCCGGGCGATCGTCGTCCGGTTCGATGTCGGCTCTCCCCTCCGGTGCGCCGGGCCGGGCCGATCCACCCGACCGGCGCAACCGGGCGAGGGCAAGTCCCGCTCCCACACCGACGGCGAGCGCGGCTGAAATCAAGCCGGCGGCGTATTCCCACTCCACGCTGCGATCGTAGGGTCATTGTTCACCTGAACCACAGGGCCATTACGGCAAATCGGGCGTGCGTTGAACAATGTTCACCACTAGGCCCGGCGTCGTTCATCGGTGTTCATGTTGAGGCCGCCCCACCGACCTAGCGTGAGCAGGGCACACGGGGTGTCACCCAGCGAAAGAGGACTTGAGAAATGCGCGAGGAGTACCAGGCCGATCTCGTCGAGGTGAGCCGCCTGCTGGTGACGATGGCCGAGTCGGTCCGCGCCGCACTGCGCAAGGCGACCACCGCCCTGCTGACCGCCGACCTGAGCGCCGCCCAGGCGGTGATCAACCGGGATGCCGAGGTCGACGCCGTCTACGACCAGATCGAGCTGAAGGTCGCCGACACCATCGCCCGGCAGGCGCCGGTCGCGTCCGACCTGCGGCGGGTCATCACCGCCCTGCACATCGGCGCCGACCTGGAGCGGATGGGCGACCTGGCCGAGCACGTCGCCAAGACCGCGGCCCGGCGGCACCCGTCGCCGGCGGTTCCGGCCGAGCTGCGGCCCACCTTCAAGGGCATGGCCGAGGTCGCCGACCAGATGGCCGAGAAGATCACCGCACTGATCGCCAAGCCGAACGCCGAGGGCGCGGCCCAGCTGGAGAAGGACGACGACGCGATCGACGACCTCGAGCGCGCCCTGTTCAAGATCATGCTGGCCGACGACTGGCCGTACGGCGCCGAGACCGCCATCGACGGCGCCCTGCTGGGCCGCTTCTACGAGCGTTACGCCGACCACGCCGTCAACATCGGCGAGCACCTGATCTACCTGGTCACCGGAGAGAATTGAGTTTTAGTACACCGGCCCGCTGAGCTAGCTGGCTCCGCTTCGCTCCGCGGCAAAACGCCTTGTAACCGGTGACGAGTCAGGCGATTTCCCGCCGCCGCAAACCCCGCGGCGTCGGGAAATCGACTGCCTCGTCACCGGCGGCGTTTTGCGGGTCGCTCTGTGGCTACGCCCTCGCGTCGACTAGGGGGCACGGGGCGGATTGACGTAGGCCGGGACCCCTGGGGGTCCCGGCCTACGTCCTACGGCCTTCTTTCTTACTTCTTGCCCTGGTTGGCTACCGCCTCGGCGGCCTCCTTCGCGGCGACCGGGTCGAGGTAGGTGCCGCCCTTGGTGATCGGGCGCAGGTTCTCGTCCAGGTCGTAGCGCAGCGGGATGCCGGTCGGGATGTTCAGCTGGGCGATCGCCTCGTCGGAGATGTCGTCCAGGTGCTTGACGATGGCGCGCAGCGAGTTGCCGTGCGCCGCGACGAGCACGGTCTTGCCGGCGCGCAGGTCCGGGACGATGGCGTCGTACCAGTACGGCAGGGCCCGCTCCAGCACGTCCTTCAGGCACTCCGCCTTCGGCAGGATCTCCGGGGCGAGGTCCGCATACCGGGCGTCGCCGGCCTGGGAGAACTCGGAGTCGTCCTCGATCGGGGGCGGCGGCACGTCGTACGACCGGCGCCAGAGCATGAACTGCTCCTCGCCGTACGTCTCGAGGGTCTGCTTCTTGTCCTTGCCCTGCAGGGCGCCGTAGTGACGCTCGTTGAGCCGCCAGTGGCGCTTGACCGGGATCCAGTGCCGGTCGGTGAGGTGCAGTGCGATCTCGCTGGTCCGGATGGCGCGACGCAGAAGGCTGGTGTGCACCACGTCGGGCAGCACCCCCTGCTCCTTGAGAAGCTCGCCGCCGCGCCGGGCCTCGTCCTCCCCCTTGGCGTCGAGGTCCACGTCGACCCAGCCGGTGAAGAGGTTCTTGGCGTTCCACTCGCTGTTGCCGTGTCGCAGCAGCACCAGGGTTCCAGTCATGAACACATCTTCCCCCGAGGCCGGACCGCGTGTACGGGCCACCCGGCACGTGTCCGCCGCCACACCGAAACTCGGTTGCGCCGGCCTTCCATATGTAAGGGAATAAATGATGATCACGGCTTACTGAGGAGACTCTGTGCACGGTTGGCTACGACAGGCCGCGGGCGGGCTGCCGCGGCAGTTCTGGTTCCTGTGGACGGGAACCCTGATCAACCGGCTCGGTGCCTTCGTGGTGCTGTTCCTGAGCATCTACCTGACCGGGGAGCGCGGCTTCAGCCAGAGTCAGGCCGGCCTGGTCCTCGGCGTGTACGGGGTGGGCGGCGCGATCGGCACGATGACCGGCGGCGTGCTGGCCGACCGCTGGGGACGCCGGCCCACCATGCTGACCGCCCAGTTCGGCGCGTCCGCCCTGATGCTGACGCTCGGGTTCGCCCACACGTACCCGCAGATCCTGGCGGCGGCGTTCACCCTGGGCCTGTTCGCGGAGGGCGTGCGCCCGGCGTTCAGCGCCATGATGGTCGACATCGTCCCGGAGGCGGACCGGGTCCGCGCCTTCTCCCTGAACTACTGGGCGATCAACCTGGGCTTCGCGCTCTCCGCGGTCTGCGCCGGGCTGGCCGCCCAGGCCGACTATCTGCTGCTCTTCGTCGTGGACTCGGCCACCACCCTGCTCACCGCCCTGATCAGCCTGATCTTCCTGGCCGAGACCCGGCCGGCCCGGGTCGGGCCGCGCACGCACGCGGCGGCGCCGTCCGGTGGGCTCGGCACGGTTCTGCGGGACCGGACCTTCCTGATCTTCGTGAGCCTCAACTTCTGCGTCGTGCTGGTGATGTTCCAGCACCAGTCGACGCTGCCGATCACGATGCTCGCCGACGGGCTGTCCGCGGCCACGTACGGGCTGGTCGTCGCGGTGAACGGGGTGCTCATCGTGTTCGGCCAGCTCTTCGTCCCGCGGCTGATCGAGGGCCGGGACAGTGCCCGGGTGCTGGCCGTCGGCGCGCTGGTGATCGGCGCCGGGTTCGGTCTGGTCGGTCTGGCCGGGTCGGCGGTCGCCTACGCGCTGACGGTGGTGGTCTGGACGCTGGGCGAGATGATCCAGTCGCCGAGCAACGCGGCCACCATCGCGGCGCTCGCCCCGGCCGAGCTGCGTGGCCGTTACCAGGGGCTGAACTCGCTCTCCTGGCAGGCCGGTCTGGCGCTGGCCCCGATCGTCGGCGGCCTGACCCTGCAGAAGGCGGGCGGCGCGGCGCTGTGGGGCGGATGCTTCGTGCTCTGCGCGCTGGTGGCGGTGGGCCAGTGGCTGGCGGCTCCGGCGCGGGCCCGGCGGGCGGCGTGGTTGCGGGAGCGGCGGGCGGCCGACGCGGTGAGCGCGTTGTGATTCCGGGGGCCGCGGGAATCAGGAAATTCACAGCGCCATTCGCTGGAACATGTGTGAAGAAAGTGATCCGCCGGAAACAAAGCGCCGGCGGCGGCGGACGACACCCATCCCCATAGGCGCCGCCCGCACTAACCGCCGGTCTCGGGTCGCGCCGTCCCCCAACGGCTCATGCCACCCGTCCCCAAACGCCGATCCGCGGCGATCATTGCTGATCGACCCGTTCCCCGAACTGACGGCTCGGCGTCCATCGACCACGCTAGTTGGGGCAGTCAAGCTCGACAACCCGATTTCGTGTCGACCTCTGTTCCGACCGTCACATTCACCAACAACCAACCGATCGGATGATCCGCCAATCACTCGTATGGGTTCGCGCGCTGGAAAATATTACGACCTATACCCTTCCAGCGAGTGGCCCGCACCTTGCCATCCGTATGAATCGATCGCGATTCCCGCAGGGCTGACCACATTGGACTGCGGGTGATCGGAAAGGTCAGTCGGCCCGTTCCACCAGGTGCTTGAACGCGCGCAGGTTGGCGGTCGATTCACCACGTTTGACCCGCCAGTCCCATTCGCGGCGAATCGACGAGCTGAAGCCGATCTCCAGCATCGTGTCGAAGGACTCGTCGGCATAGGTCAGCACCGAACCCAGCAGACGGTCCAGCTCGTCCTCGTCGAGGCCCTTGAGCGAGACCCGGCCGGTCAGGTAGACGTCACCGACCGCGTCGATCGAGAAGGCGACGCCGTACATCCGGGCGTTGCGGCGCAGCAGCCAGGCCCAGAGCTCCTCGTGGCACTCGTCGGGGCGGCGCATCACGAACGCCTCGATCCGCAGCGAGTGCTCGCCGACGATCAGGTTGCAGGCGGTCTTCAGCTTGTGGGTGCCGGGCAGGCTGACCACGTACGAGCCCGCCCCGGTGGACTCCCAGTCCAGCTCGCGGTCGGTCAGGACCCGCTCGATCAACTCGGTCACCATGCGCAGGACGCCCCCTCGAGTCGCGCTCTGATCAGCGCCCGATGCTCGCTCACCGCGTCACGGTAGACCCGCAGCAGCGTCTCGGCGGTGCGATCCCAGGAGAACTGGGCCGCGTGCGCGACCGCGCCGGCGGCCAGCCGGTGCCGGAAGCCGGGAGCGCCGAGCAGCCGGTCCAGGACCTTGGCCCAGTCCGCCGGATCGTGCCCGTCGACCAGCACCCCGCTGATCCCGTCCCGGACCGCGGTGACCAGGCCGCCGACCGCGGCCGCGACCACCGGGGTGCCGCAGGCCTGGGCCTCCAGGGCGACCAGCCCGAACGACTCGTTGTAGGAGGGCACCGCGACCAGGTCGGCGGCCCGGTAGAGGGCGGCCAGGTCGGCGCCGGTCTGCGGGGGCAGGAACACCACCGAGTCGGCGACACCGAGGGAGGCGGCCAGCTCGATCAGGGCGGTGGGCCGGTCCAGGCCGCTGCCACTGGGGCCGCCGCAGATCACCAGGGTCACGTCCCGGGAACCGGCGGCGCGCATCTCGGCGAGCGCGGCGATCAGCACGTCGGGGGCCTTGAGCGGCTGGATCCGGCCGACGAAGGCGACGATCCGGCCGTCCTCCGGCAGGCCGAACCGGGCGCGGTCCCTCGTACCGGGACGGAACCGCCGCAGGTCGACGCCGGGCTGCACCACGCTCACCCGGGCCGGATCGGCGTCGTAGTGGGTGATCAGGTCCCGGGACTCGAAGTCGGTGTTCGCCACCAGCCGGTCCGACTCGGCGATGACCTGCTCCTCGCCGATCACCCGGGCCTTCGGCTCGGGCCGGTCACCGGCCGCGATGAAGCTGTTCTTGACCTTGGCGAGGGTGTGCGCGGTGTGCACGTGCGGCACTCCCCAGCGCTCCCGGGCCAGCCAGCCGACCTGCCCGGAGAGCCAGTAGTGGGAGTGGACCAGGTCGTAGTGGCCGGGCGGGTGCGCCGCCTCGGCCCGCAGCACGCCGTGCGTGAAGGCGCAGAGCTGGGAGGGCAGCTCCTCCTTCGACAGCCCCTCGAACGGGCCGGCGGTGATGTGGCGCACGTGCACGCCGGGCGACATCTCGACGACCGGTGGCAGGTCCCTGGCGGTGGCCCGGGTGAAGATCTCCACCTCGACGCCCCGCTCGGCGAGCCGCTTCGCGATCTCGACGATGTAGACGTTCATGCCGCCCGCGTCCCCGGTGCCCGGTTGCTCCAGGGGTGAGGTGTGCACGGAGAGGGTGGCGATCCTGCGGAGGGTGGGCCATCCACCGACGCCTCGAGGCTGGGCCACGCTGACTCCCATCCGTTACGAATACGTAAAACTTGTCGCGCCAACGTTCATCTTCCCCATCGCCGCCCCACGAACCACCATGCAGACGACGCGGGGTGATCCAGGTCATTGAGCGCGCGGCCCGATCCGGGTCATGGACAAGAATCAGGACATGCAGAACATCGCGGTGGTCACGGGGGCTTCGAGCGGGATCGGTGCGGCGACCGCCCGCCGGCTGGCCGATGAGGGTTTTCACGTCGTCGTGGCGGCACGCCGCGCGGACCGGCTGGACGCGCTGGTCAAGGAGATCGGCCCGAACGCGACCGCCGTCGAGTGCGATGTGACCTCGGACGGCTCGGTGGCCGCGCTGGCCGGGGCGGTGGCCGGGCTCGGCGCGCCGGTCACCCTGCTGGTGAACAACGCGGGCGGGGCCCGCGGCGTGGATCCGGTCGCCACCGGGTCCGTCGACGACTGGCAGTGGATGTACGACGTGAACGTCCTCGGCACGCTGCGGGTCACCAAGGCGCTGCTCCCGGCACTCGAGGCCAGTGGCCGCGGCACGATCGTGACGGTCGGGTCCACCGCGGCCTTCACCCCCTACGAGGGCGGTGGCGGTTACGTGGCGGCCAAGCACGCCGAGACCGCCCTGGTCGGCACACTGCGGCTGGAACTGTGCGGGAAGCCGGTCCGGGTGATCGAGGTCGACCCGGGCATGGTGCGCACCGACGAGTTCGCGCTCAACCGCTTCGGCGGCGACCAGGACCGCGCCGACTCGGTCTACGCCGGGGTGCGGGAGCCGCTGGTCGCCGACGACATCGCCGACTGCATCGCCTGGGCCGCCACCCGCCCGCAGCACGTGAACGTCGACCGCCTCGTGGTCCGGCCGGTCGCCCAGGCCGCCCAGCACAAGGTGCACCGGGAGCAGTAGTGCTCAAACCGGTCGGCGCGATCACCCGGGGGACCACCAATCCCAACCGGTTACGACGCGTCGACAACTTCATCGCGTACCGCTGTGGTGGGCTCTTGAAAGAAGCGGCGGAGCCGCTCGTCGTCGATCTCGGCTACGGCGCGTCGCCGGTGACCGCGGTGGAGTTGCGGGGCCGGCTGGCGGTCGCGGTCCGTGCGGACGTCACGGTGGTCGGTCTGGAGATCGATCCGGTACGGGTGAGCGACGCGCAGCCGTTCGCGGACCCGCCGTGGCTCGGCTTCCGCCGTGGCGGGTTCGAGCTGGCCGGGCTCGCGCCGGTGGTGGTGCGCGCGTTCAACGTGCTGCGCCAGTACTCCGAGGACGAGGTCGCGGCCGCCTGGCGGACGATGACCGCCACCGGCGCGCTGCTGGTCGAGGGCACCTGCGACGAGCTGGGCCGGATCGCCACCTGGACGGTCGTCGAGGAGGGTGTGCCGCGGACGCTGACCCTCTCGGCCCGGCTGCCGGTGCTGGAACACCCGGCGGTCTTCGCGGAACGGCTGCCGAAGGCCCTGATCCACCACAACGTTCCCGGCCACCCGGTGCACGAGCTGCTACGTGCGCTGGGCCGGGCCTGGGAGACCGAGGCCACCCCGTTCGGGCCGCGGCAGCGCTGGCTGGCCACGGTCCGCCGGATGCGGGCCGAGGGCTGGCCGGTGCTCGACGGCCCGGCCCGCTGGCGGCTCGGCGAGCTGACCCTGCCCTGGCCCCTCTAGTCCTTCCGCAGTGCCTCGCGGACCGCTTCGAGCAGGGGGTCGGCGGTGAACGGCTTCTTCACCAGCACGTCGCCCTCGTCGATCTCGCCCTTGCCGACCGCGATGTCCTTGGGCAGCCCGGAAACGAACACCACGCCGATACCGGGGCGCAGGTCGCGGATCGCCTTGGCCAGCTCGCCGCCGGACACGCCGGGCAGGGTGAGGTCGGTGATCAGCACGTCGATCTCGGTGGGGTGTTCCCGGCAGATCGCGATGGCCTCGTCCGGATCGCCGGCCGCCAGTGTCGCGTAGGAGCCACGCCGTTCCAGCATGCGCTGCATGATGTCGCGCAGATCCTCCTCGTCGTCGACGACCAGCACTGTCGGCTGCTCGGCGACCGGCGCCTCGGGCATCGGATCCTCCTCGGGCTGTGGTCGCTCCCAACGCTAATCGCCCCGGGGCCCGGTGTCTGGGAAAACGAACGCCGCGCGACGCACCGGGAGGCGTCGCGCGGCGTTCGGGGCACCGCCGGTCAGCGGGCCGTGTTCAGGTGACCGGTGTAGAGCAGGCGGTTCGGCGATCCCTTGCCCGGGTTGCGGACCAGGCCGGAGCCGGCGTGGGCGACCAGGTCGTCGCGCACCTGGCGGGGCGTCCAGTCCGGGTGGGCGCCGAGCACCAGGGCGGCCGCGCCAGCCACGTGCGGCGCCGCCATCGAGGTGCCGCTCATCGTCGCGGTGGCGGTGTTGGACGCCTTGCCGGCCGACTGGATGTTCACGCCCGGCGCGAAGAGGTCCAGGCAGGTGCCGTAGTTGGAGAACGAGGCGCGGGCGTCACGGCTGTCCACGGCGCCGACCGTGATCGCCTCCGGGGTGGCGGCCGGCGAGGCCTTGCAGGCGTTCTTGCCGTCGTTGCCACCGGCGATCGCGTAGGTCACCCCGCGGTCGATGGAGCGCTTGACCGCCGTGTCCAGCGCCTTGCTCAGCGGGCCGCCGAGGCTCATGTTGGCCACGGCCGGGAGCTGCGCGTTCTCGGTCACCCAGTCGACGGCCGCGAGGAAGTCGGCGTACGAGCCGGAGCCGTCGCAGCTGAGCACCTTGAGCGCGACCAGCTTGACGTCCTTCGCGACGCCGTAGGTGGCACCGCCGACCGTGCCGGCGACGTGCGTGCCGTGGCCGTTGCAGTCGTCGGCGATCTTGTCCTCGTTGACGAAGTCCCAGCCGTAGCTCGCCCGGCCGCCGAACTCCTTGTGCCCGACCCGGACGCCGGTGTCGATCACGTAGGCGGTGACGTTCGCGGCCGGCTTGTAGGTGTAGCTCTTCGACAGCGGCAGCTTCCGCTGGTCGAGCCGGTCGAGGCCCCAGGCCGTCGCCTTGCCGGACTGGGTGCGCGCGGCCGCGGTACGGCCCGCGGTGCTGATCTCGGCGTCCTGCTCGACGAACTCGACGGACGGGTCGGCGGCCAGACGGCGGGCCTCACCGGCGGTGGCCCGCAGGTGGAAGCCGCGGACCGAGGCGAGGTAGCCGCCCTCGACCCGGCCGCCGTACCGCTGGACCAGGTTCTGCGCGGCGGTGGCCCGGCCGGCCGCCTCGGCGCCGGCCTTCATGACGACGATGTAGCTGCCCGGGATGGCGCCCTCCACGCCGGTCCCGGAGATGGTGCCCGTCGCGGGCGCGGCCGGAGCGGCGGCGGCCGGTCCGGTCAGGCCCCAGACGACTGCGGTGGCGGCGCTCGTGGCAACGGTCAGTCGGATGGCCAGGCGGGCGTCGTTACCGAACATGCGGTGTATGTCCCTCTCGGTCGTCAGCACAGGTCGATGAAATTTCGGCCAGGGGGAATGCCGAAAGCGGCTGTGGGAAATGGTGGAACGGGGGAGTTGGTCCCCCGGGTTCCTCCGGGTTGCGTCCCGGTTGTCGGATCGGGGACGGCCCGATCGGGCGTGTCACACCCTGAACCCCTAAGCCGACCGGGCGGTGGGCCGAACTTCTCGCTGTCGGGACCGCTGCACCGCCACCGAAGCAAGGAGAGCGATATGAACACTCTGCTGTCGCCCGCGATCGACACCGTCGGCGAGCTGACCGAGCGCTGCGACCGTTGCGGTTCGGCCGCCAAGCTGGAGGTTGTCCTGACCAGCGGTGGAGACCTGGCGTTCTGTGGGCACCACGCCAACCGGCACAGGGCCGACATCACCCGCGTTGCCAGCAGGATCCGCCTGGAGGAGGGCTTCGAGTGGGCCGGTAGGTAACCGCTCCCGGGGGTAGCCCGCGTTATGCTCTTTCCCTCACGTATTGGGGGAATTGTGCATATCGCGGCGCGCGGCGTGGGCAGGCTGTCCCAGCTGACAGCCGCATGCGCCGGAGTGATGGTCGCCGTCTCCGGTGCGCTGCACACATTCGATGCGGGCGTTCCGCCGGAGGGCCTCATCGGCACTCCGGCGGCCGCCCTGATTCCGGCCGGCCTCGCCCTCCTGCTCCAGGTGACGCCCGTTCCCGATCCGGGGACGGGCCGTTTCCGCGTGGCCGCGGCGGTGTCGTTCGCCCTGATCGCGACCGGCGTGGGCGTCGCCTCCCTGGGCGGGCACCCGGCCGCGGGCGTCGCCACCACCCTCACCGGGCTGGCGCTCGCCTGCCTCGATCTGCGCGTGCCCCGGCGCACCGGTGGGATCGCGTTCCGGGTCGCCGACCCGCTCCTGCTGGGCGCCGCGATCATCGCGCTGGTCGCCCTGGTCCCCTGGCTGGTCGAGCCGGCCGGCCCGCCCGGAATCATGGACACCCACCTGGCCGTCGCCCTGCTCGTGCTGGTCGTCGGCGCCATCCTGGCCCGCCCCGAGACCGCACCGGAACCCTGCCCTCCGGACTCCGGGGCACGCGCCGCCGTACGCGGCCACGCGCCCGCCCTGGTCGCCGCGCCGATCGCCGTCGTCCTGGTCAGCGTGATGGTCTCGGGCCTCGGGATCGGCCCCGTCGCCGCGGCGGTGAGCATCGCCGTGATCCTCGCGGCGCTCGCCCTGCTGGCCCTGCTCGCCTACCTGGTGCGCACCCTCGGCGCCGGCGGGCGCCGCCGGCACATGGTCGACGATCTGCGCGAACGGCAGGACTTCTCGCAGACGCTGTTGCAGTCGATGAACGAGGCGGTCATGGTGATGGACGCCAACTACCGGGTGATCGACGTGAACCGGCGCTGGCGGGAACTCACCGGGCACGACGACACCCTGCCGGAATCACCACCGCTGCCCCCGCCCGGCACCGGCGGCGACTGGCTGCTCCCCCGCGCCGACGGCACCGACGTACCGGTGCTCGCCACCATGGCGGCCATCCCGGACGCGGCCGGCGCGACCCGCGGTTACGTCGCCACCTACGTCGACATCGCCGAGCGCAAGCAGGCCGAGGACAAACTCACCCGGCACGCCGCCGACCTGGAGCGCGGCAATGCCGAACTGGCCGCCGCCCTGGCCTTCAAGAACGACCTCACCTCGATGCTGACGCACGACGTGGCGCAGCCGATCAGCTCCATCGCGAGCCTCGCCGAACTGCTCTGCGCCGACTGGGCCGACCTGCCGGAGGACATCCGGCTGGAACTGGCCACCAAGATCGACAAGAACACCCGGCGGCTGATCAAGATGATGAACGACCTCCAGCTGCTGTTCCGGCTGGACACCGGAACGGTCACCGCCCGCCGGGTGCCGGTGCCGCTGCTCGAGGTGGTCGAGACGGTCAGCGCGGCGACGGCCGGCTCCGGCGACGTGGAGATCGCCATCGACGAGGACCTGGCCGCGCTGGCCGACCGCGGGCACCTCATCGTCATCGTGGAGAACCTGCTGAAGAACGCGCTCACGCACGGGGCGCCGCCGGTCCGCATCCGGGCCGAACGGGAGCCGGGCGCGGCCCTGCTCCTGAGCGTGCAGGACAGCGGCACCGGCATCCCGGAGGACGTGCTGCCCAACCTGTTCGGCCGGTTCATCCGGGGCGCCGGGCTCGGCCTCTTCATCGTCCGGCACCTGGTCGAGGCGAACGGCGGGTCGGTCCGCTACGAGCACGCCGAACCACGTGGCGCCCGTCTGCTGGTCACCCTGGAAGCGGCGCCGGCGCTCTAGGCGTACCCCGGAAAAGGGAAGGCCCGGAGACGCCGAGCGTCTCCGGGCCACTCAGGCCGGGAATCCCTAACCGCGTTCCTCTTCATTGATCATGCCGGTGCCCCACATGTCGCTCTGACCGGTACGGCCGCCCATGTTGGCGGATCCGGCGACGCCGCCCGAGTTCTCCGCGCCGGCTTTCGCAGCGGCAGCAGCGGCGGCGGCGTTGCGGTTACGGATGCGGGCGGCGACCGAGGCCGGTGAGGCCGGATCGGCGGCGACGCCGGGCAGCAGGGTGTGCGAGTGGCTTGCCATCCGCTTGGAGCTGACGCCGCTCTGCGGAATCGGGCTACCGCCGAGCACACCGCTCTCCACCAGGCCCTTGAAGGTGGTGAGGTCGTCCTTGAGCCGCCGGTTCAGCGACTCCTGCCCGTGCCGGTCACTGGGCATGAGGAAGGCGATGTCAGCCTCCAACTGGGCGACGATCTGCGTCTTGGTCTCCCCCATCGGGCGCAGCGTGATGGTCTCGGCGAGCAGCGGGCCCTCCATGGTGGACCAGGAGACCCGCTCGTCCGGCGACCGCTCGATGATCTGGGCGTCGAACTCGCGGCGCTTCCCGTCGACATCCATGATCCAGTGGGTCTGGTCGGACCCCACCGCGGTCACCTGTCGCACGCCGGTCATGAAACGGGGGTAGTTCTCGAACGCCGCGAGCTGCTCGTACACCGTGTGAAGCGGTGCGCTCACCTCGATAGCCTGCTGAACCATGCTCATCGCAACTCTCCCATGCTGAAGTGCTGGCATCACAGAGAGTACGGAGACTACTGCGAAACGTGTTCGATTTGGCGGTTCCTCGTCGCTCTCACACGCGGCGCAGGTATTGCCAGCGACCCACCTCGGCGGCGTACCGGGCGTCGCTGGCCGGCACCACCGTCACGGCGGCGTCCAGCAGCATCTGCACCACCCGCGAGGACGGGCTGCGCCATGCCTCGCTGACCTCCACCACGGCGCCCGCGGCCCGGCAGGCCGTCGCCAGCTCGGCGACCAGCGCCGCCGTGACCACGGAGTCGTCCAGGCCCACCTGCCCGAGCAGGGCGAGCGGGCGGGCCAGCTGGGTGGGCACGTACCGGGAGGCCCGCTCCATGCCCCTCACAGCCGCCGCCACCAGCAGCTCCGCCACCTGACCGGGGACCATCAGGCCGCCGTCCAGCCGGGCGCGGACCTCGCGCGGGGCGAGCACGTCGTCGCCGATCGGCAGGCCGGAGACGGCCACCGACAGAGCGTCCAGCGGGGCGAGGTCGGCCGGCAGGGCCAGCCAGCCGTCCGCGCTGACCACCTCGACCTCGACCGCGACCCGCAGGGTCATCTCGGTACGGTGCCGGGCCCGCCGGACCGCGGCCGCGTACGCCGGGAGCCAGGTGGTGTCCGGCCCGGCCTGATCGGCGAAGGTGATCGCGGTCAGGCCGGCCTGGTCGGCAGCCGACACCACCACACCCACCGCGTCCCGGCCGGCCGCGAATCCGGTGTGTACGTGCGCGTCCACCGCCAGATTCAGCGCGCGGGCAGTACCGACCGCACCGCCACCGATGACCTCGCGCTCTGTGCCCACACTTGCTCCCTGGCTCGACGAGCGGGTTTCTCCCGCCGAGAGAAGAGTGCGGGGCCGACGTTGTCCGCCGGGGTCAACGACCGGTGCAGGTCAGGAGCGGCAGGGCCGGTGACGCGAGAACGCCCGCCACGTGATCGCGGCGGGCGTTCCCGGCATTCGTCATTCGGCCGATTCCGGCTTCTCGAACATCTCGGCGAGCGCCTTCACAGCGCTGTCGGTGGGCGAGACGGCCGCCCGGTTGGCCTCCTGTAGTTCGCGGTAGACCTCCTCGCGGTGCACCTGCACGTCGCGGGGTGCCTGGATGCCCAGCCGGATGACGTCACCGCGGGCTTCGAGAACCGTGACGACGACGTCGTCGCCGATCATGACGCTCTCCCCGGCCCGCCTGGTCAGCACAAGCATCGGTGCCCTCCTCCATCCATGGAACGGACAGCATGGCAAAGGGCGCGGCCGCGACGAAACGCGACCGCGCCCACACTTCGAGGTCTAGAAGTTCTTGTTCATGATCGCCCGAACCGGGTAGTTCGAGCCGGTGAGGACGACCTGCATGGCGCGCATGCTGTCGCGGTCCAGAACGATGGGGGCGAGAAGGTTCGCCGTGGTGTCGTTCTCCCCCGCGGTGATGACCGTGAGCAGCAGCAGCCGGTCCGGGTCCTTGCAGTTCAGCGTGGCGAACACCGCGTTGTCGATCTCCGGGGCGTAATCCGGGAAGAACGGCTCCGGCGGGGCCACGAGGAACCGGAGCTCGGGATCCTCGATGGACGTCAGCGCGTAGAGCAGACCGTCGTCGTTGATTCGCACCAGGACGAATTCCCGGTGTCCCGGGAAGCCAGGCATGGGCGCCGCCATCATGATGGTCGGCAACCCCAGCGACGGGTCGGTCATCGTGGCCTCAATCGGACGGGATGCGGTACGGGTAGTCATGGTCACCTCAGGAAATCGATGAGCGAGGGCTGGACCACCTTGGCCGTGGCGGCCAAAGCGGCCTGATAGGAGTTCTGCTGAAGCTGCAAATCCATGATCGCCTTCGGCAGGTCGATGTCCTCGATATCGGAAAGCTGCGACGACACGGACATCAAGCGATCCTCGGCGGACTGCTTCATCTGGGTAACCCGATTGTATCGAGCACCTACCTCCGAAAGGGTGGATTTCAGGAGGTCAGACGCTTGATCGAGATTCTTCAGGCCGGCGGTGATAGCGGTGTGGTCATTCGCTCGGAGCGCCGTCGAGAGGTCGTCCAGGACAGTGAAGAGCTGGGCCGGGGAACCCTCGGCCCCGAAGACCTCGGGACCCCCCAGATCCACCCGGACCTTGGCGTTCGGGCCGATCGCCCGCAGCGTCTGAACCGTCGACTCGCCGACGTAGGCACCGGACGTGTCATAGGCCTCGGCGCCCACGGTGGCGCCGCCGAAGACCGGCCGGTCCAGATACTTGCTGTTCGCCTGCTGGAGCAGCGTGCCCTTGATCTGGTCGATCTCGGCGGCCCGGGCCGCGTTCGCCTCGGCTGAGGTGCCGCCCGTGCTGGACCCTTCCAGAGCGAGCTCGCGGACCCTGGACATCAGGCCGGTCATCGATTGCAGACTGTCCTGGAGCATGCCGAGGCGACCGAAGGCGTCGTCCGCGTTGAGCGAGTACTTCTGGTTCGCACGTACCTCGCCGCGCAGTTGGAGGGCGGTGACCGCCCCGGTCGGGGAATCCGAGGGCCGGTGCAGCTGCTTGCCGCTGGAGATCTGCTCCATGGCCGTGTGGGTCCGGCCCAGGCTGCGCTGGAGGTTTCCCATCACCCGGGTACGAACGCTGTTCTCGGTGACACGCGGGCTCATGCTCATGAAAGGGCTCCCCTTACCTACCGACGAGGCCGGTACGGTTGATCAATTGGTCAAGCATCGAGTCGATCGTGGTGAGGACGCGTGAGGCCGCCTCGTATCCGCGCTGGTAGGTCAGCAGGTTGGTCATCTCCTCATCGAGGTTGACCCCGGACTCCGCGTCACGTGCCGCGTCCACCTGCTCGGTCACCGAGACCTGAATGTCCCGCCGCCGCATCGACGACTGGGCGACCACACCGAGGTCGCCGATCAGCGACTGGTATTCGGCGTCGGCTCCGCTCTTGGAGGCGCCCAGATCGGAGAGGCTGTCCGCGATCGATCCGTCGAGCACCGGTGGCGTCCCGGTGGGATCCCCCGCGGAGACCGCCAGCTGCCTCGTGTCGGTGATGCCGACCGCGATGTTGGCCGCGGTGATCGGGGTGCCGGCCGGGACACCACCGCCCGCGATGAAGAGGTTCATCCCGGTCGTGCCGTCGATGCTGTACCCGGTGCTGTGCAGGTCGTTGACGGTCTTCGCCAGGGCGGCGGCCACCTTGTCCAGCCGCCCGGAGATCTCGTCCAGCGTGCCGCCCTTGCTGAGCAGCTCCATCTGGGCGCCCATGGTCCCGCCGGCGTTCACCGGAAGTCCGGTGTCCACCCATCGCAGGTTGACCCCGGTGGTGGCGAGATCCTCGAGCCGCGTCGCGCTACCGGGCGCGACCTCGATCGCCTGGGAGGTGAACTCGCTGACCAGAGCGGCGTTACCGACGTAGACGTTCATCGAGCCGTTCGGCAGGGTCTGCGCCGTCGCACCGATCATGTCGGACAGTTTCAGCATCAGCTGCCCACGCTGGTCGGCCAGTTCGTTCGGCTGGAGGCCGGCCGCGGTGGCCACCACGATCTCCTTGTTCAGCTTCGCGATCTCCGCGGCGGTCTTGTTCACCTCAGCGGTACGGATGTCCAGCCCGGTCCGGTTGGTCGTGTACTGGTTGTTCAGCGAGGCGGCCGCGTCGTTGAGCGACGCCGCCGCGGTCGTGGCCTGTTCGAGCAGTGCCGCCTTGGGCGCGGCCTGGCCGGGGTTCATGGCGACGGCGTTCCAGCCGTCCCACAGGTCCTGGAGGCGAGCCTGGAGTGCGGTGTCGCTCGGCTCGGCGAAGACCTCCTCGATCAGTCCGTACGATCCGGCCCGCTCGGTGTGATAGGCCGAGGTCCCGTGTTCGATGTAGCTGCGCTGGTCCAGCCCCGCGCTGCGCAGCCGATCGACCGACGAGACCACGACACCGGCGCCGGCCTCATTCGACATGGAGTACATGCCGGGCACCGTGTTGGTGTTCAGCGAGCGCATCGTCACCCGCTGCCGGCTGTATCCCTCGGTATTCGCGTTCGCGATGTTCTGGCCGGTCACGTCCAGGCCGCGGCGCTGCGCGTAGAGCGACGTGAGCGCGGTGTTGATACCGCCGAAGGTGCTGCCCATCAGATCGCCTCATCTACCAGGGTGGGGCGGCGCACGCCGCCGGAGACTGTCTGTCCCTGTGGTCCATACGTTTCCACTGTCTCGGCGAACGCGAGCATGGTTTCGCGGGCCGCCCGCTGCCCGGCTGTGAGCAGGTCACGGTTGACGTCGGCCAGCGTCTGGATCTCCGAGGTCAGCAGCAGGAACGCCTTGCGGTGCTGGTGCAGGAGGTCGGACCAGGGGTCCGGGGCGGCGTCCGCGAGCTCGCCGAGCGAGGCCTCCGGGTCCAGACCCAGCTCGGTTGCCACCGCCTGGGCGTACGTCGCCCGGATGACCTCGGTCTGCCGGATCTGATCGAGCACCAGCTCCACCTCGCGGGTGGCGTGGCTGAGCCAGCGCGAACGGTTGGCGGCGAGCAGCAACTGCTCCTCCTCCAGCTTGAAGAGGAGCATCTCCAGCAGCTCACGTGAGCGCCACAGGACACTGGCCAGATCGGTCAGGCTCACGTGGTCCTCCGTCGTGTCGGTGGTCGGGCCACCCTTCGGGTGGACCGCTCATCCGGGCAGATCGGCACATCCGCCGTAACACTGAGCAGTTTCGCCGCTGATCGGCACTTCTCCGTTTCGCCCGATAAGCCGGAAGAATTTTCAGATAATCCTCATGGCCTCCCACCGCACCGCCGATGGGTAGGGCACAACACCACGGCTCACGGACGGGCCGGTTCAAGACCCCACTCAAGGAGGAATTACTCATGGGTCTTCGCATCAACCAGAACATCGCGGCGCAGAACGCCTACCGCAACCTCTCCGTCTCCGACGGTCAGATGTCGAAGCAGCTGGAGAAGCTGTCCAGCGGTTTCCGCATCAACCGCGCGGCGGACGACGCGGCCGGCCTCTCGATCTCCGAGGGTCTGCGCTCGCAGGTCGGTGGCCTCAAGGTCGCCACCCGCAACGCCCAGGACGCGATCAGCGTCGTACAGACCGCTGAGGGTGCCCTGAGCGAGGTCACCAGCATGGTTCAGCGTATGCGTGACCTGGCGGTCCAGTCGAACAGCGCGGCCATGGACCCCGCTGCCAAGGCGGCGTCGCAGGCCGAGGTCACCGAGCTCGCCAGCGAGATCACCCGAATCAGCCAGACCACGACGTTCGGCACGACGAAGCTGCTCGACGGGACGTTCAACGGCGACTTCCAGGTCGGCGCGAACACGAGCACGGATGACGTGCTCAACGTGACGATCGGCGCGATGGACTCGGCCACCCTGGGCATCGACGCCCTCCAGCTGGACACCGCGGCCAACTCGACGGCCGCCATCGACGCGCTGGACACCGCCCTCACGACGATCACCACCCAGCGTGCCAACCTCGGTGCGTCCCAGAACCGCTTCGAGCACACCATCAACAACCTCAACACGACCGTCGAGAACCTGTCGGCGTCGGAGTCCCGGATCCGTGACGCCGACATGGCCACGGAGATGGTCTCCTTCACCCGTAGCCAGATCCTGACCCAGGCCGGCACGGCCATGCTCTCGCAGGCCAACCAGTCCTCGCAGGGCGTGCTGTCGCTGCTCCGCTGACGTTCTAACCGGACGGCAACCGACAAGAACTGAATAAGCAAGGCGCGATACCGAAGATGGGGGTGGACCGGCAACGGCCACCCCCATCCGCATTCACACCCGGCTAGGCCCCTGAAGGTAGGTTCCCGTGGTCAGCTCCATCGACGGTCTCGTCAGTGGTCTCAGCACCTCCTCGATGATCTCGCAGTTGATGCAGGTCGAGGCCGCCCCGCAGGACAAGCTCAAAGCGAAGGCGCAGACCGCGCAGAGCGCGCAGAACGCCTACCAGTCGGTCAACACCAAGCTGAAGGCCATCAAGACGGCCGCGGACGCGATGCAGTCGCTCACCACCTGGCGGTCGCTCAAGACCGAGTCCACCTCGGCGAGCGTCACCGCCGCGTCCACCGGTGGCATGACCGGCATGACCGGCAGCATCACCTTCGACGTGGATCAGGTGGCCCGGGCACAGGTCAGCGTCGTCAAGAACATCGACACCACCGCTACCACCTATCCCCGCTCGTTCACGATCACGACCGGATCGTGGTCGGACAGCGACGCGGACGGGACGAACGACTCGTTCACCGCCGCCGGCGCCGCCACCACGATCACGATTCCCGACGATCAGGAGCCCACGGCCGCCAACATCGCCGCCGCCGTCAACGCGGCCGGGCTCAATGTCCGCGCGACCGTGGTCAACACCAACGGCACCGACGGCGTGCTCCAGTTCGCCGGCACCAAGACCGGCGCGGGCAACGGGTTCCAGGTGGATCTCAGCGCGGGTGGTCTCACCGCCGAGGACACGCCCTCCCAGAGCGCCCTCCTCCGGGTGAACCCGGGTACCACGGCGGAATACACGGTCACCAGCGACACGAACACGTTCAGCGGGCTGATGCCGGGCGTGGCGATCACGGCCACCAAGAAGGAGGCCGGCGTCACCGTCACGGCCACCTCGGACGCCGCCGCCGTCACCGCGAAGATGCAGGCGATGGTGGACGCCATGAACGCGGCGCTCACCGAGGTCAAGACGCAGACCGCGTACAACCTGGGGACGAAGAAGGGCTCGGCGCTGACCGGCGACTCCGCCGTCCGGGAGATGAGCCAGGCCATCCTGGGCACGGTGAGCCGGGGGCTGACCTACGACCGGACCCTGCCCGACCAGACCACCGAGACGGTCGACTTCGGCAGCCTCAGCCAGTTCGGCGTCGGGCTGAACCGGGACGGCCAGCTGACCTTCGACGCGGCCAAGTTCACCGCCGAATACAACAAGGACCCGCAGAAGATGCAGCAGGTCGGCAGCGCGTTCGCCGGCCAGGTGGAGGCTCTCGCCGACAAGCAGACCACGGTGATCACGAATGCCGTCACCGGCCGCAAGAACGAGATCGCCTCGCTGAACGACCAGATCAGCAGCTGGGACGTCCGGCTGGTGAACAAGCGTGAGGCGCTGCAGAAGCAGTACTCAGGCCTGGAAGTCGCACTCGGCAAGCTCCAGAACCAGTCGACCTGGCTGTCCGGGCAGTTGGCCGGCCTGATGTAGCACCCGTCCGCGACACCGACTCCCGCCCACAACCGACCGAGGGACTGACTGATGACCGTGACCAACCACCGCGACCGCTATCTTCAGGACTCGATCAACACGGCTTCGCCGGCGAAGCTGCTGATGATGCTCTACGACCGGCTCGTGCTGGACCTGATGCACGGCGAGGAGGCCCTCCGCGGCGGTGACCGGGAGTCGGCGAACAACCGGATCGGCCACGCGCAGGAGATCGTCCTGGAGCTGCACGCCAGCCTGAAGGTGGACGCGTGGGACGGCGCGCCGGGTCTGGCGAACCTCTACACCTTCCTGCTCACCGAGCTGATCAGCGCGAACGTCAAGCAGGACGCCGACCGGGTGGCCGGTTGCCGGAAGCTGGTGGAACCGCTGCGTGACGCGTGGCGCGAGGCCGCTCTGGCCCCGGCGTGACGACGGTGATGCCGTCCGCCGATTGGCGGGGGGCCTGGAGTGCGGCGCTGGACGAGCTCGAACTGGACGTGCTGACGGTCGAGACGCTGCTCGCCGACGAGCGGCGCCTCCTCGAGACGCCGCCGGCGAACCTGTGGCGTCCGCCGACCGAGCTGGGTGCGCTGCCGCTCGAACTCAAGCCGCGGGCGGACGGGATCCTCACCCGGCAGCTGGCGGTGGCCGCGGAGATCGCCCGGCGGATCACCGCGAACCGGCAGCAGGCGGCGATGACCGCCCGGATCGAGACCGGGGAGGCGGTCAAGCGCCCGGTCTACCTCGACTGCGCCATGTGATCACGACCGAAAAGGTCCCGGACCCCGCACGGGGTCCGGGACCTTTTCGTGTGCAACCGGCTGGCAACCGGTTGGGACTCAGCGGATCGGCGAGTGCGCCGAAGTGCAGGGTACGAGCGACGGATCGCTCGAACGAGAAGCCAAGGATCGGCGACAGAACCGGATCGACGGAGGGAGCCACCTTGTTCGACGACCGCTCGTCGTCCGCACTGCGGGTCGCGGTGACCGGACTGGCCGCACGCCAGCAGGCCATCGCCAACAACATCGCCAACATCGAGACCCCCGGGTACCAGGCCCGTAAGGTCAAATTCGAGGAGGCGCTGCAAAGCGCCGTCACCCAGGGCCGGTCACCGGCCGAGGTGACCCCGAGCGTGCTGAGGTCGCTGGAGCCCACCCGGCTGAACGGGAACAACGTCAACCTCGACGAGGAGACGTTGTCGCACATCGACACCACGATGCGTTACAACCTCGCCATCCGGGCGCTGGACGGCAAGTACAGCCTGCTGCGTGAAGCCATCAAGGGGGCCTGACGATGAGTACCTTCAACGCCATCGGGATCGCCAGCACTGGTGTCACGGTCTACCGGAAGTGGCTGGACGCCGTGGCCGACAACCTCGCCAACGCCAACACCACGACCCGGACCAGCGAGAACGCCTTCCAGGCCCGGTACGTCGCGGCCCGTGCCGCGCAGGACGGGAACGGGGTCGAAGTCGCCGGCGCCCACTTCGGCAGCGCGGAGGGGATCCTGGTCCACGAACCGGACAACCCGCTCGCCGACGCCGAGGGCTACGTCCGCCGGCCCGACATCAACATGGGCGACCAGATGGCCCAGATGATGATGGCCCAGCGCTCCTACCAGGCAAACCTTGCGGTCGTCGACCGGGCACGCGAAACGTACACCGCCGCGATCAACCTCGGGAAGTGATTGCCGTGACCTCACCGATCAGCCCCATCGGCGGCTTCTCCTCCGTCTCCGGCCTCAGCGGTCTCAGCGGCGTCACCGGCGGCTTCAAGCTCGGCGGCCTCGGCGGCGCCTCGGAGACCGGGTCCACGCCCTCCGCGGTCGGCCCGAACAGCGACTTCGCCAGCATGGTCGCCAAGGGTCTGGAGAACGTGCAAGCCGCCCAGACCAAGGCGAGCGACCTGGCCGTACAGGTCGCCGACGGCAGGTTGCAGGACCCGGCGCAGTACACGATGGCGGCCACCGAGGCGTCCCTCGGGCTGCAGCTGACCATGGCCGTCCGTAACAAGGCCGTCGAGGCCTTCCAAGAGATCATGAGGATGCAGGCCTGACATGACCGACCGCCTTCCCGCTCCCGTTCGCCGCGTTACGGACACCTTCAAGTCCTTCACACCGGGACAGAAGGCAGTCACCATCTTCGCGGTTCTGGCTCTCATCGTCGGTGGCTACTTCTTCGCCACCTGGGCGGCCAAGCCTTCGTACCAGACGCTCTTCAACAACCTCTCGACCAAGGACGCCGCCGCGATCGTCGAATCGCTGGAGAAGTCCGGCACCTCCTACGAGCTGACGAACGACGGCCAGACCGTCATGGTGCCGCAGGACCAGGTGAACGAGCTGCGGCTCCAGCTCTCCAGCGAGGGCCTGCCCGGCGACGAGGGCACCGGTTACTCGCTGCTGGACCAGCAGGGCATCACCACCAGCGACTTCATGCAGCACGCCAACTACCAGCGGGCGCTCGAGGGTGAGCTGGCCAGCACGATCAAATCCATCGACGGTGTCGAGGCCGCGACGGTTCACCTGGTGATGCCGAAGGAGGACATCTTCTCCGACGACGAGAAGAAGCCGACGGCGTCGGTGCTGGTCGCCTCGAAGCCGAACACGAAGCTCGACCAGCAGCAGGTGCAGTCGATCGTGCACCTGGTCGCGTCGAGCGTCGAGGGACTCGACCCCACCCAGGTCACGGTCGCCGGCTCGGACGGGCAGATGCTCTCCACAGGCGGCGGCAACACGGTCGGCGCCGGCGGCGCCGACAGCGGCACCGAGCAGCAGACGGTCGCCTTCCAGAACCGGATGAACTCGTCCCTGCAGCGGATGCTCGACAACCTGGTCGGCCCCGGCAACGCGGTGGTCACCACCAGCCCGGTCCTGGACTTCGACCAGACCGAGACGCGCAGCAAGAACTACAGCACCGACCCGTCGATGCCCGCCGAGCAGGAGAACATCAAGAGCGAGACCTACGCCGGGACCGGCACCGGTACGGGTGGCGTGCTCGGCCCGGACAACATCCAGGTGCCCAACGGCGCCGGCGGCACCGGCCAGTACCAGCAGAAGGACGAGACCCGTACCCGCCGCTTCAACGAGGTGGAGGAGGTGCGCCGGAACGCTCCGGGCAGCATCGAGCGGCTCAACGTGTCGGTTCTGCTGAACAGCGCGGCCGCCGGTGCGGTCAACAAGGAAGAGATCCAGCAGGTGCTCAGCGCGGCGGCCGGCGTCGACCCGACCCGGGGCGACACCATCGCGGTGGCCGCCATGCCGTTCGACGACACCCAGGCGAAGGCGGCCCAGGAAGAGCTCGCGGCAGTGGCCGCGGAGGAGGAGTCCGACAAGCGGACCAAGCTGATCCAGACGGCGGTCCTGCTGTTCGTGGTGCTGGCCCTGATCTTCCTGGCCTGGCGGGCCCACCGGCGTGCCAAGAAGCGCCAGCAGCAGCTGACCGACGAGGAGCGCCGTCTTCTCGAGGACATGCAGGCCGCGCTGGAGGCTCAACGGGCGGCGGAGCTGGCCATCGAAACGCCGCAGCCGCTGGAGCTGCCGGACACGACTGAGCAGATCGACGAGGCCCGGGAGGAACGTCGCCGGGAGATCGAGGAACTGGTCCGGGAGAAGCCCGACGAGACGGCGGCGCTGATCCGCAGCTGGATCTCCTCTGACCCGGTCTAGCACTGAACGGCAGGAGTACCCGTTGACTACACCGCAGCTATCCACGATGTCCATGACGGGCGCCCGTAAGGCCGCGATCATGCTCGTCCAGTTCGGTAAGGAACACGCCTCCCAGGTGATGGCGAACCTGACCGAGAAAGAGGTCGAGATGGTGTCCGCCGAGGTGGCTCGGCTGGGCAAGCTCCAACCCGCGCAGGTCGACGACGTGATGGACGAGTTCTACGTCATGGCGACCACCCGGTACGCCGGGGCGGGCGGCATGGATTACGCCCGGGAGCTTCTGGAGGCGTCGCTCGGTTCGGAGCGGGCGGCGCTGATCCTGGACCGGCTCGAGGCGTCGATGGACGACATCCCGTTCAACTTCCTCAGCAACGCGGACCCACGGCAGCTGCTGTCCTATGTTCAGTACGAACACCCGCAGACGATCGCCCTGGTGCTGGCGCACATCCCGTCGGCGCTGGCCTCGTCGATCCTGGCCAACCTGCCGTTGGAGGTGCAGACCGAGGTCGCGCACCGTATCGCGATCATGGACCGGACCTCGCCGGACATCATCCGGCAGGTGGAGAGCGCCCTGCAGCGCAAGCTCTCCAGCGTGCTGCAACCGGACGAGCTCTCCACGGTCGGTGGTCTGCAACCGCTGGTCGACATCATCAACCGCGCCGACCGCACCACCGAGCGGCTCATCCTGGAGGCCCTCGAGACGCGCAGCCCGGAGCTGGCCGAGGAGATCCGCCGGCGGATGTTCATGTTCGAGGACATCGTGAACCTGGACGACCGCGCGGTGCAGCTGATCCTGCGGCAGGTGGAGCCGGCCGACCTGGCCACCGCCCTCAAGGGTGTGCCGGTGAGCGTGCGGGACAAGGTCACCGGCAACCTGTCCGAACGGGGCCGGGAGAACCTGCTGGAGGAGATGGACCTGCTGGGCCCGGTCAAGGTCAAGATGGTCGAGGAGTCCCAGGCCAAGATCGTCGGTGTCATCCGCTCGCTGGAGGACTCCGGCCAGATCGAGATCCAGCGTGGCGGCGAGGCCGATGAGCTCATCGCCTGACCGGGTGATCCGCGGGGCGATGGCCGAGAACGCCGCCGCCGCGCGGTTCGCCGTCGACCTACGGCCCGACACCCCCGTCGACAACGAAGCCGTCGAGAAGGCCAAGCAGCAGGCCCGGACCACCGGCTACGCCGAAGGATGGGCGGCGGGCAAACGCGACGCCGCGGTGGCCAACGAGGCCGCCGCGGCTCGCGCCGTGGTCGCCGAGGAGGAGCACGAGCACCGCCGCGCCATGGCCCTGGCCCAGGCGGTGAACGCCCTCGGCCGTGCCGTCACCGACATGGAGGACCAGCTCAGGCCGACCTACACCGACGTGCAAGAGATGATCATGGCGAGCGCCTGGGAACTGGCCGAGGGCATCATCGGCCGGGTGCTGCGGGAGGACCCGGAACGCGGGGCGGACGCCCTGCGCCGGGTCATGACCGCCGCCCCGCAACACGCCGACGTGGTCGTCAGCCTGCACCCGGACGACCTCCAGAGCCTGACCGGCGAGGGCTCCGGGGGCGATTTCGACTATCAGGGGCGACGGATCGTGCTGCGCCCCGATCCCGGGCTCCGACCCGGTGACGCCGTCGCCGAGACGGGTACCGCGACCGTCGACGCGACCGTCGCCACCGCGATGGACCGTGCCCGGGAGGCCCTGCGGATGTAGAGGATCCGGCGATGACCGATCTGTTCCAGCACCGGTTGCACAGTGCCGTCGAGGCGGCCCGCCCCCTGGTCAGTGGGCGGGTCACCGGAGCGGTCGGGTTGCGCATCACGGTCAGCGGGCTCGAGGCGAACGTCGGTGACCTGCTGCGGCTCGGCGTCGGCAAGGACATCGTGCTGGCCGAGGTGGCGGCGCTGGACGGAGAGCGGCTCTCCTGCATGCCGCTCGGCCCGATCGCCGGGATCGGCGCCGGCACCCCGGCGGTGAGCACCGGCGGGCCGCTGCGCGTCGCGGTCGGGCCCGATCTGCGCGGCCGGATCCTGGACGGGCTGGGCCGGCCGATGGACGGTGGTCCGCCGCTGCGCGGGCACCTGGTGCCGATCGACTCGGCGCCGCCCTCGGCCATGGAACGGCAGCTCGTCGACGCGCCGATGTCCCTCGGGGTACGCGTCCTGGACACCCTCGTACCGTGCGGCCGGGGCCAGCGCATCGGCATCTTCGCCGGCTCCGGGGTCGGCAAGTCCACCCTGATGAGCATGATCACGCGCGGCACCTCGGCGGAGCTGAACGTGGTCGCCCTGGTCGGCGAGCGTGGCCGCGAGGTACGCGAGTTCATCGAATACGACCTCGGCCCGGAAGGGCTGGCCCGTTCGGTGCTGGTGATCGCAACCTCGGACACCCCGCCGCTGGTCCGGCTCCGGGCCGGCGCGGTGGCCACCCGGATCGCCGAGTACTACCGGGACGACGGCGCCGACGTGCTGCTGATGATGGACAGCGTGACCCGTGCGGCGATGGCGCAGCGTGAGGTCGGCCTCTCGGTCGGCGAGCCGCCGGCCACCCGCGGATATCCGCCGTCCGTCTTCGCGATGCTCGCCTCCCTGCTGGAACGGGCCGGGCCGGGCGCCCGGGGCAGCATCACCGGCCTCTACACGGTGCTGGTCGAGGGCGACGACCACAACGAGCCGATCGCCGACGCCGCCCGCTCGATCCTGGACGGGCACATCGTGCTGGACCGTAAGCTCGCCACCGCCGGGCACTTCCCGGCGATCCAGGCGCTGGACTCGATCTCCCGGGTCGCCAACAAGATCACGACACCGCAGCAGCGGTCCGACGCCACCGAGCTGCGCCGGCTGATGGCCGCGCACCGGGACGTCCGCGAACTCGTCGAGATCGGCGCCTACGTACCCGGCACCAATCCGGACGCGGACCGGGCCAACGCGGCCTGGCCGCAGATCAGCGCGTTCCTCCGCCAGGGCCTCGACGACCGCACCACCGCCGAGTCCGGCTGGGCCGAACTGCGCGCCCTGATCGCCACCACCTGAGGCCGGTCCACAGATCCGGACATCGGGGCGGGTCCCGGGTTGAGGTGAGCGGGTGGGGCAGGTCGGGAGCGAAGCGGGTGCAGGACCTCAGCGGAGCGGCTGTCTGACCGAAGCGGCATGTGAAGGCCCACCCGTCCCGCTTGGAGGCCAACGTTGAATCGTCTGTTCCGGCTGGCGCCGGTGCTCCGTGCCCGCAAGGCCCAGGAGGACGCCGCTCGCGGCGCCGTGATCCAGTCCCGGGCCGATGTCCGGGATGCCGAGGCCATGGTCCGGCGCCGCAAGCTCGAACTCGTCGGTGCGGACGCGCCGTCCGAGGGCACCGCGCGTGCCATGGTGGCGTCACTGGTCGCCCGGCAGTCCCTCGCCGCCGGCCTCTTCGACGCACAGCGGATGGTGACCGCCGCCGAGGAGATCGAGCAGGAGAGACTCGCCGCTCTCGCGGACGCCGCCAAGCGGCACCGAGCGGTGGAGATGATGGGCGACCGCCACGCGGCCATGCTCAGGGCCCACGACCTGCGGACCGATCAGGCCGTCCTGGACGAGCTCGCGGTGACCGCCAAGGCGCGCAACGCCGCCGGAGACGTCAACGACCCGAACCGGAGCGGAGCGTGACGATGCTGGGTGTCAGCGGGATCCTCTCCCGTGTCGCGGAACTGCAGAATCAGCTGGGCATGAACCCGGCCCAGGCCACCGCCGGCAGCGCCTCCAGCACGAAGTTCGCATCGGCGCTGGCCAGCGCCACCGGCACCCTCGGCGGGACGGCCGTCACCGGCGGACCGAGCGGTGACGACATCGTCGCGGCGGCCAAGAAGTATCTGGGTACGCCGTACGTCTTCGGCGGCACCGACCCGGACAAGGGCCTGGACTGCTCCGCCCTGGTCCAGCGGGCCTACCAGGATCTCGGTGTCGAACTGCCGCGCAACTCGTGGCAGCAGGCCCGCGCCGGGCGCCCGGTGGCGAGCCTGTCCGAGGCGAAGCCGGGCGACATCCTGGCGTTCAACTCGCCGGTCGACCATGTGGCGATCTACCTGGGCGACAACCGGATGATCGCGGCGCCGAAGCCCGGCGACCACGTCAAGATCCAGACTGTGTACGAGACGCCCAGCGCCATCCGCCGGGTCCTCGACACCGTCCCCACCGCCGCGGTGCAGGACATGTCGTCGCTGCGCCCGGCCGGGCTGCGGACCGGCGACGGGCTCGGCGGAGTGCCGTACGCCGACCTGTTCCTGAAGGCCGGCGCGAAGTATGACGTCTCGCCGAAGCTGCTGGCCGCGGTTGCCAAGGTGGAATCCGGGTACGACTCCAGAGCGGTCAGCAAAGCCGGCGCCCAGGGTCTGATGCAGCTGATGCCGTCCACCGCCCGTGGCCTCGGGGTGCACGACGCCTTCGACCCCGCCCAGGCGGTGAACGGGGCCGCCAAGCTGTTGTCCCAGCACCTGCGCGAGTTCAAGTCGGTACCGCTGGCCCTGGCCGCGTACAACGCGGGTGGCGGAGCGGTGCACAAGCACAACGGCATCCCTCCGTACGCGGAGACCCAGGCATACGTCCCGAAGGTACAGAAGGCACTGGCCGCGCTCGGCGCCTGAGTCGATCCGAGCAGTTATCGAGAGACAGGGAGACCCGATGACCATGCCGACTTCAGTGACCGGCCCCGACCGCCGGCTCGCTACCGAGAGCGGACGCCAGCCGACCGGGTCCCGCAGTGACAGCGGACCGGACTTCGGGTCGGCGCTCTCGAACGAACTGGACCGATCGACCGACGACCAAAATCGTGCCGGCAGTCGGGCCGGTTCCGGCTCGACCGACTACCAGGCCCTCATGTCCCGCGCCGCGATGTCGCGGGCGGCCACCGAACGGGCCGCCGCCGCCACCCGGGCGGCCGCCGCCCGCATGACCGACAGCCGGGAAGCCGCTCAGCGGGCCGCCGTCACGCGAGCAGCCGAGCGGGCCGCCGACACCCGGGAAGCCGCTCAGCGGGCCCGCACAGCCGACAGCCGGGAGGCCGCTCAGCGGAACGCCGTCACGCGAGCGACGGACCGGGCCACCGATCGACGGCCGGTCGCGGACCGGGGATCGCCCGGCCGCACCACGTCGGAACGGACCTCGCCGAACCGCACCGCCGATGACCGGGACACCGCCGAGCAGGTGACCGAGCAGGCCGCCACGGCGTCCCCGGACCCGGACCAGACCCGCGCCGAGGAGAAGCCGGATGCCGGTGAGACCGGTTCCGTGGCGGCGACGGCCGTCGTTCCGGTGCCGGTCGCGGTCCAGGCCATGACCACCGTGCCGCCGCAGGCCGACCTGACCTCGGCCGGCACGGACCAGGTGTCGGCGCTGACGACCGGATCGGTTCCGGTGGGTCAAGCCGGCCCGCCCGTGCCCGAAACCACCGCCGGCGCCGACCAGGTCGTCGCTCCGGGCCAGCCGACCGCCGGTCAGGCCGCCGGTCAGGCCATCGGGCAGGCCGCCGGTCAGGCCGTCGATCAGGCCGCCGATCCGGCGAAGAGCCTCACCGGGACGGCCGTGGGCGCCCAGGCGCCCGCCCCACCGCGGCCGGAGAGCCTACGCGCCGGCGAGGCCGCCATCCAGGCGACCGCGCCCGGTACGGAATCCGCCGGCACCGACCTCGGCACCACCGCGGACGCCCCCGCCCCGACGGCGCCCACCGGTGACACCGCGCCCGAGCAGGGTTCCGCCGGACAGGGTGACCAGCAGCCCGGAACGGGCGGCGGGGCCGGCGCGCCCACCACCGGACGTGCCGCCGCGGAGTCCGCGACCGCGTTCTCCACGGTTCTTCCCCCGGCCGCCGGACCGGCCGAGGCCGGTGCTCCGCCGCATCCGGGCGTCGCCGGGCTGCCGGGGATGACCGGCCCGCAGGCCACCGCGCAGACCGCCCCGGCCCCGGCCCCGCAGGCACCGGCACCGGCGCCGGCCACTCCGTCTCCCTACGCGGCACAGCTCGCCACCCGGATCATCCCGCTGCGGCTGGACGCGGACGGCGTGCACCGGCTGACCGTGCACCTGCACCCGGCCGACCTGGGCCCGGTCCAGGTGGTGGCGGAGATCCGCAACGGCGACATCAGCGTGCAGCTGGCCGGCCGGACCGAGGCCGGCAACGAGGCGCTACGGCAGTCCCTTGACGACCTGCGCCGCCAGCTGAACGACGCCGGCTTCACCAACTGCTCGCTCGACCTGCGGCAGGGCAACGCCGAGCAGCAGGCCCGGCAGCAGTTCGGCGAGATGTTCGGCCGGCGCGCCGACGGCGGATCGCGGGGCGGCCCGGACACCGGCGCCGAACAACCGGTCCCGGCCACCACCCGCCGGGCCGACCTGGGCAGTGGACGGCTGGACACCCACGCCTAGCGACGTGACCGGAGCCGGCCCGCGGATTCGCGGGCCGGCTCCGGTTTGTTCACAGCGGGTGGTCAGCGTGACTCATCGGGCGCGGAGTCGTACCGCTCGGGTGTCACCACGACGGATGCCGGCGCCTCTTCCTCCTCGACCTTCCGGTAACCGGCGAGGAGGAACCGGAGTCCGGCCAGCAGCACGGCGGCGACCGGCACCGCGACCAGGAACCGGACCAGCACCTGGCGGAGCTCCAGCTCGTCGAGGAGCAGGCGGTACCAGGCCGGCGCGCTGATGAGCAGCGCGAACAGCAGAACCGACGGCCTGATCATCGCGGCGCCCGCTCAACGGCGGCCGGAACGGGTCAGCCGGCGCTGGGCCGCGGACGGCGTCACGTCGGCCGCGATCCGGGCGCAGAGCAGCGCCGCCCAGGCGTGCGGGGTGGCCGGCTTGCCGTCCAGCGAGAAGATCGGCACGTCCAGGCCCAGCACCGAACCCGGATCCGAGGTGAGCTCCACGCCGTGCACCACGAGGGCCTCGACCTCGCCGAGCCCGCGCAGATGACGGGCGGTGTCCGCGGTCTTGCGGGTGGCGTCGACGACGGCCCAGAGCGCGGTGGCCCCGAGCGCCTCGCACATGTCGTTGACCCAGAACGCGTCGGTCCCGCCGACCGGGGCATCGATCACGACCACCCATGGATTGTCGGAGCTCTGGAGCTTCTCGGCCCGTGCCCTGGCCGCGTTGTGGCTGGAGATGAGCCGGGACGAGTGCAGCCCGGTACCCGCCGTGGAGGGCGCCGCCAGCAGCAGATGGGTCTGGTCCACGTGCACCTGGTCGAGGAGCTGCTTGGCGATCGGCACCGCGGTGTGCACCTCACCGGCCAGCACCAGGATCTCGCCGCCGCCGTCCGGGATACCGGGTGCGGCCGGGCGGGCGGCCAGGACGCTGAGCACACCGGCGTACGTGTCCCCGCCCGTGATCTTGCGAGCCATCGACTCCGGCATCCCGACCGACATCAGGTTGCGCTGGACCGCGTCCAGTTCGCCGCGGTCGACCGCGACCGGGGCCGCGACCGGGCCCGGTGACGCCGGGACCGGGGAGAGCGGCATCGACTCCTCCAGGCCGTACACCTCGGCGGCCGACCGCATCGGGGCCGGAACCGGGCCGAACGCGGCCTGCGGAGGCGCCGGCTCCGGCGTGCGCACCGGCGACACGGCTGCCGCGGCGCCGGGTGCCACGGCGCGCGGTGCCGCCGCGGCCGCCCGGATCGGTGTCATGGTCCCGCGCGGCTCGGCGGACTCCCGATCCCGTCCGGTGGGCCATTCCCCGAAATTCGGCATGGCGGGCAGCTCGGCCGGCGCCGGCCGGAACGGTCGTACGGCGGCGGGTTTGTCCTCGCCGGCCTCGGCATGCCGGGGCTTGGCCGACCGGGGACTGCCCGGCGCCCGGCCCTCGCCCAGGTGACCGGCGACGTCCAGCCCGGCCATCAGCTCGGCGAACGCCGCACCGGTGTCACCCATTCCGGCCTGCCGGCCTTCCTGGCGCGCGGGCGGGTCGGGGACGGCCGCCCTCTCGGTGTTCACCCGGTCCTGGGCTTCGGCCTGTTCGAGCAGGCGCTCGAAGCTGGGTGTGCCTGTGTCGGCAACGGGCTGTTGCGCCATGTCCTCACTGTCCTCGTTCGGATCCGGTACCTCGACGGAGAGCTCGAAGTGCTGTTTCGCGAAGAAACCCCCGATGCCACCACTTCGTACCTTGTCGGCGGAGATGATCCGCACGGCTGAGCCGTACTCGTCACGAATCTGAGCCAGCAGTGGCTCGATGGCCGGCCCCTCAAGAAGCACCCGCGTAGGCACCGTTCACCACCCCTATCGTCTCGATCTGTGCGGTGGAACCAGAGATTTCGCTGTACGACAGCACCTGGACCCGGCGCGAGCCGGCCCGCAGCAGTCGCATCAGCGGCAGCCTCAGCTGTGGTGAGCACGCCAGGACCGGATTCAGGCCCTGCTGCTCGGCGGCCTCGGTGAGCCGGCCCGCCTCACTGACGATCGCCTCGGCACGCATGCCGTCGATCGCCATGAAGGCGCCGGTGTCGCTGGGCCGCAGGGACTCGAGCAGGCTCTGCTCGAGCATCGGGTCGAGTGTGATCACGGTGAGCCGGCCGGCGGTCGCGTACTGGGCGGCGATGGCCGGGCCGAGGGCCGCACGCGCCGCCTCGACCAGGCCGTCGTGGTCGACGGAGACCTTGGCCCGCAGCGAGAGCGCCTCGAAGATGCGGACCAGGTCGCGAATCGGCACGCCCTCGTCGAGCAGCGCCTGCAGCACCTTCTGGATCTGGCCGAGGCTGAGCAGCGCCGGGGTCAGCTCCTCCACCACGACCGGGTGGGTGCGCTTGACCATGTCGCTGAGCGCGCGGACGTCCTCACGGCCGAGCAGGCGGCTGGCGTTGGTCCGGACGATCTCGGCGAGATGCGTGATGATCACCGAGGCCCGGTCCACGACGGTCGCCCCGGAGATCTCGGCCTGGTAGTGCAGCTCGGCGGGGACCCACTTGCCGGCCAGCCCGAAGACCGGTTCGACCCCGGCGCGGCCGGGCAGCGCCTGGAGGCCCTCGCCGATGGCGAGCACCGTGCCCGGCGGCGCCTGGCCGGCGCCGGCGTCCACCCCGGAGATCCGGATCGCGTACGAGGAGAGGGGCAGGTCCAGGTCGTCCCGGGTGCGGACCGGCGGCATGATCACGCCGAGCTCCATGGCCATCTTGCGGCGCAGGGCGCGGACCCGGTCGAGCAGGTCGCCGCTGTTGACGTCGACGAGGTCGACCAGGTCCGGGGCGAGCGCCAGTTCCAGCGGGTCGATCCGCATCTCGCCGAGCAGCTGTTCCGGGCTGTCCGGTGCGGGCAGATCGGCGGCCTCCGCCGCGGCCCCGTGGGCGTCGGCCACCTCCGGCTCGGGGTCCTTCACCCGCTGGGCGATCAACAGCACCGTCGCACCGACCAGCAGAAAGGGAAGTTTCGGCAGGCCGGGGATGATGCACAGGGCGATCGCGGCGCCGCCGCCGATGCGCAGCGCGAGCTTGTTCTGGCTGAGCTGGGTGGTGACGCTCTGCCCCATGTCCCCGGTGGTGGCCGAACGGGTCACGATCAGACCGGTGGCGACCGACAGCAGCAGTGCCGGGATCTGTGAGACCAGGCCGTCGCCGATGCTCAGCATGCTGTAGTGGTTCATCGCGTCGGCCGGGGACATGCCGGCCTGCATGATGCCGACCGCGAAACCGCCGACCAGGTTGATCACCGTGATGATGATGGCCGCGATCGCGTCGCCCTTGACGAACTTGGACCCACCGTCCATGGCGCCGTAGAAGTCGGCCTCGGCGGCCACCTCGGCGCGGCGCCTCCTGGCCTCGGAGTCGTCGATCAGACCGGCGTTGAGGTCGGCGTCGATGGCCATCTGCTTGCCGGGCATGGCGTCGAGGGTGAACCGGGCGCCCACCTCGGCCACCCGCTCGGCGCCCTTGGTGACCACGATCATCTGGACGATCACCAGGATCGAGAAGATGACCAGGCCGATGACCAGGTTGCCACCGACGACGAAGCTGCCGAACGCGTGGATCACCTTGCCGGCGTCGCCGTCGCGCAGCACCAGGCGGGTCGCGCTGATGTTGAGGGCGAGCCGGAACAGTGTCAGGACGAGCAGCAGCGCGGGGAAGATGGCGAAGTCGAGCGGCCTCTGCACGAACATCGAGATCAGCAGCACGAGCAGCGCGGTCGTGATGTTCACGGCGATCAGCAGGTCCAGCAGGAAGGTCGGCAGCGGGACGACCATCATGATGATGATGCCGACGACCCCCACGGGTACGGCGAATCTGCCAAGCTGCTTCGTCTTCACGGCACCTTCCGAGCGTGGGCAGTCCGGCCCGATCAGCGTGTCGCGCCGTCACGGAGGCCGCTGTGGCACCGCCACGCACCGATCTTCCCTGCTCTTGCACCGCGTTGTGAGGAAATCTCCGGATTTGGTAGTTATGCCGCAGCTGGGGTGGGGTTCGGGTTGCGGTGGAAACCAGCGGCCGCACCACGTGCCTTCAGGCTCATCACGAACGCCAGCACCTTCGCCACGGCGCCGTAGAACTCCGCCGGGATCTCCTGACCGATCTCGCAGTCCTTGTTCAGCGCCCGGGCCAGCGGGACGTCCTGCACCATCGGGATCCGGTTCTCGGTCGCGAGGTCGCGGATCTTCGCGGCCAGCGGGCCCTGCCCCTTCGCCACCACCCGGGGCGCGCCCTTCTCCGGCTCGTACCGCAGCGCCACCGCGATGTGCACCGGGTTGACCACCACCACATCCGCGGTCGGCACGTCGGCCATCTGCCGGTTCCGGGCCATGGCGTGCTGCTTGGCCCGGATCTGGGCCTTGATCAGCGGATCGCCCTCGGTGTTCTTGTGCTCCTGTTTGACCTCTTCCTTGCTCATCTTCAGCTGCTTCCTGGTACGGCGCCGCACCACGAAGTAGTCGGCCGCGGCCATCACCAGGCCGACCGCCGCGGCGGCCCGGATGAGCTGGACCGCGGCGTCGTTGATGACGCCGATCAGGGAGCGCAGCGGCAGTTGGCCGGCGGTCATCAGCGTCGGGATGATGTCCTTCATGGTCAGGTAGAGGACGACCCCGAGCACCGTCGTCTTGATCAGCGCCTTGGCGCCCTCCCAGAGCCCCTGCGGGCCGACCATCCGCTTGATCCCGGTGAACGGGTTGAGCCGGTTGAACTTGGGTTTGAACAGCTTGGTGGCGACCCGGATGCCGCCCTGCGCACCGGCCGCCACGATGCCGACCGCCATCATGGTCAGCGCCAGCGGCAGCACCGTCCAGGCCGCGCCCATCAGCCCTTCCTTCAGGATGCCGAGGGCCTTGGCGGGGTCCGGATCGGCGATCGTCTCCGGGACCTTCGCCATCAGCTCTTCGGCGTGCTCCATGGCCTTGGCCAGGGTGCGAGGGAGGATGATGCTGGCGGCGAGCATGCCGGCCCAGGCGCCGAGGTCCTGGGTGCGGCCGATCTGCCCCTCCTGCTTGGCCTTCTTCAGCTTTTGGGCAGTGGGTTCCTCGGTCTTCTCGCCGGACACGTCTCACCTCCTCGGCGCCGGGGCGCCGCGCGCCTGTCAAAGGCCTCTTCGGCGCACCTCAGCCGCCACTGAGCCGCACCACCATCGTGACCGCCTGGTCGACCAGTTTGTCCAGCACCTCCGGCAGCATCATGATGGCGATGCCGGAGAGGGTGACGACCAGGAAGATCTTGATCGGGAACCCGAGCTGGAACACGTTCAGTGCGGGCGCCACCCGGTTCAGCAGGCCCAGTGCGACGTCGGCCAGGAACAGCACCGCGATCAGCGGCCCGGCGATCTGGACCGCGGCCAGGAACATCTCACCGATTCCCTCGATCAGCACCTGACTGAACGTCTCCAACGAGAAGACGGTGTCCAGGGGCAGGGTCTCGAAGCTCTGCAGGAAGCCCCGCAGGATGATCTGGTGCGCGTCGCTGGCGAACAGGAGAGTGAGCGCCACCAGGTTGTAGAGCCGGCCGAAGATCGAGCTGCTGCTCTGCGAGAACGGGTCGTAGGTCGACGCCAGGGTGAAGCCGGAGAAGAGGTCGAGCAGGTCACCGGCGGCCTGCAAGGCGGCGAAGAACAACGCGGTGATGAAGCCGAGCGCGGCGCCGATGAAGACCTGGAGAATCGCGCTGGCGATCAGATCCGCCGTCTCCAGCGACGGGACGGTCTGCCGCAGGTACGGCGCCATCGGCAGGGTCAGGCCGACGGAGAGCAGGGCCTTCACCGGTCCCGGGATGAACCGCGAGTTGAACGGTGGGCACACCATCAACCACGCGCTGGTTCGCACGACCCCCAGCATGAAGGCCATGAACTCCCCGATCGGGATGTTGAAGTTCATCGCCTCAATACGACCCCACCAGCGCCGTGATGATCAGGGCCCACCCGTTGACCAGCACGAACAGCAGCAGTTTGAACGGCAGCGCCACCGTGACAGGGGGCAGCATCATCATGCCCAGCGACATCAGCGACGCCGATATCACGAGGTCGATGATCAGGAACGGGATGAAGATGACGAACCCGATGATGAACGCGGCACGCAGCTCGGACAGCACGAAGGCCGGGATCAGGGTGACCAGCGGAACCTCGTCGATGTTGGCCGGCTTCTCCTGACCGGCCGCCTTGGTCAGCAGGGCGATCTCTTCCGGCCGGGTCACCTGGTACATGAACTCGCGCAGCGGCTGGACCCCGTCCTCGAACGCCTCGGACTGGGTCTTCTCACCGCTGAGATAGGGCTGGATGCCCTCCTGGTTGATGGCCGAGAGGGTCGGGCCCATGATGAACATGCTCAGGAACAGCGCCAGCCCGGCGAGTACCTGGTTCGGCGGCATGCTGGTCAGGCCGAGCGCGTTGCGGGTGATGCCGAGCACCATGAACACCTTGGTGAACGACGTGCAGAGCAGCAGCAGGGCCGGCGCCACCGAGAGCACGGTCAGCGCGAGGACGATCACCAGGGACGCGGGTGGGCCGCCGTCGGGATTCGTACCGTTGATCTGGATGTCGACGCTCGGTGGCGACGGAGTCGGCGCGGGAGCCGCCGCGGCGACCTCCGGCAGCAGCACCAGGGTGGCCACCATCAGCAGCAACGGGATCGCGCGCCGGCTCATCGGATCATCGCCTCGTCGTTCGATCGCGCAGGAACTCGATCGCCGAACCCCAGGTCCGCCGGGAGAGCACCGAACCCTCCAGCCGGCCGTGCCGGCCGTGGTGGCTCGCCGGATGCCGCCCGGGCAGCTCCTCCGGCTCCACCTCGAGAACGTCCTGGTGTTCCTCGTCCGGCTCGGTCTCGAAGGCGTGTATGTCGGCCTCGCCGAGGAGACTCACCTGCTGTTCGGTGATCCCCACCACCAGCGCCCGGTCCGCCACCCGGATCACCGCCACCGCCGCGCCCCGGCTGAGCGGCTGGCGGTTGAGCACCGTCAGCGAGCCGCCGCGGCGGGCGGTGTACGGCCTGCGCATCACCCTGGCCAGCAGCCACATCAGCAACAGGACGACCAGCAGGGCCAGGATCATCCGGACGGCGGAGGGGATCAAGGCGGCTACTCCGTACCGGGGGAGACGATCTCGGTGATCCGGATGCCGAAGTTCTCGTCCACCACGACGACCTCGCCGCGGGCGATCAGCCGGCCGTTGACCAGCAGGTCGGCCGGGCTTCCGGCGGCCCGGTCCAGCTCGACGATCGCGCCCGGGGTGAGCGACAGCAGCTCCCGCACACTCATCCGGGTCCGGCCCAGCTCGGCCGAGACCTCCATCTCGACGTCGTAGAGCATGTCCAGCCCGCGCCGGCCGCCGGACCCCTGGACCGGTGCCGCACGCTGGGCGACGTCCACCGCGCCGGGGTCGTCGCCGGGCCACTGGCTCAGGGCGAGAGCGACGACCGCGCGTACCTCGGACTCGTCGCGCAGCGGCACCGCGACGGCGCCCTCCTTCACGGCGAGCGCGCTGAGCGCGACCTCGGGCTCCATCAGCTGACCGGGATCCAGGACCACCGGGCCGAACACCCGGGCCGCCGCCTCCAGGGCCGGGCGGACCGCCGCGGTCAGGTCCAGCTCACCGAGCGGGCTCTCCCGCAGGGCGGTCGCCAGGTCCTGGCCGACCACCACCACGACCTCACCTGAGGCCGCGCCGGTGAACCGGGCCGTGATCGCCTGCCCCTCGATCGCCGTCCCCGCGCCCGGCGCCACCGGGTCGGCGACCGTCAGGGTGTAGCTGGTGGGCAGGACGGCCAGTGCGGCTTCGGCGGCGTTCCGGGCAAGACCGAGCTGGGAAACAGACATGGTGGGCGCTGTCATGGGCGGCCAGACTCCTTGGACGGGCTCTCGTTGGACGACGGCACGACGAGACAGGCGAGCCGGGTGCCCTGGTTACCGGGAACCGCATGAGCGAAGACGATGTCGGCGGTGGTCACCTCGAGCGGCCGGCTGGTCGGGTGTCCCAGCGGGACGACGTCACCGGGACGTAGATCCACGATGTCATCGGTACGCATCCGAATGGGGTGGAATCGCACTGCTACGTCGATCGGAGCGGCGGAAAGTCCGGCGGTCAGGTTGCGCCGGGCCCGATCCCGCACCTCCCGCTCGGCGGCGCTGAGCACCACCGCCTCGGTCCGCTCCAGCACCGACAGCATGGCGTTGAACGGCAGGCAGATGGTGGAGAGGCACTCCTCCGCGCCGACCTTGGTCTCGAACGACGCCACCACCACGGCGTCACCGGGCGCATGGGCACGCAGGAACTGCGCGTTGTACTCGATCTCCTTGAGCTTCGGCCGGAGGTCGACCATGCTCTCGAAGCCGTACCGCAGCTCGCCCAGCATCCGGTCGAGCAGGCCGCGCAGCAGCGGCATCTCCACCTCGGTCAGCGGCCGCTCCGGTTGGGTGCCACCGGGACCGCCGAGCATGTGGTCGATCGCGGTCATCACCGTGGGCTGTGCTATCTCCAGCAGGCCCGTGCCGGGCAGCGGGTCGAGGGCCACCACCGCGATGATCGTCGGGGTGACGAGCGAGGAGACGTACTCCTCGTAGGTCAGCTGCTCGATGGAGATCAACGAGACATTGCTGACCGCCCGGAGCCGGGTGGTCAGCAGGGTGCCACAGCTGCGCGCGTACGTCTCGAAGGCGATCTGCAGCGTGCGGACGTGGTCACGGGAGAGCTTGATCGGGCGCCGGAAGTCGTACGCGGTCGGGCCTCCGCCCTGGCCGCGACGTGACATCCTGCCGGGGGTACGGGAAGCGGTCGTCACGTCGTCCTCATCGGCTCACTTACCGATCCGCTGAGCCGTGGCGGCGCTTTCCGCCGTTCTTGGCACCGATGGGCGGGTCGCACACGGCGACCCGCCCATCGGCCCGCGGTCACTGGGTCACGAAGGAGGTGAAGTAGATGTCCATGACCATCTGCTTGTCGTCCTTCTCGTAGGCCTTCTCGACCTTCTCCAGCAGCTCGCCCTTGAGCTTGACGCGCCCCGCCTCGGTGGAGAGCTCAGCGACGGTGCGGCCGGTGTACTGCTCGATCGCGAGGTTCAGCGCCTCGCTGGTGTCGATCTCCTCCTCGCCGGCCTTCTTGGTCATCTGGAGGGCGAACCCGACCTTCAGGTAGTGCCCGTCCGCGAGGTTCACCGTGAGCGGGTTCTCGATCGCGAACACCACGCCCTTCTCCGGCTTCTCCTCGGCCGAGGCCGAGTCGCTGCGGAGCATGAAGAACGCCCCGACGCCGCCGCCACCCAGCAGGACCATCACGAGGGCGATGACGATCATCATCATCTTGTTCGACTTCGGCTCCTGAGCAGCCGTTTCCATCTCGTCAGACATCAGAAGAATCCCTCGGAATCAGTCGTGGGTGGTGGTGCTGGTGGCCGGGGTGGCGGTCTTCGCCTGCTCGGCCTTGATCTCGGCCAGGTACTCGGCCGTGGTCTGCCCGGTGTGCAGCTTGCCGTCGGTGCCGGCCGCGGAGGGCAGCAGCGCCGCCTGCTCGGGCGTGAGCTGGGTCAGGACGACGACGTCCACCCGGCGGTTCTGGGTGATCGAGCGGGGGTCCTTCGGGTCGATGAGCGGCTTGGTGTCGGAGAAGCCCACCGCGGTGAGCCGCTTCTTCGCCACGCCGTGGTCGGTGAGGAACCGGACCGTGGTCGAGGCGCGGGCCGCGGAGAGCTCCCAGCCGCTCGGGTAGAAGGTGGTCTTCGACTTGAGCTGGTTGGTGTGGCCGTCCACCTCGATGTTGTTCGGCAGCTTCACCAGCGTCGGGGCGATCGCGTTCAGGATCTTCTCGCCGCCCTTCTGCAGCTCGGCGCGGTTGCCGGCGAAGACCACCTCGTTGGTGACGATGGTGACCACCAGGCCGCGCTGGTCGATGGTGAACTTCGCGCTGTTGAGCAGCTTCTGCGCCACGAGCGCGTCGGCGATCTTCCGCTCGATCGCCTTCAGGTTCTCGACCTCCCCGGCCGCCTTCTGAGCGTCGGCCGAGGCCCGCTTGCGATCCTCGGCCTTGACGGCCCGCTCGACCGCTTCCTTCTGCTTCTTGGTCATGCCATCGGTGCCGGAGGTGCCGTCGTCCGGGTTGGAACCCGGTTCGATCTGCACCAGCTGCGCGCTGTTGGCCGAACCGTCGAGCGGAGCCTTGTTGCCCTGGAAGGCGACGGTCGGGGCACCGAATCCGGCCGACAGACCGGACGCCAGCTGGGCGAACTTCTTCTGGTCTACGCTGCTCATCGAGAAGAGCACCACGAAGAGGACGAACAGCAGGGTCAACATGTCCGCGTACGACACGAGCCAGCGCTCGTGGTTGACGTGCTCCTCGTGTTCCTCGTGCTTCTGCTTGCGCTTACGGCCCCCGCCGGAACTCATCTAGATCAGGCCGCCTTCCTGCTCGATGCCGCGGCTTCGGCCTTCTTCATCTCGTCCGGCGGCAGCAGGCTGCGCAGCTTCTGGGCAACCAGACGCGGGTTCGAGCCGGACTGGATGGCCAGGACTCCGTCGATCACCAGCTCCATCTCCTCGGCCTCGATCGCGCTCAGCCGGCCGAGACGGGAGGCCATCGGAAGGAAGATCATGTTGGCGCTCAGCACGCCCCAGAGGGTCGCGACGAACGCGGCAGCGATCGAGTGGCCGAGGGTCTCCGGCTTGTCCAGGTTCTCCAGGACGTGGACCAGGCCCATCACCGTGCCGATGATGCCGATCGTCGGGGCGTAGCCACCCATGCCCTCGAAGAACTTCACACCGGCCTTGTCGGCCTTCTTCTTCGCGGCGACCTCGGCGTGCAGGATGTCGTGCAGCTCGTCCGGGTCGGTGCCGTCGATGGCCAGCTGCAGGCCCCGCTTGAGGAACGGGTGCTTGACCGTCTTGACCGCGTCCTCGAGAGCCAGCAGGCCCTCACGACGGGCCCGCTCGGCCAGCTTCACCACGCTGTCGAGCAGCTCGGCGGGCGGGGTGACCTTGCTGGTGAAGGCCTTCTTGAGCTGGTTGATGAAACCGCCGGCGTCCTTCATGACGCCGCCGGCCATGGCTGCCGCGAAGGCGCCGCCGAAGACCAGCAGCATTGCCGGGAACAGCAGGATGGAGACGGGCGAGCCGCCTTCCAGGATCTGGACGGTGAAAACGATCGCCAATCCGGCGACGATACCGACGATGCTAGCGAGGTCCATCAGCGTTCCTTCCGGTGCATCGGGAGCACCTTGGCTTCGAGTTCGCTGTCCAGGGCAGAGGAGGAGCTGGTCGCGGGCTCCGGCTCCAGGCGGCTGGCCTGGGCGATCAGAGAAGCGCGGTAGTGACGGACCGAGTCGATGAATTCGGGCACGGACTCGGCGACGATGTACTTGGTGCCGTCCACCAGGGTGACGACCGTGTCGGGCGTGCACTCGACGCGCTCGACCAGGTCCGGGTTCAGTGCGAACACGGCTCCATTGATACGGGTTACGAGGATCACGACATCCGTCCTTGGTACGTCTTCGGCTGGTTGGACCGTCCGTGGCCCGACACTGGTCAATTCGGCTGACCGCCGGTTGCCTATGAGTTAAAGGCGGTCGCTATCCGGGTGCGAACAGCGGCCCGGAGGCGCGCACGGAAACGGCCGGGACGGGCACGAATGCCCATCCCGGCCGACCTGGCTCGGGTGCCGGTTTAACGCTTCATGCTGACGAGCTCCTGTAGGAGTTCGTCGGAGGTGGTGATGATGCGGGAGTTCGCCTGGAAGCCGCGCTGGGCGACGACCAGATTGGTGAACTCCTGTGCGAGGTCGACGTTCGACATCTCCAGCGCACCGCCGACGAGTTGGCCCATGCCGCCCGAACCCGCCTCGCCGACCTGGGCGTACCCGGAGTTGACAGTGCTCCGGAATTGCGAGTTGCCGACCTTCTCCAGACCGTTGGGGTTGGTGAAGGTGGCCACGGCGACCTGACCGAGCACCTGCTTGAGGCCGTTGCTGAAGACACCGACGATCTCACCGGTGTTGGAGACCGTGAACCCGGTCGACGTCAGCGTGCCGGCCGTCTGGCCGTCGGTGCTGAACACCCGGGCGTCGGACTGGCCCGAATACATGGTCATGTCGGAGACGTTGACCTTGTATTCGTCGGGGCCGCCGAGGTCGAAGGTGATGTTGCCGTCGGTGTCCATGGGCGGCGCGGTGCCCGCGCCGGGCCTGCCGGTCGCCATGTCGAGGGTCACCGGCATGCCCACCACGGTGCCGTCCGCCTTGGTGAGGGTCACCGTCCAGTCCGTCGATGCCGGGGCGGGGCTGGTGTTCCGTTTGAACTCGACGGTGGCGGTGCTGGTCGCACCACTGTTGTCGTAGACCCTGACCGGGATGGTGACCGTGTCGTCGACCGCCGGGGCAGGCGGCACGTCACTGCTCAGATTGCCCTTGAGCCCCATCTGGCTGGTCCTCGCCGGCGGGATGGAGGCACCTACCGGCATCCGGATGTCGCCCGGCTGCCCCGCCGAGTTGACCACGCCGTTCACCCCGGTCCAACCCTGGATCGGCTCACCGCTGCTGGTGACCAGCGTTCCGTTCGCGTCGACGGAGAACGAGCCGGCCCGGGTGTAGAGCATCTCGTTCCCGCTACGGGTGACGAAGAAGCCGTCGCCCTGGATCAGCATGTCGCCGGCTCGGCCGGTGGTCTGCGTCGAACCCTGGGCGAAGTTCGTGTTGATGGCGCTGACCTTGACGCCGAGACCGACCTGGGCGGGGTTGGTGCCACCCTGACCGCCCTGTGGGGAGCCGGCCGCGTACATCATCTGGCTCAGCGTGTCGGTGAACTGGATCTGGGACGACTTGTAGCCGGCCGTGTTGACGTTCGCGATGTTGTTGCCGGTCACGTCGATCATTCGCTGGTGGGCGTTGAGACCGCTGATGCCGGAATAGAGGGAACGCAGCATGTAAGACGTCCTTAGAAGAGCTGGGAAAGACGGACTAGGCGGTCTTTGCGTCGGTCATGATTTCCGTGACCTTGGACAGCTGTACATCCGTGTTCCCGACCCTGAGCGTCGGTTCGCTGTCTCCGTTGAGCTTCGCCGAGCTGATCACACCGGTCTGTAGCGCACCGAACTCGTCCATGTACGTGACCGTCTTGCCGACCAGCGAACTAGCACCGATCATGCGCTGCGACTGCAGCATCTCGACCATGTCCTCGAGCTTCTCGACCTGGGTGAACTGGGCGGTCTGCGCCATGAAGGCGGTCGAGTCGGCGGGCTTGGTGGGATCCTGGTACTTCAACTGCGCGACGAGGAGCTTCATGAACGTGTCCTTGTCGGCGAGCGTCTTGCTCCTGGCCGAGGCCGCGTTGGCCGCGGCCACTCCCTGATAGGCATCGGCGCCGGTGGGTCCGGACATCGGTGAGGTCATCGACTTCTCCTGTCCCGTAGCTGGCTCAACCTAAGCTTCGGCCCGGCCCCGGCTTTGCTTAGTTGCAAATCAGGTCCCGAACACAAATTTGCGGGCCCGCCGATCGGCGGGCCCGCAATGTCAGGTTCTTCAGTTCTGTACGCCTTGTGGGTCAGGGTGCGAGAGCCAGGCTGAGCTTTCCCTTTCCGTACCGGGTGACCTCGACCGTGAGGTCCAGCCGGCGGCCGAGGGCAAGAAGGACCTGACGGACGTCGGCCGGGAGATCCTGCTTCGGGTAGATCACCTGGTAGAGCTTGATGTGCTTGGCGCCCTCCTTGTTGAGGAGGCTGGTGAAGATGTTGCACAGCTCGAAGACGTTCTCCGCGAGGTTGGGGAAGAGTTCCTTCTCGTCGACCGCGTCCTCGGCGGCGCCGGCCGGCAGCAGGCCGAGGGCGGCTCCGGCGTTGGCGGCGAGGCTGAGATCCAGGGCGAGCGCCGCGTACATCTGATTGCGGTTGTCGGTGAAGACCGCCACCGACGACGTCGGCACTTCCTCAGCGCCGATCGGTTCGCCGGGGCCGACTACCACCTCTCGCCCGAGAAGGTCCTCGAACAGATTGCGTACGGCTAGAGAGCCGGGAAGAACGTATACGTCTGACATGTCGTGATTATCCCAGGATAGGAGCGAACACTTCGTCGAATCGCTCAGCCGTAAAAGGTTTGATGATGAAGAAGTCCGCGCCCGCATCCTCGGCGGCCGTCTTCATCTCAGGGGTCGACTCCGAGGTGACGAAGCCGAACTTGACCTTGTTGCCGGCGCCACGAAGGCGACGCAGCACATCGATGCCGGTCAGGTGCGGCATGTTCCAATCGGAAATGATCAGATCGGGCTGCTCCTTGGTGGCCAGCTCGAGCGCCTGCTGGCCGTCGGCCGCCTCGATCAGGTCGTGATCGCCGAACCCGGCCTGGCGCAGGGTCCGAACGACGATCTGCCGCATGACCCGGCTGTCATCAGCGACAAGGATCTTCATGCGCCCTCCTCCTTGTTGTCGATGCGGCTGTGCCACATCGAAATGGACACGGGTTCGCCTTCCCACACCCCGTAGACACCACCGATGCGCTCGGTGTTGGGGAACCGCGCAGAGGATTCCGGCGTGAGGTTCACCTGTGGGAGCGACAACTGCGACCCCGGCGGCAACATCGCCTTGACGTTGCCACCGACGATGTTGGCCAGTTCGCCGAGCGTGTCGGACACGTCCTCCTCGCTCACCTCGTCGGGATCCATGGCGAGGAAGGCGGCCGCGGCACGCACGGCGGCCGCACGGGAGGACGCGTAGACGACATGCCCGGTCCAGGACCCGGTGATCGAGACCGAGGAGTGCACCTCGGACGGCTGGTTCTCGTCGTACGTCGGAACCAGAGGACTGACACCCTCCGGATCCAGGTACGACTCCCAGACCTGTTCCACCATCTCGGCGAGGTCGCTCTCATCGACCTCGACTTCGGTGCTCATGAGTTCGCTCCGGTCGGGACGAGGCCCAGCAGGGCCAGCTTTTCGATCATGGCCCCTTCGGTGAAGGGCTTGATCACGTATTCGTGGGCGCCCGCGGCGAGCGCCCGGACGATCTGGCTTTGCTCACTCTCGGTGGTGACCATCACGAGGGTCATCTCCCGGAGCCGCGGATCGGCCCGGACCTTGGTGACGAACTCCAGCCCGTTCATGTTGGGCATGTTCCAGTCGATGAGGGCCAGATCCGGCACCTCCGTCATATCGGCCAGGAGATCCAGCGCTTCCTTGCCGTCCCCCGCCTCCACCGCCTCGAAGTTGAGCTTCGTGACGATGCGCTTGAGAATCATGCGCATCGCGCGTGAGTCGTCGATCACCATGGCGCGCATCGGCGTCATCCCCTTCTCGCGGCACCGACGGGCGCCGCAGTACGAGTCCGGTAGGCAGAGGTGCGGCCGGCGGCCACTCGCTCGTAGTTGTCGTCGATTCCGATAGTGGTCTCGGCCGCGCCGAGGAAGAGCAGGCCGTCCGGGCGCAGGATCTTCGCGGCATTCCGCAGTACCTGGCGCTTGGTGGCCACATCGAAGTAGATGAGGACGTTGCGCAGGAAGATCACGTCGAACGGCTGCATCGGGGGAAACGGTGCGGTGAGACTCATGTGTTTGAACGAGACGTTCTTGCGCAGTGCCGGGATGACCCGCCAGTGTGCGCCGGCCCGTTCGAAGTACTGCACCAGCTGGGTGGCCGCCAAGCCGCGGTTCACCTCGACCTGGCTGTACTCGGCCTTGTTGGCGCGGTCCACCATCGCGGTGGAGATGTCGGTCCCGAGGATCTCGTAGGTCCAGCCGGTCGGCAGCGTCTCCTGCAGCGTGATGGCCAGGCTGTACGCCTCCTGTCCACTGGAGCTGGCGGCCGACCAGAAGCGGAGCTTGCGCACCGCCGACCGGGACTTGATCAGCTCGGGCAGAACCACGTCGGTGAGCGCCGAGAACGGCTCCCGGTCCCGGAAGAACGACGTCTCGTTGGTGGTCAGAGCGTCGATGATCTTGATCTGATGCGCCGGGTCGGGCCGCTTCTGCAGGTCGCCGATGAAGTCGTTGACGTTCGCCGCCCCGACCGCCCGGGCCACCGGGATGAGCCGGGCCTCGACCAGGTACTCCTTCCCCGGCGCCAGGACGATCGATGCCTCCTTGCGCACCAGGTTGGAGACGAAGGCGAACTCCGCTTGGGAAAGTGTCATCGGGCCACCGCCGCCGTCCGGCCCACCCGGACCCGGTTGAGCAGCGCGCTCGCGATCCGGTCCAGGGGCAGGATCTCGTCCGCCAGTCCCGCGCCGACCACGGCGCCGGGCATGCCCCAGACCACCGAACTCGCCTCGTCCTGTGCCAGCACCTCGGCACCCGAGTCACGTAGCACTTTCGCACCACTCCGTCCGTCTTGTCCCATTCCGGTAAGCACGGCCGCGTACGCCAAGCCGCCGTACAGCGCCGCCACCGAGCGGAACATCACGTCCACGGCCGGGCGGCACGAGTTCTCCGGTGGCGCCCCGCTGAGCCGGGTGACGGTGGCGGTGCCGCGACGCTCGAAGACCAGATGACGGTCGCCCGGGGCGATGTAGACGGTGCCGGCCGCGAGTTCCATGCCCTCACCGGCCTCCAGCACCCGGAGCGGGGTGCTCCGGTCCAGGCGTTCGGCGAACATCTTGGTGAAGACCGGCGGCATGTGCTGCGTGATCACGATCGGGACCGGCAGATCTGTCGGCAGCCCGAGAAGGACCTTGGTGAGCGCGTCCGGCCCACCGGTGGAGGAGCCGATCGCCAGGATGTCGATCTTCCCGCCGGGGGCGCGACGGACGGCCGGGCGAGCCGGCACGGGCCCGTTGGCGGGCCGTCCGGCCACGGCCGGTAGACCACCGGGCCGCAGCGGCGTGGCGCCGGGACGGAGGCCCGCCGCCGGCGACGGACCCCGCAGGGGTGGCCCGGCCGGCGGGCGGCGACGCCCGCTGAGCACCTGGATCTTGGGTACGAGCTGCTGGCGCACCGCCGCGATGGACTCCGCCACCGAGCCCACGTTGCTGGGCTTGGTGACGTAGTCGGTCGCACCGGCGGCCAGTGCCTCCAGGGTGGCGTTCGCGCCCGCGGCGGAGAGCGTACTGAACATGATCACCGGCGTGTTGTGCCGTTTGCGCAGTTCACGGACCGCTTCGATGCCGTCCATCTGCGGCATCTCGATGTCCATGGTGATCACGTCGGGTTTGAGCTGGTCGATCTTCGCCTGGGCGAGCAGACCGTTCGCGGCCGTACCGACCACCTGGATGCCCGGCGCTTCCCCGAGAGCGTCGACGATCAGTCGACGAACCACGACGGAATCGTCGACGACGAGAACCGAGATCATTCGACCACTCCCTTCAACCGAGCCAGGCCGGACCGAGCGCGGCCACGACCGGTGCAAGCAACCGGTGTGCCGTTGCGGTGTCCAGCAGATCGCGGACCACCAGCGCCTGAACGGCGCCGCTGAGCATGTTCCAGACCCCGCCGGCCCGGTCGGCCAGCGGAATCCCGGCCGTATCCACCGCCTGTACCAGCAGCATCTGTGCCGCGGCGGCGGTTCGGACCCGATCGGAGAGGTACGCCGCCCACGACGCCGAATGCACGGCGGGCGACCAGCCGGCGGTGTTCCGCCGGGCGTCGTCGGCCGCGGTCGAGACCCGTTGCCGGTCCTCGGTCCGCAGCGTGCGCAACCGGTCGAGCAGGGCCGACACCGTGTAGTGGTGCGGGCCCAGGTCGATCGGGGCGCCGGTCGGCAGCTTCCGCACCGCCGCCACCCAGCCCGCGCCCAGCCGTCGCCGGGTGTCGTCGTCCAGCACCTCACGCAGGTAGCTGGCGACCGCCGCGTCACACAGCAGGGCGGTGGCCGCGGATGCGTCCTCGCTCTGCCGGGCGTCCCGGCCGGCGCCCTCCCAGGTCCACGACATCACGTCGTAGCGCAGGCAGGTCAGAAGGGCGTCGACCGTGCCTATCGGCGCGCGCTCGACCAATGCGAGGTTTCCGGCCGGGTCGTCCTTCGACATTGCCTTGAGCGACGGCATGCGGCGCGCGGCGCTCTCCACCTCCACCCAGAGCGGTCCGCGGACCTCCTCGTCGGGCAGCCGCCCGGCGAGCACCGGCAGGTCCCCGGCCTGCAGGCGCAACGCGCGCAGCAGGACCTCGGCCGCGGCCGGCCCGCCTTCGAGGCGGGTCAGATCGAAGCCCAGGACGGGGGCGCTGACCAGGCTGTACATCAGTGGGTGGCGCGGTATGTGTCGACGGCCTGATTGACGTCGAGAGCCAGCATCAGCCGCCCGTCCAGCTTGAACGTGCCGACCACGAGCTCCCGCGTGGGGCCGCTCAGCGTGTCCGGTGGCGGCTCGAACGTCTCGTCGTCGAGATCCACCACTTCGCCGATCTTGTCCACCAGCAGGGACACCGGTTCACCGTCACCGCGCAGGATGACGTTCATGACCGGGCCCTGCAGGGCCTGGCGGGCCAGCCCGAGCTGCACCCGAAGGTCCACCGCGGCGATCACCTGGCCGCGCAGGTTGAAGAGTCCACCCACGGCCGGCGGAGCGAGTGGCACCGGGGTGTACTCGTTGTACGAGAGCACCTCCTGCACGGTGTGCACCTCGACCCCGAAGAGCTGGCCGTCCACCTCGAAGGTGGCGAACTGACGGCTCGCCATGTCAGACCTCAACCATCATCTCGTCCATGGAATCGCTGTAGAAGTTCGGATCCGCGGCGAGGATGGCCCGGCGCACATCGAGCAGCTCGGTGACCCGCTGCTGGATCACCGCGGTGCCGACCAGGCCGTCCTCCTCCGCGTCGCGGCGCGCGGTGGTCGAGTTCTCGGCGATGTCCACGATTCGGTCCACGACCAGTGCCACGCTCTTTCCGCCCTCGCTGTAGACGACCACCGAGACGGTGTCGCCCTCCAACTCCTCGCCGTACGCCCCGAGCAGGTGGGACAACCGCACCAGCGGCAGGATCTGCCCCCGGTACTGAACCACCTCACGGGACCCGGCATGTTCGATGCGATCCCGGGGGAACTCCTCCAACCGGGTCACCGTGTCCAGCGGGATCGCCACGCGGCGTTCGCCGACCGCGGTCACCAGCAGGCGCTCGGTGCCGACGGCGGCCTGGCCGCGCTTCTCGGCGACGCTCTCCCGCTCCGAGTCGACCGCGAGGTGCGAGCGCCGGGCCAGCGAGGAGACGTCCAGGATGAGACCCACCTTGCCGTCGCCCAGGATCGTCGCTCCGGCGTACAGTCCGATGTCCTTGAATCTGGTGTTGAGGGCTTTGACGACGACCTCTTCGGTGTTCAGCACCCGGTCCACGACCAGGCCGAACCGCCGGCCGTCGGCCTGCAGCACCATGATGTAGACGCCCTGGTCGCCGCCGACCTCGAGGCCGAGCGCGCGGTCCAGGCGGACCAGCGGCAGCAGTTTGCCGCGCAACCGGTAGACGGGCGCGCCGGACGCGTACTCCACCTTGGTGTTGTTGCCGTCGATGAAGACCAGCTCGAGCACCGCGACCTGGGGCACGACGTAACGCTGGTCGCCGCAGTCGACGGTGAGCGCCTGGATGATCGCGAGCGTCAGCGGGATGGTGAGCCGCCAGACCGTACCCTCGCCGGCTGTCGAGTCGACGCTGACCGCGCCGCCGATGTTCTCGATGTTGGTCTTCACGACGTCCATACCGACGCCGCGGCCGGACACGTTGGTGACCTTCGCGGCGGTGGAGAAGCCCGGCTGGAAAACCATCGCCATGATGTCGCGCTTGTCCATGTTCGGGATCTGCTCCGGGCGGAGCAGGCCCTTCTGCACGGCCTTCTCCGCGATCCGGTCGACGTCCAGGCCCGCTCCGTCGTCGGCAACCTCGACCGCGACGTGGCCACCCTCGTGGTAGGCGCGGAGCGTGAGCGTGCCCTCCGGGCCCTTGCCCGCGGCGATCCGGCGTTCCGGATCCTCGATGCCGTGGTCCACCGCGTTGCGCACGAGGTGGGTCAGCGGGTCCTTGACCGCCTCCAGCAGGCTCCGGTCGAGCTCGGTCTCCTTGCCCTCCATGACCAGCGCGACCTGCTTGCCCATCGAGTTGCTCAGGTCCCGGATGACTCGGGGCAGCTTGGACCAGATGTGCTCGATGGGCTGCATCCGGGTCTTCATGATGCCCTCTTGCAGCTCACTGGTGATCATGCCGAGCCGCTGGGCGCTGCGGACCAGGCCGGAGTCACCGGTCTCCATCACGCCGCGGACCAGCTGGTTCCGGGCGAGCACCAGCTCACCGACCATGTTCATCAGGGTGTCGAGCAGGTCGACGTCGACCCGGATCGCGCTGTCCGCGATGCTCCGCTTCGGGGCCTGGGACTGCAGCGCCTCGCTGACCGCGGCCGGCTGGGCCTTGCCCTCCTCGAGCAGGATGGTGCCGAGTCTGCGCTCGTCACCCTCGATCTGCTGCTGGAGCGCCGAGGACACATCGGTGGCCTGCGCCGCGCCGGCGTCGACCAGGATCTGGCCGAGCGGCTGACGCTGCTCGGCGACCGGGTCGGGGACCGGGCGGGGGGCCGTCGGGGTCTCCTGCTCGACGCTCACCGGCGCCTCGGCGGCCGGAGCGGCGGAGGCGGCCGTGGGAGCAGCCGCGGGAGCGCCGTCCGAGGGCGCGTTCATCTGCGCCTGGATCTTGACGATCATGCTGTCGATGTCGACCTCGGCCTCGGTCCCGTTCTCCTCGATGGAGGCGAGGATGGACCGGACGCCGTCGATGCAGACCAGCAGAACGGTAATGGTCTCCGGGGTGACCGGCTGCACGCCGTCCCGGAGCCGGGACAACAGTGACTCACCCGCATGCGCGAGCTTCTCCAGACGGGAGAACGCCAGGAACCCACTGGTGCCCTTGATCGTGTGGATCGCCCGGAAGATGCGGGAGATCAGGTCACGCGAGTCCGGTTCCTGTTCGAGGCTAACGAGATCCCGGTCGATTTGGTCCAGGTTCTCGTGGCTCTCCATGAGGAATTCGCCGACGATCTCGCCAAGGTCTTCCACGGCTTACCTACCTCCCTGCTCGGCTTCACTGCCCTCATCGACTCGAGCGGGCGTCAACTGAGAAGACTCGACCGGTACGGCGTTGGTCAGACCTCTCCACCCGGACGCCGGTAGCGGTAGCCAAAGCCCCGGACGGACTCGATGGGAGAGTCGTCGGGATCGGACCAGCCCAGTTTCCGGCGCAGACGGAGCACCGCGAACTTGACCCGCTCCTGGCCGATGCCGGTCGGGTCGTCCCACGCCTGGGTGAGTAGCTGGTTCGGACTGAGGACCGCGCCGGCATGCCGAACCAGCGCGTTGAGCAGGCGGAACTCGGTGGGCGTGAGACGCTTCTCGTCGCCTTTGACGTAGACCCGGCGCTTGGTCGGGTCCAGGTGCACGAGGCCGTCGTCGTAGATCTGGCTGGCCCAGGTGTTCTGTCCGGAGTTGGAACGCCGCAGCAGCGCCTCGACCCGGGCCAGCAGTTCGTTGTTGGCGAACGGCTTGGTCAGGTAGTCGTCGGCGCCGCCGCGCAGGCCGCGCACCTTCTCCGCCTCCTGGCCGTGGGCCGTGAGGACCAGCACCGGCACGTCCGAGACGTCCCGCAGCCGCTCCAGCACCTGCCAGCCGTCCATCTCCGGCAGGCCGACGTCGAGCACCACCAGGTCAGGGTGTTCGGCGTAGGCCTCCTTCAGCCCGGAGCGGCCGTCGGCGGCATGCGCCACCTCGTATCCGGCCCGGCTGAACAACATCCGGAGAGCGAGTGCGATGTCCGGGTCGTCCTCGACCACGAGAAGGCGACTCATCGTTTGCTCACCCTGCCCCCAACTCGCGCTCGTGCCCCGTAAAGGCACGGCCGATCTCCGCCGCGTGAACGCGAGCGGGAAGAAAAGTCCGGCGCAAACACACCATAGCGTGATGTGTTCACCTATTTACGGACAGTGACAGTCTAGCGCCGAGGGGCGGGGCCGGAGCCGGTCCGCGAGGATCCGGCCGGTGGACCTGAACGGGCTAGGCCGTATGTCCGATCGGGACATCCCTACAGCCTGACATTTCTCGGACGGCTTACCGCCCATTCCCCGAAAGATGTGACACGCCGCGTGTAAAGGGGTGCGATGAGCAGTAACGGGGCGATCAGCGCCCATACCTGCATCCGGGAGGCATTCGTGTTCGACCTGGTACTTCGACGCGTCGGCACGCTCGTGGCAGCACCCGTGCTGTTCGCTCTCACCGCACCGGCGCTGGCCCAGGGGCCGACCGTCCCGCAACGACCGCAGGCCGTCCCGCCACGGGCCAGCGCTCCCGCACCCCTCACGCCGAGCCCGGCGGAAGAGGCCCCGGCGACCACCGTCCGGGTCCGGTCGGCGCCGATCCGCACCCCGCTCCGGGCCCGCGCCGTGATGGCCCAGGTGGTCCGCCTCACCAACGAGACCCGCCGCGACGCCGGCTGTCCCAACCTCACGGTCGACGACCACCTGGTCGCCGCGTCCCTGCGGCAGAGCAACTACATGGCCCGGACCCGGCTCTTCAGTCACGTCTGGCGGGACGGCTCGACCTTCGTGGACCGCACCGCGGAAGCCGGGTACCAGCAGCCCGCCGGGGAGAACATCGCCTGGGGCTACCGCACCGTGCCCGAGGTGATCGCGGCGTGGATGTCCAGCCCGGGCCACCGGCGGAACATCCTCAACTGCAAGGCACGCTCGGTCGGGGCCGGCGTGGCCTACGCGGCCGACGGCACTCCGTACTACACGCAGGTGTTCGGCTGGCGTTAGGCGGTCAGAGGGCGCAGTTGATCAGAACCGGCTCCGGGTGCAGTTCGACACCGAACCGGGCACGGACCCCGTCACGGATCGTCCGGGCCAGGTCGAGCAGCGCCGCCGTGGTGCCGTCACCGCGGTTGGTCAGCGCCAGCGTGTGCTTGCCGGAGATCGCCACGCCGTCCCCGGCGTACCCCTTCGGAAAGCCGGACTGCTCGATCAGCCACGCCGCCGGGATCTTCACGGTCCCGTCCGCGCCCGGCCAGTGCGGCATCTCGCCAAGCGTCGCGAAGAACTCCGCGGGCACCACCGGATTGGTGAAGAACGACCCGACCGACCAGGTGTCCCGGTCCTCCGGATCGAGCACCATCCCCTTGCCGGCCCGCAGCTTGAGCACCGTGTCGCGGGCCTGCCGCAGCGGCACCCGGTCGCCGGCCGACCCGCCGAGGGTACGGGCGAGTTCCGCGTACCGGATCGGGGCCGACTCCGCCGAGCGGGCGAGCCGGAAGTCGACGGCGGTGACCAGATGCCGGTCGTCGTGCTTGAACACGCTGGACCGGTAGCCGAAACGGCAGTCGGCCGGGGACATGACGCGGGTCTCGTCGGCGATCCGGTCGTACGCGTGCACCGCCTCGATGGTGTGCGCGACCTCCTGGCCGTACGCCCCGACGTTCTGGATCGGGGTCGACCCGGCCGCGCCCGGGATCCCGGACAGGCACTCGACGCCGGACCATCCGTTCGCCACGGCGTACGCCACGAAGTCGTCCCAGGGCTCGCCGGCCGACACCCGCACCAGGACACCGGAGGCGTCCTCGCCGACCACCTCGACGCCCCGGTCCCGCAGCAGCAGCACCTCGCCGTCGAAGCCGGAGTCGCCGATCACGACGTTGCTGCCGCCGGCCAGCACCAGCAACGACCGCCCCTCCGCGGTGGCCTTACGGACCGCGGCGACCGCCTCGTCCGTATGGACCGCGTTGGTCACTGTGCCGGCGTGCCCGCCGAGGCGTAGCGTCGTGTACGCCGCCAGGGAAGTGTCAGTCACGACGCTCACCCTAAGCTCACACTGCGGGGGGTTTCACCGGCGGTCCGGCCGAGCGGGAGACGACTGCGATGAACAGGCTGCACGCGACGAAGGATTTCTGGCTGGCCGCGCTGCGTGCCGACGGCCCGGCGCTCTGGGACGCCGTCGCCGAGAGTGGGCCGGACGCGGTGGTCCCGGGCTGCCCGGACTGGACCGTCGCCGACCTCACCCACCATGTGACCACGGTGCTGAACTGGGTGCGCGGCACGGTGCCCCGCGGCGTGACCGTGCGCCATGAGGGGTTCGTCCATCCGGAGCGCCCGGCCGAGTGGTCCGAGGCGCTCGATCACCTGCGACGTGAGATCACCGGCACCGTGGAGACGCTGGAGGCCCTGGACCCGGACTTCCCGGCGTGGAACTGGGCGCCGCAGCCGAAGCGGGCCGTCTTCTGGCATCGCCGGATGGCCCACGAGATCTCGGTGCACCGGTGGGACGCCGAGTCGGCCGCCGGGCGGGCCACCCCGATCGAGACGAAGCTCGCCTCCGACGGCGTGAGCGAGATCCTGGACACCTGGCTGCCGGCCGGCAAGCGCAAGGGCCCGACCGACATGCACGGCGTCGTGCATCTGGTCGGGACGGACGCGGCGCAGGAGTGGTTCGTCCGGCTGCGCGGCACCGGCATCGCCCTGCTGGACACCGGCACGATCCTGGACGGCGACGATCACCACCCGCGGGCGCGGATCACCGGCACGGCCAGCGACCTGCAACTGGCCCTGATGGGCCGGAAACGGGCCGACCAGCTCGCCCTCACCGGCGATCCGCGGCTGGTGCAGGCCCTGCACACCGGCTGAGGTTGGGTGTCAAGATCCGTTGTCACCGCGTCGCCAGGCCGTAAGATGAACCGGTTAAGTTCAGCGGATCATCAGGAAGCGGAGAAGACATGACGGCAACCGTCACGTCCACGTCGGCGCAGCCGGCCCCCGCGGGGATCACCTTCCCCGACGGTTTCGTCTGGGGAGCGGCCACGGCCTCGTACCAGATCGAGGGCGCCGCGAGGGAGGACGGCCGTGGCCCGTCCATCTGGGACACCTTCAGCCGTACACCGGGCAGGGTCTTCGCCGGCCACACCGGCGACATCGCGTGCGACCACTACCACCGGTACGCCGATGACGTCGCGCTCATGGCCGATCTGGGCCTGGCCTCGTACCGCTTCTCGATCGCCTGGCCGCGGGTCCGCCCGGACGGCACCGGCCCGGTCAACGTCCGCGGCCTGGACTTCTACGACCGGCTCACCGACGAACTGCTCGGCAAGGGCATCGACCCGGTGGTCACCCTCTATCACTGGGACCTGCCGCAGACGCTGGAGGACCGGGGCGGCTGGACCAACCGGGAGACCGCCGAGGCGTTCGCCGACTACGCCGAGATCGTCCACCGCCGTCTCGGTGACCGGGTCGCCACCTGGACCACGCTGAACGAGCCGTGGTGCTCCGCCTACCTCGGCTACGGCTCCGGCATCCACGCGCCCGGCGTCCAGGACCCGGTCGCCGCCCTGACCGCGGCGCACCACCTCAACCTGGCGCACGGCCTGGCCACCCGGGCGCTGCGCGCGGCCGGCGCGAAGAGCATCAGCATCACGCTGAACCCGTGCGCCGTCGCCCCGCTCGACCCGGACAGCGCGGCCGACCGCGCGGCCGCCCACCTGATCGACGGCCTGGCCAACCGGATCTTCCTGGACCCGCTGTTCAAGGGTCACTACCCGGCCGACGTGCTGGCGCACATCGCCCGGATCGCCGACCCGGTCTGGATCCACGACGGCGACGAGGCGATCATCAACGCGCCGATCGACGTGCTGGGCATCAACTACTACACCCCGGCGTACGTCTCGGCGGCCCCCGGCCACCCGGGCCCGCTCGACTACCCGGGCAGCCACGGCGTCAAGTTCCGCGCCCCGGTCGGCCCGGTCACCGACATGAACTGGCAGATCGAGCCGGCCGCGCTGACCCGCCTGCTGACCCGCCTGCACCGGGACTACCCGGGCGTCCCGCTGATGATCACCGAGAACGGCGCGGCGTACCCGGACGGCCCGGCCGAGAACGGCGAGGTCCACGACCTGCGCCGGATCGAGTACGTGGACTCCCACCTGCGCGCCTGCCACGACGCTCTGGCGGCCGGAGTGGATCTGCGGGGATACTTCGCCTGGTCGTTGATGGACAACTTCGAATGGGCCGAGGGCTACGCGAAGCGTTTCGGTATGGTGCACGTCGACTACACCACGCAACAGCGGGTGCTCAAGGACAGCGCGAAGTGGTACAGCGAGGTGATCCGGCGCAACGGCCTGGGCTGAGCCATTTCAGAGCGGGGGGCTTGTGACGACGCGGGAACGCCCGACCCTGGAAGCGGTCGCCCGTCGAGCCGGGGTCTCCCGCGCGACGGTGTCCCGCGTCGTCAACGGTTCGACCACGGTGGCGGCCTCCATCCGCGAGGCCGTCACCCGGGCCGTCGACGAACTCGGCTACGTGCCGAACCAGGCGGCCCGGAGCCTGGTCACCCGGCAGACCGACTCGATCGCCCTGATCCTTCCGGAGACGGCGAACCGGGTCTTCTCCGACGACCTGTTCTTCCCGGCCATCATCCGCGGCGTCGGCTCCGAACTGGAGGCCGCCGACAAGCAACTGGTGCTGATGATGGCCGGTTCGGCGGCCGGCTACGCCCGGGTCGAGCGCTACGCGGTGGCCGGCCACGTCGACGGCGTCATGTTCGCCTCGATCCACGGCGCCGATCCGCTGCCCGGCCTGCTGGCCCGCCGCGGCATCCCGGTGATCTGCAGCGGCCGCCCGATGATCGCCGACCCGCCGGTTCCGTACGTGGACGTCGACCACGCCGGTGGCGTCGCCGCGGCCATCCGGCACCTGATCACTTCCGGTCGCCGGCGGATCGCGACCATAGCGGGCCCGCAGGACATGGTGGCCGGCCTCGAACGGCTCACCGGCTACCACGACACGCTGCGCGCGGCCGGCCTCCCGGAACTCGTCGTCACCGGCGACTTCACCCGCGACTCCGGCATCACCGCGATGCGCGACCTGCTCGACCGTGACCCGGACCTGGACGCCGTCTTCGCCGCCTCCGACCTGATGGCCCACGGCGCCCTGCAAGCCCTGCGCAACGCCGGCCGCCGGGTCCCGGAGGACGTCGCGGTGATCGGCTTCGACGACTTCGAGGTCAGCCGCTACAGCGACCCGCCGCTCACCACGGTGCGCCAGCCGATCGGCGAGGCCGGCCGCACGATGGCCCGCGAGATGCTCCGCCTGATCTCCGGCGACCCCGGGGTGCCGCCCGCGATCATCCTGCCCACCGAACTCATCGTCCGCGCCTCAGCCTGATCAATCCCGGACCTCACGGCCGTCCTCGCGGCCAGCTGAGGCGTCCCTCCCGCTTTCCGACGCCTCTCCGGTACGCCTACGTGCACCGCCGTGGGCAGACAGCGATCTCCCTGCCCACTCCAGCCTGTGCCGCCCGCGCCGGGCGAAGATCGGTGGTCCGGCCCCGCTTCGCCCGCTTTGTATGCCGACGTTGTGCGACCTTGAACGATTTGTCACCCGCAACGGTGGCAGATCGACCAAGATCGCTCCGGGCAGGTGTCGGTGGCGGCGCCGCCGTCGATGCGGTTGGCGGCCCCGTTGCCGGCGGTTCTGATCCTCAGGTCACGGAAACATGACGGCCTGGACCGCGCGCCCGACGGCCGCCGCCTCGGAACCGAACAGGACCAGGGTCGCGGTGCGGACGTGGTCCGGGGTGGCGGCGCCCAGCGCGGTGAGGGCCTGGCGGACGGCGTCCTCGACCGGCCAGCGGTAGACGCCGGCCGAGATCAGCGGGAACGCCACCGACAAAGCGCCGAGGTCGTCGGCGACCTGGAGGGAGTTCGCGTAGCAGGCGCGCAGCAGCTCGGAGCGGTCCTCGGTGGCGCTGAAGACGGGGCCGACCGTGTGCACCACCCAGCGGGCCGGCAGCCGGCCCGCGGTGGTCGCGACGGCCTGGCCGACCGGTAATCCACGGCCGTACTTCGAGGCACGCAGGATCCGGGTCTCGGCCAGGATCTCCGGCCCTCCCTTACGGTGGATCGCCCCGTCCACCCCACCGCCGCCGAGCAGCGAGGAATTCGCGGCGTTGACGATCACGTCGACCTGCTGGGCGGTGATGTCGCCCTCGACCAGCTCGATCCTCACAGTGGGCCCGTCCCGGTGGACTCGGCCGGCTCGATCCTCATAGCGAGGCGGTGTTGGTGATCTCGATGGGCCGGCCGAGCGAGCGCCGGGCCAGCAGTGTGGCGCCGGCGATGGCAGCCGGCATCACCAGGACGGCGCCGAGGGGGATCAGGAAGCAGGCGAAGACGGCCGAGCCGAAACCCAGGGCCAGGGCGCGGTGCTGTCCGAGCACGAGGCGACGGTGCCGCAGCCGCTGGCCGCGCCGCTGGAACGGGACGCCGGTCAGTTCCAGGGCGAGCAGCCAGCCGCCGACCGCGCCGGCCAGCACGGGGATCACGGTCTGGCCCACGAACGGCAGGAACCCGAGCATGAAGAGCGGGATGCCGACCAGGAGCGAGATGCCGATCAGTTTGAGCGAGTCGACGAGGCTGCGGCGCAGCGACTCCCAGAGGCTGAGCTCCACCGCCTCGGGCACGCCACCGAACCGGTCCTCGACCAGTTCCGAGATCTTCTCGTAGAACGGGTCGCCGATCAGCAACGTCACAGCGGTGAAGGTCAGGATGCCGATCAGCACGCTGAGGCCGAGCACCGCGGTGCCGCCGAGCACCCGGAAGGTGCCGCGCAGCCAGCCCGACCAGTCGTCGGCGAACCAGGTGACCTGTGCCGAGAGGTCCGGCAGGAACCGCAGCAGCAGGATCATCGCGATGGTGTAGAGGATCCCGGAGATCAGCGCCGGGATCAGCCCGATGAGGAAGAGCCGGGGGCTGCCCAGCACCAGACCGAGCCCACGGCCCAGCAACCCGGCTCCGGTGAAGAACTCACGGAGGGCCGTAACCGGACGTTTCTGATCACCGCTCACGTCGCGTGAGCTTAGAACCCCATCGCTACCGGGGTCGATGCGGAGGGGGTGGCGGATGCGCTCGGTGAGGGCGGTGTGGCGGACGGGCTGGGCGGCGGGTCCGGCTGGGTCGGGGTCGGCACCGGCGGCGCGGTGAGCGGTGGATCGGTGGTCTCGACCGGCAACGGCGGCACGGACTGGATGACCGTCACGGTGGCGATGACCGTGGCGGGCCCGGCCGCCGGCGCCGACAGTGACGGGACCGGGTCCGGGGTGCCGCGGGGTGGCCGGGCCGTGTAACCGGCGGCGGAGTCCCGGGTCGGGGCCGACCCGTCCGGTGCGGCGCCGAGTCCACCGTCACCGAGGATGGCGCCGGATCCGTCCGGGGCGCCGAGGCCGGCCTGGCGCGCGGCCGGTGCTCCGAGGGCCCAACCGGACACGACCGCGAACGGCAGCCCGAGAACCACCAAAGCGAAAAAAACGGACTTGGGGGACAAGCGCACGTAATACTCACCGCTCAACCGCGGGAAAAGTTACGGCTTTCCGGACATAGCTCCCGAAGTCAAGCGTTGAGGAAAGCGGAGACGCGGTCCCGCAGGTCGGCCCGGTTGTTCCAGAGAACGGCCGGCCGGTCGTACACCTCCAGCTCGGCGCCGGGCAGCAGACCGGCGATCCGCTCCGCCCAGGCCACCGGGTGCACCTCGTCGCCGAGACAACCGATCACCAGCGCCCGGCCCCGGAACAGCCGCAACAGCGACTCGTCGGCCACCGGCGGCGCCGACCACAGCGTCTCGACCTCGGGCGCCAGCCCGTCCCGCTGCAACTGCTCGACCCGCTGCCGCAGGAAGCTCCAGCCGGCCGGGGTGTTGCGCACCGAGGACGGCAGCTCCTGCTCGACCGCCGCGGCGATCATCGCGGCCTCCCCCGACTCGACCGACGCCAGCAGCCGGGAAAGGCGCTGCACCGAGGCGGCCGTCCGGGACCCTTCCAGCGCGGCCGGCAGATAGAGGACCACCCGCTCGAACCGGTCCGGAGCCTCGGTGAGCAGGCGGCACAGCGCGGCCGCGCCCATGCTGACGCCGAGCGCCCGGGTGGCCCCGGACAGGTCGGCGACACCGCGCAGATCGTCGGCCAGGTCGCCGAAGGACCACGGGCCGGGCGGCACATCGGAGCGGCCGTGCCCGCGGAAGTGGAAGAACACCCGGCGGCCGGCGACCGCACTGCCCAGCGGGCGGGTGCCGGAGACGTCCCCGGCCAGCCCGTGCGCGAACACCGTCACCGGGTCGCCGGCGCCGGTGACGAGCTGCTCCACACGTACCCCCGAAGGGAGGGTGACCAGCTCGGTGGCCGGACCCGGCAACGTGGGGCGACCGGTCCGCGGGCCGCTCCGGTCCATGCGCTGAAGGCGAGGCCCGCCGTCCGGAGGAGGCGGGCCGAAACGATTCCTCAACTCTTCGGCCCGGATTACCAGAAGCCCTTGCCGTCCGACAGGTCCTTGAGGCCCGGACGGACGTCGAGCATGTAGATGAGCGCCGCGGCGACACCGATCATCGTGATGATGAGCAGGCTCAGGCCGACGAGCACGGTCAGAGCCAGACAGACGCCGATGATCGCGGCCCACGCGCCTTTCGGCAGTGTCCCGAGCGCCTGGAAACCGGCGCCGCGCTGTGTCAGGCAATGGATCAGGGCGACCGCCTGGACAGCCATGGACACGAACCACATGGCGGCGTCCAGGTAGCTGCGGACGTCGTCGAAGAAGATGGGCGCGGCGGATGTAGCCATGAGGGAGAGTCTATGCCGCGGGCCCCGGCGAATGCCGGGGCCCGCAGATCATGTCGGATTGTCGATCACTCGGCGGACGCGGCCGGCTTGGCCCGCTTGCGCGGCTTCGGCGCGGTCCCGGCGGCCGGGGTCTCGGTCGCCGGGGTCTCGGTCGCCGGGGCCTCGACGGCCTTCGGCTGCTCGGTGGCCTCGATGTCGGCGTTCACGACCTCGGCGGCCTCGACCACACCGGTGCCGACCACGCGCTCGCCACGGGCGACCAGGTCGTTGTAGACGGCGATCGCACGCTCCTGGGCGACCTGGGCGAAGTTGGCGGCCGCGGTGGTGGCGCTGTCACGCAGGGCCACGAAGTCGGTCTCCTGGGCCTTGCCACGCAGCTCGGCGGCCTTGGTGCCGGCCTGCTCGTTGTAGGACTTCAGCGAGGCGGTGGCCCGGTCGCTGAGCTCGGTCAGCACGGCCGGCAGCTTGCGGAGCTGCTCGTAGGCCACGTCACCGGCGCCGGCGGCGGCGTACAGCGGAGCGGGGATCTTGGTCTTGGTCTGCTCGGTCATTTCGGCTCCTCAGCGTCTTCTGCGGGTGGCGCGTTACGGGCGTTCTCGTTGCGGAATGTCTCGTAGATCTGCGTCAGGGACTGCTTCTGCGCGATCGTGAGCTCCGGGTCGACCGCGATGGCGGCCAGCACGCCCTGCTGGCCCTCACCATCGAGCAGCCCCGCCCGCAGATACATCGCGGGCGTCGACACTCGCAAGGCGCTGGCGATCTGCTGCAGCACCTCGGCGCTCGGTTTACGCAGGCCACGCTCGATCTGGCTCAGATAGGGGTTACTGACGCCGGCCTTGTCGGCAAGCTGCCGGAGCGAGATCTTCGCGGTCTGCCGCAGGTCTCGGATGAACGATCCGATGTCCTCCGGCAGGTCCTTCGGTGTGGCCATGACTCGAAACTAGCTCGGAGTGCTAGCTATTGCAAGCAAAGTGCTTGCAATAGCTAGCGTGAACCCGGTCACCCCGCTAAACGACCGCGCGAACCTCGCCGACCGGAAGGCCACCACCCAGGACCCGCTCCGGCATCGCGGGAACCTCCAGGCCGAGACGGCGCAGGGCGGCGAGCAGCACCGGTACGCGGGCCCGGCTCGCGCCGTCGGAGATCTTCAGCGCCACCGCACCCACCCCGGCCATCGCGGCCGCGGCCACCCCGTCGGCGCCCTTCTTCACGAGCAGGCCGGGCACCGCGTTCATCAGCACGGTGTCCTCGGTTCCGGTGCCGGCGACCAGCTCCGGGTGCGCCCGCATCGCGTCGGCCACCCGGCGCTCCGGGCTGCCCGGCTCGGCCTCGACCAGCCGCCGGAATCCCCGCGCCAGCCCGATCGGGGAGATCGCGAAGATCGGCGCGCCGCAGCCGTCCACCCCGAGCGCCGCGATCGGCTCGCCGGACAGCCGGCTCACCGCGTCGGCGAGGGCTTTCTGCAACGGATGATCGATGTCGAGGTACGTGTCCAGGGGCCAACCGTTGAGCACACAGGTGGCCAGCATCCCGGCGTGCTTGCCGGAACAGTTCATCAGGATCGGCTCGGCCCCGCCTCCGCCCCGGAGCCAGGCGTTCCGCGGGGTCTCGCCCAGCGGCAGGTCGGCCGGGCAGCGCAGCGCCTCCGGCCCGAGACCGGCGGCGGCGAGCATCGACCGGACCCGTTCCACGTGGAACGTCTCGCCGTCGTGGCTGCCGCTGATCAGCGCGAGATCGGCCTCCTCCCGCGGCACCAGGCCGGCATCCAGCAGGCCGACGGTCTGGAGCGGCTTGTTGGACGACCGGGGGAAGAACGGGGTGTCGACGTCACCGATGCTCGCGCCACCGTCGACCGCGACGACACCGTGGTGCGTGCTCTCCACGAAGCCGGAACGGACCACTTCGGCAATGATCATCGGGCTGGGACCCCCAGCAGCTCACGGGCCTGCGACGGGGTGAGCGGCGGGCGCTGGGCGAGCTGGGCGAAGCCGACGGCACGGGCCACCAGCTGCATGTTCGACTCGACGGGACGGCCCTTCGCGTACGTCAGGGTGTCCTCCATCCCGACGCGCAGGTGCCCACCGGCCGACAGGGACGCCAGCATCACCGGGATCGTGCTGCGGCCGATGCCGGTCGCCGAGAACGTGGTGCCCTCCGGCAGATCACGGATGGCCTGCTCACAAGCGACCAGAGCGGCCGCGGTGCCGGGCATCCCGCCGGGCACGCCCATCACCAGGTCGACGTGCACGTGGCCGCCGGCGGGCAGACCGTACCGGCCGAGCAGCTGTTGCAGGGTGGTGAGCTGGCCCAGGTCGAAGATCTCGTACTCCGGCACGATGCCGCGCTCCTGCATGCGGGTGTGCAGGCCGACGATGAACTCCCAGCGGTTCATGAACACGTCGGCGCCGAAGTTGACGGTGCCCATCGTGCAGGAGGCCATCTCCGGGGCGGCGTCCAGAACCGCCAGCCGGTCCGCCTCCGGATCGTGCACCGAACCGCCCGAGGACAGCTGCACGATCAGGCCGGTGCCCTCGCGCAGCGCGGCGACGGTGTCCCGCAGGCGGCCCTGGTCCAGGGTCGGGCGGGCGGCGTCGTCACGGATGTGGACGTGAACGATCGAAGCGCCCAGCGCCTCGCACTCCTTGGCGGTGGTCACCAGCTCGTCCAGGGTCACTGGCAGAGCCGGCACGTCCGCCTTGCTGCTCTCCGCGCCGGTCGGGGCGACGGTGATCAAGGTCCCGGTCATGCCGGTCATCCTGCCACGCGGGACGGCCCGATCTCCTCGGCAGACCGCCGCAGCACCGGTCCCGGCCAGGGCCGCTCGCAAGAGCGGTCCTGGCCGGATTCCTGGATCAGGAACCCTGGTTCCCGCTCGCCGGCTTCTGGAACAGAAGCATGGTCGAAGACCCGAAAGCCTCGGTATTGGTGTAGGTGCTGTTCACCAGGCTGAAGCCGTACCGGCTGATCTCTTCGACCAGCGCATCACCGGACCGTTCCGAGAAGGGCAGCACCTCCAAGGCGATGTTCTTTTCGCCACCCGTGACCCGAATTTTCCTGGGGATCACTTTGCCCGGAACCAGGTCGGCAGCCACCTTTTCGTATTCCGGAATGGAGAAGAAGCCCTTACCCCATTCGCTGGCGCAGTGGTCCACGATGAAGTATCCGCCTGGGCGAACGATGTCATACACGCGGGAGATGTGGCTTGCTCGTTGGCCCTCGTTGACGAGCATGTGAAGGCATCCCATGTTCATGGCGAGATCAAAACTGTTCTCGGCGAAGCCTCGAAGGTAGATGATGTCGCGCTCCATGAACCCGGAGGCATTCAGGTTCGCGGCAGCGGCCCGCTCACGTGCGCGACCCAGAGCCGAGTGCGACACATCGACCGAAACGACATCGTGCCCCTGTGACAACAGGTACAGGGAATCGCGGCCTTCACCGCAGCCGAGGTCGATGATGCGGCCGGAGAAGACATCCGGGCGCTCTTGCATGATCTGGAGAAGAGAAGCGTTGGGCCTTTCCGACTCCCACAGTTGGGCACCGTTTTCGTACACGGTCCGATAGCGTTCCTCGTACCCGAAGTAGTAGTCGTCGAGCGCGCCGACGAGGGTCCGTACATCATCGCAGGTGGGGGAGAATTCCACCGGCGAGACCACGTCCTCCGCGTCAATTCCGCTGTCCAGAACCATGAGCGCGGCGTCATCGAGAAGCCCGATCGCCAGAATGTACTGCGACTCGTCGCACTCTACTGCCTCGCCGACTCCGAAGGGCGCGCAACAGCCTCGTAGCGCGTCCATCGTCAATGTGGCGGCCTTTTTGCAGACAAAGATCGCCACCCGCCCCCGGGTCACCTTTACGGCAAAGCCGGATGAGCTCTCCAGTTGCCACACGGTGTTCCGGTCGGCGAGCTTGATCGCGGTCAGTTGCATCCCGTCGGGTGCGGCTTCGTCGAGAATTGCTTGGTAGAGGCTCACTTGTATCCCTAGACGTGGTAGTCGGATGTACGCAGAGCCGCCAGGCGGTTCTGGTAATTTTTGAGTACCGGGCCCTGATGCCGGAAAATCCTGCCGGATGCGCGGATCTGTTGCGCGAGTTCATAGTTCTGGGACCGAATGGCGGCCTCGATTCCGGTGAGTTCGATGACGTCGCGCTGAGCGTTGCTGCCGCCCATGGGGAACGAACGATGGAAGGTTCGGGCCAGCCGGACCGAGGCATCGGCGTAGTCGCCGGTCGTGAAGGCTCGGAAGCCGAGAAAAATGTCGACCATTTCCTCTGGCACTTCCTTGCCCCGTGCCTGGACCGCTTCCAGAAGGGAGTCGGCGCGGCCGTACTCCCCGACCTGGCAGTAGGCGATGTACGCGTGGAAGTCGTTGAAGAGATACCAATTCTCCGCCAGGTATGGTTCCCAGTCCTGGAAGAGCGACTGCCAGTAGGCGGAGAGATCGAGCGACGGCTTGATGAGGGCGAGACGCCAGAGCAGCGTGACGGCGTCCAGGTCCTCGGCTGACCGCAGCGACGCCTTTCTACGGATGCCGATGCGATAGCACGCCAGGACTTCCTGGATATTCTCCGCATAGAGTTCGAACAGTGCGTAGTGCCACCAGATGTGGATTCGCATGGGAGTTGCGCCGTCTCGGTTGCGCATGTACTCCTTGATGTATCGGGCACCCTCGTCGTGGCGACCCGTCTCGTAGAGGCAGTGCACCATCGCGTGCATCGCGTAGACGTCGTCGGCGTTCATCTCCAAGGCGATCCGGCAATGGTCGGTTGCCGACTCGATCAGGCCGTTCTCCTCGAGCGAGAAACCGTACAGGCCGTGCATGTACCCGATGACCTGGTCATCATCCGCGAAGAACTCGATGGAATTCTCTATCGACGACAGCATGTGCGGCGCGTCGCCGATGTAGAAATCCAGCATGTGCACGGCGAAGACCGAAACGGCGTCCCCCGGATACGTTTCGACGATGGCCTGGAACCCGTTTCGCGCGGCGACCAGATCCCCCGTGGCCCAGGAGTCGATAGCGCAGAGCATCGCCCTGGTCCGAGCCTCGGTCGGACCGGTCTCGGTGATGGAGGCGCAGATCTTCGCGGCCTCCATCACGAGTGGGCGTTCCATGGAGCCCACCAGGTCCACGGCGAGCATGAGCTGGAGTGCCACCGGCGCTTCGGATCGGGCGGACCTACCACATCGCTCATGGTCCAGTCTCATGGAGACCAGTTGGACGATCGCACTCTCGACGTATTCCATGTCCGACGGCCGCTCGACAAGATGCGGAATACCCCGGGAATCGGTGATCACTGCCACTTGGACACCTCGATTGGTTTCGGCTCGGGTCGACTGCTCCAGTCTTTGTGAATGCTGTAGAAATGCGAGAACTGGCAGCAGGTTCGGAACGAATGGCACCAGCCAGATCTTGGACGAGAAGGAGCACCCGCCCGCCAAGAGCGCAGTTGGTGGAACGAGTGAAATGGCGTTGGCCGAAAGGAGTACCGCAACCCCGGTGCGGCTGTTCGCGTTTCGTCTCCATCGGCATGCCAACAGAGCGGCGACCCTCGCTAGGTCGCCGTGCAGGATCCATGCATGGATAGGACCTTCCCCGTGAGCCATTCAATGCGAACGATCTTCCCACGGGCCGTCGTCGATGCACCAGGGGCAGTTTACATTTCTTTGATATTCCCCACATTCAGGATGGGGAATATCCCGCTAATCAGCTCCAAACCCGATCGAGGAGTGCGAATCGGAAACTTGGGATCCGACCCTATTGGGCCCGCAAGATCAACAGGCCCGTGAGCTGCGGAAACGTAGAATTCAGCCACCGCCTGCCGTCCGGCCAGTGTGGACGGGCGACCACCTAACAGGTGGGGTAGGATCAAAAAGTAGCGAAATTTACATTCGCGTAACCCCGTTTAAGGTTGCTCCATGCGATCACTATCGATATGTTTCCATGCGCACGGAAGCGACATATCCCATAAGGGCCGGGAGAGGTTTCTCCAGGCGCGATGCGAGCGAGAGCGTGACTTCTTTACTCCATTGTATTGATAGGAGAAGTGGCTGTGACGAGCAGCTTGCATACCCGCGCGCTGCCGGCCAATCCCAGTAGGCTCCCCGCGCCGCCGGCCACCTGCGCATGATCCCGGATCCAGACCGGCGTGCGACGCACCTGCTCCGCCGCTTTCGGTAACACGGTGGTGCTGTTCGCCCGGCGGTGGGGACTCCTGCCGGCGGTTGGCCACACCGCCCCCTTCTATACCTGGGAGACCCGTTGCCTGCTCTCGCATTTGTTGCCCTCTGCCTGGCCTGGGGCGGCACCTGGTTGGCGATCCGGATCGGTGTTCATGAGACACCGCCACTCTGGCTTGCCGCGACCCGATTCACCGTCGCGGGCCTGCTGCTGCTGGGGGTGGCCCGGTTCGCCGGTGGTTGGCGCCGGATCTCCCTGCCCGACCTCGGGCGACTGGTGGTGATGTCCGCCGGAGCGATCAGCATCTGCTTCGGCTTGATCTTCTGGGGTGAGCAGTATGTCGAGTCCGGGCTGGCTGGCGTGCTCGTCCAGGGGTTCGTGCCGATCGGGCTCTTCGCCTTCGCGATGCTGCTCGGGAAAGAGCGCGTCGCCGGCCGGCAGCTCGTTGGCTTGCTGCTGGGGCTGGCCGGAGTCGCCCTGCTGATTCTCACCCAGATCAGGTACGAGTCGGACGCCCGTGTCCTGGCCGGGACGGTCGCGATCATCGTGGGCACGCTGATCTACGACTGGGCCGGAGTGTATGGCGGCAACCTGCTGAGCCGATACCCAGCGCCGCTGATGTCGGCGTACGAAAACCTCATCGGCGGGGTGCTCCTGCTGCCCGTCTCGTTGGTGCTGGAGGGGCATCGACTCGCCTCGGACGGGCTGGTACCCAACGTCCGGGCACTGGGGAGCTGGCTCTACCTCGTCGTGATCGGATCGATGGTCGGCTTCACCGCGTACACCTACCTGTTGGCGAAGTGGGGACCCACCCGGACTTCGGCGTATGCCTTCGTCACCCCGGTGGTGGCGGTGACCGTCGGCGTGTTCTTCGCCGGGGAGCACCTGCGCTGGCAAGATCTTCTCGGTGCGGGCATGGTAGTGATCGCGGTGGTATTCATCGTGACTCGCCGAAGGCCGGCCACGGATGCCGCGCCCGTGGTCCAGGACGCCGTGGAACCGGAGCAGGTCCGCCACAGCTGACAGCAAGAACCGGAACGCCGGGTAGGCAGGGCCCTGCCTACCCGGCGTCGATGGCGGCGGCCGACTCCCCCACGGTGAGGCGGGCGTCGTCGGGGACGTTGCGCTTGAGCACGGCCAGGGCGACCATGCCCAGCTCGTGGTGGCGGACCGCGGTGCCGACGAAGCCGATCGCGCGGCCGTCCAGCTCCACGGCCGTACCGCGGGCCGGCGGGTGGTCGGTGGCCACCCCGTCCAGATGCAGCAGCACCAGGCGGCGCGGCGGGCGGCCCATGTTGTGCACCCGGGCGACCGTCTCCTGGCCGCGGTAGCAGCCCTTGTCCAGATGCACGGCGGGGGCGGTCAACTCCACCTCGGCCGGGATGGTCCGGTGGTCGGTCTCCCAGCCCAGCCGCGGGATCCGGCGGGCCACCCGAACCGCCTCGAACGCCCACAGGCCGGCCCTGGCCACGCCCAGTTTCGTGATCACGGCGTCCTTGGACTCCCGGGGTACCAGCAGATCCACGCCCAGTGGCACGCGACGGGCCAGGCCGCCTTCGAATTCCCGTACCGAATAGAGGCTTGTGGGCGAGGAAGGCACCGAGCCGGCGGCGAACTTGGGACCCGGCACCGCACCGATCCGGGGGTCGGCGAGGCCGGGGACGAGATCGGCCGCGGCCGGGCCGACCAGCGAGAGAACCGCCAGCTCAGCGCTCGCGTCGCGGGGCTCGACCCGGGTGAAGAAGCGCATCATCTCCAGGTATTTCAGCAGGCCCGCCCCGGCGCCGGGCTCGGTGTCCAGCCAGGCGGTCGTCCCGTCCTCGGTGACGAAGGCGTGCTGCTCGACATGCCCGTGCGGCGAGAGGACCAGCAGCTCGCTGCCCTGACCCGCGGTCAGCCCGGAAAGGTGCTGGGTGGTCAGCGTGTGCAGCCAGCTCGCCCGCTCCTCGCCGGGAACCGCGATCACCTCACGGTTCGACCGGTCGACCAGGCCCACCCCGGTCTCCAGCAGGCGCTGCTCGCGCATCGGGTCGCCGAAGTGCGCGGGCACACCGGCGTCGGCCGAACCGGGGTCGAGATCCTCGACCATCACGACGGTCACTCGGACTCCTTGCAGTTGCCGCACAGGCCGAAGAGGGAGACGTGCCCGACGTCCACCCGGAACTCGCGCTCCCGCAGGAGCAGCCCGGTGACCGGCTCCATCACCGCCGGATCGACCTCGGCGATCGACCCGCACGACCGGCACACCAGGTGGACGTGCTGATCCTCGCCGGCAGCGTGGTACGTCGGCGAGCCGTGCGAAAGATGGGTGTGATTGACCAGCCCCAGCTCCTCGAGCAGCTCGAGGGTGCGGTAGACGGTCGTGATGTTCACCCCGGCGGCCCGCTCCCGGACCGCGTTGTGCACCGACTCCGGTGTCGCATGACCGAGTTCGTGCACCGCTTCGAGGATCAGCTGACGCTGCGGCGTGAGTCGCAGGCCCCGCTCCCGGAGCATGGCGGCTAGCGATGTGGCGGACACGTTACGAGCATAGTTCGCTGGATCTCCCGCGGTGTCCCGCCACATCCGTGCCGAAGGTCTTGCTCAGCCGCCGATCCGCAGCAGCCGGGCCGACATGTGGGGGTGCAGCTTGCTGTTGTCGACGGAGATCTCGTGGGCGTAGAGCAGCGCGCCCTCGACGATCCCGAAGAGCCGCTGCCCACCGGTGACGTGCAGACCCGACGGCGTGTAGGCGACCGCGTCGGCGGTCATCTCCAGCCGCGTGTTGTTCGCCTTGCCGAGGTAGAGCTCGGCCACCCCGTCCGGCCGGATCATGGTGGCTTCCATCTCGTCGCCGGGGCGGTCGTCGACCAGCACCGGACGCCAGAACCCGGACTCGACCAGCGCCTGCCCGATGGGCTTCGACTCGTCGTCGAGCAGCCAGGACCGCGACTCGTAACGCAGGAACGACCTGCCGTCGTGACTGATCCGGATCTCCTGGGCGAAGTTGTAGTCCTCGTCCACCGGGAACCCGCCCTGGCCACGGCCTCGCCACAGGCCCACGAAGGGCAGCAGGCCGAGCAGCGACGGGTGCAGGTCCGGGCCGGACCGCAGGTCGTGTGTGTCCTCGTAGGGATAGGCATCGACCGGAGGCGCGTGCAGCCACGGCGGCGGGCCCAGTGGGTTTTCCGTCTCGCTGTCGCTCACCAGCGCCCCCTCGAAATACGCATTGCCAGATAGCCGAACCCGCCGGCCAGCCCACCCAGGGCGGCGACCAGCAGGCTCACGAACCCGATCTCGGTAACCATGACCGGCCCATCTTATGCTGACCGGTATGGCACGTTTGCTGGTCGTCAAGGCCACCGCCGGCGCCGATGCGCCGGAGCGCTGTTCGCAGGCCTTCAACGTGGCGAGCACGGCGGTGACCGCCGGCATCGACGTCTCCCTGTGGCTCACCGGGGAGTCGGCGTGGTTCGCCCTGCCCGGGCGGGCCGCCGAGTTCGACCTGCCGCACGCCGCGCCCCTGCCCGACCTGCTCGAAGTCCTGCTGGCCGAGGCCCGGGTCACCCTCTGCACGCAGTGCGCGGCCCGCCGCGGCATCGGCCCCGGCGACGTCATCCCCGGCATCCGCATCGCCGGCGCGGCGGTCTTCGTCGAGGAGATCATGTCGGAAGGCGCGCGGGCCCTCGTCTACTGACGGCAGCCAGTGGTCAAGCTCACCTGCCACCGCCCGCCCTCGGTGGTCACCACGACCGATTCAGACCCGATCCGGTACGCCCATGCGCCCGGCTCCACCCACACCGGAAGCGTCCCCTCGGGCACGCCGACGGGCTGGCTGTCCGGCTGGGCCGCTCCGCCGCCCGCCACGAACGTCGCCGCGATCCCCCCGTCCGGGCAGGCGACGGCCCGGATCTCCATCGTGCCCGGCCCGTCATCAGCCGGACTCGGGCCGTCATCGGCCGGGTCTCCGCCGCTCTCAGCCGGGCCCGGGCCGCTCAATGCCGCCAGCGTCCCGGTGAGCAGCTCCGGGGCCGGTCCGGAAGCCGGGTCGGCCCGGTCGAGCCGCTCCACGCCCGGCCGGCACCCGCTGGAGATCAGGATCCGCAGCACCTGGTCGGCGGACGACGCCTCGGCCGCGATCCCGACGAACTCTCCGGCATCCGCGAACAACGACAACCGGGTGGCGCCCCGGGCCACGGTCATCCCGGCCCGGTATCCGGCGGGAAGCCCGGCCGCGATGCCGTCGAGCGCCGCGTGGGCCTCCCCCTCCGGCACGTAGACGGTCACCTCACGGCTGAGCTCGACCCCGTCCCAGGCCGGGGTGAGCGCGCACTCCTCGACCCGCAACTCCCCGAGCCGCAGTGCCCACTCGCCGCCCTGAGCTGCCGAGACCACCGCACCGGCCGCCTCCCGCAGCACCGGCAGCGCCTGCCCGGCGTCCCGCTGCTCCGGCACCGTGGGCGGATCGGAACGCACCGACCACAGCCCGCCACCCAACAGCAGCACAGCCCAGGCGGTGACCCCACCGATCAGCCATCGACGCCGCCCCGCCTCTGTCACGGCAGTCATGGTGACACGTCCGGCCGACGAAACCCTAGGTGAGGGACGCATACTCCCGGGACCGGAGGAATCGCTCGATCATCTCGGCGCTGCCCGGCGTGAAGGGCCGATCGAGCACCTCGGCCGCCGGCACGAACACCATGGCCGCACCCTCGCCGAGCACCACGTCCTCCTGCCGCGCGGAGGTCGCCCCGTAGAAGTAGTTCTTGACGCGCTGCTGCTCGGGCAGCTCCTGCCGGGCGAAGAGCCGCAACCGGCCGTCGACCCGCAGCCGCGTCTCCTCCCACAGCTCGCGCGCCGCGCCCTGCTCCGGTGTCTCCCCCGCTTCGATCGCCCCGCCGGGAAGCCCCCACACGTCCGGAAAATAGGGCGCCTTGTCATCTCGCAGCTGGAGAAGCAACGCGCCGTCCCGGTCCACCACGAACGTGCAGGCGATGAGAAGCACCAGCGTTCCTCCGTCTCAAGGCTTTACGAACGACAACATTGGTGTCACCTGATCGCGGTCAGGTCTGGGCGAGGCGGCGGAGGGCGCCCTCGGCGACGTCGGGCCGGGTCGTGTACCAGAACGGGGGCAGCGACCTCCGGAGGAAGGCGCCGTAGCCGCGGGCCGTCTCCAGGCGGGAGTCGAGGACCGCGACCACGCCCTTGTCGCCGGTGGAGCGGATCAGGCGGCCGACGCCCTGGGCCAGGCGGACGGCCGCGATCGGGACGCTGACCGCGGAGAAGCCGGAACCGCCGGAGGCGTCCACGGCGGCCGAGCGGGCGGCGGCCAGCGGCTCGTCGGGGCGCGGGAAGGGCAGGCGGTCGATGACGACGAGCTGGCAGGCGTCGCCGGGCACGTCGACGCCCTGCCACAGCGACATGACCCCGAAGAGGCAGCTGTCCTTGTCCTCCTTGAACTTGCGGACCAGGATCGGCAGCGTCTCCTCGCCCTGCAACAGGACCGGCAGGTCGGTCTTGGCGCGCAGCAGCTCGGCGGCCTGGGTGGCGGCCTTGCGGGAGGAGAAGAGGCCGAGGGTGCGCCCGCCGAGCGCCTCGACCAGCCGGAGCAGCTCGGCCCCGGCCGCGTCGGGCAGGCCGGACGCCGCGGGCTTGGGCAGGTGCGCTGCCACGTACAGAATGCCCTGTTTGGGGTAGTCGAAGGGTGACCCGACGTCGAGGGAGGTCCACCCGTCTCCGGAGGAGGCGCCGTCGGCGCCCGCGGGCAGCCCGAGGGAGCGGGCCACCGTGTCGAACCGGCCGCCCAGGGTGAGGGTGGCCGAGGTGACCACGACGGTGCGGTCCTTGTAGAGGCTCTCGGAGAGGGTGCCGGCCACCGACAGCGGCGCCACCACGAGCGCGCGGCGGCCGTGGCCGATGTCGGACTTCTCCACCCAGGCGACGTCGTACGCATTCTCCTCGAGCAGCCGCTGAGCGGTGCCGGACAGCTCGTCGAGGACCGCCTTGGCCTGCTGCTTGCCGACCGGGTCGGAGTCGTCGGCCTTGATCTCGCCGATCGCGGACAGCCCGGACCGGGTGGCCAGCTCCAGGGTCGTGACGGCGAGCCGCAGCGTCTCCGGCAGGCCGCCGGTGAGCCGCCCGGCGGGCACGTCGGCCAGGCCCACGGTGAGCGCGTCGGCGGCCTCCGCCAGTTGTTCGGCGGCGGCCTGCGGGATCAGGGTGCGGGCGCGGCGGCCGGCCCGCTCGATCGCCTCCGGGGTGAGCTCGGCCTGGGCGGCGGAGGAGACCCGGTCGGCGAGCTCGTGCGCCTCGTCGACGACGAGCAGCTTGTGCGGCGGCACGATCTGCCGGCCGGCGAGCATGTCGACGGCGAGAAGGCTGTGGTTGGTGACGACGATGTCGGCCTCGCGGGCCCGGGCGCGGGAGGCCTCGGCGAAGCACTCCGCCCCGTACGGGCAACGGCCGGCCCCGACGCAGTCTCGTGCCGGCATGGACACCTGCCGCCAGGCGGTGTCGTCGACGCCGGGGTCCAGCTCGTCCCGGTCGCCGGTCTGGGTCTTCTCCGACCAGGCCCGGACCCGCTGGATCTGTTTGCCGAGCCGGCCCGCCTCGCCGAGCCACTGGCCGGCCTTGGGTGCGGGGGCGGCGTCGAACAGGGTGTCGGTGGGCCCCTCCTCGTCGGCGTGCTCCAGCTTGGCCACGCAGAGGTAGTGGTGGCGGCCCTTGAGCACGGCGAACGTGGGTTTGCGCCCGAGCACCGGCTGAACCGCCTCGGCGAGCCGGGGCAGGTCGTGCTCGACCAGCTGGTTCTGGAGCGCCAGGGTGGCCGTGGAGACCACCACCGGGCCGTCGACGAGCAGGGCCGGGGTCAGGTAGCCGAGGCTCTTGCCGGTGCCCGTGCCGGCCTGGACGAGCAGGTGCTCACGGTCCTTGATCGACTTCTCGATGGCCTCGACCATGGACTGCTGACCTGGGCGGGCGGCCCCTCCGGGAACCGCGCCGACGGCGGCGGCGAGGAGCTGTCCGGCGGTGGTCTTCTTCTTGGCGGCTGCGGGCACGGTGGAACCGTACCCGCCACCACCGACATATCCGGGTCACCGCTAGGGTGCAAGCCATGCCGAGCGAGATGGTCCGGGTCATCTACACGAAGTACGACGGTTCGGCTCACCGCGACTACCCGGCCCGCCGCCTGGCGGAAGACGACCTGGGCATCTGGGTCGGCGTGACGCGCGGCACAGCGTCGGTCTATCACGGGCGCCCCTCGGTGGAGCAGATCCCGTTCGTCCTGTTGATCCCGCATCACGCCTGGTGGACCGGGATGTTCAACCCGCCGCCGCGGACCAGCGAGGTCTACTGCGACATCACCACCCCGGCCCGCTGGGAGGGTGACACGGTGCACATCATCGACCTGGATCTGGACGCGGTCCGCCGCCGCGAGTCCGGCCTGGTCGAGCTGCGCGACGAGGACGAGTTCGCCGAGCACCGGGTCGCGTTCGGTTACCCGGAGGATCTCGTGGAGCACGCCTATTCCGCGTCCCACTATCTGCTGGGGGTGCTCGGCGACGGCACCGAGCCGTTCGCCTCGCACTACCGCAAGCATCTACTCGAAGTCACCCAGGACTAGTTTCTCCGGGTTCTGCTGGCTGAAGAGGCCGGTGATCCGCCCGCCGTCGACGGCGACGCCGAGCGCCACACCGAGCCCCTCGCCCCGGATCAGGATCGCGGCCGCGCCGCCGACCAGCACCGGTTCCATCGTGACGCCGCGGACGGCGGCGAATTTCCTGGCCAGCCCGACGTAGAACCGGGCCACCTTCTCCGCGCCGAGGATCGGCCGGAGCGCGGACCGGACCACCCCGCCGCCGTCGCTGATCGCGACCACGTCGAGGGCGAGCACCGCGGCGAGGGTACGCATGTCGCCGTCCTGTGCCGCGGCGAGGAAGGCGTCGAGCACCCGCCGCTGCTCGGCCGGCCCGGCGGTGTGCCGGACGCCGCCGCCGGAGACCGCCCGGCGGCCCCGTGAGGCGTGCTGGCGGGCCGCCGCCGGTGTGCCGTCGAGCACCGCGGCCACCTCGTCGAACGGCACGCCGAACGCGTCGTGCAGGACGAACGCGACCCGCTGCTCCGGGGTGAGCCGTTCCAGCACCACGAGCAGCGCGAGGCTGACCTGGTCGGCGATCTCGGCCCGGTCGGCGGGGCCGGCGTCCGGTTCGACCACGAAGGCGGGCAGCCACTCCCCGGGGTACGCGGTACGGCGTACCCGGGCGGAATTGAGCTGGTCCAGGCAGATCCGGCCGGTGACCGTGGTGAGCCAGCCCCGCGTGTCCCGGATGTCGCCGGCCGGCTGTTGCGCGTAGCGCAGCCAGGCTTCCTGAACCGCGTCCTCGGCCTCGGCCCGGTTGCCGAGCATCCGGTAGGCGACGGCCATCAGATAGGGGCGGTGGGCCTCGAACTCGGTCACGGTCGGCGACGGCATGAAGGAAATTCTGCGGGAGATTGCCGGTTCCCGGGAGTCGACTGTGCCACAGTATGAAACACCCATAAAGTACGAATCGGATGGTGCCTGTTGCAGGACATGGCGACTCTCGCCGGCGGCCTGGCCGGTCTCGCCGGAGCCGGTGGCGCGGTCTCGGTCGCGGTATTCCGCCGTTCCCGCCGCTCCTGGCTGACCTCCGGGCACGCGCTGACCGGGCCGGCCCTCACCGACCCGCTGCCCGGGGTGCTCAAGCTCGGACTGGGCGGGATGACCGTACGGGTCTACCCCGGACCCCGTGGCGAGCTCTTCCTCGGACCCGGCGCCCCGCAGCCCGGCCGCACCCTGCGCCGCCTGGTACTGGGGCCGCTCTTCGCCCGGGCCATGGCCGCCGACGGCCGGCTCTGGGCGAACCAGCAGGCGCCGTTCCGGCTGGTGGTCGAGTTCGGCGGGCCGAACCGGGACCCGCAGGCGCTGTTCCGCGCCTACCGGATGCTGGACCGGCAGCTGCGCGACCACGCCGACCTGCTCAGCCGGAGCCGCGACGGGGTGCTGACCGCGGGCGCGGTGACCGTCACGGTGACCGGTGCGGTCGACGTCCGTGAGCTGCTCGCCGCCCAGCCCGAACGGTACGCGTTCGCCGACGGCACCTTCGACGACCTGGGATCCCGCGCCGCCCCGCCGGATCTGGTGCCGATGGTGAGCGAGTGGTGGCCCAGGCGGTTCGGCTGGGACGGCCGCGATCCGATCACCGCCGAGGAACGGCACCAGCTGCACGCGCTGGTACGGTCCGCTCACGACGACGGCCGTACGGTCCGGTTCTCCGGGCTGCCGGACGGCTCCCGCAAGGCCCGCGCGGCGGTGTGGAGCGAGCTGGGAGCGGCCGGTGTGGACGTGATCGCCGACGCCGACCTGAACGGACTGGCCCGGCACCTGCGCCGTCACCCGGTCAGCGGAACCCCTCGGCAGCACCTTCCGACGAGGGCGGTACGGCGTACCGTCCCCCGCCCGAACGCGCCCCGCACGGTTGTACATCACGAACAGGTTTAACCCCGTCGCGAAGGGTGAACCCGCGTGGACCGATAGCATGCCTCCGGAGATCCATCCACAAGACCGTCGATCGAGGTCCGCGCCGTGAAGTTCTCATTCCGTCCCGTCGAGGGCGCCTTCTACGAACTCTTCACCAAGGCCGCGTCCAACCTGGTGAAGGGAACCGAGCTGCTCAACGAGCTCGCGCTGCCCGGAGTGGACGTCCAGTCGGTCGCCGACCGGCTGAGCGACGTGGAACACGACAGCGACTCGATCACCCACGAGCTGTACAAGAAGATCAACTCCACCTTCATCACGCCGTTCGACCGGGAGGACATCTACTCGCTCGGCTCCCAGCTGGACGACGTGATGGACCACCTGGAGGCGGCCGGCAACCTGCTCTACCTGTACGGGCTGACCGATCTGCCGTCACTCCCGCGAGAGATGCACGAGCTGGTCACCGTGCTGGACCAGCAGGCGAAGATCACCGCCGAGGCGATGCCCCGGCTGCGCTCGATGAAGAATCTCGAGGACTACTGGATCGAGGTCAACCGCCTGGAGAACGACGGCGACCGCGCCTACCGGATGCTGCTGGTCCGGCTCTTCTCCGGGGAGTACGACGCCCTGACCGTCTTGAAGATGAAGGAGGTCGTCGACGAGCTGGAGGCGGCCTGCGACGCCTTCGAGCACGTGGCCAACACGGTCGAGACCATCGCGGTCAAGGAGTCCTAGACCTTGGATCCCGAATTCATAGCGGTCCTTGCGGTGATCCTGGCCGCGATGGCGTTCGACTTCACGAACGGCTTCCACGACGCCGCGAACGCCATCGCCACCAGCGTCAGCACCCGGGCGCTGACCCCGCGGATCGCGCTGGCGATGGCCGCGATCGGCAACTTCGTCGGCGCCCACCTGGGAACCGAGGTGGCCAAGACGGTCGGTGACGGCCTGGTCGATCTACCGAAGGGGATACCCAGTCTCGGCATCGTGTTCGCCGGCGTGCTCGGCGCCATCGCCTGGAACCTGATCACGTGGTACTTCGGGTTGCCGTCCAGCTCGTCGCACGCGCTCTTCGGCGGCCTGGTCGGCGCCACCCTGTTCGCCACGGCCGGCGAGGTCCAGTGGGACAACATCATCAACAAGGTCCTGATCCCGATGGTGTTGTCGCCGGTGGTCGGGCTGATCCTCGGCTTCGTGATGATGGTCGCGGTCATGTGGATCTTCCGGCGCGGCCACCCGGGCCGGCTGAACCGCGGTTTCCGCTGGGCGCAGACCGTCTCGGCCGCCGCGATGTCCGTCGGGCACGGCATGCAGGACGCCGCGAAGACGATGGGCATCGTGGTGCTGGCCCTCTACACCGGCGGCATCCAGGACGACGCCACGCACATCCCCGAGTGGGTGTACTGGACGTCGGCGACCGTACTGGCGGCCGGCACCTACTCCGGCGGCTGGCGGATCATCCGCACCCTGGACCGCAAGATCATCGACCTGGGCCCGCCCGAGGGTTTCGCGGCCGAGACGGTGGCCAGCTCGGTGCTCTACTTCAACGCCCTGGTGCTGCACGCGCCGATCTCGACCACACACACCATCACCTCGGCGATCATGGGTGTGGGCGCGACGAAACGGCTCAGCGCGGTCCGCTGGAACGTGGCGGGCAACATCGTGATCGCGTGGGTCACGACGTTCCCCGCCGCCGCGTTCTTCGCCTGCGCGATCTACATCGTGGTCCGGCCGCTGTTCGGCTAGTAGGCCACGCCGATCTGCTCGCGCAGCGCGTCCAGCAGGGCCATCACCTCGAGCGTGGTGGCCTGCGAGACCAGCGGGCTCTCCAGCTCACCGGCGAGCAGGCAGCGCTGCACCTCGGCCGCCTCGAACTGATAGCCGCTGCCCTCGAACGGGAACTGGAACGTCTCCGGGGCGCGGTCCGGCCGGTTCAGCACGAACGAGCGCGGCGCGAAGAAGCTGACCGGCAGATCGATCCGCCCGGCGGTCCCGGTGATCGAGGCCGCGTTCCGGCTGGCGCCGTTGATGCTGCACGTCAGCGCGGCCACCGCGCCGGCCTGGTAGCCCAACAGGACGCCGGTGTTCTCGTCCACCCGCTCCGGGGTGAGATGCGCCCAGGCGTGCGCCGAGGCCGGCGCACCCAGGATCAGATGCGCCAGGTGGATCGGGTAGACGCCCAGGTCCAGCAGCGCGCCGCCGCCCAGCCCCGGGTCACGCAGCCGGTGCGTGGCCTCGAACGGGCCCTGGAGGCCGAAGTCGGCGTGGATGGTGCTGACCTCGCCGATCGCGCCCCCGGCGACCAGCTCGGCGACCTTCCGGATCGCCGGGTTGCAGCGCATCCACATGGCCTCCATGAGGAACACCCCACGGGCCCGGGCCGCCTCGATCAGCGACGTGGCGGAGGCCAGATCCACGGTGATCGGCTTCTCCACGAGCACCGCCTTGCCGGCCTCCACACACAGCATCGCGGCGTCCAGGTGGAAGGCGTGCGGCGTCGCCACGTAGACCACGTCGACGCCGTCGTCGGCCGCCAGGTCCGCGTACGAGCCGTGCGCCCGGGCGAACCCGAACCGCTCGGCGAACGCCTCGGCGCTCGCCAGGTTCCGCGAGCCGACCGCGGCCAGCTCGGCGCCCGCCACCAGAGGCAGGTCGGCCGCGAACGTACCCGCGATCCCACCGGGACCGAGAATCCCCCAGCGCACCTTCTGTCCAGTCATGATCGATACCGTATCGCCCGGGGCACCCGCGGTGGCAGGATCGACCGGTGACCGACTCAATGCCGCTTCCCCCCGCCATGTCGCAGCGCGCACGTGAGTTCACCGGCCCACCGGTCCCGGCCCGCCCGGCGGCCACGGTGGTCCTGCTCCGGCCGCACGGCGACACCTTCCAGGTCTACGTCCTCCGCCGGGCCTCCACCATGGTCTTCGGCGGCCTCTACGCCTTCCCCGGCGGGACCGTGGACCCCTCGGACCGTCCCGACACGATCCGCGCCGACTGGCCCGGGCGTCTGGGCGTACCCATCGAGGAGGCGCACGCGGTGGTCGGCGCCGCCGCCCGGGAACTCTTCGAGGAAACCGGCATCCTGCTGGCCGGCCCACTCGCCGAACCGGACCACACGGCCACCGCCACCGACGGCGTCGACTGGGAGACCGACCGCGCCGCCGTCCAGCGCCGCGAACTCACCATGACCGACCTGCTCGCCGGGCGCGGCCTGCGCCTGCGCGACGACCTGCTGCTGCCCTGGGCCCGCTGGATCACCCCCGACTTCGAGCCCAAACGGTTCGACACCTGGTTCTTCGTGGCGCTGCTCCCCGAGTCGCAGACCGCCCGCGACGTCTCCGGCGAAGCCGACCGCACCGCCTGGATCACCATCGAGGACACCGCCGGCCTCCCGATGCTGCCGCCCACCCGGCGCACCCTCGACCAACTGGCCGCCTGCAAAACGATCCCCGACGTGGTCGCCGCCTCCGCCCACCGCGACGCCGCCACCCCCCTCAACCCCCGCATCGAGGTCACCCCAGACGGCCAGGTCACCCTCCACATCCCGTCCTGATCCCGGCTCAGATCAAAACCGTTTCCGGTACGCGGAAAACAGCCCCCCACAGAATCGTGGCCGCCCCGCCCGCTCCACGCGACCATCTGCCGGGTCCGGCCGGTGCCGCACCCGCCGGGCATAGATCGGTGGTCCAGCCCACCCCGCCCACCCACAGAACACCACCTGAACTGAACGGCGGTGCACACAACCTCCCCCGCAAAACGCCGCCGGTGTCGAGGCAAGTGATCTGCCGACGCCAGCGGGGTTTGCTGGCGGCGGGAGATCACCTGCCTCGACACCGGTTACAAGGCGTTTTGCCGCGGAGCGAAGCGCAGCAAAGCTGGCCCAGCGTTTTGCCGCGGAGCGAAGCGGAGCAAAGCTAGCAAAGTCCCTACCCGAAGCGGCCGGTGATGTAGTCCTCGGTCTTCTTCTGGGTGGGGTTGCTGAAGATTTTCTGGGTGTCGTCGTACTCGATCAGGCGGCCCGGGTCGCCGGTCTTGTCGATCGAGAAGAAGCCGGTCTTGTCGCTGACCCGGGCGGCCTGCTGCATGTTGTGCGTGACGATGATGATCGTGAAGCGGTCCTTCAGCTTGAACATCAGGTCCTCGATCGCCAGCGTCGAGATCGGGTCGAGCGCGGAACACGGCTCGTCCATCAGCACGACCTGCGGCTCGACCGCGATGGTGCGGGCGATGCAGAGGCGCTGCTGCTGGCCGCCGGAGAGGCCCGCGCCGGGCCGGTCGAGACGGTCCTTGACCTCGTCCCACAGGTTCGCCGAGCGCAGGGACCTCTCGGCGGCCTCGTCCAGCAGCGCCTTCTTCCTGACGCCGTTGAGCTTGAGGCCGGCGACCGCGTTCTCGTAGATCGACATGGTCGGGAACGGGTTGGGCCGCTGGAAGACCATGCCGATCATGCGACGGACGGCGGTGACGTCCACATCCTGGTCGTAGATGTTCTGGTCGTCGATGGTCAGGCGGCCCTCGATGCGGGCGCCCGGCAGCACCTCGTGCATGCGGTTGATGGACCGCAGGAACGTGGACTTGCCGCAACCGGACGGGCCGATCAGAGCGGTGATCGTCTTCGGCTCGACCGTCATCGAGACGCTGTCGATGGCCTTGAACGTGCCGTAGTAGGAGGAGACGTTGCTCGCCTCGATGCGCTTTGCCATGGCGGGGTACACCTTCTTTACCGGGACAGTTTGTTGCGTCGGGCGAGCAACTTGGCGGCGATGGTCAGGATCAGGACCAGCGCCACCAGGGTCAGCGCGGCGGTCCAGGCCCGGGCCGGCGCGTATCGGGAGGCGTCTCCGGCCTGCTGGTAGACGAAGAGCGAGAGGGACTGCTGGTTCCCGCCGAACGGGTCGAAGTTGATCGCCGCGGCGCCGCCGGCGACCAGCAGCACCGGGGCGGTCTCGCCGGCCGCGCGGGCGACGGCGAGCATGACGCCGGTGACGATGCCGGGCAGGGCGGTCGGCAGGACGACCTTGAGGATCGTCTTCCACTGGGGGACGCCGAGCGCGTACGAGCCCTCGCGGAGCGGCCCGGGCACCAGGCGCAGCATCTCCTCGGTGGAGCGGACGATCGTCGGCAGCATCAGCACGGCCAGGGCCAGTGAGGCGGCGAAGCCGGAGAACCGCGGCTGCCCGTTGTTGAACCACGGGCTGACGATCAGCACCCAGAACGAGAGGATGAACAGACCGGCCACGATCGACGGGATACCGGTCATCACGTCGACGAAGAAGCGGACCGTGCCGGCGAACTTTCCGCGACCGTACTCGACCAGGTAGATGGCCCCGAGCACGCCGAGCGGCACCGCCATCAGGGTGGCGATGCCGACCTGCTCCAGGGTGCCGATGATGGCGTGGTAGGCGCCACCGAGCGGGTCCCGGGCGCCGATGTTGTTCATCGAGGTGCTGAAGAAGTTCGCGTCGAGGCGCTCGATGCCCTTGGAGACCAGCGTCCACACCACCGAGGCGAGCGGCAGGATCGCCAGTACGCACGCGGAGTAGATGAGCGCCTGCATGCTGCGGTTCTTGGCGGCCCGCCGGCCCTCGACCTGGCTGGCGGCGTAGTACAGGCCGACCAGGTAGAGGAAGGCGCCGACCACGACGGCCAGGACCCAGTTGCCGATCCCGGTGCCGAGCACGACCACCGCGGCGACCGCGAAGGCGGCGACCGCGACGAGCACGTTGGTGACGACCGGGAGCTTGCGGCTGCGAATGTTGTCCGGCGTCATGACGACGCCCGGCACCTGACGTTCCAAAAGGCTCATGCCGACACTCCGCTTCGCTCCGCGCCGTCATGATCCTCGGGGCTGAGCCTGTTGATTCGTTCGCTTCGCTCTCTCATGCGGCACTGTCCCGGAACTCGCGACGGCGGTAGATGATCGCTCGCGCCGTCATGTTGACCACCAGCGTGATCACGAAGAGCACCAGACCGGAGGCGATCAGGGCGCCGCGGCCGGTCTCGTTGGCCTCACCGAAGGCGTTCGCGATGTTGGCGGCGATCGAGTTGCCGCCGTTCTCGATCAGGTTGAAGTTGATTTTGAAGGCGATGCTGAGCGTCAGCGCCAGGGCGATGGTCTCGCCGAGCGCGCGGCCGAGGCCGAGCATCACGGCGGCGATCACACCGGGCTTGCCGTACGGCAGGACCGCGGTCCGGATCATCTCCCAGCGGGTGGCGCCGAGGGCCAGGGCGGCCTCCTCGTTCATGCCCGGGGTCTGCTGGAAGACCTCGCGGGAGAGCGAGGTGACGATCGGCAGCACCATGATCGCCAGAACCAGGCCGCCGAGCATGATGGACTGGCCGAACGGGCCCTCGCCGCCGAAGAGCGGGATCCAGCCGAAGTACTCGTTGAGCCAGATCGAGAAGTCACGGACGGGCTGCTGGAACACGTCCCGGCCCCAGAGACCGAAGACGACACTGGGCACCGCCGCGAGCAGGTCGATCACGAAGCCCAGTGGGGTCGCCAGGCGCCGGGGGGCGTAGTGCGACAGGAAGAGCGCGATGCTCAGCGCGATCGGCACCGCGACGATCAGCGCGATGATCGAGCTGAGGACGGTGCCGAAGGCGAGCGCGGCGATACCGAAGACGGGTTGCGTGTCGTTCGGGAACCACTTGAGCTCGGTCAGGAAGCTGGCGTTGTTGGCCTGGAGGGCCGGCACCGCCTTGGAGATCAGGAAGACGGCGATGGCGACGATGATGACCAGCACCATCGCACCGGCGGCCGTGGACAGGCCACGGAAGCCCGTCTCTATCGAGAAGCGGGTCTTCTTGGGCAGTGCGCCACCGCCACCGAGCGGGGGCTCGTTGTAGTTGCTCGGGGAATTGCCATAGCCGGCGCCCTGAGCGTGACGCGGGGTCACGCCCAGGTCGCCGGCGGTGGCGTTCACCGAGCGGGAAGGGTAGTCACCCATCTGCGCGCTCGCTGTCGTCTAGGAGGGATTGACGGATGGGTCAGGAGATCTTGGCGACCGAGTCCGCGACCTTGGTGCGGAGGGTCTCCGGCAGCGGGGCGTAGCCCAGGTCCGCGAGCGCCTTCTGGCCGTCGCTGCTGGAGGTGTACTTCAGGAAGGCCTGGACCTCCTTGGCCTTCGCACTGCCCTTGCTGCAGGCGATCTCGTAGGTCACCAGCACGATCGGGTACGCGCCCGGGGTGGTGGTGGCGTAGTCGATGCTGAGGGCCAGGTCGCCGTCGGTGCCCTTGATCTCGGCGTTCTCGAAGGTCTTGCCGGCGCTCTCACCGGACAGCTCGACGTACTCGCCGGCGCCGTTCTTGATCTTCGCGGTCTGGAGGCCGCTGTTCTCGGCGAACGACAGCTCGACGTACGAGATGGTGTTCGGGGTGCCCTTGACCTTGGTGGCGATGCCGTCCGACTTGGAGACGCCGGTGCCGCCCGGGGCCTTCCACGCCTTGGCGTTGCTGTAGGTCCAGTCCGCCTCGGCGGTCTTGCTCAGGTACTTGGTGAAGTTGTCGGTGGTGCCCGACTCGTCCGCCCGGTGCACCGTCTCGATCTTGGCGTCCGGCAGCTTGGCGCCGGTGTTCTCGGCGGCGATCGCCGCGTCGTTCCACTTGGTGATCTTGCCAGCGAAGATCTTCGCGATGGTGGAGGACGACAGCTGGAGGCCGTCGGCGCCCTCGACGTTGTAGACGACCGCGATCGGGCCGATCACCATCGGGAGGTTGATCGCCTTGCCACCGGCGCACTTGGCGTCGGCCTGCGGCTGCTCCTCCTCCTTGAGCGCCGAGTCGGAACCGGCGAAGTCGGCGGTTCCGGCGATGAAGGCCTCGATGCCCGCGCCGGAGCCGGTGCCCTGGTAGTCCACCTTGGAGTCGGCGCACTTGGTCTGGTACGCCTTGATCCAGTCGTCCATGGCGTTCTTCTGAGCGGTGGAGCCCTGCGCCGTCAGGCTGCCGCCGACGCAGTCGCCCGGCGCCGCGGACGAGGTGCTGCCGGGCGACTCGTTGTCGGAGCCGCACCCGGTGAGCGCGATCGCCGCAGTCAAAGCAATGCCGGCCACGAAACCGGACCGCTGGAGCTTCACGGTAGTCCCTTCGGGGTTATGCAGCCGGTCTCTCACCGGCTCACACCCGAAAAGCTAAGAAGGCCAGGTGACCGGATTCCTGGTCGTAAATGAACTAGGAGTGAACACGTAAGTCCCAGAAGGTAGCCATCCCCCTAGGCACAGTTGTCCGTTAAGTGAACTGCGCTCCGGCTACCCGAAATGTCGGGTATATACGGTCAGCTGTGACCTGAGCGAGACAAGCGCTTGTCCGTGCCGTTATCGGCGGTAGTTGACGTCGGTCTTGTAGACCTCGAACCCGAGACGCCGGTACAGCTTCACGGCGGCCGTGTTCGACTCGTCGACATAGAGGCTGGAGACCGTCAGACCGGCCCCGGCGAGATGCCGCAGACCCGCCACGCTCAGCGCGGCGCCCAGCCCGCGCCGGTGCCCGGACGGGTCGACACCGAGCACGTAGATCTCCCCGATCGCCGGCTCGTCACCCGAGGCCGGATGCACCTTGGTCCAGTGGAAACCGAGCACGGTGTCGGCGACGTCCACCGCGAGCAGGAAGCCGGCCGGGTCGAACCACGGCTCGTCCTCCCGGGTCAGCAGATCCGGGAGGGTCCAGCGGCCCTGCTCCGGATGGTGGGCGAACGCCTTCGCGTTCACCTCGAGCCAGGCCTGCTCGTCGGCCCCGGGACGGAAGGCCCGCAGGGTCACGCCCTCGGGCAGCGGGATGTCGGGCAGCGGCTCGATCAGCGAGCGGCGCATCTGCCACAGCACCCGGGCACGCTCGAAACCGGTCCGCGCGGCGAAGGCGGCCGCGCCGGAATCGTCACCATGCGCCCAGAACCGCAACGGGCCCGGCCCGGCGGCGGTCAACAGCTCGGTGCCGACGCCGGCCCGGCGGAAATCGGGGTGGACGATCAGCTCGCCGGAGCCGTCCTCCACGAAGGCGTAGCCGGCCAGCCGGTCACCGGCGTAGGCCAGCAGGTGCCGCCCCTGAACGGAGACGCCGCCGCGGACCCGCAGGACGACGTCCTCGGAGAGTGGGTAGACGCCGTCCAGATACCCGGCGGCCGCGGCCAGGGCCAGCACGTCGTCCACCTCGGACGACGACAGCCGGTCCGTGGCACGGACCGGCTGTCGCGACGTCATGGAGGAACTCTGGATCAGACCGGGAGCGAGACGGGCTCGTTGTCCGGCAGCTGGCGGCCGGACGGCGGGACCACGAACTTGTAGCCCACCTGGCGGACGGTGCCGATCATCGACTCGTACTCCGAGCCGAGCTTGGCACGCAGGCGCCGGACGTGGACGTCGACAGTCCGGGTGCCGCCGAAGTAGTCGTAGCCCCACACCTCGCGCAGCAGCTGGTCGCGGGTGAAGACCCGGCCCGGGTGCTGGGCGAGGAACTTGAGCAGCTCGAACTCCTTGTAGGTGAGGTCGAGCGGCCGGCCCTTGAGCTTGGCGGCGTAGGTGTCCGGGTCGATGTTGAGCTCGCCGGCCCGGATAGAACCGCCGGCACCGGCGGTCGCGTTGTTGAGACGGCCGACCGACAGGCGCAGCCGCGCCTCGACCTCGGCCGGTCCGGCGCTGGCGAGGATGACGTCGTCGACGCCCCAGTCCGCGTTCAGCGCGATCAGCCCGGCCTCGGTGACGACCGCGATCAGCGGGACACCGATTCCGGTGGCGTGCAGCATCCGGCAGGTGGCGCGCGCCTCCGAGAGCTCGGAGCGGGCGTCCACCAGGACGGCGTCGGGGCTCGGCCCGGACACCAGGGTCCGTACGTCGCGCGGAGCGGTACGAACCGAGTGGGGCAGAAGGTCCAGAGCGGGCAGTACGGCAGAAGGCTCACCGGCACGTGCCGTGACCAGCAGAAGGATCTCCACACTCACCTCCGTCCTCGCGGCACAGGCCGCTCGGGTGACCCGGTCTGCGAGCACTGGAGGCTTCGCCACCGGAGTTTGGGGCCCGGCGTCACCGACGGGTGGGTTGCGGTTACCTTAACCGAAACATCTGCCTGAACACCCGGGTCACGCTCGCAAGTGATGTAGAGAACCCGATGAAGGTGACCGAACGGCCGATCCTTAACCAGCTTTTTACCCGAGGATTGCAACGCCCGGCGATTGGGACCGCGGACCCGGGTCTGGCACGATCGCAGTCGTGTTTCCCTCCATGCCGAACGACGACCCCTGGGACGCCGAGGCCTCTCAGAAGGTCGCCCGGATGAATCCAGGCCGCCCCAAGGCCGGGTTCTACGGCGCCGTCCCCGAAGAGGACAAGGACGACCGTCCAGCCTCCGAGGATCACGAGGACGACGAGTTCGAAGAGATCCAGATAGCCACGGTCCGGCCCAGACTGTCGGCCGCGATCGGTGGCTTCGCCGCGCTGCTCGCCATCGCGCTGGTCATCGGGGCACATGCGACCGGCCCGGGTTCGCGCGTGTCGTACGCGATCGTGCTCTTCGGGGTGCAGTTGCTCGGCCTGCTCGCCTGGACCATGGCCCTGCACCCGCCGGCGGCGGGCGCCACCGCCGCGATCGTCGCGGTGACCGCGCTGGCCGCCGACTACCTGGCGGTCACCGGCGATGACGCGCTGTTCCCGCTGGTCTGGGTGACGCTCGGCGGTTTCGTGGCGACGCTGGTGGCGCAGCTGATCCGGGCCGGGGACCGGCAACGGGCCAAGGACTCGTGGCGGACCACGCTGATCATCGTCAGCGGCGCGACGGCGTACTCGATCATGATCCTGCTGGTCCGTGAGCCGCTCGGCGCCCAGGCCATCCTGGTCTGCTGCACCGGCGCCGGGGTGGCGTTGCTGGTCGCCCGGCTGACCGACGCGGTCTTCCCGAAACCGCGGATCGCGCTCCAGGTGCCGCGCGGCGCGACCGGCATCGTGCTCGGCGCGATGCTCGGCACTCTGGCCGCCTCCCTGCTCGGCAGTTACCTGGTGCTGCCGTTCACCCCGACCAAGGGCGCGGTGCTGGGCCTGGTCGCCGCGGTGGCCGCCCACCTGATCGACCTGGCCGTCAACTTCGGCGAGGCGGGGCGCCGGCTGGCCGGGGAGGCGCCCACCTTCTGGCTGGCACGGCACATGCAGGGGCCGCTCGGCGGGTTCGCGCTCACCGCGTTCGCGGCGTACTCACTGGTCCATCTCTACCTCACCTGACACACCTGTTTCGGTGAACCCTCGACCCGGGCATGTACGTTCCCCAGGGTGGATGAGCCGGGAGGAACAGTGACCGAGGTGCACGTACCAGGACGTCCACGGCGTCGTCGTCGTGGGCGCGCCCTGATGATCGTCGTCCTGACGCTGCTGCTGCTCCTGTTCCTCGGTGTCGTGGTGATCGACCGGATCGGCTCGTCGTACGCCGAGGGTGTCCTCGCCGAAAAGGTGTCCCAGCAGGTCGCCGACCAGGGCGCCACCAGCGGCACCCCGGAGGTCGAGATCGCCGGCGTCCCGTTCCTGACCCAGGTCCTGTCCGGGCGCTACCAGGAGATCCGGATCTCGCTGCCGGACTTCTCGGCCCCGACCGGCACCGACGTCACGGTGCGGATGGATTCGCTGGACATCCGGGCCACCGACGTCAGCGCACCGCTCAGCGCCCTGCGCGACGGCACCGGCGAGGTGCGGGCCGAGACGGTCACCGGCACCGGCACGATCGACTACGACGTGATCGCCGACGCGACCGGCCAGCCGGGCCTGACCCTGGCCGAGAAGGACGGCAAGGTCGTCGGCACCGCCGAGCTGAAGATCTCCGGCCTCCAGACCGTCGAACTGGCCGGCACCGCCGACCTGAGCGTCGCCAAGGGCAAGGTTCAGGTGCGTTTCTCCGATGTGACGGCCAAGGACGTGGCGCCCAACCCGTTCGTCCAGGGCCAGATCGATTCGTACGTGAAGCGGATGACGTTCACCGTCGACGTCCCCGATCTGCCGATGAACCTCCAGGTCCAGGAGCTGACCCCGCTGCCCGAGGGACTGCGGGTCACGTTCGGCGCCAGCGACGTGGCGCTCGCCGGGGCGGGCGCCTGACCGGCCGCGCCTTCCCGGATGGTGGTCGGTGCTGTTCCGCTGGCTGAGCCCGCTGGTAGGGTCGGTTCCCATGAGCCTGTTGCTCACGAAAAGGCGCGCGGTCGACCTGTGCCGCGTGGCCGCGTGCCTGTGTCGCCCCGTCTACTGACGGGGCCACTCGGTGCTGAGCACCTTTTCTGATAGCCCAGGGCATTTCTAGCCCGGCAGTGGCGCCGTCGCACAAGCAGCCCGTGATCCCAACCACCCATGGGTCCGCGCGGAGTGCGACTGAACAGGACACTTCCGTGCGCTGACTCACCCATCACCCACCATCAGGGAGTGAACCGATGAGTCGCGACACCGCACTCGTCTCGGCCGATTGGGCCGAGGAGAACCTGGAGACCCCGGGTCTCGTCTTCGTCGAGGTCGACGAGGACACCACCGCCTACGACGGCGGCCACATCCCCGGCGCGATCAAGATCGACTGGAAGAAGGACCTCCAGGACCCGGTCCGGCGGGACTTCGTCAACCAGGAGCAGTTCGCCGCTCTGCTCTCCGAGCGCGGCATCTCCAACGACGACACCGTGATCCTGTACGGCGGCAACAACAACTGGTTCGCGGCGTACGCGTACTGGTACTTCAAGCTGTACGGCCACGAGGCGGTCAAGCTGATCGACGGCGGCCGCAAGAAGTGGGAGCTGGACGCCCGCGTCTACAGCAAGGACGTGCCGGTCCGCGAGAAGACCAGCTACGTCGCCAAGGCGCCGAACCTGGAGATCCGCGCGTTCCGTGACGAGGTGGTCCAGGCCATCGGCGTGAAGAACCTGGTCGACGTGCGCAGCCCCGACGAGTTCGCGGGCCGCCTGCTCGCCCCGGCGCACCTGCCGCAGGAGCAGTCCCAGCGGGCCGGCCACATCCCGACCGCGCTCAGCGTGCCGTGGAGCAAGGCCGCGAACGAGGACGGCACCTTCAAGTCCGACGAGGAACTCGCCAAGATCTACGGTGAGGCCGGTCTGGACGGCAGCAAGGACACCATCGCGTACTGCCGCATCGGCGAGCGCTCCTCGCACACCTGGTTCGTGCTCAAGGAGCTGCTCGGCCAGGAGAACGTGAAGAACTACGACGGTTCCTGGACCGAGTACGGCTCCCTCATCGGTGTGCCGATCGCCCTCGGCGACGAGCCCGGAAAGGCCTGATCATCATGACTGTGCCCACCACCGCAAACACCGCGGGGAACGTCGCCGCCGGTTGCGCCGCCCCCGACCAGTCCGCGCCCCTCCCCAACAGCGTGGACCTGGCCAAGGAGACGGTCATCACCGGCATCGTCCGCAACGCCGACAGCGAGGCCGTCGGCGGCGCGTACGTGCGCCTGCTCGACTCCTCCGGCGAGTTCACCGCCGAGGTGGTCTCCTCGCCCGAGGGCGTGTTCCGGTTCTTCGCCGCGCCCGGCTCCTGGACCGTGAAGGCGCTCAGCCGGCACGGCAACGGCGAGCTGGCGGTCGACGCCGCCCGCGGCGTCAACGAGATCGCTCTGAACGTGGCCACCGCCTGACCCACGCTCTGTTGAAAGGGCGGGACCCTTCGGGGTCCCGCCCTTCTCTCATGCCCCGCCGGTGATGACCACCTCGGCGTGCGGTGGGATCTCCGGCCGCCGCCGGGACAACCGCCGGATGCCGGTGTTGAGCACCGCGATCAGCGGCACCGCCACCAGCGCCCCGATGATCCCGGCCAGCACCACACCGCAGGCGATCCCGATGATCACCGCGAGCGGGTGCACCGACACCGCCCGGCCCATGATCAGCGGCTGGAGCACGTGCCCCTCGATCTGCTGGACCAGGATCACCGCGCCCAGGGTGATCAGGGCGACCACCCAGCCCTCGTCGACCAGCGCCACCAGGGCGGCGACCGCACCGGACACGCTCGCGCCGACGATCGGGATGAACGCGCCCAGGAAGACCAGCGCGGCCAGCGGGAAGGCGAACTCCACCTCCAGCACCACCAGCGCCAGGCCGATGCCGACCGCGTCGATGAAGGCGACCAGCACGGTGGCCCGCACGTACGACCCCAGGGTGGCCCAGGAGGCGTCGCCCGCGTCGGCCAGCGACCAGCGTGCGTTCACCGGGAAGAGCCGGACGATGAACCGCCAGATCGACCGCCCGTCCCGCAGGAAGAAGAACGTCGCGAAGAGGACCAGCAGCAGGCCGGTGACCAGCTCCGCGATGGTCGCCACGGTGGCGATGCCGGTGGAGGTCAGCGACGCGGTGTTCGAGTTGATCCACTCCTGGCCGGAGTCGATGGCCTGATCCACCTGCGCGTCGGAGAGGTGCATCGGCCCGGTCCGCGCCCACTGCTGGATCTGCCGGACACCGGCGCTCGCGTTCTCGGCCAGTTTCGGCACCCCGGCGACGAACTGGTTCACCACCAGGGTCAGCGTGCCGACGACCGCGGCTATCCCGGTGACCATCACCAGGAACGTGGCCAGCGACCGGGGCAGGCGCAGCCGCAGCAGCCAGCCCACCGCCGGGCCGAACAGCGCCGACAGCAGCAGCGCGATGGCCAGCGGGATCATCACTATGCTGACCATGCCGATCAGCTTGAGCAGCGCCCAGCCGATGACGCCCACCACGATCAGGCGCCAGCTCCAGGCCGCCGCGATACGCAACGGCTGTGGCACGTCAGCGTCGTCCTTACTGGCTGTCGAGTGGTGTGTGAACTCGGGCGCGGGCGGTGGTGGGATGAACTCCTCGTACCGGTCGGACTCCTCCTCGGCACGCTCGGTCCGGCCCTGCCGCACCGATTCGCGGCCGGAGTCGTAGGCCTTCCTCAGGTTGTCCCGGACCCGTCGGAAGCGGTTCAACCGCCATACCTCCTCGACTCTCGAATGCGCGGTAATCACGCTAGTACTCAGTGGCCCGGAACGCCTTACCCCGCGGCGACGGGAATCCGTGGCGGCGTACCGTCTGCAATCGTGAGTGCCGACACCGCCCGTACCGAGACCGGATTGCCGATCCGGATGCTGCACGACCGCGTCCTCGTCCGTCAGGACGGTGGGGAGGGCGAGCGGCGGTCCACCGCCGGCATCGTCATCCCGGCCACCGCCTCGATGGGACGGCGCCTGTCCTGGGCGACCGCGGTCGGCGTCGGGCCCAACGTCCGGTCGATCGTGGTGGGCGACCGCGTCCTCTTCGACCCGGACGACCGCTCCGAGGTCGAACTGCACGGCAAGGGGTACGTGCTGCTGCGCGAGCGGGACGTGCACGCGGTCGCGGCCACCCGGGTCGAGCCGGACGGCACCGGCCTCTATCTCTGAGGCGGCATCGGGGCGAACTGCGGCGGAGGCGGTGGGCTCGCGTAGTAGCCCAGCCGCACCGGCACCGGCATGACCGGCTCCGGCGGCGGGGCCACGGTCCGCACCACCCCGTCCGGGAAGGCGATCCGGTAATACCGCCCGTCCCACCAGGACGGCGGTGTCTGCGGGTCGCGCCCGGCGAAGACCGAACGGTACCCGGTGATCGCCGTCAGCAGCTCCCGCTCCTCCTCGCTGGCGTGGTGCAGCTCGTACGGAGTCCGCGGAAGCCCACGCCGCAACCCGTCCCGCAGCAGCGCCAGCCGGGTCGCCGCGAACTGGAAGTCCCGCATCGCGCGGCGCCCCACCGGGCCGGCGACCCGGGCCGCCCACTCCCGGGCGGCGTGCCGGCGGCCGAGCGTGCCGAGGGCGGCCACCTCGGACGGGGCGAACCAGCCGGCGACGGCGTAGTCGTACAGCACCCGCTCGGCGAGGCGGCCCTCCCAGCTGCGCAGCGCGATGGCGAAGCCGACCACCAGGAAGAAGAACGGCACCATGAAGCCGAGGTAGCCGTACAGCATGATCATGGTCTCGCCGGTGGCGCCGGCCAGTGTCGGCAGCAGGTTGAAGATGCCGTGCAGGATCATCGCGAGCAGCAGGCCGGCCACCGGGGCGAGCCACCGGACGGTCCGGTCGCCCGAGCGCGCCGCGATGCCCAGCCCGATCCCCGCCATCGAGGTGAACAGCGGGTGGGCGAACCCGGTGAACAGGATCCGGACGATGAAGATCAGGAACACGTTCTGCAGGCCGGTGGCCGGACCGTACTCGTCGGCGCCCGCCGCGTAGCCGTGCCCGCCCAGGTACAGCACGTTCTCCACCATGGCGAAGCCGAGCGCGGAGAGGCCGCAGTAGACGATGCCGTCGGTGATGCCGGACCACTCGCCCCGGCGGCGCCAGAACAGCAGCAGCGGGCCCAGCACCTTCGTCGACTCCTCGATGAGCGGGGCCACCAGCACCGCCACCAGCGCGTCCGGCAGCCCCACCTTGTCGAAGAGCCAGGCGGCGCCGCTGTTCACCCCCAGGGACACCGCGGTCGCCACGGCGGCGCCCCAGGCGAAGCAGTAGATCAGGTACTTCGCGGGCTCCGGCTCGTACCTGTCCAGCCAGACGAAACTGCTGGCCAGCAGCGGGACCGGGAGGATCGCCGCGGTCAGGCCGACGGCCAGGCCGGTGATGCCGATGTTGTAGCCGAGGAAGACCAGCATGAAGACGGCCCCGGCGGCGATCAGCGCGATCACCAGAGTGACCGGCAGCCAGCGCCGCCACCCGGCCGTGCGCCCGGGGACCGGCGCCTTCGCCGCCTCGGTCACCTCGGGGTAGGGAGGGACAGCCTCGGTCGTCTCGGGGGCGGGATCGTCGGCCATGCCCGCAAGCCTAGTCATCGACCGGTACGACGGCGTGCTCCGTGGGGGCGGCCCCGCCAGCCGATGGCGGCCCGCACCTGACGGGTCGCCTCCGCGTACTCGATGCCGGTGGCGCGCAGCAGGTCGGCCACCGCGGTCCGGGTCTGCGCCACCACCACGCCCCCGGAGTAGCCGACCCCCTCCTGGTAGGCGCGGCCCGACTCGGCGACCGCCCGCAGCGCCCGCTCCCGGGTCGCGACCGGCTCGGCACCCCGGGCCCACTCCTGCCGGAGCAGCTCCACGGCGTCGCCCAGGTGCCGGACCGACACGGGCAGCATCGCCGGGACCGGCTCCTGGTCGCTGAGCGCGGTGTGTGCCCGGCGCAGCAGCACCCGGACGTTGCGCAGCGAGTAGGTGAGCTGGGGCGCGCCCTCGACGTACTGGGCCAGGGCGCCGCGGGCCCGCCACCGGGCCGGTGCGAACGCCACGTTCTCCCCGGCCGCCTCGATCGCGGACTGGAACGCCGCGAAGGGGCCCTCGGCCGCCCGCAGCCGCTCCAGGGCCGCCTGGAGCACGTCCGGATCGGCGGCGGCCAGACCGCGGGCCGCCTCGTGCAGGCCGTCGGTGAAGGCCCGCAGCGCCGGATCGGCGGCCCGGCGCACCACGGTCAGCGGGTTCAGCGGCAGCAGCACGGTCATCACCACGAGCGCCACCCCACCGCCGACCAGGGCGTCCAGGAAGCGGGTCCAGGGCTGTCCGTTGCTCGAGGTGAGGGTGGCGACCAGCACCGCCGAGGAGGCGGACTGCACGATCAGCGCGGCGCCGCCGCCGGCCGCGGTCGCCAGCAGCACGGCGAGCAGCACGATCAGGCCGATCTGCACCGGGCCGTTGCCGATCAGCAGGATGATGCCGTCGCCCAGGCCGATGCCGACCGCCACCCCGATGACCAGTTCCGCGGTCCGTCGCAGGCGCTGGCCCACCGACGAGCCGAGCGCGATCACCGCGGCGATCGGCGCGAAGAACGGAATCGGGCGGCCGTACAGGTCGTGTGCCACGTACCAGGCCAGCCCGGCGGCGAGACCGGCCTGCATCGCGAGCATCAGCCCGGCCCGGCCCCGGGCGAGGAACACCGGGACCCGCTTCTTGCCGATCATGACAACAACCTACGTGTCAGGATGCCTGAGTGACCTCTCTGCCTGAAGCTTTCCGGGCCGCGGCCCGTGGCGCCGGCGCCACCGCGAGCGACGCGGACCTGGACTCCGCCGCGAACTACCTGGTGGGCCGCTGGACCGAGCCGCAGCGCCACTATCACGACGTGACCCATCTCGCCGCGGTGCTCGAGGTGGTCGACCGCTTCGCCCACCTGGCGCCCAACCCCGACCGGGTACGCCTGGCCGCCTGGCTGCACGACGCGGTGTACGACCCGCGTGCCCTGGGCGACGCCAACGAGCGGGACAGCGCCGAGTTCGCCGAGGGTCTGCTGACCAGCCTGGGCGCCCCGGCCGAGGTGGCCGCCGAGGTGGCCCGCCTGGTGAGCCTGACCGCCGGGCACGCGACCGGGGAGAACGATCCGGACGGCGAGCTGCTCTGCGACGCCGACCTGTCGATCCTGGCCGCCGACACCGACCGGTACATCCGCTACACCAGCGCGATCCGCCGCGAATACGCCCACGTCCCCGACGACGCCTTCCGGGGCGGCCGCTCGCGGGTCCTCACCGAGCTGCTGAACCTGCCGTCCATCTACCGCCACGCCGAGATCCGCGGGCAGTGGGAGGACCGCGCCCGCACCAACCTCAAAGCCGAGCTGGAGGAACTGGCATAGGGGTTGACCTCGACCACAACGCATTTCGCCCGTCGGTGTCGAGGGCTCCGAAAACGGCTAGCGAAGCGTGGTCGTTTTCGGCGCCCTCGACACCGACTCAAGGGGCGGAATGCCCGCCGAGCGAAGCGAGGCCATCAGACAAGTGCTTGGGGCGGCGTAGGCCGGCCGCCCGGAGACGGGCGGCCAGCTCACGCGAGGGCAGCAGGGTGGCGCCCAGCCAGAGCGCGCTGTGGAACCGGAACGCCGGGATGTCGTAGTGGTCCCGGTCGAAGGCCCGCCGCGGCGAGCCGAGCATCTCGGCGAAGACGTGCAGCTCGTCGTACGAGACGTCGCTGACCAGGTGCGACCAGAGTGCGCCGCGACCCGGCCAGAGTGGCTCGTCGACGAGGATCAAAGGTCGATCTCGAGCAGCGGCTCCCGCCGGTCGGCGGCCAGCCCGCGGACGTCCGGCGCACCCATCCGGGCGGCGTCGGCGGTCTCGTCGTCCGGTTTGGTCTGCGACTGCCGCTCGGCGGTGACCCGGGCCAGGTAGTGCTCGATCTCCTTCTGCCGGACGGTGGCGTCCCAGCCGAGCGCCTGGCCCATGATCTCGGCGGCATGGGCGGCCGACTCGGCGCCGCGGTGCGAGGTCTCGATGGAGATCCTGGTCCGCCGGGTGAGCACGTCGTCGAGGTGCAGGGCGCCTTCGGCGAGCGCCGCGTACGCCACCTCGGCGGCCAGGTACTCCGGCGCCCCGGCCAGCGGCGCGGCCAGCTCGGGCTGGGCGGCCATCATCGCCAGCAGGTGGACGGTCAGAGTCCCGTACCTCTCCAGGAGATGCTCGACCACCCCGGCGGTGACGCCGTGCCGCCGGGCCGTGTCGTGCCGGTCCCGCCACGCGGCGGCGTAGCCGTCCGCGCCGAGCAGCGGCAGCTCGGCGGTCCGCGACGGCCGGGCCGGACCGCCCAGCCGGCGCACCGCCCGGTCGATGACGTCGGCCGCCATCACCCGGTACGTCGTGTACTTGCCGCCGGCCACCAGCAGCAGCCCCAGCATCGGCTCGACCACGGCGTGCTCGCGGGAGAGCTTCGAGGTGGAGTCGGCCTCGCCGGAGAGCAGCGGCCGCAGACCGGCGTAGACGCCCTCGATGTCGTCGGTGGTGAGCGGCCGGTCGAGCACCGCGTTGACCTGGTCGAGCAGGTAGCGGATGTCGCGGGCGGAGGCGGCCGGGTGGGCCCGGTCGAGCTGCCAGTCGGTGTCCGTGGTGCCGATGATCCAGTGGCCGCCCCAGGGCAGCACGAACAGCACCGACGTCGCGGTCCGCAGGATCAGGCCGGACTCGCCGGTGATCGCCGAGCGGGGCACCACGAGGTGCACCCCCTTGGAGGCGCGGACCCGCAGCCCCGGCCGGACGCCCACGTCGTTGAGCATCTGCGACATGTCGTCGCTCCACACACCGGTGGCGGCGACCACCGTGCGCGCCCGGACCTCGAACTCCTCCGAGCCCGGGGCCTCCAGGTCACGCACCTTCACGCCGACCACCTGGCGGGCCTCGCGCACGAAACCGGTGACCCGGGCGCTGGTCACCACGGCGGCGCCCAGGCTGGCCGCGGTCCGCGCCAGGTTGGTCACCAGCCGGGCGTCGTCGACCTGCCCGTCGTAGTAGCGGATGGCCCCGGCGATCCGGTCGGCCCGCAGGCTGGGGAACAGGTGCCGGGCGCCGTCGCGGGTGAGGTGCCGGTGCAGCGGCATGCCCCGCCCGGTGCCGAAGATCCCGGCGAACGCGTCGTAGGCGGCCACGCCGAGCCCGTAGTAGCCGCGCTGCCAGGCCCGCCGGGGCAGGCCGGCGCTGGGCAGCGGGATCAGGATCGGGACCGGGCGCACCAGGTGCGGCGCGAGCCGGGTGGCCAGCAGGCCGCGCTCGGTCAGCGCCTCGTGGACCAGGTGCAGCTCCAGCTGCTCCAGGTAGCGCAGGCCACCGTGGATCAGCTTGCTGGAGCGGCTGGACGTGCCGGCGGCCAGGTCCCGCGCCTCCACCAGGGCGACCTTCAGGCCGCGGGAGGCGGCGTCGAGCGCGGCGCCGGCGCCGGTGGCGCCGCCACCGATCACCAGGACGTCGAACTGCTCGTCACGCAGCCGGCGCAGGTCGGCCGCGCGCCGGATCGGGGACAGGCGGCCGGCCGAATTGCGGGAAACGGAGGGATCACGCATCCGTCCCAGGTTAGCCCCCACAGGCGTCGCCCAGGCGAGGGAATATCGCCGGCACACCCCTGGGGAGGCGTCGCACAGAAGGCCGGAAGGCGGCCCGCCGAAGCGGACCGCCTTCCGGTTGGGAACTGATGGACTCAGAAGTCCATGTCACCGCCGCCCGGGGCGCCGGCCGGAGCCGGGGACTTCTCGGGCTTGTCGGCCACGACGGCCTCGGTGGTGAGGAACAGCGCGGCGATCGACGCGGCGTTCTGGAGCGCCGAGCGGGTCACCTTGGCCGGGTCGATGATGCCCGCGGCCAGCAGGTCCACGTACTCACCGTTCGCGGCGTTGAGGCCGTGGCCCGCCTCGAGGTTGCGCACCTTCTCCACCACGACGCCGCCCTCGAGGCCGGCGTTCACGGCGATCTGACGCAGCGGGGCGTCGAGCGCGACCTTGACGATGTTGGCACCGGTGGCCTCGTCGCCCGACAGGTCCAGCTTGTCGAAGGCGGTCTTGCCGGCCTGCACCAGCGCGACACCACCACCGGGCACGATGCCCTCCTCGACGGCCGCCTTCGCGTTGCGAACGGCGTCCTCGATGCGGTGCTTGCGCTCCTTGAGCTCGACCTCGGTGGCCGCGCCGACCTTGATCACCGCAACACCGCCGGCCAGCTTGGCCAGGCGCTCCTGCAGCTTCTCACGGTCGTAGTCGGAGTCCGAGCGCTCGATCTCGGCACGGATCTGGTTGACCCGGCCCTGGATCTGCTCGGCGTTGCCGGCACCGTCGACGATGGTGGTCTCGTCCTTGGTGATGACGACCTTGCGGGCCTGGCCCAGCAGCGACAGGTCGGCGGCGTCGAGCTTGAGGCCGACCTCCTCGCTGATGACCGCGCCACCGGTGAGGATGGCGATGTCCTCGAGCATGGCCTTGCGACGGTCACCGAAGCCGGGGGCCTTGACGGCGACCGACTTGAAGGTGCCGCGGACCTTGTTGACGACCAGGGTGGCCAGGGCCTCGCCCTCGACGTCCTCGGCGATGATGACCAGCGGCTTGCCGGACTGCATGACCTTCTCGAGGACCGGCAGCAGGTCCTTGACCGCGGAGATCTTGCTGTTCGCGATGAGGATGTAGGGGTCGTCGAAGACGGCCTCCATGCGCTCGGCGTCGGTCATGAAGTACGCCGAGATGTAGCCCTTGTCGAAGCGCATACCCTCGGTGAGCTCCAGCTCGAGGCCGAAGGTGTTGCTCTCCTCGACGGTGATGACGCCTTCCTTGCCGACCTTGTCCATGGCCTCGGCGATGATCTCGCCGACCGTGGAGTCACCGGCGGAGATGGAGGCGGTGGAGGCGATCTGCTCCTTGGTCTCCACGTCCTTCGCGAGCTGCGAGAGGGCCTCGGAGACGCTGGCCACGGCGGCCTCGATGCCCCGCTTCAGGGCCATCGGGTTCGCGCCCGCGGCGACGTTGCGCAGACCCTCACGGACCAGAGCCTGGGCCAGGACGGTCGCCGTCGTCGTGCCGTCACCGGCGACGTCGTCGGTCTTCTTGGCGACCTCCTTGACCAGCTCGGCGCCGATCTTCTCGAAGGTGTCCTCGAGCTCGATCTCCTTGGCGATGGATACACCATCGTTGGTGATCGTGGGGGCGCCCCACTTCTTCTCGAGAACCACGTTGCGGCCCTTGGGGCCGAGGGTCACCTTGACCGCGTCGGCGAGCTGGTTCATACCGCGCTCGAGGCCCCGGCGAGCCTCCTCGTCGAATGCGATGATCTTGGCCATACGGCGTTGTCCTCCCGGACATCCGCGGCGCCGGGCCTCATCAGCCCCGCTCTCCGCACTTTGAGGAAGTCTGTGGACGCCACCACCTGGCGATGTGACGTCCTCAGGCCGAGCCGGATAGCCCGCGACGACCGGCTCCGTGCCCCGATGCCGATGGCAGCATCGTGCCCGGAACCCCACCGTCCCGACCTGCTGGCACTCAGCATGCGCGAGTGCCAATCACTTGTTTAGCACTCCCCGGTGGCGAGTGCAAGAAACCCCATCTTCCCGCGAAACCCCCGGGGTAGCCCAGGTTTCCGCTAAGGATCTTGAAAGCCCAGCTCAGCGGGCTCCCCGGACCATTCCGAGCGCTCCGGAGCCGACGTGACAAGCGCCGCAACCGCCCAGCCGACGGTGAAGACCGCCCACAGGACGGCGGACGCCGCCTGCCCCAGGACGTACGCCGTGGGCGCCGTGGACGCCGTCGCGACGAACGAGTCCGCGATCAACATCGTCACGGTGAACGAGACCGTGCTCAGCGCCGTCACGGCGAACGAGGCAACGATCAGCACCGTCAGCTCGCGGCCGGGCCGCACCGCCGGGAACCCGGGCGCCGGCAGCAGCCACCGGGCCAGCAGGCCCACGCCGATCAGCACGACCAGGTCGCCGGCGATCGCCACCACGACGAGCGGGTCGAAGCCGAGCTGGACGCCGACCGCGAACTCGAGGCCCGCGTCCAGCATGTTCTTCACGGTCGAGACGAGCGCGGCGACGATCCACAGCAGCAGCGCCCGGCCCACGGTCACCCGCCGCCGCGACAGCACCGCGATCACGATCAGGGCCAGCGTCTGCGGAATCTCCGCGGCGATCGGCACGACCAGCCAGCGGGTCAGGGCCTCGCCCGGATCGAACGACGGCATCGGGCCGAAGCCCAGGAACAGGGACAGCCACGCCCACATGTACGCCAGCGACGCGGCACTGGTGAGCAGCACGGCCAGGGCGATCCCCCACGGGCGGGCGCGCAGCAGCCGGATACCGGAAAGCCCCTCGGGCCCATCGTTCATCGTCGAATCATGGCGCAGGCCGCCACCCGGCTTCGCGACAACCCGGTTGCCGACCGGGTTGTCGCGGCGGTAGGGATTACCCATGGAGAACTGGGACGTACGCCGGGTCACCCCGGAGGACGCCGGGCGCATGCGGGCGCTCCGGCTGGAGATGCTGGCGGACAGCCCCCTCGCGTTCCTGGAGACCCTGGCGCAGGCGGCGGCCCGGCCGCACGAGAGCTACCGGCAGCGGATCCGGCAGTCGTCCGAGGGGTTCGAGACGGCCCAGTTCATCGCCGACCCGGGTGGGCCGCTGGTCGGGCACGCCGGCGGGATCGTGCTGCCGGACGAGCCACACTGCACGGTGATCTTCGCGGTGTACCTGACTCCGGCGTACCGGGGCGGCAAGATCCTCGGGCAGTTGATCGAGGCGGTCGCCGACTGGTCGGCCGCGGCCGGGCGGGACGAGCTGATGCTCGAGGTGGTGTGCGGCAACGGGCGGGCCGTCCGGGCGTACGAGAAGCTGGGTTTCGCCGACACCGGGGTGCGCCTGCGGCATCCGACCATTCCGGCCCTCACCGAGCTCCAGATGCGACGGCGGGCCTGATGGCCGGGCGGGGATGGCACGTGACGCGCACGGTCCTCACCGCCGTGAACGGGACGACCCTCATCGGTCTGCTGATCGCGCTGTCCACCGGGGCGCGGGTCCGGCGCGGCCGGCACGGCGTGCTGATCGCCGAGAACTACCGGCTCCGAATGCCGCCCGCGACCTGCTTCACGGTCGGCTCGGTGATCATCACGAAGCGCACCGCCGAGTGGCTGCTCGCCGAGGAGCGGGCCCGGCTGCTCGCCCACGAGAGCCGGCACGCCGGCCAGTACGCCGTCCTCGGCCCGCTGTTCTGGCCCGCCTACTGGCTGGCCTGCGGCTGGTCGATCGCGCTCACCACGTCCTACGGGGTACGCAACTGGTTCGAGCGGAACGCGGGGCTGGCCGACGGGCACTACCCGGAGGACCTGCCACTCCGGCCGTGGGCACTGCGCAGGCCCTGGGCGCTGCGGATGTTTGGTCGGGAGGACGGACGCACAACGCCTCCGGGCACGTAGCCGTTTGGGTCAGCGCTGGATCGTTGGGACCCTCGGAGATTGTCGCCAAGCTCAGGTGAGGGGCCTCGTACGGCGTCGCGTCCTCCCGCAGAGAGCATCCTGCCCATCCGGAGATCGGAGTGCAAGTCCTCGGAGGAGGTAATTCTCGACAACCGGCTGATCGCCGGTCACTGAGGGTTATCCCAGCAGGCCGGCTTCGCGAGCGCCACGCAGCGACGGCTTGATCGTGTGGGTCGGTCCAACCTGGCCGGCGACCGCGTCGAGGGTCTTCAGGCCCTCACCGGTGTTGTAGACGACCGTCTCCTTGGCGGGGTCCAGCTTCCCGCTCTCCACCAGCTTCTTCAGCACGGCCACCGTGGTGCCGCCGGCGGTCTCGGCGAAGACCCCGGTGGTCTCGGCGAGCAGCCGGATGCCGGCCCGGATCTCCTCGTCGTTGGCGTAGTCCATCCAGCCACCGGTGCGGCGGACCGCCTCGATCGCGTACGGCCCGGCGGCCGGGTCGCCGATGTTCAGCGACTTGGCGATGCCGGTCGGCTTCACCGGGGTGATCACGTCGGTGTCGGCGTGCAGCGCCACCGCGATCGGGTTGCAGCCCTCGGACTGGGCGCCGAAGACGGTCCAGCCGCCCTCCGGGGCCTCGGCCAGTCCGATCTCGACCAGCTCGGAGAACGCCTTGTCCACCTTGGTGAGCAGCTCACCGGACGCCATCGGGATGACCACCTGGGCCGGGATCCGCCAGCCCAGCTGCTCGGCCACCTCGTAGCCCAGCGTCTTGGAGCCCTCGGCGTAGAACGGCCGCACGTTCACGTTCACGAACGCGGTGTCCTCGAACTCGTCGGTCTCCACCAGCTCGCTGCACAGGCGGTTCACGTCGTCGTAGGAGCCCTGGATGGCGACCAGGTCACCGCCGTACACCGCGGTCGTGATGACCTTGCCCTGCTCCAGGTCGGCCGGGATGAACACGATGCTCGGCACACCGGCGCGGGCCGCGTGGGCGGCCACCGAGTTGGCCAGGTTGCCGGTCGACGCGCAGGAGAACCGCTGGAAGCCGAGCTGCTTGGCGGCGGTCAGCGCCACCGAGACGACGCGGTCCTTGAACGAATGGGTCGGGTTCTGCGAGTCGTCCTTCACCCACAGCGGGGCGCTCAGCCCGATCGCGGCGGCCAGCTGCGGGGCGGCGACCAGCGGGGTCATGCCCGGGTCCAGGGTCACCCGGGCGTCCGGGTCCTGGCCGGCCGGGAGCAGGGCCGCGTAGCGCCAGATGTTCTGCGGGCCCGCCTCGATCTGGGCCCGGGTCACCCGCGCGAGCGCCGCCTCGTCGTAGGCGACCTCGAGCGGGCCGAAACACTCGTAACAGGCGTGCTGCGCGGCCAGCGGGTACTCCGCGCCGCAGGCGCGACAGATCAGGCCACGAGCGGGCGAGGAGGAGGTGGCGGAGGGCGCGTCGACGACAGACGTCATTAGAGTTTCCTCTCATCTTTCCCCAACGGCGACCTGCCGAAACGGGGACGGAATTAGCACCTGCCACGTCGCTGCCTCGTCATCGAGAGTCATGCGCGGTGGTTGCCGGGGCTTCGTCGGGCCGTATCCCTCTGCCCCTCTGGATGAGGTATTCAGTTGTTTCCAACACCTTACGACGAGATCCCGCCAACACCACACGGAGTTCCCGAGGTGTGAGCCACCCCCCTCTCATGAGCGGGCGGCGGGGGACGGCCTGGAGGGACGCCTGGAGTGGCCGCCGCGGCCCACGGGACCCGGCACTTCCGTACAAGAAAGGGGGTTTTAGGAGGTTATGTCTTTTCGGGTGAAGCGGTAGAACGCGATCCCCCAGAACAGCGTGGCGTAGACGACCGCGGAGATGGCGCCCTTGGCCAGGTCCTCGGTCTGGACGGGGGTGGAGAGCAGGCCCATCCAGGCGTCCGTGTAGTGGGTGGGCAGGGCGTTGCGGACGCTGCCGAGGGCCTCGATCTGGTCCAGGATGCTGGACAGGATCCACAGGAGCACGGCGCCGCCGACCGCGCCCAGGGCGGCGTCGGTCAGGACCGACAGCAGGAAGGCCAGGCCGGCCACCACGAGCAGGGTGGTCGCCAGGTAGGCGAGGATGCCGAGCAGCCGGAGCACACCCTCGGCGGGCGGGATCTCGGCGGCGATCGTGCTGCCCAGCGGGGACCAGCCGTAGCGGAGCGTGCCGATCAGCAGCCCGGTGCCGGTGAGCAGCAGCAACGCGACGAGCGAGTAGGCGGCCGCGACGGTCAGCTTGACGCCGAGCAGCCGGGCCCGCGGGACCGGAACGGCCAGCAGATAGCGCAGGCTGCCCCAGCTCGCCTCGCTGGCCACCGTGTCGCCGAAGAACAGCGCCACCACCACGACCAGCAGGAAACCGGCCGAGACCGCCAGGCCGAAGAGGGCGAAGTTCAGGCCGCCGGAGGTGGCCAGGTCGGCCATGCTGCTGAACGCGCCGCCACCACCGCCGTCCTCGTCCGGTCCGCCCCCGCCGCCGAACTCGAAGGCGGCCAGGATGATCAGCGGCAGCAGCACCATGAAGCCGAGCGCCAGCTGGGTGCGCCGGCGGGACGCCTGGCGGCGCACCTCGGCCCAGATCGGCAGGGTGCGCGACGGCCGGTAGCCGGCCGCGGCCTCAAGCGAGCTCATCGGTCTCCACTTCCTCGCGAGTTGTCGCCGACCAGGGACAGGAACGCGTCCTCCAGGCGGCGGCGCGGCACCAGCCGCTCCACCCCGATGCCGGCGCCGACCAGCGACGCGACGATCTCCGAGCGGGCCGTCCCGTTCATGTCGACGATCAGGCCGTTCGCACCCTCCGCCTGGACCGAGAGCACGCCCAGGTCCTCCAGGATCCGGGTGGCGGCCGGTACGTCGGAAACCTCCAGCTGCACCGACGGCGACTCACCGACGATGTCACCGACCGGGCCGGACGCCACGATCCGGCCCTTGTTGACGACGACCGCGTGGGTGCAGGTCTGCTCCACCTCGGCGAGCAGGTGGCTGGAGACGAGCACGGCCCGGCCGTCGGTGGCGTACCGCTGGAGGACGCGGCGCATCTCGGCGATCTGCGGCGGGTCCAGCCCGTCCGTCGGCTCGTCGAGCACCAGCAGCTCGGGCAGGCCGAGCATGGCCTGCGCGATGGCGAGCCGCTGCCGCATGCCGTGGCTGTACTTACGGGTCTTCCGGTGCACCGAGTCGCCCAGCCCGGCGATCTCCAGCGCCTCCTCGAACCGGGCGTCCTCCCACGGGCGGCCGGTGGCCTGCCAGTACGCCTGAAGGTTCTGGTAGCCGCTCAGGTGCGGCAGGAAACCGGGGCCCTCGACCAGCGCGCCCACCCGGGACAGGATCGGCGCGCCCGGGACCAGCCGGTGCCCGAAGACGAAGATCTCGCCCTCGGTCGGCTGGGTGAGGCCCATCAGCACCCGCAGCGTGGTGGTCTTGCCGGCGCCGTTCGGGCCGAGCAGTCCGACGACCTGCCCGCGCTCCACGGTGAAGCCGATCTCCTGGACCGCCACGAAGCCGTCCCCGTACGCCTTGCGCAGCCCGCGCACCACGAGCGGGGTGCCGGCGTGCTCGGCGACCACCGCCACGTCCCGCCGCCGGTGCCGGATCCGGCTCACCACCAGCAGCAGGACCAGGCCGAGCAGGACGGCCGCGACCACGCCGGCCAGGACGATCCACCACAGGCTGCCGGGGTCGGCGATCGGGGTGCCGGTCAGCGTCGGCAGTGTCAGCTCCGGCTCCACCGCGACGGTGTAGGTGGCGGGCTGGGCGGGAGTGAGGAACGCCTGGTCGGAGGTGGCGACGGTGACGCGTACGGTGTGGCCCGCCTCGATCTGCCGCACGATCGCCGGCAGCGTCACGGTGACCGGCTGAGCCTGGGCGATGTCGGCCGGCAGCCCGGTGAGCCGGACCGGCGCGACCAGGCCGGCGCTGAGCGTGGCCGTGCCGTTGGCGTCCACGTCGTAGAGCTTCACGAAGACGACCGCCTCGCCGGTCGGCGACGCGAGCCGCAGCCGGACCGTGGGCGACCCGGCCACGTCGGCGGCCGCGGTGAGCGGCTCCGAGTCGAACATCGCGTGCTGGCCGGCCACGTCCAGCGCCACGTTGCCGCTGAGCAGCGAGCTGAGCCGGCTGGTGAGGCCGGGCATCGAGGAGATGGCGCCGGGGTTGCCGTTCGGCGGGTTGGCGATCGGCTGCGCCGATCCGGCGAGCGAGACCGAGGTGCTTCCGGTTCCGCCCAGTCCGGGGTACGCGTCCGCGGAGTAGCCGTTGGTGACCAGCCCGCGGTCCAGCGCGCTGAATCCGGCCACCCGGGACCAGGTGAAGTCGTCGCCGGGCGCCTCGCCCTCGCCCTTCAGGTAGTGGTCGAGCCACTGCACCGTCAGGTACTTGAGCCGGTCGGAGTCGGAGGTGGGCCCCTCGCCGCCGTCGTGGCCGCCGGTGAACCAGGCCACCCGCACCGGGGTGCCGGCCGCGGCGATGCCCTTCGCGTTGGCGTCCGCCTCGGAGAGCGGGAAGAGCGTGTCGACGGCGCCCTGGATCAGCAGCGTCGGCGCCTTGATCCTGTCGAGGACCGTGGCCGGGCTGGACTTCCGCAGCAGGGCCAGGGTGTTCTCGTCCGGGATGCCGCTGGTGGCCATCTGGAGGTAGGCGGCGCAGACGTCCTTCGCGAACCGGCCGCACGCGGGATCCTGCGGTTGCTGCCGCGATGGGCCGCCCCTTTCCAGGGAGGCCGTGCCGTTGCCGAAGAAGTAGCCGGCCCAGCTCTTCTTGAAGACGCCGGCCGCGCCGGTGTCCGCCGACTGCGGGACCAGGGCGGTGCCCAGGTCGTTCCAGGTGATCGACGGGACGATCGCGTCGACCCGCCCGTCCTGGCCGGCGAGCAGCAGGGCGAGGGCCCCGCCGTACGAGCCGCCGACCACCGCGACCTTCGGGTCCCCGGCGCCGTCGGTGGCCACCTCGGACCGGGTGGCCAGCCAGTCGAGCAGCCGCTGAGCGTCCTTGACCTCGTGGTCCGGGCTGTCCAGGTGGATCTCGCCGGTGCTGCGGCCGAACCCGCGGGCGGTGTAGGCCAGCACGGCGTAGCCCTGCTCGGCGAGCGCCTCGGCGTCGCTGCGGACGGTGTCCTTGGAGCCGCCGAACCCGTGCGCCAGCAGGACCGCGGGCACATCGGCGTCGCGGTCGGCCGGCAGGTAGAAGCGGGCGTCCAGTTCGACGCCGTCACCGGCCAGCCGGAGATCCTCGGTCGTCCAGGCGTCCGGCGCGGGGCGGACGGCCCAGACGGCCACGGCGGCGAGCACCACGAGGGCGGCCACCGCCGGGACGACCCGGCGCCGGTTGAGCCGGGGAAGCGCGCGGCGCAACCCGGTGGTCAGGGCAGACATGGCGCACACGCTAGTAGGAGACCCCTGAGGCGGGGCTGAGGGTTCTCTGGGAAAACTCTCAGCATCCCCGGGCGCCGGCGAAGACCTCCTCCACGGTGGTGGTCACACCGGCGGTCACTGCGGTCGCCGTACCGGCGGTGAACTCGACGAGCATGGCGTTGGCGCCGTCCACGACGAGCCAGCCGGTGACGCCGCCCGCGCCGGTGACCGCCCGGCCGGCCGGGTACGCGGCCTGCACGTCGGCGACGGTGGCCCCGATCGGGACCGTGTCGACGGTGGGGCCGGCGACCCGTACGCGGACCAGCTCGCCGCCCCAGAAGTCGACCTCCGGCGTACCGGGGAAGCCGCTCGCGCTGCCGCAGCCGTCCGGTGACAGCCCGGCGACCAGCCCCGCGTCGGTGACCTCCTGCTGGGTCATGCCGATCCGGAACGGGCCGTACCCGGCGGGGCTCATCTCCAGCCGGCCGGTGGGGGTGGGCGCCGGCGGGGGCGGGCCGAAGCTCTCCGGCGGCATGTCCAGGGTCGTCCCGGGGGAGGCCGCCGGGGACGCCGGGGGCGGCGCCGACGGCGTGGGCGGGTGGTCGGTGCACCCGGACAGCACGGCCAGCGCCACCGTCAGGACGACAAGCGGTCTACGCCTCATCAATGGACTACCCCTCGGCGGATAGCGTGGACGAACCAGATGGCCCCAGACAATCCATCGGAGGCACGCGCGGTGGCTGATGATCTCACGCTGACGGTGACCCTGCGCCCCGCTGCGCTGGATGCGCGGCGTGGAGTGGTGCGGTTGCATCCGGAGGTGATGGCAGGGCTGGACCTGCGCACCGGTGATCCGGTGCGCCTCACCGGCAAGCGGACCACCGCCTGCCTCGTCGCCAGGGCCGAGGCGGCTTCCGGCGGAGGCCTGCTGTACGCCGACGATCTGATCCTGGGCAACCTCCGGATGCGGGACGGCGGCGAGGTGACCGTCACCCCGATCCCGGTGGTGCACGCCGACCGGGTGACCCTGTCCGGGCCGCCGGAGGTGGTCGCCGCGGTCTCCCCGGAGATGCTGCGCCTGGCCCTGCTCGGCAAGGTGGTCAGCGCCGGCGACGACGTCTCGCTGCTGCCCCAGGACGTGGTGCCGGAGGCCGGGAACCGTCCGCATCTCGAAGCCGCCCGGCGCAGCCTGGCCAACCGGGTCGGTTACGGCTGGACCAGTGCCCTGCTGCGGGTGGTGGCGGTGGCCGGTGCGGACGCGTCCCTGGTCACCATGAAGACCGTGGTCACCTGGCAGGACGGCCCGGGCACAGCTTCGGCCGGTCCGGTCGCGCGGATCAGCGCCGCGACGCCCGCGCCGGCCGTCCCGGACGCGCCTCCGCCGAACCTGGACGACCTGCCCGGTCTCCGCGCCCAGGCCAAGGAGCTGGAGGAGCTGCTCGACCTGGGCTTCCACCACCGGGAGGTGCTGACCCGGCTGGGCACCCGGGTGACGCTCGGGGTCCTGATCTCCGGACCCGCCGGGTCGGGCAAGTCCACGCTGGTCCGGGCGGTCGGCGGCGCGGTGGGCGCGAAGGTGCGCACGGTGTGGGCGCCGGAGCTGGCCGCGCTCACCAACAGCGCGGCGGCGGCCCGGCTGCGTGAGCTGGCCGCCGAGGTGCGGACGGACGGCCCCGCCGTGCTGCTGTTCGTCGACGTGGAGGCGCTGGCCCCGCGCGAGGAGCCGGGACCGATCTCCACGATCTTCCGGCAGGTGCTGGCCGAGACCGTGGCGGCCGGGACGGCGGTGGTCTGCACCACCAGCAAGCCCGAGTCGGTCGATCCCGTCCTCCGCGCCCCGGACCTGCTGGCCGTCCAGTTGACCGTGCCGCTGCCGGACTCGGCCATGCGGCGGGAGCAGCTGGGCGTCCTCACCCGGGGGATGCCGCTGGCCGAGGACGTGCGGCTGGACGAGGTCGCCGGGCGTACCCCCGGTTTCGTGGCCGCCGACCTGGGCGCGCTGGCCCGGGAGGCCGGGGTCCGCGCCGCGCTGCGGCAGAAGGACGCCGAGTCGCCGACCGTGTCGATGGCCGACTTCGAGGCCGCGCTCGACGTGGTCCGGCCCACCTCGATGGCCGAGTCCACCCTGGAGGTGGCGGCCGTGACCCTCGACGACGTCGGGGACATGGTCGAGGTGAAGCAGGTGCTCACCGAGTCGGTGCTGTGGCCGCTGACCTACCCGGACACGTTCGCCCGGCTCGGTGTCTCGCCGCCGCGCGGGGTGCTGCTCTACGGGCCGCCCGGGTGCGGGAAGACGTACCTGGTCAAGGCGATCGCCGGGACCGGGAAGGCGAACGTGCTGTCGGTGAAGGGCGCCGAGCTGCTCAGCAAGTGGGTGGGCGACAGCGAACGGGCGGTGCGGGAGCTGTTCCGCCGGGCCCGGGAGGCGGCGCCGACCCTGGTCTTCCTGGACGAGGTGGACGCGCTGGCGCCGGCCCGCGGTCAGGGCAGCGACGGCGGGGTCACCGACCGGGTGGTGGCGGCCCTGCTGACCGAACTGGACGGTGTCGAGGACCTGCGCAACGTCGTGGTGATCGGGGCCACCAACCGGCCCGACCTGATCGACCCGGCGCTGCTGCGGCCCGGCCGGCTGGAGCGCCTGGTCTACGTCCCACCGCCGGACGCCGAGGCGCGAGCCGCGATCCTGCGGGCCTCGTCCAAGGCGGTGCCGCTGGACGACTCGGTCGACCTCGACGAGCTGGGCGCGGAGCTGGAGGGTTTCTCGGCGGCCGACTGTTCGGCGCTGATCCGGGAGTCGGCGCTGGCCGCGATGCGCGACTCCCTGGAGGCGTCCACGGTCACCGCCGGTAACGTGGCCACGGCCCGCGCCCGGGTGCGGGCCTCACTGGACCCGGATCAGGTGGCCTGGCTCGCCAACTACGCCGAGAGCCACCAGCCCTAGCGGCGGCGGCCGCGGGCCCGGGTCGAGCGGAGGCGGCGCAGCCGTCCGACCAGGACCGGGTCCTGCTCGAGAGCGGCCGGGTTGTCGAGCAGGCCGTTGAGAATCTGGTAGTAGCGGGTCGAGGAGAGGCCGAAGGTGTCCCGGATGGCCTGCTCCTTGGCGCCCGCGTGCTTCCACCACCGGCCCTCGAAGGCGAGGATCTCCAGCTCCCGGTCAGTGAGAGCGGGCTGCTCCCCGGTCGGTTCGGCGGCGGGCTGCATGGCGCTCCCAGACGACATCGGTGACCACGGATTTCACGAGGGATCCTCAGCATAGGTCGCACCGGAGATCCCCGCAGACGCTACCTCAAGCGACCACACGGCTACGCAACGTCCGATCCACTGACACCCATAGGCGGCTCAGGCGGTGATGACGTCGACGCCCGCCTCCCGGAAGGCGGCCAGCACCGACGGCGGGGCGCCGGAGTCGGTGACCAGGGTCTCGACCTTGGCGATCGGGCAGATCCGGGCGAAGGCGTGACCACCCAGCTTGGACGAGTCGGCGATCACGACGACCCGCTTGGCCCGGGCCACCATGAGGCTGTTCATCGACGCCTCCCCCTCGTGGTGGGAGGCGGCGCCGAGCTCGACGTCCAGGGCGTCGACGCCGAGCAGCACGATGTCCAGGGTGACCTCCCTCAGGAGGGCGCCACCCAGGGGGCCGACCACCTCGAAGGACTGCGGGCGGACCACACCGCCGGCCACGACGATCTTCATGCGCGAGCGGAGCAGCAGCTCGTTGGCGATGTTCAGGGCATTGGTGACCACGGTGAGCTGGGAGCCCTCACCGCCGGCGTTGAGGTCGGGCCGGACCGCCAGCGCCCGGGCCACCTCGGTGATCGTGGTGCCGCCGTTGAGGCCGACCACCGTTCCGGGAGTGACGAGACGGGCCGCGGCCTCGCCGATACGCTGTTTCTCGGCGGAGTGCTTGGCGCTCTTGTAGCGCAGCGGCAGGTCGTAGGAGACGCCGTTGGCGACCGCGCCACCCCGGGTCCGGGTGATCATCTGCTGCTGGGCGAGCTGGTCGAAGTCACGCCGGATGGTGGCCTGGGAGACGTCGAGACGCTCAGAGGCCTCTTCGACGGTTACCCGGCCGCTCTCCGTGAGTAATTCGAGCAGGGCATTCCACCGCGCGTACCGGTCCACCCACCACTCTCCGATGCACGTTCCATGATAAGTGTGTGCACATTAGTGCGCGAAAGCCCTGGAAGCAAAGCCATTCGTTGCGCGAAGGACCTTTGACGCTTGCCCCGACGACGGCCTCGTGAGCACAATAACGCGCGAAAGTCCCGGGAACCGAGCGCTAATGCGCAGCATCAACCGGTGAGGAACAGACATGAGCCATGTCAAAGCGGAAATCGCCACACAACCGGAGTGCTGGCGGCAGGCGGCGAAACTAGCCGCGGCGCCGGGGCTGCCCCGCCGGGACGAGCGGGTCGCCGTCGTCGGGTGCGGGACCTCGTGGTTCATGGCCAAGTCGTACGCGGTGCTCCGGGAACAGGCCGGCCACGGTGAGACCGACGCGTTCCAGGCGTCCGATTTCCCGTACGGCCGCCACTACGACCGCCTCGTGGCGATCACCCGCTCCGGCACCACGACCGAGACCCTCGACGTGATGCGCACCGTCGGTGAGCGCGCCCCGGTGACCGTCTTCACCGCCGACGCCGCGCAGCCGGCCGCGGAGATCGCGAACGAGACCGTGGTCCTCGACTTCGCCGACGAGAAGTCGGTGGTGCAGACCCGCTTCGCCACCAGTGTGCTGGCCGTCCTGCGGGCGCACCTGGGCCACGACATCGAGACGGCCGCCTCGGACGCCGAGGTGGCGATCCGCCTCCCGCTCCCGGTGCACCCGGCCCTCTTCGACCAGATCACCTTCCTGGGCCGGGGCTGGACCGTCGGGCTGGCCGAGGAGGCCGCCCTCAAATGCCGGGAGACCGCCGGCTTCTGGACCGAGTCGTACCCGGCCATGGACTACCGGCACGGGCCCATCGCGATCGCCGGGCCGCGCCGGGTGGTGTGGGCGTTCGGTGACGTGCCGGAGGGCCTCGCCGGTGAGGTCGAGGCCACCGGCGCCGCCTTCGTGCACAGCCGCCACCACGGCGGGTACGGCTCGATCGGCCGCTGGGTCGGCGGCCGGGCCCCGCTGGACCCGATGGCCGACCTGATCCTGGCCCAGCGGGTGGCCCTGGCGCTGGCCACCACCCAGGGCCTCGACCCGGACAACCCTCCTCACCTCACCCGTTCCGTAGTCCTCGCGTGAACGTGAGCGACAGCGCCGTCGTCGCTCTGGACGTCGGCGGCACCGGGATGAAATGCGCCCTGGTCCGGCCGGACGGCACGGTTCACCACGAGGAGCGGCACCCGACCCGGGCCGAGCGCGGCCCGGAGGCGGTCACCGAGACGATCCTGGGCGTGGCCGAATCGCTGGCCGGGAAGGCCCGCGCCGACGGGCTCACCCCGGTCGCGACCGGCATCGCGGTGCCCGGCGTGGTCGACGAGCACAACGGCGTCGCGGTCTGGTCGGCGAATGTGGGCTTCCGCGACGTACCGCTGAGGGATCTGGCCGTGCAACGGCTGGGGATGCCCGCCGCGCTCGGCCACGACGTGCGGGTGGGCGCTCTCGCCGAGGCGCGCCTCGGCGCCGGGCGCGGGCGGCGGCACGTGCTGTTCGTGGCGATCGGCACCGGCATCGCCGCCGGCCTGGTGGTCGACGGCGCCGGCTACCCGGGGGCGCACGGCGCGGCCGGCGAGCTGGGGCACGTCGTGGTCCGGCCGGGCGGCACACCCTGCGGCTGCGGGCTGCGCGGCTGCCTGGAGGCGGAGGCGTCGGCCAAGGCCGTCGGGCGACGGTACGCGGAACTGTCCGGCGAACCCACCGCCACCGCCTTCGACGTCGCCACCCGCGCGGCCCGTGGCGAGGAGCTGGCCCGCCGGGTCTGGCAGGACGCCGTGGAGGCTCTGGCGGACGGCCTGATCACCGCTCAGGCGCTCTACGACGTCGGTGTCGTGGTCCTCGGCGGCGGGCTGGCCGAGGCCGGTGACGAGCTGCTCGGCCCGGTCCGTGCCGCGGTCGCCCAGCGGGTCACCTTCCACCGCTCCCCCGAGATCGTCCGCGCCGAGCTCGGCGACGCCGCCGGCTGCCTGGGTTCGGCGCTGCTGGCCCTCGACTCACTGAAAGAGACACCGTGACCCGCATCTCCGGCCGGATCGTCACCCCCGGCGCGGTCGTTCCCGGCCATCTCGACCTGGACGGCGAGGCGATCGCGGCGATCGTCCCGGACGACGCGGTGGGCGACGACGTGATCGTGCCCGGCTTCGTGGACCTGCACTGTCACGGCGGCGGTGGGCACACGTTCACCACCGGTGACGCGGGGGCGGCCCGCAAGGCGGCCGCCTTCCACCTGGGCCACGGCACCACCACGGTCCTGGCCAGCCTGGTCAGCTCGCCGTTCGAGCTGATGCGGTCGGCCACCGTCGACTACCGGCCGCTGGTCGCCGAGGGGGTGCTCGCCGGGATCCACTTCGAGGGGCCGTACCTGTCGCACGCCCGCTGCGGGGCGCAGAACCCGGCGTTCCTGCGGGATCCGTCGCTGTCCGAGATCGCCGAGCTGGTCGAGGTGGGTGACGGCGCGGTCCGCATGATGACCGTCGCCCCGGAACTGCCCGGCGCGTGCGAGGCGATCGGCCTGCTGCGGTCGTCCGGCGTCCTCGCGGCGATCGGGCACACCGACGCCACGTACGACCAGACGCACGCCGGAGTGGCCGCCGGAGCGACCGTCGCCACCCACCTGTTCAACGGGATGCGGCCGCCGCACCACCGCGAGCCGGGCCCGGTGGTCGGCCTGCTCTCCTCGACCACGGCGTGCGAGCTGATCGCCGACAACATTCACCTGCACCCGGGGATGCTGGCGTTCGCGGCCCGCAGCGCCGGACCCGAACGGGCCGTGCTGGTCACCGACGCGATGGACGCCACCGGCATGCCGGACGGCCGGTACGAGCTGGGCGGCCAGGAGGTCCTGGTCGCCGACCGGGTGGCCCGGCTGGCCCACAACGGCTCGATCGCCGGTAGCACCCTGACCATGGACGTGGCGCTGCGCAACGCGGTGGCCGCCGGCCTGCCGCTGGTGGACGCCGCCGCGATGGCCGCCACCACCCCGGCCCGGCTGCTCGGCCTGTCCGGGACGCTGGGCGCCCTGGTCCCGGGCCTACGCGCCGACCTGGTGGTCCTCTCCGCCGACCTGACCCTGCGCCGGGTGATGCGCTCCGGCGCCTGGATCTGACCGGAGTCCCCACGGGATCCGGCCCAGCACGCGGACCAGGACGAAGCCCAGGAAGAGCGCCGCGATCGAGTCGGTGAGCCAGTGGAACCCGGTGTAGACCGTGGTCACGAAGACGATCACGACCGGCGCCACCCGCAGCAGCAGCCACTCCCGCCGGGACAGGTCCCGCCGCAGCAGCATGGCCAGAAGCAGGCCGATCACCGCGAACCAGACAAGCGTGTTGACGACGTGCCCGGACGGGTAGCTCATCGAGAGCGTCCCGGACGCGTCCGGATTGAACATGACCGTCCGGTTCTCCAACGGGAACTTCGGCGCGGCCCGGTCGAAGTAGACCTTCATCGGGCCGATGGTGCAGTAGGTCAGCGCGAAGGTGACCATGAAGGGCAACAGGGCACGGACCGATCGGGTACGCCAGAACAGCACCCCGGTCAGGATCAGCGTGACCGGCATCAGCACCTGACCGCCCTGGCCCAGGTAGTTGAACACCCGTGCGGTCCAGTACACCGGCGCGGGCTGGTGGGCGAACGCCCAGTCGGCCACCCACTGGTCCAGGTCCAGCAGGTGACCGCGGACCAGCGCCAGGGTCAGCGCGGCGAACGCCACCAGCGCCGCCGCGTCGGGCCACCAGGTCTTACCGATCTTCTCGCTCACCTCTACAAACTAGAGGTACGTGCGCAACCTCCCGGCCAGCACATCGCCCCGCACGCCGGAGTTCGGGCAGCCGCCGAAGTGGTGCAGCGCCACCACCCGGTTGGTGGCGCGGGAGATGACCGGGCTGCCGGACGAGCCGCCCGCCGTGTCGCAGAAGTACGAGACGTCCGAATGTGCCGCGTACCCGGTGTAGTCCGGATTGTCGACCTCGCAGTTGCCGGCCGCCTCGCCCTTGTTGCCGGCGATCTTGGCCGGCTCACCGGACGGATGCTGTGGCACGTACAGCTCCTGGCCCTTGGCGGGCCGGACGGTGTCCAGGGTGAGGTAGCCGAACTTCTCGATCGACTCGAAGCCGTCGACCGTGAAGAGCGTGTAGTCGTACGTCTTGTCGGTGGCGAGCACCTGATCGCCCCACACCTTGGTCGGCTTGAACACGTCGTAGCCGCCGCACTTGGCGCACTGGTAGTTGAACCAGACCTCGGTGTCGTACGCCTCGCCGGACGTGGTGAGGCAGTGGTTGTTGGTGATCATGCGGTTCTTGGGGCCGACCCGCCAGCCGGTGCACAGCTCGGTGCCGTTGATCAGCAGCCGGGCGGTGGCCTTCGACTTGGTGTAGGCCACCGGGTCCTTGGACTCGTAGCAGACCGCGTCGCTGGAGGTGTCGGCGCCGCAGACCGACTCCTCCCGGCCCGGCCGCGCGGGCGCCGGGCGGGAATTGCCGCGGGCCACCCGGTCGATGCCGATCCCGAGGTCACCGGTGATGTCACGGAGCCCGAGCGGGTTGATCTCCCGGTGCACCTCGACGACCGCGGTGTCCCCGGTGATCGACATGGCCCAGCGGCCGTCCGGGTCGCTCTCGTCGTACCGGTAGGACTCGGTGCGCTCCGGGTTCGACACGGTCACGTAGTCGCCGGGCAGCATGGTCAGGCGGTCGAAGTGCACCTTGACGTAGGAGGCGCCGGGATAGGCGAACTCCTCCCGCTTCGGGCCGCCCAGGTTGCCGAGCAGGCGGTCCACCCGGAGCAGCTCGCCGATCCGCTGACGGCCGGCGGACCGGGTGGTGCCCGATTCCACGCGGCGGGCCCTGGCCGGAGCCGAAGCCGAGGACGAAATGTCCGGTTTAGCGCCAGGGGTCGCGGTTGTCGGTGTAACGTGTGGGACAGCCCGCCTCCCCACCTCTGCCGGGGTGCGTTCGACCGTGGACGGCCGGGCCGCGGTGAGCCCCACCTCCGTGGGCCGCTCGCCGGCGCCCGCCGACACGACCGACCCGGCCGTGCCGATCAGGGCCAGCGCGGTGCACGTCCCGATGACGATTCCAGTCCTACGTCGCATGCCACTCCCGTACGTCGTCGGCGGTTTCGCACCTGTGTAACGAGCCACGTGCAAGCACGACGCGCCGCGCGACCCGGCACACTTGTGATCGTGCGCATCACCTCCGCCCTCATCGACCCCGCGTTGCTGGATCTGCCGTGGCACATTCCGCTCGAGGACTGGCCGGCCGATCATCTGGTCGCGCTGCCACAGGGCATCTCGCGGCACATCGTCCGGTTCGTGAAGCTGAACGGCGTGGTCTACGCCATGAAGGAGACCCGCGAGCGGATCGCCGAGAAGGAGTACGACCTGCTCCGCGCCCTGGAGCGGATCGACTTCCCGGCCGTGCAGGCGGTCGCCATCGCCACCGACCGGCAGACCAAGGAGGGCGAGCCGCTGGAGACCGTACTGGTCACCCGGCACCTCCAGTTCTCCCTGCCGTACCGTGCGCTGTTCTCCCGGGTGCTGCGGCCGGACACCATGAACCGTCTGCTCGACGCGCTGGCCGCCCTCGTGGTGCGGATGCACCTGACCGGCTTCTCCTGGGGTGACTGCTCGCTGTCGAACACGCTGTTCCGGCGGGACGCGGGCGCCTTCGCCGCCTATCTGGTGGACGCCGAGACCGGCAATCTGTACCCGAAACTGTCCGAGGGGCAGCGCAGCGAGGACATCGAGATCCTCCGGCTCAACATCTTCGGGGAGTGCCTCGACCTGGAGGCCGCCGAGCTGCTGCACGAGTCGATCGACCCGGAGAAGGTGGTCGACGACATCGTGGCGCGCTACGAGCGGTTGTGGCACGAGGTGACGTACGAGCAGGAGGTGTCGAAGGACTCCCGGCACCACATCGAGCGGCGCATCCGGCGGCTCAACGAGATGGGCTTCGACGTCGCCGAGGTGTCCATGTCCACGTCCGACGACGGCGGCTACCTGGTCCGCCCCAAGGTCGTCGACGCCGGCTACCACACCCGGCGGCTGATGCGCCTGACCGGCCTGGACGCCGAGGAGAACCAGGCCCGTCAGCTGCTCAACGACCTGGACGCGTACCGGGCGGAGAGCCACCTCACCGACGAGCAGCAGGCCGCGCACCGCTGGCTCACCGAGGTGTTCGAGCCGGTGGTCCGCGCGGTCCCCGCCCACCTGCGCCGCAAGCTGGAGCCGCAGGAGATCTTCTCGCAGATCATCCAGCACAAGTGGCTGCTCTCCGAGAAGGCCGGGCGGGACGTCGGCATGGGCCCGGCGGTGCAGGGCTACCTGACCGACGTGCTGGTCAACAAGCCGGACGAGCAGGCCGTGCTGGGTGTCGAGGCGGAGTCACTGAGCGGCACCCTGTAGCGGCGGGCTGGCCAGCTCGACGAGCGCGCGCAGCCCGCCCCGGCGGGCCACCACCAGGATCTCGTCGCCCTCGGCCAGCACCCGGCGCCGGTCCGGCACCCAGTCGACCCAGCTCTGGCCGGCCGCCGACATGCCGATCACCCGCGCCTCACCGGGGTGGTCGGCGTGGTCCAGCGGCGCGCCGTCCAGAAGGGACCCGGCCGACACGGTCACCGTCGCGACCATCACGGCGTGCCGGTCGACCGGGATGGTGGCGTGCACGTCGCGTTCCAGCAGCGCGGCCGCGAAGACCGGGGCGCACAGCCGGGAGACGCTGCGGGACGTGTTGATCTGGAAGGCCGACTCGACCCGCTGCGCGAAGTCGTCGTCGAAGAGCCGCAGCACCACCCGCAGGTCCGGCCGGGCCGACCGGGACTGCAACGCGGCCTGGAGGTTCACCACGTCGTCGGTGGAGAGCACGACCAGCGCCCGGCACGTGTCGATCGAGGCGGCCCGCAGCGTGGCCTCGGCGGACGCGTCACCCACGATCACCGGCACCCCGCGCCGCTGCGCGCTCTTCGCGCCCCGGGCGTCGGCGGTGCGGTCGATCGCCACCACCCGGACCCCCAGGTCGATGAGCTGGCGCAGCACCTGCGTGCCGACGTTGCCGAGCCCGACCAGGACGATGTGGTCCCGCAGCTGCCCGGCCACCCGGCCCTGGGCCAGCGCGAGCCGGGCGTTGACCATGCCGTCGACCACGGCCGCGGTGATCAGCGGGATCAGCGCGAGCCCGGCGATGGTCAGCACGAGCTGCGCGGCCTGCGCCACCGGATTGCGCTCCACCTCCACATCGGATGATCCGACCGCGGTCAGCAGGGTCACGTAGACCGACTCCCACAGCCCGTGCCCGCCCTTGTCGAACCTGGCCAGAACCAGACCGGCCACCACCGTGGTGGCCAGCGTGATCAGGACCGCGATGCCGAGCTTGCGGCTGAGCGCGGCGCGCAGGACCCGGCCGACGGCACGCAGCGGGCGTCGGCGCCGGCCGGCCCGGGTGAGCAGGCGGCGGGTCACGTCCTCCCCGGCCGGGCGCCCGAGCGCCTCGGCCAGCACCAGGTCTCCCGGCCGCGCCGAACCGGGCGGCGGGTCCTCCGGCAGGACGCTCACCTCACCCCGGTCGCCGGCGGTGGTCAGGGTGAGGATCACCTGTCGCTCCGCGACGTCCTCCCGGTGAGCGACATAGAGGGTACGGCCGGAGTGCCGGAAATGTGTCGGAGCCACCTCGCCCAGTGCCGACGCCACGAAGGCCGGCGCGGCCATCTCGGCGTCGGACAGCACCGCGCAGTCCGGGAAGAGCCGGAGCACGCTGTGCCCCAGCTCCCGGTTGAACATCCGCACCACGACCCGCAGCTCCTCCTCGACCTCGCGGGCGCACAGCGCGGCGTGCAGGTTGATCATGTCGTCCGGCATGACCAGGGCGAGCCCGGTGGCGCCGGTGAGCCCGGCCTCGCGGAAGGTCCGCTCGTCCAGCCGGTCGGCCTTGCGCCACTCCACCCCGCGGTCGGCGAGCGTGGCGAGGTCGGGGACGTCGGCCCGGATCCGGTGCGGAGTGACCACCGTGATCCGGATCCGGTGCCGGGAGTTGGCGAGTTCCTCGGCCAGGGTGAAGACCAGCGCGTCCGCGCCGCACAGCACCAGGTGGGGGCGCGTGTCCTCATCGGACTCCGGACGCTTGTGGATCTTTGTCGGCGGTACGGCACTCACGTTCACGAATCGTAGTCAGCCGGAACCTGCCCGTGGGGCCGGTCGTTGCCCCATCCGACACCTTATGTCCGACTTGGTGGGTATCGACCGAACCCATCGTCCGATGTGGCCAGGAGAAGATCAGTGCGCAAGTTGTGGTGTGCCGGCGCCCTCGCCGGTGGAATCCTGCTCGGTGCGACCCCCGCGTGGGCCGACGACACTCTCGCCCCCGCGGCCGACGCCGGTCCCGGCGCCGCGGCCCCGGCGACCGGACAGGATCCCGCGGCCGGTCTCGGCGCCGCCCGGACCTCACTGCGCAACGCCCTCGGCTACGCGCTGGAACCCGGCAACGCCTGGCGGTTCGCCGCCGACCCGCTCAGCGGCCAGCCCCTGCTTCAGGTGGAGCCCGGAACGGCTCGCAACGCGCCCTCCCTCGAGGACCACCCGGACGGCCGCAGGAACGCCAGGAGCGGCCGGCGGCTCCTGCCCGCCGCGGACGTCATCCGCGGCACCGTACCGGCGGCGACCCGCCGGTACGGCGCCTCCCCGTCCTCGAGCCTCCCGGTTCCGGTGAGCCTCGCCGGGCTGCTGTCCCAGAACTTCCCCTCGATCACCGGGCTCGGCCCCTCCGGGGTGTCGCCGGCCGCGCCGCCGGCGAACACCAGGGTCCGCCGGCCCGCCCCCGACGAGCGCCCGTTCGCGCCGCGCCTGGAACACGACAAGGGCGACTACGCACTGCTCGGCGGCCTGGCCGGCGCGAACCCGGTGCGCATGCTCGACCGCGACATCACCGACCTCCCCGCCGACGTGGCCGGCATGCCCCTCGGCGGCGAGCTGACCGACCCCAACCCGGCCGACAAGAAGGTCGGCGACTCGAAGGCGGACGACCCGAAGTCCGCCCCCGAGGCCCCGGACGCCGGATCGAACGAGGCGCCCAGCCGTCCGAAGGCGATCCCGGGCGACCCGGCCATCGACGACCCCCGCCTGCACGAGGAGCCGGTCGACGGCTTCGTCGACCGCAGCACCGACTAGACGTCACTCCAGCGAGAGCGCGCGCCGCCAACGTCCAGCGGCGCGCGCTCTCGCGCGTTCAGTCCTGGTTGAGATCCCAGCTGAGCAGGGTGAACGTCATCTCCTCGAGCGCACCGGCCCGGCGGTAGGTGGCCAGGGCCGCCTTGTTGTCGTTCTCGGTGGCCACCCACATGCCGTAGCAGCCCCGGCCGCGGGCCAGTTCGGCGAGCGCGTCGACCAGTGCCGCGCCGATCCCCTGGAGGCGGGCCACCGGCGCCACCCCCAGCTCGTAGACGAGCATCTCGGTGCCCTTGTCCGGGTGGGTGGTCTCGACCCCGGTGATCATGCCGACCGGCCGGTCGGCGTCATCGTAGGCCAGCAGTAGATGGTGGGTGGGGTCGGCGAGGAAGCGGCGGGTGGCGGCCTCGATCGGCGGCGCGTCGAAGAGATCGGCCGCGCGGTGGACCTCGGCCTCGGCGGTGACCCGTTCGATGCGCATGCCGCCACGATAACCAGCCGGCCGGAAGCTCGACAGGATGGCCATCGATGGTCGACTCGGTAGCATGACGGGCCGACGGGGGTGGCCGAGAAGGGCGGGGACATGGCGGGTCCGGGGGACGAGGATCGACCGACGGCTCCGGAGATCGAGTACTCCGATCCGGTCGACCCGTGGGCGACCGCCGAGGCCGCCGCAATCGCCGCCGGTGGACAGCCGGGCGGTTACACGCCGCACCCGTACCCCGGTGGCACCTGGACCATCCCGGGCGCGGTCGAGGCGACCGCGGAGGAGGAACCGCCGTGGAAGCGGCGGCGCACCTGGCTGTGGGCCGCTGGCGCGACGGTCGTCGTGGCCACCGCCGTCACCGCCGCCGCGGTGATCCTCTGGCCGGGTGTGTCCCCGATCGACTTCGTCCCGCTGGCGGAACCCCGACGGGTAACTCCCAGCGTGCCGGTCACCTCGGCGTTCGCCGACACCGAGGTGCTCGGCGACCGGGCCTACCTCGCGAGCGCCGACGACAACGGCACGCTGCGGGTGGTGGCCGCCGACACGACGGACGGGTCGACGCTGTGGGAGAGCGACGGCGCCGGTCAGGCCACCACGTGGAAATCGATGCTCGCGCTGCCCGACGTGGTGCTGCTCCACTCGGGTCCGGACTCGGCGACCAGCACGAGCCGGGTGGTGGCGCTGAACGCCGAGGACGGCAAGCGTCTCTGGGACAAGCGGATCGGCTCGTACGACGAGGTCCGCCCCGGTGCGAAGACCGTGCTGTGGACGGACCGGGAGACGAAACGGCTCGTCGGGATCGGGCTGTCCGACGGCGCCGAGAAGTGGACGCAGGCCGACCCGGACTCGTCGGCGATCCACCTGTCCACGACGATCGAGGATCTCGCCGGTCCGGCGGGCACGGCTGGGCGGTCCTTCTCCCCCGACTTCACCGACGACGAGCGGTTCGTCCAGATCGACGGCGACCAGACGGCCACGGTCCGCGACCTGAACACCGGGAAGGCCGTCGGCGATCCGCTGCCCAGCGTGGCGTCGACCAGCGACGAGATCGTGGTGCACAACGGCCGGCTCTACGTGCGGGGTTCCGCCGCGCCGCAGCGGATCCTCTCGTACGACCTGGGCCGGCTCACCGAGAACCCGGTCATCGTGCACACCGCCCCGCCGAACTCCTCGCTCAGCAAGCTGACCCCGTGCGGTGAGCGGCTCTGTTTCGTCCAGACGGAGAGCTACGACCGGACGAAGGACCGGGTCTTCGCGCTCGGCAGGAACGGCTGGCCGGAGCCGGTGGACGTGCCGGAGGTGGAGGACCTGGTCCCGGTCGGCGACGCCGTGCTGGCGGTCGGCGACGAGACCACCACCCTGATCGGCGCGTCCGGCCGGAAGGGCCGGACCGAGCAGGGCGTCACGGTACGCCTGGACGCCGGCAACATGCTGCGCTTCTCCGACGGCCTGACCACCTCGGTGACCGACCGGGCGGTCTGGGGCATCCCGCTCGGCGAGAGCGCCGTGCCGTTGGGGCAGCTCGCGGACGTACGGTCGGCGAGCTGCTCCTGGAACACCTCGGTGATCACCTGCGCCGCCGAGAAGGACTACGTGATCTACCGGTTCACCGACTGACGAGAAAGGGCGGCTCCCCGAGGGGAACCGCCCTTCTCCGTGGATCAATGCGTCAGATGCGGAGGCCCGAGCCGGCGTTGAAGACGTGCAGCGCGTTGGTGTGCGGCTGGACGAAGACCGTCTCACCCATGTGCGGCATGTTGCGGCGCTCGGTCCGGACGACGAACCGCTCCGAGCCGTGGGCCAGGTCGGCGTGACCGTAGACGTTGGCGTCCGAGCCGAGGTCCTCGACCAGGTCGACGACGATCGGCAGCGCGCCGGCGGACTCACCGACCACGTCGGCGGCCTCGGGACGGAAGCCGATGGTGACCTTGCCCTCGCCACCCTGCTGGGCCGCGGCGACCTGCTCGCGGGTCAGCGGGATGGTCAGCGGGCCGAAGGTGGCGCCCGCCTCGGTCAGCGGCACGGTCTTGATGTTCATGGCCGGGGAGCCCATGAAGCCGGCGACGAAGACGTTGCCGGGGGTGTCGTAGAGCGCCCGAGGGGTGTCCACCTGCTGCAGCACGCCGTCCAGCATGACCGCGACCCGGTGACCCATGGTCATGGCCTCGACCTGGTCGTGGGTGACGTAGACGGTGGTGACGCCGAGCTTGGCCTGCAGCGTGGCGATCTGCGAACGGGTCTGGACGCGGAGCTTGGCGTCGAGGTTCGACAGCGGCTCGTCCATGAGGAACACCTGCGGCTGGCGCACGATGGCGCGGCCCATGGCAACACGCTGACGCTGACCACCGGAGAGCGCCTTCGGCTTACGCGACAGGTACTCCTCGAGCTGGAGCAGCGCGGCGGCCTCCTTGACGGCGCGGTCGATCTCCGCCTTCGGGGTCTTGCGCAGCTTCAGGGCGAACGCCATGTTCTCGTACACCGTCATGTGCGGGTAGAGAGCGTAGTTCTGGAACACCATCGCGATGTCACGGGACTTCGGCGGGAGGTGCGTGACGTCCTTGTCGTTGATGAGGATGCGGCCGCGGTCCACGTCCTCCAGGCCGGCGAGCATGCGCAGGCTGGTGGACTTGCCACAACCGGAGGGGCCGACCAGGACGAGGAACTCTCCGTCGCCGATCTCGAGGTTCAGCTCGTTGACGGCGGGACGCTCGGTACCCGGGTAGATCCGGGAGGCCTTGTCATAGGTGACGGTAGCCATGGTGAATCGACTTCCTTTCCACCGGCAGGAACGTGCCGGACGATCCGAGTAGAAGGAACTGCGAGCGCCACCGTATTTGTTTTCTTCCGACCTGCCAAGATGGCGTTCACATCACAGGACGTTATGCTGAGGCCGTTCGCCCCTGTAGCTCAGATGGCTAGAGCACCCGTCTTGTAAACGGGAGGTCGTCGGTTCGATCCCGACCGGGGGCTCCACCGGGCCACCGCTGTCGCGACAACGATGGCCCCGTCGCATCCGGGTGGCTCAGCGTTGGGCCGCGGCCGCCACCGCCTCGATCTCCAGCAGCCATTGCTCGTCGTAGATGCCGGTGATGATCACGGTGACGGCCGGGTGGTGCCCGTCGAGCACACGCTGCCGGATCCGGGAGTTGGAGTCCCGCAGATCCCGCCGGCTCAGGAAGGTCGTCACCTTCACCAGATTCCGGTGGGTCATGCCGGCCGCCTCGAGCGAGGCGAGGATGTTACGCCACACCTGCTCGCACTGCTCCTCGAAGGCCTCCGGAACCGTGCCGTCCGGCCGCTGGGGAATCTGGCCGCTGATGAACAGCAGCCGGCTGCCGGACGGCACTTCGGCCGCTTGTACGTATCCCGGGCTCGGGATCTCCGTCAGGATCGGTGTCATGCAGGTGGTTGCCATGGCTGGTTACGCTCCCGGTGAAAAGGTCAGGCGTCGTCGCCTACCTTTGCTACCAGAGAACCGTCCCGGTTCGGCCGATTTGCGCCAGTGCGTCGCTCACGCAGCAGGATGAGCCCGAGAGCGATCACGAAGAAGGCGCCGGCGTAGAGCAGGCTCTCCCCGAAGAACGGGAGGATCGCCGCGGTGACCACGATGACGATCATGTTGAGCGCCCGGATCCCCCGTCCCACCAGGATCTTGCGGGCCGCCAGGAACGTCACGAGGAAGACCACGAGGAACGCGGCCGACGACGCCGTGATGATCATCGTCTCGTCCTCGCCGGAGATCGCGAGGATCGCCAGGAAGACCCCGTAGCCCGGCACCAGGAAGAGCAGTGCGGCCCACGGGACGCTGTGCCGCGCGGAAACCTTCGTCAGCACCTTGGGCAACAGGCCGTCCCGCGCCGTCGCGTAGATGACCCGGGAGGTTCCGAGTACCCAGGCGTTGGTCGCGAGCACGAGGAGGATCACCGCCACGATGTTGCCGACGATCGCGATGCTCCGCCCGGAGGCGATCTTGAGCAGGGTGCTGAACGCGGTGATCTGCTCGCCGCTCGCCGCCTCCGAGGGCACGACCAGGACGACGGTCAGCGCCATCATGAAATAGAGCACGCCGACGAGGAAGACGGCCAGGAAGATCGCGCGCGGGAAGGTCCGCTGCGGATCCACCACCTCCTCGGCGACCGGTGCGGCGTTCTCCCAGCCGATGAAGCCGAAGAAGCAGATGATCAGGGCGGATCCGACGGACATCCAGCCGTGCGGCGCGAACGGTGTCAGGTTGCCGGTGTCGGCGTGCGGCAGGGAGACCACGATGACCAGCACCAGGAAGCCGATGAGGCAGCCCAGCAGCACGGCCTGCACCCTCGTGCTGACCTTGATGCCGAGCAGGTTGAAGAGGATCGAGCCGAGGACGAACAGGAACCCGTAGCCGATGACCATGAGGTTGCTCGGCGCCGGATCCCAGATCGTGTAGAGGTAACGGAACGCGGCCAGGCCCAGCACCGGATTGGCCACCAGCAGGGTCAGGACGAGGAAGACCGACGACACCTGGGAGGCGCGCCGACCGTACGCGTGCTCGATGAACGCCGGGATGCCCCGGCTCGTCGGGTGCCGCATCGACAGGCGGGCGAAGATCAGCGCGAACGGATAGGAATAGATCACGAGGATCAGCCAGGCGAGCAGCGACAGAGGGCCGGCAGCTGCGGCCGCGTGTCCGGGGATGATCAGCACACCGACGCCGATCACCGAGGTGACATAGTGCACGATCAGGCCGGGCGCTCGCAGCGACCGGGTCAACGAGGATTGCTTCGTCTCCGAGGCGGTCATGGGAAACGGTCTCCTGTGCGTTCATGCGCTCGGCGCAGGCCGTGTCCCCGCCCCCGAAGGGGCTGGTCACACTGCCTGCGCCGGGCGTATCGCTGTCACGGGTCAGGTTGATCCACCAGGGCTCAGCTCAAGTACGTCCCCATCCGCTTGAAGTACTCGGCGGCGGGGATCTCGTCGCCCTCCGGTGGCTGCACGGTCACCACGATCAGACCGTGGGAGCCGGCCTCCCCGACCGGTCCACAGCCGACTGCCACGCCGCCCTCGGTACGCCGGATCACCCGGCCGGGAGTGCCGCCGTGGGCCGTCTCCGGCAGCCGGGCCACCTTGATCCGCACCTGTTCGCCCTCGTACGTCGTCCAGGCGTTGAGGTACGGGTCGGACTGCGCGCGCACCAGGTCGTAGACCTTCCGGCTCGGCTGGTTCCAGTCGATGCGCACGTCCGCCGGACCGATCCGGTGATAGAACGTCCGCAACGCCGGGTCCTGGGGCGTGCCGGTCCGGCCCTCGGCACGCGCCCGGATCGCGGTGCTGAGCGTCGGCACGTACTGTGCCGTGACCTGCTGGTAGAGCTCCCCAGCGGTGATCTCCGGCCCGATCGGCACCACGGTCCGGGCGACGACCGGGCCGGTGTCGAACTCCGGCTCCATGACGTGCACGGTGACGCCGGTCTCCGTCTCGCCGTTGCGAATCGCCCAGTTGATCGCGCCGAACCCGGAGTACTTCGGGAGCAGGGCGTCATGGACGTTCAGCGCGCCGAGCGGGGCCAGCGACAACAGCCCGGCGGGCAGACGGGTGCGCCAGTTCGTGGACACGATGAGGTCCGGCCGGGCGGCACGGATCCGGTCCGGCAGATCGGCCTCGGTCCCGTAGGCGGAGAGCATCACCGGCAGGTCGTGCCACTGCACCCGGTCCAGCACGTCCGGCTCGCCGAGTCCGCTGAAATCCACCGGATGGGTGACGACCAGGGGTACCTCGTGCTCGGCCAGCAGCCCGGTCAGGGCCACCCCACCGAGTTCGCCGTAGCCGAAGAAGACCACTCTCACGGTGCTTGTTCCTCTCTACTTCGACCCGCCCGGCACGGTCCGGAACCGCAGGCCGGTCATGCGGATGTACCCCTCCGGGTGGCTGAGGTCGTACGAGGTTGCCTGCTCAAACGTCACCAGACCGCGGTTGTACCGTGAACGTTCAGCCGCCCGCCGCTGAACGGTCACGTTGCCCTTGTAAAGGGCCACTTCGACCTCACCCGTTACATCGGTTTGACTGTAGTCGATAGCAGCCTGGAGCATGTGCCGTTCCGGAGCGAACCACAGTCCACGATAGACAAGGTTGGCGTATCGCGGCATGAGCTCCCGCTTGAGCAGCGCCACCTCACCGTCGAGGACCATCGCCTCGAGCGCCTGGTGCGCCGCGAGCAGCACGGTGGCGCCCGGCGATTCGTAGACGCCCCGGGTCTTCATGCCGAGGATGCGGTTCTCCACCATGTCGACGCGCCCGACGCCGTGCCGGCTGGCGAGTTCGTTGAGAAGGGCGAAGACCTCGGCCGGCGACCGCTCCTCGCCGTCGATCGACACCGGGTCGCCGGCCCGGAAGCCGATCCGCACCGTCTCGGGCTCGTCCACCGCGTCCCGGAGGTCACGGACCCGGAAGAAGACCCCGTTCGGCGCCGGCACCGCGGGATCCTCCAGCAGCTCACCCTCGTACGTGGTGTTCACCAGGTTGGCGTCCACCGAGTACGGCCGCTCCGCCGAACCGGTCCGGTCGATCGGGATGCCGTGGTCGGCCGCGAACGCGAGCAGTTCACTACGGGAATGCAGGTCCCACTCCCGCCACGGCGTGATGATCTTGATGTCGGGTTGCAGCGCCTGGTAGGCCAGCTCGAACCGGACCTGGTCGTTGCCCTTGCCGGTGGCGCCGTGCGCGACCGCGTCGGCGCCCACCTTGCGGGCGATCTCGATCTGCCGGGCGGAGATCAGTGGGCGGCCGATCGCCGAGCCCAGCAGATACCCGTCCTCGTACACGGCGTTGGCCCGCAGCACCGGGAAGACGTAGTCACGGGCGAACTCCTCGCGCAGGTCCTCGACGTAGACCTCGCTCGCGCCGATCTTGTACGCCTTGTCCCGGGCCCGGTCGAGTTCCTCGCCCTGCCCCAGGTCGGCGATGAAGGCCACCACCTCACACTGGTGACGTTCCCGCAGCCAGGCCAGGATCACCGAGGTGTCCAGCCCGCCGGAGTAGGCGAGGACGACCTTGCGCACGCCGTTGTTGTCAGACACTGAACAGGTCCTCCATGGTCTCGTGGCTGATCTGCTTGTTCAGGTCACGCTCGGCCGCGAACGCCATGTTCACGATCGTGCGGCGGCCGCCCGGCTCCAGCGGGTGCACCCGGTGCAGCGTGGTGTCGGTGCGCAGCAGGTACATGTCGCCGGGCCGGAGCGCGTACGAATGGATCGGATTGCCGATCAGATGCTGGAAGACCTGTGGGTCCTCCTTGTCCCAGCTCGTGTTCGGCACGGTCTGGACGAAGCCGCCCAGGTGCGTGGGCGGGACGTCGACCACGTAGATCACGCCGAAGCTGTAGTCGTCCCAGTGCCACCCGTGGGTGTCGCCTGGGCGCTCCAGATGGGTGATCACGTATTCCTCGGGCTGGTACGGGCAGTCCAGCACCGCCTCACCCGCCACCGCCGAGAGCGCACCACGCAGGGCGGGGGATTCGTACATCTCACGGACCACGCCGTCGTGGGCGCGGATGTCCTCGGCCGTGACGTTGCGCATCCGCCGCGGGCTGTTGCTGGTCTGCGGAAGGGTCAGGTCACGGCGGATCGACTGCTGCGCGATGAGGTCGTTGATCTCCGCGTCCACCCGGCGCTTGACCTCGTCCGGCAGCAGGTAGGAGATCAGCGCGAAGCCGGTCTCGTAGAAGGATTTCCGGGACAGCCAGTACTGCTCGCTGTCGACGCCGTTCTCCAGGTGACGCCCCACCTGAGCGTCAATTGTGGCGGTTGATTTTCCATGCAGGGACATGTTCGCCTTTCCTTTCCGGGCAGCACTGATCCCACTGAATCCGCGCCCACTGGGACCTATGGACGCTGAAACAGCGGCGTCAGAAACAAACGGTGAACAGTTTCTTGGCTTCGCGTGACCACGGCAGCCCGGCATCGCCGGGGCCGTCCAAGATGTCATCTGCGGTCCCCCATGTCACGCAAAAGCGGACATAGAGTCCATGGAAAGCGCTTCCCTCGCCACGAAACCTATAGGCCTCCGAGGCCGACCGTCAACGCATATGTCCAATGTAAACTCTGTCGCAAGATCCATTTAACAGTTGCACGCACAGGAGATTCAAAGGCATTCGAGGGGTCGCATCCGGGCATCGTCAAAGCTAGGCTGTGGCCCGCGAAACAGAATTCGGCGGCGCCGCAAAAGAAGTTGATCTCCGTAAATGTGACTCGTCTCTAACATCAGTACGCCCGCCGCCGATCCGGCCCGTACCTGGAGGTTCCGTGGGAGCACTGTCCGGCAAGCACGCCATGGTGACGGGAGCCGGCTCCGGCATCGGACGGGCCGTGGCCCGGACGTTCGCCGACGCCCGGGCGGCGGTCACCGTCGTCGACATCGACGCCGGCGCGGCCGAACAGGTGTGCCGCCGGATCGTCGACGCCGGGGGGACCGCCACCGCGGTCGTGGCCGACGTGTCGGAGCCGGGCGGATGCGACCGGGCCGTCGCCGCCGCCGTCGAGCGGCACGGTGGGATCGACGTTCTCTGCAACGCCGCCGGCATCATCCGGCGCGGAAGCGTCACCGAGATCAGCGAGGACGACTGGACCCGGGTGATGGCGGTGAACGTCGACTCGGTGTTCCTGCTGGGGCGCCGGGTCGTGCCGCTGATGGAGGCGGCCGGCGGCGGCAGCATCGTCTCCATCGCCTCCGGTTGGGGGCTCAAGGGTGGCGACCGTGCCGCGGTCTACTGCGCCTCCAAGGCGGCCGTGGTGAACCTGACCCGGGCCATGGCCATCGATCACGGCCCACGCGGCATCCGGGTCAACTGTGTCTGCCCGGGTGACACCGACACACCGATGCTGCGACAGGAAGCGGCTCAGCTGGGCGCCGAGACCACGGCTTTCCTGGCCGAGGCCGCCGAGCGGCCGCTGGCCCGGATCGGCCGCCCCGAGGAGATCGCCGCGGCCGTGCTCTTCCTCGCCGCCGACACCGGCAGTTTCGTCACCGGGGTGGCGCTCCCGGTGGACGGCGGCGGGATCGCCTGACGCCGACCCGCAACCTGGGAGGGACCGAATGACCGTCGACCATGAGGTGCTCGCCGGGCTCCGTGGCCGTGATCTGCTGGGGCTGGCGGATCTGTCCGCCGCCGAGATCGGGGCGCTGCTGCGACTGGCACACCACTACAAGCGGACCGGCGAGCGGAACAACCTGCTCGACCGCCGTGAGATCGGCATGCTGTTCAACGTCAGCTCCACCCGGACCCGGGTGTCCTTCCAGGTCGCCGCGCGGCATCTCGGCGCGCACGCGGAGCACTACCGGGCCGAGGACCTCCGGCTCGCGGTGGCCGAGACGCTGGAGGACACCGGCAAGGTCCTCAGCCGGTACCTCGACGCGCTGATCCTGCGCCACTACGACATGACCCGGTACGGCGAGGGGCACGCGGCCCTGACCATGCTCGCCGAGCGGAGCCCGGTCCCCGTGATCAACGCGCTCGACGACCACGAGCACCCCTGCCAGGTGCTCGCCGACCTGATGACGGTGCAGGAGCTGCACGGCCCGGATCCGACCGCCCCGCGGGTCGTGTTCACCTGGGCGTACTCGTCGCGGGCCAAGACACCGGGGGTGCCGCACTCCTGGCTTCTCGCCGCCGGCGCGCTGGGCATGAACCTCACGGTCGCCCACCCGCCCGAGTTCCCGCTGGACGCCGAGTACGTCAAGCGGAGCGCCGCGCTCGCACAGGACTCCGGAGGCCGGATCGAGTACGTCGACGACATGCGCGAGGCGGTCCGGGACGCCGACGTCGTGTACGTGCAGAGTTGGAAGTGCCTGTCCCGGGAGGGCGCCGACGAGGCCGCCCGCCGGGAGGCCCACCGGGACTGGCGGGTGAGCACCGAGGTGATGGATCTGGCCGCCCCGCATGCCGTCTACATGGACTGCCTGCCCAGCAATCGCGGCGAGGAGGTCGACGCCGAGGTGAAGGACGGTCCCCGCTCGATCATCTTCGACCAGGCGGAGAACCGGCTGCACGCGCAGAAGGCGATCCTGGCCGCGCTGCTGGCCCCTGCCGGCTCCGCCCTCTCCGGCGATCCCGACGGAGGGCTCCTTCGTTGATCTTGTATGAGTTCCGTCATGGTTGCCGCACTCGCTGCGGCACTGAGTCTGCCCAGCCCAGCCGCCTGGGCCACACCACCTTCGGAGTGGTCCCAGACCGGCTACGGCCCAGGTGCCACCTACTACAACCCGTATGAGCGCCGGCTCACCCCGGCAACGGTCAACGACATCAGGCGGCGATGGGACATCCCCACGCACGCCGCCCCGGAATGCGAGGTCGGCCGGGAACCGCTCGCCGGGGGCGATCTCCTCTACACCAGCGATCCGGGCGGCGTCGGGGCGTACGACCCGGCCACCGGGAAACGCCGCTGGCACGCCGACCTGCACGGCCGGGGTGTCACGCGGCTGGCCATGTCGGACGGGATCCTGGCCGTTCTCAGCTACGCCTGCACCAGCACGCGCAACTTCCTGACCACCTATCGCGCCTCGACCGGTTCCCGGCTCTGGGAGCTTCCCCTCGGCGCTCCCAGCCAGGACATGGTCATCGACCAGGGTGTGGTCGTGGTGGACGTCCGGCCGGATTTCGGCGCCTCCACCATCGCGCACCGGCTGGCCACCGGCGCCCGTCTGTGGAGACTGGGCGGGACCCGGGCCGACGGGCTGCTCTCGGCCGGCGGACGGCTGCTGCTGCGGCAGGAGGGCGCGGGCTCCCGAGCCGTCCTGATCACCACCGGCGCGACGCTCTGGGAGACCAAGGAGAACTGGTACGCCGTGGGCAGCGACCCGGCCGGCTCCCGGTTCTACGTCTCGAGCAGCAACGTCGGCCTGACCGCGGTCGACGCCGCCAACGGCCGGACGATCTGGGAGTCGACCTGGCATCCGTCCGCGGTGACCGCCGATGACAAGCAGCTCTACTTCCCGGAGAACCACAGCATCTACTGCTTGGACGCCGGCAACGGCCGGAAGCTCTGGTCGGTGCCTCTGGAGGACGGGGCCGGGCAGCCGGTCCGGGCCGGCGCGCTGCTCTACAGCCCGGCCGGCATCGGCGCGGCGCTGTCGATCGTCGAGGCGGAGACCGGTAAGCCGCGCAAGGGCGGCATGCCGAGCGACGAGAGCCACCCGCCGGTCGTCGCAGACGGCCGCCTATTCCTCACGGACGGCAACCGTCTGCGCGCCTACTTCTAGCCGGACTCAGCCCTGGGATCGGCGGCGGCTCACCTCGGCGAGGGTCACGGCCGCCGCCACGCTGGCGTTGAGCGACTCCACGTCGGAGGCCATCGGGATGCTCACCCGCAGGTCACAGGTCTCGCCGACGAGGCGGGACAGGCCGCGGCCCTCGGAGCCGACCACCACGAGCAGCGGCCCGACCGCGGCCTCCAACTGGTAGAGGTCGGTCTCGCCGTCGGCGTCCAGCCCGATGACGGTGAAGCCGGCCTTCTGCGCCGACTTGATCGCCCGGGTCAGGTTGACCACCTGCGACACCGGCACCCGTGCCGCCGCCCCGGCGCTGGTGCGCCAGGCGGTCGCGGTGATGCCGGCGGCCCGCCGCTCGGTCATGAAGACGCCGTGGCCACCGAAGGCGGCCACCGACCGGATCACGGCGCCCAGGTTGCGCGGGTCGGTGATGCCGTCCAGGGCCACCAGCAGCGGGGCGGTCTGCTCCAGCGCCGCGTTGACCAGGTCCTCGAAGTCCTCGTACGCGAACGGCGGCACCTGGAGCCCGACGCCCTGGTGCAGCACCCCGCCGGTCATCCGGTCCAGCTCGTTGCGGCTGATCTCCAGGATCGGGATGCCCCGGTCACCGGAGGTCCGGACGATCTCGGTGACCCGCTCGTCGATGTCGATGCCCTGCGCCACGTACAGCGCGGTGGCGGGCACCAGGGCCCGCAGCGCCTCGACCACCGGGTTGCGGCCGAGCAGCAGCTCGGGACCTTCCTTGGTCGGGTTGGAGCGGCGCCCCGGGGCGATCCGCGGCCCCCGCGGACCGCCGCCACGCACGCCGCCGCGGGACGACTGGGTCCGGGTGATCCCGGTCGCCCGGCCACCGCCGCGACCCCAGGTGGTGTCCTTGGTGCCGGGCATGCCGACCTTGGGCGCACGGCCCTCGGCGGCCGCTGCCCGGCGCTCCTTGTCCTGCTTACGGGCGGTCTTCTCGGGCAGCTTCTCGGTGCCCGAGTAGCCCTTGTGCCAGGGGCGCTCGTCGGCCGGCAGGGTCTTGCCCCGGCCCTTGAGCCCGGCGCGGTTCTTGCCGCCGGACCCCATGCTCGCCCCCTTCTTCGAGGTGGAGCGCTTGCTCGCATTGAACGAATTGCCGGCCATCAGTGCTGTTCTCCTACCGTCCAGCGCGGCCCGGTCGGAGTGTCCTCCACCTGAATACCCGCGTTCTTGAGCTGGTCCCGCACCGAATCGGCGGCAGCCCAGTCCTTACGTGCGCGGGCCTGGGCCCGCTGTTCCAATGCCAGGGCGACCAGGGAGTCGACCACCGGCTTGAGATCGTTGCCGCCCTCGCCGCCACTCCAGGCGCCGTCGAACGGGTCGAGGCCGAGCACCCCGAGCATGGCCCGGACCGCGGTCAGCGCGCCGCGAATGGCCGGCTCGTCACCGGCGGCCAGGGCGGTGTTGCCCTCCCGGATGGTGTCGTGCACGACCGCGAGCGCCGCCGACGTGTTCAGGTCGTCGTTCATCGCGTCGGCGAAGGCCGGCGGCACCGCCTTGGGCCGCCCGTTGCCGACCACCTCGGCCGCGCGCTGCACGAAGCCCTCGATCCGCCGGTAGGCGACCGCGGCCTCCCGCAGCGCCTCGTCGGAGTAGTCGATCCGCGAGCGGTAGTGCGGGCTGCCCAGGTAGTAGCGCAGCTCGACCGGGCGGATGCCGGCCTCGGCCACCGAGGTCAGGTCGATCACGTTGCCCAGCGACTTGCTCATCTTGGAGTCGCCGAGGTTGAGCAGCGCGTGGTGCACCCAGTAGCGGGCGAAGCCGAGACCGGCCGCCTTGGACTGGGCCACCTCGTTCTCGTGGTGCGGGAAGGTGAGGTCGAGACCGCCGCCGTGGATGTCGAACTCGTCGCCGAGGTAGCGCTGGGCCATGGCCGAGCACTCGATGTGCCAGCCGGGCCGGCCGCGGCCCCAGGGCGACGGCCAGTACGCGTCCTGCGGCTCGTCCGCCTTCACGCCCTTCCACAGGGCGAAGTCACGGTGGTCGCGCTTGTCGCGCACCGGGGCGTCGCCGGCGTCGCGCATGTCGTCCGGCCGCTGACCGGAGAGTGCGCCGTACTCACGGTAGGAGAGCACGTCGAAGTAGACGTCGGCGCAGTCGCCACCGCCCGGGTAGGCGTGCCCACGCTCGATCAGTGTCGCGATCAGATCGTGCATCTCGGTGATGTGCCCGGTGGCCAACGGCTCGTACGTCGGCGGCAGCACGTTGAGGGCGCGGTAGTCGCGCTCCAGCAGCAGCCGGTTCTCGTAGGCGATGGCCCACCACGGCCGCTTGTGCTCCAGCGACTTCTGAAGGATCTTGTCGTCCACGTCGGTGACGTTGCGGACGAAGGTGACCTCCAGCCCCTCGTGCAGCAGCCAGCGCCGCAGCACGTCGTAGTTGACGGCGGAGCGCAGGTGGCCGATGTGGGGCGAGGACTGCACGGTGACACCACACAGGTAGATCCCCGCCTGACCGGGCGTCAACGGGACGAAGTCCCGGACCGATCGGGTCGCGGTGTCATACAAGCGCAGAGTCACCGTACAAGGGTACCGGCCGTACGTCAGGGACGCGTCATCCGGAGCACGTCGAGCGCTTCGTCGAGCTGCGCCTCGGTGAGCTTGCCCGCCCCGACGTGGCCGCGCCCGATCACCACCTCGCGGATGGTCCGTCCGGTGGCGAGCGCCTCCTTGGCGATGGCGGCCGCCTCGTCGTAGCCGAGGTACCGGTTGAGCGGCGTGACGATCGACGGCGAACCCTCCGCGTACCCCCGGGCGATCTCCTCGTTCGCCTCCAGGCCCACCACGCAGCGGTCGGCGAAGAGGCGGGACACGGCGGCCAGCAGCCGGATCGACTCCAGCAGGTTGCGGGCCATCACCGGCAGCATCACGTTGAGCTCGAAGTCGCCCTGGGTGCCGGCGAAGGCGACCGTCGCGTCGTTGCCGATCACCTGGGCGGCGACCTGGCGGACCGCCTCGGGGACCACCGGGTTCACCTTGCCCGGCATGATCGACGAGCCGGGCTGGAGGTCGGGCAGGCGCAGCTCGCGCAGCCCGGCCCGGGGCCCGGAGCCCATCCAGCGGATGTCGTTGGCGATCTTGTAGAGGCCGGTCGCCACCACGCGCAGCTGGCCGGACGCCTCGACCAGCGCGTCCCGGGCGCCCTGCGCCTCGAAGTGGTCGCGGGCCTCGGTCAGCGGCAGGCCGGTCTCGTCGGCGAGCAGCCGGATCACCGCCTGCGCGAACCCGGGCGGTGTGTTCACCCCGGTGCCCACCGCGGTGCCGCCGAGCGGCAGCTCACCGAGCCGGGGCAGGGTCGCCTGGAGACGCTCGACGCCGTTGGTGACCTGTCGCGCGTACCCGGAGAACTCCTGTCCCAGGGTGACCGGGGTGGCGTCCATGAGATGCGTGCGGCCGCTCTTGACGATCTGCGCGAAATCCGCGGATTTCGCGGTCAGGACGGTGGCGAGATGCGCGAGCGCGGGGATCAGGTCCTGGCTGATCGCCTCGGTCGCGGCGACGTGGATCGACGAGGGGAAGACGTCGTTGGACGACTGGGAGGCGTTGACGTGGTCGTTCGGGTGCACCGGGCGGCCCAGGTCGCGGCTCGCCAGGGTGGCGATCACCTCGTTCGCGTTCATGTTGGACGAGGTGCCCGAGCCGGTCTGGAAGACGTCGACCGGGAACTGGTCGTCGTAGCCGCCGTCGGCCACGTGCGCCGCGGCGGTCGCGATCGACTCGGCCAGGTCCTTCTCCAGCACGCCGAGGCTCGCGTTGGCCCGCGCCGCGGCGCCCTTGATCCGGGCCAGCGCCCGGATGTGCGACGTCTCCAGCCCCCGGCCGGAGATCGGGAAGTTCTCCACCGCCCGCTGGGTCTGCGCACGCCACAGGGCCGCGGCCGGGACGCGCACCTCGCCCATCGTGTCGCGCTCGATCCGGAAACCACTCTCGTCGGTCGTCACCGGACCATCCTCTCTCGACCCTCGGCGGCCCGCAGCCGATCGGCCACCGCGAAGCGCTCCGGCGTGCCCATCCGCTCGAACAGCTCGAGCGCCCGGGCCCAGAGGCGCCGGGCCTCCTCCGGGTCGCTCACCGCGGCGCACTCGCCGATTCCGGCGAGGGCACGGGCCACGAAGAACGGGTGCCGGTCCGCGCGGGGCAGATCGATCAATCTCTGGTACGCCGCCCGCGCGGCCAACGGATCCCCGGACGCCCGGAGCGTGTCCCCGTAGTCGGCGAGGGTCTCCTGCTGCAACCGGATCTGGTTCATCCGGTCGGCGATACCGACCGAGAGCCGGTGCTCGGCCAGCGCCGCCTCGTAGTCGCCCTGGAGGGCCAGGACCACGCCGAGCGCCGCGCGCACCTCGGCCTCCAGCGGGGTCAGCGAGTTTTCCAGGACGATCCGCAGGGCGATCTCCAGGTACCGCCGGTCGGACGACAGGGTGCTCAGGCCGAGACTGCGCTTGTTGCGCTGCATCTGCATGAGGCATCCGGAGATCTCGTGCGCCTCGCCGGGGTAGCGGGCGGACATCAGCCGGAGCCGGTCGGTGCGCAGCGCCTCCTCGTACCGGCCGAGCCGCCGCAGAGCGATGCCCAGTTGAGTGGTCGCGCACAGCGGGCTGATCGGCAGCCGGGCCAGGCAGGCGAGCCGGATCGCCTCCTCCGCGCTCGTCACCGCCTCGGCGAACCGGCCGGTGGCGACCAGCACCGATGCCAGGTTCGACAGGCCCTGCGTCCGGCCCCGCAGGTCGCCCTGCCGCACCCGGATCGCGTTGGCCTCCTGGAGGTACTCCAGCGTCCGGTCGTAGTCGGCGACCCGGTAGTGGTAGGAGGCCACGTAGTTCGCCATCATCGCGATCCCGTCCAGGTCGCCGGCCTCGCGCGCGATGGCCAGGCCACGCTCGTGCAGGGTCACGACGTCCTCGTTGTACCCGCGGTAGAAGAGCAGGTACCAGGCGGCCCGGGGGATGTACCACGCGTACCGGGGGTGCCCGGCCCGGACCGCCGCCTCCAGGAAGGCGCCCAGGTCCGGCCGGTGCAACTCCAGCCGCGCGGCCGGGTCGGTGATCGCCGCCCGGAGGTCGGGCCGCAGGTCCGGCACCTTCCCCAGGAAGGTGGCGAGGCTCTCTATGGTCGGCGGCGTGATGGCGGCCAGAGCGTGCGTCTCCAGGTTGAGCATCGCCAGGACGGCCGTGCCGCGCTCCGGTTCGGGCAGGCCCTCGGCGAGCAGCGCGCTGTACTCCCGGAGCAGGTCGTGCATGCGGAAGACGCCCGCCTCCGGCTCCTCCAGCAGGTGGACGTCGACCAGTTCGTCCAGCAGATCGCGGGCCTCGTCGAGGGGCAGGCCGGTGAGCGCCGCGGCGGCCGGCGCGTCGAGCAGCGTGCCCGGGAAGAGGCCGAGCAGCCGGTAGTGCCGCTGTTGGCACTCCGCGAGCTGGCCGAAGGAGAGCGCGAACGCGCTGGCCACGGTCCGGCTCTCCACCGCCAGCTCGGGCAGGGCCGCGTCGCCCAGCCGGCGGACCAGGTCGGCCACCCGCCAGCGGGGCCGGTGCGCGAGCCGGGCGCCGGCCAGCCGTACGGCGAGCGGCAGGCCACCGCAGCGCCGGACCACCTCGGCGGCCGCCTCCGGCTCGTCCCGTACCCGCTCGCCGGCGATCCGTTCGAGCAGGGTGATCGCCTCGTCCGGGTCCAGGACCGGCAGCGACTCCGGGTGCACGCCGTCCAGTCCGGCGAGCCGGCGGCGGCTGGTGACCACCGCGAAACTGCCCGCCGCGGTCGGCAGCAGGTCCGCCACCTGGGCGCTGGACGCGGCGTTGTCGAAGACCACCAGTGTCCGGCGGCGGGCCAACTCGGTACGCCAGAGCCCGACCCGGTCGACCAGGGCGGCCGGGATCATGTCGGCGGCGAGGCCGAGCTGGCGCAGCAGGACGAGCAGGGCGCCGGCCGGGTCGACCGGGTCGTGTTCGCTGTGCCCCTGGAGGTCGACGAAGAGGTGCGCGTCCGGGTACCGGTCGCCGATCAGGGTGGCGACGTGCAGCGCGAGGGTCGTCTTGCCGCTGCCGGCCATCCCGTCGATCACCAGGATCGCCGGTCCGGCCGGGTCGGCCGTGGACACCTCGCCGAGCAGCCGGCCGACCAGCCCGGACCGGCCGGTGAAGTCCCGGACGGTACGCGGCAGGCAGCGGATGACGTCGACCGGCGCCGACGGGCGGGCGGCCGCCGCGGGCACCGATCCGGCGAGCAGGTCACGGTGCAGTTCCTGGAGCTCCGGGCCGGGATCGATGCCCAGCTCGTCGCGGAGGGTGTCGCGGGCCCGCCGGAACTCGGCCAGCGCGTCGGCCTGCCGCCCGGCCCGGAACAGCGCCAGCATCAGCTGCCCGCGCAGCCGCTCCCGCAGCGGGAACCGGTCGACCAGGGCGGCCAGTTCGCCGAGCAGCTCCCGCGCCTGCCCGGCGGCCAGTTCCAGGTCCACCCAGTCCTCGACGGCGAGGGCCCGCCGCTCGTCCAGCATCGCGGCCGCCTGCCGGACCTCGGGGGCGTCGATCTCGGCGCACGCCGGGCCGCTCCACAGGTCCAGGGCCGCCCGGTACGCGGTACGGGCCCGCTCGGGAGCGGCCGTGCGCGCCTCCTCGACGAGCCGGAGGAACTCGGCGGAGTCCAGGTCGCCGGGATCGACGCGGATGCCGTATCCGGCCGGATCAGTGAGAATGACTCCGTCCGGGAGGATCCTGCGCAACCTGGACACACAGGTCTGCAACTGTCCGCGGGCGGTGGCCGGTGGCTCGGCACCCCAGACCGCCTCGGTGAGCTCGCCCACGCCGACGATCCGGCCGGGCCGGAGCAGCAGCATGGCGAGCACGATCCGCTCCCGGCCGGCCGTGACCGCTACCGGAAGTTCATTGTCAGTTACGGAGAGTATTCCCAGAATGCGGTAGCGCAAAGTGGCCATCCATTCCGTACGCGGCGATCAAAGGGTAGCCAGAACCGGCAAGAGTGGATCGACAGCGTTCCGATAGCGCGCCCCCGGAGAGTGGTGGGGCTACTCGCAACGGGGGAGGTACAGCCCGCTCGCGGTGAACACCCGCGAGCGGGCTGTTCGTTATTCAGTGATCACACAGAGTTGGCGGTCGTTGTCTTCGTTACGTAACGTCGGGTGGGTTTGGATGCCCCCGACGAAGAGGACCCTCTGATGCGAAGCGCCATCCTGGCCGTGCTCACCGGCGGCGTACTGCTCGGCAGCGCCGCCTGCGGGAGCGATCCGAAGCCGACCAGCGCCCCGCAGCCCGTCACATCGGCACGGATCGAGGCCACCCCGACCGCCTCGCCGTCGGCGCCGGACTACTCGGCCGACAACGACGTCGTGTGCCGCCGCCTCGACAAGGCCTTCACCACGGGGTTCGGCGACTTCGGCAAGGCGATCGGCAAGATGATCGCCTACAAGGAGGCCAAGGACAAGGCCGGCGCCGCCGCGGCCGAGAAGACCGCCGCCGCCGAGTTGCAGGCGGTGGCCACCGAGATCCGCAAGCAGGTCGCCACCGCGAAGAACCCGGATCTCAAGGCGTCCGCCATCGTCTCGGTGGGGAAGATCGAAACCAGCGCGAAGAACCGGGACTACATCGAGAAGATCAAGACCACCAAGGATCTGGACAAGAACCTCAAGATCCAGATCGCCGAGTGGCTGAACCCGGTGGCCGGCTACTGCGCGATCAGCTGACCACCGGTACGCCGGTCAGCGCCGGCCGATGCCCAGGACCGGCTTCGTCACCGCTTCGAAGAAGTCGTTGCCCTTGTCGTCGACCACGATGAAGGCCGGGAAGTCCTCGACCTCGATCTTCCAGACCGCCTCCATGCCGAGCTCCGGGAACTCCAGCACCTCGACGTGACGGATGCAGTCCTGGGCGAGGCGGGCCGCCGGGCCGCCGATCGAGCCGAGGTAGAACCCGCCGTGGGCCTGGCAGGCGTCGGTGACCTGCTTGGACCGGTTGCCCTTGGCGAGCATCACCATCGACCCACCGGCCGCCTGGAACTTCTCGACGTAGGAGTCCATCCGGCCGGCCGTGGTCGGCCCGAAGGAGCCGGAGGCGTACCCCTCGGGGGTCTTGGCCGGGCCGGCGTAGTAGACCGCGTGGTCGCGCAGGTAGTCCGGCATCGGCTGGCCGGCGTCGAGCCGCTCGGCGATCTTGGCGTGCGCGATGTCCCGGGCCACCACCAGCGGGCCGGTCAGCGACAGCCGGGTCTTCACCGGGTACTTGCTCAGCTCCGCGCGGATCTCGGCCATCGGCCTGTTCAGGTCGATGTTGACGACGGGCGACTCGTCCAGGTCGACGTCGGGCAGGTAGCGGGCCGGGTCGGTCTCCAGCCGCTCCAGCCACACGCCGGACGGGGTGATCTTGGCGACCGCCTGCCGGTCCGCCGAGCAGGAGACCGCGATCGCGACCGGGCAGGACGCGCCGTGCCGGGGCAGGCGGATCACCCGGACGTCGTGGCAGAAGTACCGTCCGCCGAACTGTGCGCCGATGCCGAAGTCCCGGGTCAGCTCCAGGACCGCGGCCTCCAGCTCCAGGTCACGGAAGCCGTGCGCCAGCATGGTGCCCGAGGTGGGCAGGTTGTCCAGGTACTTCGCGGAGGCCAGCTTCGCGGTCTTCAGCGCGTGCTCGGCGCTGGTGCCGCCGACGACCACGGCCAGGTGGTACGGCGGGCACGCCGACGTCCCGATGAGGCGCAGCTTCTCGTCCAGGAACTGCATCATCCGCTGCGGGTTCAGCAGCGCCTTCGTCTCCTGGTACAGGTACGACTTGTTGGCCGAGCCGCCGCCCTTGGCCATGAACAGGAACTTGTACGCGTCCGGCTGGCCACCCGGGTCCTCGGCGTACAGCTCGATCTGGGCCGGCAGGTTGGTCCCGGTGTTCTTCTCGTCCCACATGGTGATCGGGGCGAGCTGCGAGTACCGCAGGTTGAGCCGGGTGTAGGCCTGGTAGACGCCGAGGGCGATGGCCGCCTCGTCGGTGCCGTCGGTGAGCACGTGCCGGCCGCGCTTGCCCATCACGATCGCGGTGCCGGTGTCCTGGCACATCGGCAGCACCCCGCCGGCCGCGATGTTCGCGTTGCGCAGCAGGTCCAGCGCGACGAACCGGTCGTTCGGCGACGCCTTCGGGTCGTCGATGATCGAGCGCAGCTGGGCCAGGTGGGCGGGCCGCAGGTAGTGCGCGATGTCGTGCATCGCCTCCGCGGTGAGCTGGGTGAGCGCCGCCGGATCGACGGTCAGGAACCGTCGGCCGCCCGGACCCTCGACGACATCCACGCCCTCGTCGGTGACCAGGCGGTACTCGGTCATGTCCGCACCGGTCGGGAGGAGCGGCGAGTAGCTGAAATCGGCGCCTCTGCTCATGAGCGGCAAGCCTAGGCCAGCGAGGCCGTGCCGCGCGAACCACTCCCCGGAGCTTCCCCGCATCAGGAGAACGGCAGGTAGGCCATGTCCCTCCCGGACGCCGCGATCATCCCGTCCGGACCGACCGCGAAGACCTTCGCATCGGTACGCACATCGGCACGAACCGCCCCGTTCGACGGGGTCAGCGCGGTCACCCTGTTCTTCGAGACGACGATCACGGCGTACGGGGTGAGCGCCGCACCGACCTCACCCCGCCCGTCCAGCCGCCAGACCGCCTTGTCCTTGGCGAACGAGTACCCGCGTACCTGATCGCCCTTGCGGATGACGGCGTACGCGTCGTTGAGGGTGAGCACGGTCGACTCCTTGTCGCCGTACCACAGGTCGCGCCCGTCGTAGCCGTTGATCAGCACCTCCCGCCCGTACGGGTCGACGCCGAGCACCACGTTGTAGCCGCCGGCCGGATCGCGCTCCTGGTCGCAGGCCGACCCGTTGTCGGCGGTACGCAGGTTCAGCCCGTCCCGCCGCCACACCACCTGGCCGCCCGGCGGGTTCCCGGCCACCACGTCGTAGTAGCAGGTGCCGTCCTTGGCGGTGCCGGTGATCGTCAGGACCCGGCCGCCGACCACCGCGACCCGCTGCTGCCGGCCGGGCCGCACGGTCTGCACGAGCCGTCCGCTCGCCGTGTCGATCACCCGGATCTGCCCGTCGTGCGGCAGCCCGAGCAGCCCGGGCAGGACGGGCGGCCCGGCCACGTCGTCGTCCACCTTGTTGGAGGAGAGCCGCCGGGTGTCCGGCAGATCGGGGTTGGCGGCGTCCAGGACGAACCCGATGCTTCCGGTGCCGACCGACCAGAGCTGTTCACCGGAGCGCGGGTCCCAGGCGGTGAGCCGGCAGTCGTCGCCGTCGGAACAGCTCAGGTCCACGATCGCGTCCTGGTAGGTCCAGACCGCCGTGGCACCGGTGTCGGAACGCCGTACCGTGCCGGTGGCCGGGTCGAGGACCTGGTAGCCCTTGGTCAGCAGGCGGCCGGTCACCACGACGGCGTTGGCGCCCTTGCCGGCGATCGAGGCCCAGTCGGCGTCCGAGGACCAGAGTTTGACGGCGGCGGTCAGGCCGTAGGCCTCCACCGAGGTCCGGTACTCGACGATCACCGAGTCCCCGGCGATCGCGATGCTCTGCGGCGACCCGCCCAGCTGCTGCTGCCAGCGGGCCCCGGGCGCGATCGGCCCGCTCGTGTTGATCCACGACCAGAGCTGCGGGAACGGGTTCCACACGCCGGTCGCGGCCAGCACGGTGACGACGACCGTGGCGGCGACCAGCGTGTATCCCTTCCAGGAACCGCCTCCGGAGGCCATGCGGGCAGGGTAATGACCTTCGATCCGGGAACCCGCCAGCACGGAAAGTCCGTGTCGTCAGGTTATCCGCGCATTTGTCGCCGACCGAACCAGCGGCACGGTCCGGTACGGGATCAGCTCGGCGAGCGCGATGATCGTGTGGGCCCGGCCGATGCCCGCGTAGCCGACGATCTGGTCGATCACCCGTTGCAGGTCGGCGTTGGAGCGGGCCACGATCCGGCACAGGATGTCCCCGCCGCCGGTGATCGTGTGCGCCTCCAGGACCTCGGGGATCTCGGCCAGGTGCTCGGCGACGGCGTCGTGCCCGTACCTCTGGATGATCTCCAATGTCACGAAGCTGGTGACCCCGAAGCCGATCGCGGCCGGCTGGACCTCGGGCCCGAAGCCCTTGATCGCGCCCCGCGCGATCAGCTTGTCCAGCCGCGCCTGCACCGTGCCGCGGGCCACCGCGAGCCGCCGGGAGAGTTCCAGCACACCGATCCGCGGCTCGGCCGCGAGCAGCGAGATGAGCCGCGCGTCGAGCGGATCCAGCTGGACAGTCTGCTCACCCATGGCGTGAAGCTACCGCACCGATTGCGCAGGTTGATCAGCCATGAACGCGACGGTTGCCCAGCCCGGCCCGAAGGATCACCGTGAGGCGGAAGCACCGGCCTCCGGACGGTGACGACCTGTGACACTGTGAGCAGGCCCAGCGGACCGGTCAGCCCGCAGGGAATCGTCAAGATGTCGTGGTAAAGGTTTGCGCATGAGTTCCGTTCCCGCGGGTTGGTACAAGGATCCCGCCGACACCAGCACCCAGCGCTACTGGGACGGTGAGGGCTGGGTGGGCAAGGCCATCCCGGCGGACGCGGTGCCACCGGACGGCCCACCGCCCACGGAGGAGCCGGAGCCGCCCACCCCGGTCACGCCGGCCGCGCCCACCATCGTGACCCCCGCCCCCGCGCCGGCCCCCGGCCCGCAGCCGGGTCCGCCGCCCGGCTGGGGCCCGCAACCGCCGCCGCCACCGGGATGGCAGCCCCCGCCCGGCATGCAGCCGCCGCCGGGCTGGAAGCAGGCCGGCGCGCAGCCGATTCACCCCTACCTCTACCCGATGCCCGAGGTCCGGCCGCACGGCATGGTGCTGGCCGGGCTCGGCCGGCGGCTCACCGCCCGGCTCGTCGACATCGCCGCGGTGCTGCTGCTGAACATCCTGGTCAACGGCTACTTCGTGTACATGTACTGGCAGGACTTCCGGCCGATCCTCACCGATTACATGGACCAGATCGAGGCCGGCGTCGCCGCCCCGGTGGTCCAGCAGCCCCCGGAGCGGATGCAGACGCTGTCGGTGGCCATCGTCATGATCGCCACGCTGCTCTGGCTGCTCTACGAGGCGCCGTCGATCGCCAGCACCGGGCAGACCCTGGGCAAGCGGCTGATGGGGATCAAGGTCGTCCCGGTAGAGAAGACCGGCCCGATCGGGTTCGGCCGGGCCTTCACCCGCTGGGCCCGGCTCGGCATGTGGACCCTCTTCTGGTGGTGCGGCATCGGCCTGGTCATCCAGTTCGTGGCCGCGCTGTCCCCCGTCTTCGACCCCCGGCTGCGGCAGGCGTGGCACGACAAGGCCGCGGCCACCGTCGTGGTCGCCGTACCGCCCGGGGCGCAACCCACCATCGACGCCGCCACCCGCGACGACAACCCCGGAGGACCGCAATGACCCGGCTCACCCGTGCCGATCTGGACGCGCTGCCCGACTACGTGCCCGGCCGCAACGTCGCCGACCTCGCCCGGGAGCTGGGCATCGCCGAGGCGATCAAGCTGGCCAGCAACGAGGTGCCGTACGGTCCGCTGCCCGGGGTCGTGGAGGCGATCACCGAGGCCGCCCGGACCGTCCACCGGTACCCGGACATGGGCGTGGTCCAGCTGCGCGACCGGATCGGCGAGCGGTTCGGCGTCGCCCCGGAGCGGGTGGTCACCGGCTGCGGTTCGGTGGCGCTGGCCGAGATCCTGGTGAAGGCGACCTGCCTGCCGGGCGACGAGATCGTCTACTCCTGGCGGTCCTTCGAGGCGTACCCGATCATCGCGGCCGGCGGCGGCGCCACCAGCGTCCGGGTGCCGAACACCGCGGCGCACGGGCACGACCTGACCGCGATCGCCGAGGCGATCACCGACCAGACCCGGCTCGTCTTCGTCTGCAACCCGAACAACCCGACCGGCACCAGCCTGCGCCGGGCCGAGCTGGACCGGTTCCTCGGCGAGGTGCCGTCGGACGTGCTCGTGGTGCTCGACGAGGCGTACCGGGAGTTCGTCACCGACCCGGACGTGCCGGACGGCCTGGAGACGTACGGGGACCGCCCCAACGTCGTGGTCCTGCGCACCATGAGCAAGGCGTGGGGCCTGGCCGGTCTGCGGATGGGCTACCTGGTCGCCCAGCCGGAGATCGCGGCCACCATCCGCAAGGTGGTCACCCCGTTCTCCACCAGTCTGGTCGCGCAGGCGGCCGCCCTCGCCGCCCTCGACCAGGAGGCCGAGGTCCGCCGCCGGTGCGCCGAGGTGGTCACCGAGCGGTCCCGGGTGACCGAGGCGCTGCGCAAGCTGTCCCTCGACGTGCCGGACAGCCAGGCCAACTTCGTCTGGCTGCCGCTCGGCGACCGGACCGCCGCCTTCACCGCCGCCTGCGAGAACCGCGGCGTGATCGTTCGCGGCTTCCACCCCGAGGGCGTCCGGGCGACCATCGGCACCCCCGAGGAGAACGACCGGTTCCTCGCGGTCGCCGAGGCCACGCTCACCGAAACGGCCTGATCAAAAACCCTGATCAGTACGGGAGGACGGTGACCAGCACGGTGTCGAGGGTGAGGTAGTAGATCGGCGACGCCGGGTCCTCCGGGGCCTCGGGGCTCAGCCGCTCCATCGCCAGGTAGCCGTCGAAGACCTGGTAGAGCCCCGGCTTCCAGTGGGTGTCGTCGGTCCCGTAGGCCATCGGGTAGGTGTAGCGCAGCACCCCGGTCCGGGCGTCCAGGCCTTCGAGCGAGTTCGACGGCGTGAGCAGCAACACCGTCGCCGGGGTGCCGCCGAGCACCCGCACCAGCCCGGGGCGCTCCCAGAGCCGCTCACCGTCCACGGACACCGCGCTGATCCCCGCGTCCGTGGGGACGACCACCACACCGGCCGCGAACGTCGACCCGGGCGCGTCCAGGGCGGCCACCCGCCGCGGGACGGCGCCACCGGCGAGCCAGCCGTGCCCGGAGCCGTCCCGGAACGCCGGGCAGACGGACGAGACGCAGCCGACCGGCTCGTAGGGCCCGGCCGGCCAGCCGCTCACGGGACGGCCGGTCACCGCGTCGTAGGCGCCGGTCGCGCACACGTACGCGCCGCCCTCGGTGGTGAACCCGTCGGCGCAACCGGCCGGGACCGTGATGCTCCACAGGCGCTCGCCGGTGCTCAGCGCGTACCCCGAAAGATCCTGCCCCTGAGTGACCACGACGGCGCCGCCGGCGAGACGCAGACCCGGCGGGCTCCAGACCGTCGCGGCCCCGGTGCGGTGTCCGGCATAGCCGGGCGCGTCCGGGCCGTCCGCCCGCCACGACACCTTTCCGGTACGGGCATCGAGCGCGATCAACCGCCCGTCGGACCATCGGGTGACCACCGTGGCGCCGCTCGCGACCACCGCGCTCACCTGCTCCGGCCAGCGCCGGAACGACCAGCGGGCGGTGTACATGGTCCGCGCGGTGACCGGCCCGTCCGCCCGGACCTGGTGTTTCGCCGCGTAGACGCGCAGCCGCCGGTCGACGATCAGCGGCGCCTGGTTGAGCCGCCCGGTGACACCGAAGGTGGGCGTCGGCTCGGGAGGGTACGGCGTGATGGCGCTCGCGGCCTGCTCCGCCGGGGCCAGCACCCGCCACCCGATCGCCGCACTCGCGACCAGCAGAAGCACGGCCGCCAGGATTCGCAGCAGCACCCGGGTCACGGGCGAAAGTATTACAGGTCAGGGCGAGCTCACTCGAACCCACCGTTGATCAGGCCCAGCCGGACCAGTTCGGTGAGCGGTTCGACCACGTTCGCCGCACCGAATCCGACGAACAGCGGCCGCGGCCCGTCCCGGTGCGTGCGGGCCGGCTCGACCAGCGGCACCGGATGGGTCGCGGCCAGCGCCTCGGCCACCTCGGCCACCTCACCGCCACCGGCCGCGATCACCGTGGCGACCAGCACGTTCAGGAAGCCGTGGTGGGTGAACCCGGTCTCCGGATCGGTGTGCCGGGTGGCGTGGCGCATCCCGGCGGCCAGCTTGAACGGCAACTCCCGGTCCCGGCAGGCGCAGATCACCGCGGCCAGCTCGACCGGGGTCGGGAACAGCTCCGCGGCCAGCCCGCCGACCCGGAACTTGGGGGCGATCGGCACACCGTCGGCCCGGGCCTCGGCCACCGAGTCCAGCGCCGCCAGCAGGCCCCAGCTCAGCGGGATCTCGGCGTACAGCGGGAGCCCGGTGCCGGCGGCCGCGAAGGTGCGGAGGGTGGCCAGGCCGGGTTGTGGGTCCTCGCCCCGGCGGGCCACCGCCGCCTCGAGGTGCTTCACCACGACACCGGACGAGCGCAGCTTCTCCACGGTGTTGGGCAGGGCCGCGGCCGGCACGTCGCCGATCAGCGCGGCGGTGAGCCGGGGCACCTGCTCGGTCCCGAGGAGCGAGGCCGGCATCAGCAGCGAGCCGATCAGGTCGCTGTACCACGAAGCGGTGTGCTCCTGGTGCTTGAGCACCGCGTCGTCCAGTCCGACCGGGCTGGGCGGCAGCAGACACGCGTCATCGACCAGCCCGGCGTAGAGCGGAGGCACCATAGTCGACACGAATTCGAACCTAGTAGACGCCGCGCGAAACGGACAGCCTCAGCGTTTGCGGCGGCCCGCCGGCACCAGGACCTCGGCGACGACGCCCGCCACCATGCCGGCGACCAGTGGCGCCGGCCCGCCGACGACCGCGTACGCCAGCAGGAACAGCGGCGCCGCGAAGGTCAGGTAGACGGCCGCCGCGAGACGCCGGTCCCCGGAGCGCAGGCGGCGCATCACCACCCCGGCCGGCTCCGGCAAGCGGCCACGGAACCAGAACACCACGGCACCGAAGATCAGTACGCCGATGAGCCCCGCCCAGACCCGGGAGATCCCGACGTTGACCAGGGTCATCGCGGCCGCCAGCACGGCCGCCACGATGGTGCCGCCGGAGCCGTACCGGGCCGTCTCGCCCACCGCGTCCGCGGTCTCCCCGGACACGTCGAGAACCGGGTGGGCGGGCGCCACCACCGGTGTGGCCGGGCTCGCGAACGCCCCCGGAGCCGGGACGTCCCCACCGGGTGGCACGCCCAGCGACGCCTCCTCGGCCAGGTCCTCGATGGCACGGGCCCAGCGGCGGCGCTCGAACCGGACGATCCCGGTGTCCCGGCCCGCGTCACCGATCACCGGGTCCAGTTCCAGCGCCTCCCCGTACGCCCGCTGCGCCAGGTCGAACAACCGCAACCGGGCGGCGACCACGGCCAGCACCAGGTGCGCCTCGGCGTCGGTGGGTGCGATCCGGACGCCGTTCCACGCGGCGTTCAGCGCCTCCTGGCCGTTGCGTGACTCGCTGAGCAGGGCGGCTCCGGTGCGCTGCGCGTACGCCTCGTCCGGCCACGCGGTCAGGATCTCGGCGGCGACCCCGGCGGCGTCCGCGAACCGCCGGCTGTCGGTGAGCGCCATCGCCCGGACCACGAGGACGGCCAGGTCCCCCGGCTCAGCGGCGGCGGCACGCTCGGCGGCGGCCAGCGCCTCGGTGGGCTGATCGGCGGCGAGGTGGATGCGGGCCAGGGTGGTGAGGAGGCCGGCCTCCCGCGGCGCGGCGGTCAGACCGGCCGCGATCTCGTCGGCGGCCTCGTCGTAGCGGCCGAGATCGGCCAGCAGGAGGGCACGCTCGCGGTGCTCCTCCGGGGTGGTGTCGGGCTCCAAGGGGGCGGGCACGCTGCCGAGCGTAGGCCGTCCACCTGGAAATCAGTCGACTCGGGGTGACCCCGGGAAGACCATCGCGACGGCGATCCCGGCCAGGCCCTCGTCACGCCCGGTGAGCCCGAGCCCGTCGGTGGTGGTGCCGGCCACCGTGACCGGTGCTCCGGCCGCCTCGGAGAGCACCTTCTCCGCCTCGGCCCGGCGCTTCCCGATCTTGGGATGGTTCCCGACCACCTGGATCGACACGTTCCCGATCTCGAAACCGGCCGCCCGTACGCGCCGGGCCGTCTCGCCGAGCAGGGTGATCCCGGCCGCGCCCGCCCACTCCGGCCGGCTCGTGCCGAAGTTGCTGCCCAGGTCGCCGAGCCCGGCCGCGGACAGCAGCGCGTCACAGGCGGCGTGGGCCGCCACGTCGGCGTCGGAGTGCCCGGCCAGCCCGGTCTCGCCGGGCCAGTGCAGCCCGGCCACCCAGCAGGGCCGCTCGGGGTCGAAGGCGTGGACGTCGGTACCGATGCCGACCCGCGGAATGATCACTCCGAGAGCTTAAGCAGGTGGGTGGCGAGTGCCAGGTCGATGGGCCGGGTGATCTTCAAGGCGAAGTCCGAGCCGGGGACGCACAGCACCGGCCGCCCGAGCTTCTCCACCGCCCCGGCGTCGTCGGTGTGCGAGTCGGCGGCCGCGGCATGGGCGGCACGCAGGGTGCCGGCGCGGAAGCCCTGGGGGGTCTGGACCGCTCGCAGCACCGACCGGTCGACCGTCCCGAGGACCGTGCCGTCGGCCGCGACCTCCTTGATCGTGTCCACCACCGGAAGCGCGGGGATCACGGCGTCGGCGCCGTCCCGCACCGCGGCGGCGACCCGTTCGAACAGCTCGGCGGGCGCGAGGCAGCGGGCCGCGTCGTGCACCAGGACGATGCCGACGTCATCGGGAACGACCGCGAGCGCGGCGGCGACGGAATCCTGCCGCTCGGCGCCGCCCGCCACCACGGTGACCGGGGCCACCGGAGAGAGCAGATCGTGCACGGCCTCGACCTCGGCCGGCGGAGCGGCCACGACGATCATGCGGACCGACGGCGCGGCGGCCGTCCGGCGGATCGCGTGGACCAGGAGGGGCTCCCCCTCGAGCAGGCGCAGCGCCTTGGGGGCGCCCGGGCCGAGGCGCACACCGGCGCCCGCGGCCGGAACGACGACCGCGACGTCACCGCGAGCATTGAGCTGCGCGGTCACGTCGCGGTCGTCGGTCAAGGTGTGAGGGATGCGTTGGACGGATCAGGCCTCGGTGAGGACCTTGTCGAGCAGGACCTCAGCCTCATCCTTGCTGCTCTTCTCAGCGAGGGCCACCTCGCCGACCAGAATGTCGCGAGCCTTGGCGAGCATGCGCTTCTCACCCGCGGAAAGGCCACGCTCGCGCTCACGGCGCCAGAGGTCACGGACAACCTCGGCAACCTTCAGCGGGTTACCGGAAGCAAGCTTCTCGAGGTTCGCCTTGTAACGCCGCGACCAGTTGGTCGGCTCCTCGGTGTGCGGAGCACGGAGGACATCGAAGACCTTTCCAAGGCCTTCCTCGCCAACCACTTCGCGCACGCCGACTTCTTCGGCATTCTCAGCGGGCACCCGAACAGTCAGATCGCCCTGGGCGACACGCAGAACGAGATACTGCCTTTCAACGCCCTTGATGACCCTAGTCTCGATTGCCTCGATGAGTGCGGCCCCGTGGTGGGGGTAAACAACGGTCTCGCCGACACTGAAAACCATAGGTTCGAAACCCCTTTCGCTGTGTCTAGGGTAACACGCCCAGGCGGCCGTGTCTTGCCCTGTCGGTCACTGTTAGTGCAGCTCAGAGGCCCTGTGATGGGGCTTTCTACCGCTTGACAGCGAAGCGAGAAGCTGCCTAAGTAACGCAAAGTGACCAGACCGTTACGACCTCGGCCAACAAGGCCGCGTAAACCAAGTCGGGAATTCCGGACCTGATGGCTTTGTGAGATCAAGCTTATCGCTAAGGTCCGCATCGGCGCACCACTGGCGATGCGGCTCCACGTGCGGGACGCTGGACGGAAGTTCCCCGACCGAAGCAAGATCTGGTCGGCCAGGGGGGAGGTTGAGTCATGGCTGGCGCGAGCGACAACGGCGACAGGCCGCCCGGCGGCGGGCCCTCCGACGGTCTCCCGGAGTTCCCCGAGGAGTGGGGCGTCATCGTCATTCCGGACGACCTCTCCGAGCTCGCCGACGAGGTCGCGGCGGTCCGCGCCGAGCTGCACACGGCCGCGCCGCTCAACGGGTGGCAGCGCCTGGCCAGCCGGCCCACGGTCCGCCGGCTGCGCCGTCTCAGCGGCCTGCTGACCCACACCCCGGCCCTGATCATCACCCTCGCCATCCTCGTCACGGTCGCCAGCCTGTTCGCCTCGGCGTGGCCCGGGCCGCCCCGGCAGCCGGCCACCCAGCGGACCTCCGGCGCACCCGAGAGCCGGTCCGACCAGCTGCCCGCGCTGGACCTCATCGACAGCGAGGGGCAGAGCGTTTCGATTCTGGGGCGACTTCCGGCCGTGTTGATGCTCACCGAGGGCTGCGACTGCGCGGCACTGGTCAGGGACACGATCGCCGCGGTTCGAAGTGACATCGCGATCCTCACCGTGAGTAAGGCGCGGGCGTCCGCCAGCGCACCCGCGGCCGGGCAGAACCTGCTGCCGACCGCACGGACCCCGCGGGCCGACGGCAAGGTGGTCACCGCGTTGCAGGACCCCACCGACACGCTGCGGCGACAACTCGGGCTCGGTGCGCCGGACGGGACGGCCGCGGTGGTCCTCGTCGACCGGCTCGGGAAGATCGTCCGGGTTCATCCACGGACCGCCTCGGTCGAGACGTTCCGGCCCGACCTGTCCCGCCTCTAACGACTAAAACCCATAATGGGGTACGGAGTGGTCGGTACCGGCAGGAATCGGCGCGGCCGGGGTCAGCCGGAGGATCGCTGCAGGGCGTAGCGGAAGACGACCGGGCCGGGTGCGTCGATGCTGACGTGCATGCGCAGCTGCCGGGTGAGGCCGACGCTGAAGATGTCCGGGGTGCGGGCGCCGGAGCAGCGCAGGCCCCGGCCGGAGTCGTCGCCGCCGAGGCTGACCCGCACCCGGGCGCCGTCGTCCCCGGCGCACACCACCGACACCAGGAAGTCGCCCTGCTCCACCTCGACGATCTCGTCGTAGCCGGTGCCCGGCTCCAGGACCAGAGTGTTCGCCACCTCCTGCTCGCCGATATCGGGCAGCAGCTGCTCGGCGGTCAGCCGCCAGTGCGCCAGCCGGCCGTCACCCGCGCCCTCGGGTGCGGCCCGCCACCACCACACCAGTCCAGTCACCAAGATCAATGCCATCAGCGCGTGCAGCACGACGCCGCGTCCCCGTTCGCTGCTCACGCTGCGAGAGTAGAGCCCTCCAGAAGAGTGACGTAGAGCGTGAGCCCCGGACCGAAGGCGAGCATCACGATCCGCTGCGGCGGGACCGGGCGACGGCGTAGCTCGTTCAGGACCAGGAGCACGGTCGGTGACGAGCAGTTGCCGTGGGCGGCGAGGACGGCACGGGACTCGGCGAGCGCGGCGGCGGGCAGGTCCAGACGCTCCTGGACCACGTCGAGGATCTTCGGGCCGCCCGGGTGCACGGCCCAGCCGTCCACGTCCGCGATGCTCCGGCCGTGCTTCGACAGGACCTGCTCGACCAGGCCGCGGACGTGCGCGGCGAGGACCGCCGGCACCTTCGGCGACAGGCCCATCCGGAAGCCCAGATCGGTGACCTCCCATGTCATGTGGTCGGCGGTCGAGGTGTCGGTGATCGCGGCGAGCTCGCGGACGGCGTACCCCGGATGGTTTTGATCGTGAGGGGTGACCACGACGGCGGCCGCGGCGTCCGAGAAGAGGGCGTGCGAGACGATCTGCTGGATGTCCGCGCGGGCGCCGGGCGGTTGCAGGTGCAGGCTCGTCAGCTCGGCGCAGAGCAGCAGCGCGGGACGGCCGCGGGCCACCACGAAGTCACTCACCGTGCCGAGACCCGGCAACGCGGCGTAACACCCCATGTGTCCCACGAAGAGCCTTTGCACGTTGGGTGACATACCCAGATCCCGGGCGAGCAGAATGTCCAGTCCGGGGGTCGCGTAGCCGGTGCACGAACAGACCGCGAAGAGCCCCAGATCGCCGGCCGCCACCCCGGCGTCGGCCAGAGCCCGGTCCACCGCGGCCTTGCCCAGCGGAACCGCCTCGGCCTGGTAGCGGCGCATCCGGCGCTCGGTGGACCAGTTCGCGACGTCCTCCAGCAGCGGGCTCACCACGGCCTGCCGGGTACGGACCCCGGCGTTCGCGAAGATCCGCCGGGCCAGGCCGTGCCGGGCGCCGGTGTAGTGGTGGGCGAAGTAGCCGTCCCAGATGTCGTCCTGGGCGGTCGCGGGCGGCAGCGCCACCCCGACGCCGCTGATCACCGCGTCCATCCGGCGGCCCGTCACCAGCGCGGGGCGACGCCGTCGGCGTCCGGGTCGCCGCCGAGCGCGTCCACGCCCAGCCAGTCGGCACAGACGTCGCTGGTGGCCGGTTGCAGCGAACCCGCCCGGGCGTCCCGGTAGAGCCGCTCCAGCGGATGGCCACGCCGCATCGCCGAGGTGCCGGCCGCCTCCAGCATCGCCGCCGCCACGTCCGCCGCGGTCGTCCCGGCCAGCAGCTTGGCCCGCCACACCCAGCGGTTCGTCTCCGGATCGCCGGGCGCCCGGTCGACCCGGCGGGCCGCCTCCCGCACCACCAGGTGCGCGGCCGACACCGCGGCGTCGGCACGGCCGATCCGGGCCCGGACCGCGGGCAGCCGGCCCAGACCGCGGGCGTTGACGTGCTCGACCGCGGCCTCCACGGCAGCCCGGGCCACTCCCACGTAGACCGCGGCGTAACTGGCCACCATCCAGTGCGGGGCCAGCTGGGCGGCCACCAGGGCGAGCCCCTCCACGCCGCCGAGCAGCGCCGGCGCCGGGACCGTCACGTCCACGTGCAGGTCGTGCGAACCGGTGGCGCGCATGCCCAGGGCATCCCAGGTGGGTTCGACCCGCAGGCCCTCGCCCGCCGGGACCAGGAACTGCGACACCTGGGCGGGGTCGGCGGCACCGCGGGCGGCGACCAGGTAGGCGTCCGCGTGACCGGCGCCCGAACAGAACGTCTTGGCGCCGGTGATCCGGTAGCCGCCGTCCACCCGCCGGTAGGTGGTGGACAGCTCGGACAACCGGGAGCCGGCGCCGCGTTCGCTCATCGCCACGGCGTACCAGGCGCCGCCGGCGGCCGCCTTGAGGAAGCCGTCCCGGGCCTCCAGCGCCTCCGCCGGCAGCCCCAGCAACTCGGCCAGCTCGTCGGTGACGCCGGCGATCGCACCGGTCACCGAGGCGTGCATGTTGAAGACCAGGGCCGTCGAGCCGTTGCCGCGGGCCAGCTCGTAGGCGATCTCCGCGTACTCGGTGAAACCCGCGCCCGCGCCGCCCAGCCGGGCCGGGACCATCAGACCGAAGAAGCCCGCCTCCCGCAGCTCGGCGAAATCCCGTTCGGGGAAGGACCCGTCCCGGTCGCTGTCGGCCGCGCGGGCCGCGAACCGTGGGGCGAGCCGTCGCGCCTCATCCAGCATGTCGTCCCCTTCCTCTCCCGAACCCCTGATAGAGAATCGCCGCCGAGAAGCTGGGCACGATGCGCCCGGACCCGGCCCGGCCCAGCACCAGCCAGCGGAACAGTCCCGGCAGGCTCGGACGGACCCCCCGGATCTCCAGATCCACCCCGTGCCGCGCGAACTCGGTCACCAGGCGCCGGGGTGGCACGAACAACGCCGGATCGTGCAGGCCGGCCGGGGCGATCCCGAGCCGCTCGCCCAAGGTCACCGTGACCAGGCGGCTGAGGTGGGTGTCGTTCACCGTGTCCAGCACCACGAGACCGCCGGGACGCAGCACCCGGCACAACTCGGCCACCGTGCCGGACAGGTCGGTGACGTGCTCCAGGATCTCGCCGGCCACCACCACGTCGGCGCTGCGGTCGGCCAGCGGCAGCGCGGTCACGTCCCCGTTCACCGCGGTCATCCCACGCGGGGCGGCCCGCTCCAGCCCGGTCCGGCGCAGGTCGACGCCGATGTGCCGGTAGCCCTTGCCGCGGACGTGCGGTGCGAGCAGGCCACCGCCGCAGCCCGCGTCCACCAGGATCCGGCCGGGCGCCCCCGCCGGAGGGATCAGTGCCGCCCGGGCCTCGGCCAGCCAGTGCAGCAATTCGAAGGGTCCGCCGGGTCGCCACCACTCTCCGGCCAGGTCGTCGTACTGACGTGGATCATTGCGCTGCATCGACAGCATGTGATCGAGCCTGGCACGGACCGTGCGCGGAGGCCACACTTGGCAGCCATGTCCCGTGCGCTCGCACTGCTCAGATCGGCCCATCCGGAACCGGGTGCCGCGGTCACCCTCGCCATCACGCTGCTGGCCGTCGGCGCCGGGCATCGCGGGTCCCGGCTCGCGCTCGTCGCCCTCACCGTGGCGGCCAGCCAGCTCGCCGTCGGCTGGGTCAACGACCGGCTGGACGCGGAACGCGACCGGCGGGCCGGGCGGCGCGACAAACCGGTGGCGGCCGGTGCGGTGTCGCCGCGGGCGGTCGGCGCCGCCGGGATCGGGGCGGCTGTGGCCGTACCCCTGCTGGCCTTCGACCTGGGTCTTCCGGCGCTCCTGGCGATCTCGGTGGCGACCGTGTTCGCGCTGCTCTACGACTGGCCGCTGAAGAACACCGCGTTCTCGGTGGTGCCGTACCTGATCGCCTTCGGACTGCTGCCGGCCTTCGTGGTGCTCGCCAGGCCCGGGCACCCGGCGCCGCCGGCCTGGCTGGTCGCGGCCGGTGCGCTGCTCGGCGGCGGCGCGCACTTCGCCAACGTGCTGCCGGACCTGGACGACGACGCGGCCACCGGGGTGCGCGGGCTGCCGCACCGGATCGGCGCGGCCGGGTCCCAGCTGGCCGCCGCGGGCCTCCTGCTGGGCGCGACGCTCACCCTGGTCCTCGGGCCGCCCGGGCCGCCGTCGTGGACCGGCCTGGCGGCATGCGCGGCCGCCGTCGTGGTCCTTCCCCTCGGTTGGTACGCCGCGCGCCGCGCCGACGGACGGCCGGTCGCGCTGTTCCGGGCCGTCATCGTGGTCGCCCTGATCGACGTCCTGCTGCTGGTCTTCAGCGGTCGGCTGACCTGATCCGGCCACGTGATGGATGGGTCGGCGTACACCGCCGATCGCCGCCCATTAGGCTGATCGAACACCCTGGTGTCTCTATTTGGAGGATCGTGATGCGTCCCCTGCGAACCCGTCGCGCCGCACTGGTCGCGGGTGCCGCCACGGTCGCCGCCCTGGCCCTGGGTGGCTGCTCGGCCGGCCAGGTCGCCGAGACCGCCATCCTGGACACGCCCATCGCGGGCGTCGACACGGAAACCGCCGACGGCAGCGTGTTCATCCGCAACCTGCAGGTGGAGTACAACGGCGTCGAGGGCTACGAGAAGGGTGCGAACGCTCCGCTCGACCTGAGCCTCTTCAACCAGACCGCCGAGCCGGTCACCGTCACGATCACCAGCGCCGCGCCGGACCTCCCGCAGGTCGTCGGTGCGGACCAGGTCGGCTTCGTGAGCGCCGCCGCCACGGTCACCACCCCGGGCGAGGTCGCCGCCAGCCCGTCCGTCGCCCCGAGCGCCTCCGCGCCGGCTCCCACGGTCCGCCCGGCCCGGATCCAGCTCGCCCCGCTGTCAGCGGCGACGTTCCGCTCGACCGACCTGGTTCCGCTCCAGGTCATCGGCCTCCAGAGCGCGCTCACCCCGGGCGCCGCGGTCAACCTGGTCTTCGAGTTCAGCAACAGCTCGGAGAAGCTGGTCCTCCAGGCGCCGGTCGCCACCCCGCTCAGCCCGGCGCCCCGCGGCCCGGCGGAGCCCGGCGAGGACGCCCCGGAGTCCGAGGGTCACTGACCGGGATTGTCATACCGGCGAGCTAGCTTGTCGGTGTGACGACCTCCCGATCCGCCGCCAAGGCCCCCCGCACGGCATACGTCTGCGACGCCTGCGGTCATCAGCCACCGAAATGGGTGGGCCGCTGCTCCGAGTGCGGGGAGTGGGGCTCGGTCATCGAGTCCACGGTCACCGTTCCGGTCTCCGGCCGGGTGGTCAGCTCCCGCATGCCGGCCGAGCCGGCCCGCCCCATCGCGCAGATCAGCGCCGCCCCGGCCCGCGCCGTCGCCACCGGCGTCGGCGAGCTGGACCGGGTGCTCGGCGGTGGCCTGGTGCCCGGCGCCGTGGTGCTGCTCGCCGGTGAGCCCGGCGTCGGGAAATCCACCCTGCTGCTCGACGTCGCCCAGCAGTGGGCGGCCGGAGCGGGCACTCCGTCGCTGGTGGTCAGCGGTGAGGAGTCGGTCAGCCAGGTGCGGCTGCGGGCCGAGCGGCTGGGCGCGCTGCACGAGAAGCTCTACCTCGCCTCGGAAAATGATCTGGGCACCGTCATCGGCCACCTCGACGCGGTCCGGCCCGGCCTGCTCGTGCTCGACTCGGTGCAGACCGTCTCGGCGCCCGGCACCGAGGGTGTGCCCGGCGGTGTCACCCAGGTCCGGGCGGTCACCGCGGCGCTCGTCGCGATCGCCAAGGAGCGCGGCATCGCCACCGTCCTGGTCGGTCACGTCACCAAGGACGGGCAGGTCGCCGGCCCCCGGGTGCTGGAGCACCTGGTCGACGTGGTGCTCCACTTCGAGGGCGACAAGCACTCCTCGCTGCGCCTGGTCCGCGGGGTGAAGAACCGGTTCGGCGCGGCCGACGAGGTGGGCTGCTTCGAGATGCACGAGGGCGGCATCACCAGCCTGCCCGACCCGTCCGGGCTGTTCCTCACCCGCTATCTGGAGCCGGTTCCGGGCACCTGCGTGACGGTCGCCATGGAGGGGCGGCGGGCGCTGGTCACCGAGGTGCAGGCACTGATCGGGGCGGAGGTGCAGGGCTCGCCCCGGCGCACCGTGTCCGGTCTCGACAGCGCCCGGCTCGCCATGGTGCTGGCCGTGCTGGAGCGGCGCACCAAGCAGCTCAAGCTCTACAACCGAGAGGTCTTCGCGGCCACTGTGGGCGGCATCCGGCTGACCGAGCCGTCCGCCGACCTGGCGATGGCCCTCGCGGTCGCCTCCGGTGGCCTCGACCTGGCCATGGCCCCGCACCTGGTGGCGATCGGCGAGGTCGGCCTGACCGGCGAGATCCGGCGGGTCGGCGCGGTCGGCCGGCGGCTCTCCGAGGCGGCCCGGCTCGGCTTCAAGGTGGCGCTCGTCCCGCCCGGCTGCGGGCCGGACGGCACCGGCGGCGCACCCAAGGGCATGGAGATCGTCGAGGTCGGAAACCTCCAAGCGGCACTGCAGAGCGCGGCCCGCGCATCGGCGGCCGCACAGTGACGCTCAGTTATGAATCATCACGCTACGGAGCATTCATTGAACCACGCCTCGTTGACGTGGATGACAGTCCGTAGAATGTCCGGGTGCCGCTCGACCGCGATGGTTCCAAGCCCGCCGCCAGTTCAACGCCGCGTCCCGGCGTCAACGGCGTGGGGCATCGCGCGATGACGCCGGCCGCCGGCGCCGGCCTGACCGGCGGAGCAAGTGATCCGTTGCGGGCGAATCTCGCGCTCATGGCCCCCGGGACGGCGCTGCGCGACGGTCTCGAGCGCATCCTGCGCGGCCGCACCGGGGCGCTGATCGTCCTCGGACATGACGCCGTCGTCGAGACCATCTGCACCGGCGGGTTCCCGCTCGATGTGGAGTTCTCCGCCACCCGGCTGCGTGAGCTGTGCAAGATGGACGGCGCCGTGGTCCTCTCCAGCGACGGCACCCGCATCGTCCGGGCCGCCGTGCACCTGATGCCCGACCCGTCGATCCCGTCCGAGGAGTCCGGCACCCGGCACCGCACCGCCGAGCGGGTCGCCAAGCAGTCCGGCTTCCCGGTGATCTCGGTGAGCCAGTCGATGCACATCATCGGGCTGTATGTGAACGGTCAGCGCCACGTCCTCGACGACTCGGCCGCCATCCTGTCCCGCGCCAACCAGGCCCTCGCCACCCTGGAGAGGTACAAACTCCGGCTCGACGAGGTCTCCGGCACCCTCTCGGCCCTGGAGATCGAAGACCTGGTCACGGTGCGTGACGCCGTGGCGGTGGTGCAGCGCCTCGAAATGGTCCGCCGGATCGCCGACGAGATCTCCGGCTACGTGGTCGAGCTGGGCACCGACGGCCGCCTCCTCGCCCTCCAGCTCGACGAGCTGATGGCCGGCGTCGACGCCGACCGTACCCTGGTCATCCGCGACTACCTACCGACCAGCCGCAAAGCCCGCACCCTCGACGAGGCGCTCGTCGAACTCGACCTGCTGACCGCCACCGAGATGATCGACCTGGTGGCGGTGGCCAAGGCGATCGGCTACCCCGGCGCATCGGACTCCCTCGACGTGGCCGTCTCGCCGCGCGGGTTCCGGCTGCTCGCCAAGGTCCCCCGGTTGCCCGCCCAGATCGTCGACCGGCTGGTCGACCACTTCGGCAGCCTCCAGCGCCTGCTCGGCGCCACCGTCGAGGACCTCCAGGCGGTCGAGGGCGTCGGCGACGCCCGGGCTCGTGGGGTGCGGGAGGGGCTGTCCCGATTGGCCGAGGCCTCCATCCTCGAACGCTACGTCTGACCCCGCCCACAGCCTGCTGAACCTCGGCCGGCGGGGTCACCTCACGCCCGAAACAGCCCCCAGCCGAACAAGCTCAACACCGCGCCGGGCGGGTATGCGGCGCACCTTGCGGAGCGGGCAACCGAGAGGGGCCGGAGCGCACACGACCCGAAGCCGACGAGCGCCGGCGCACACGGAACCGCCGCGTGTGCACCCGTCGAGGGCCGGCGCACACCGAACCGCCACATGCGCACCCGTCGAGGGTCGGCGCGCACGGAAACCGCCGCGTGTGCTTTCATCGCCCCGATAGGGCAGGCGCGTGAACACGCATCCGTGATTGTGTGCGCCCGCCCGGCCGGGGAGACCGGCGAGCAGTGCCTACCGTGACCGGTGCTATAGCGGTAAGCGGGCTAGATCGGTGCTGGCCAGAGCCTGTTTCTCGGGTTTGGGTGGCCGCGATGTCGAGTCGCGCATTCAGATGACTGCGGGCGCCATCCCGACACGCCGGCGATCTTGGGCGATGGTGGCTTTCGGGCCGATCTTGATGCCTGGTCGCCGTCCGGCGGTAGACAATCGCCCATGATCAATTTTCCCTGGAAGACCTTGGGTTATCCGATCCATCCGGGAGTCTTCTTCTTGGGTGTTTCCGGTTCTACGTCAAGCGCCCGGTCGGGCGAACCGCCAAATGGGGGGCGCCGTCCGCCGCGCTAGGCGGAAATGGGGCTTTCGTCGGAAACAGGCGCCCGTTTCGCCCGCTTTGCCCGCCCCTGTTGTGCGATCTTGAACGATTTGCCACCCGAGGCGGTGGTAAATCGTTCAAGATCGCTCCGGGTGGCGCGCCCTACTGTCGAGGGATTGCGGATTCGGCCGTAGGCAGCCAAGAAGAAGACTCCCGGATGACCGCAATGGCTCAAGATCGCGCCGTTCGGCGACGATTGCTCAAGATTTACATCGCTGCCTGCGGATGGCTTGAGCGGTCGGCGGTGACCGGCCGAATCCCGCGGCGGAGGCGGGAAACACGCGAGCAGGCGACTTGGGATCGGCGCCCGACGACAGCCGAGAAAGAGACCGAGACCGCCGCGGACCTCACCGTCGACGTACTCACCAGCCCTTCCGCAGCTACCCACCACCGCAAGCGGCCACCTGAGTGCCAGGCAGCCGTAGTCATCCCTCGGTCGAGACGGGCGGGCAGGAGGGACGGGGCGTGAGGGTGAGTAGGCAGCTCAGCCCGGCGGGGGCGGCAGAGGCTGGAAGTGGCAGGTGGTCGCCGGCTTCCTCGGGCGGGGCACCAGGGGCGTACAAGGAAGGGGTTGAAAGGCGACGGAAACCGATGGCGCGGCAGCAAGGGTGACGGGACGGCGGCAGGCGTCGCCAGAGACGGCAGCGCGTCGGGCCGGGACTCCGGCAGGCCGTTGTTCGAGACAGCGGTGGGCGTCGGCTGCGATGGCGGTGAGCGGCGGATGGGATCGCGGTGAGCGGCGGATGGGATCGCGGTGAGCGGCGGATGGGATGGCGCGGTGGGTGGCGGCCGGAATGGCGGTGGGTGGCGGATGGGATGGCGCGGTGGGTGGCGGATGGGATAGCGGTGGGTGGCGGATGGGATGGCCGGGATGGGGTCAGAGGGGGTGGCTGATGTCGTTGGCGTGGTCGGCTACGGCGGCGCCGGTGATGGTGGCCTGGAGGGGAAGGTATTCCAGGCAGCGGCGTACGGCCGGGGCCATCACCGGGTTGGGGACGCGTAGCGAGATGGTGCAGTGCGGGACCCAGCGGCCCGGGCGGTAGTGGTCCCAGATGTCGACTCCGGCCGCGGAGAGGCGGTCGTGTACGGCGCGGTGGTGGGTCAGCAGGTCCTCGGTCACGGTGACGCCCAGCCAGAGGACGCGGCCGACGAACTGGCCCACGAAGTCGATGCTCAGCGGGAGCGGGCGGGCCACCTGGAAGCCGGACAGCGCCTCGGCCACGGCGTGCGGGTCGATGCGGTGGGCGGCGGCCAGGGAGATGTGCGGGCGGTGCTTCTGGTGCAGGGAGCCGAGGGACGGGATGCCCTCGGCGTCCAGGGCACGCCACAGGTTGCGGACCCGGCGCGTCGTGTCGACGTCCAGGTACAGCTCGATAGCGGCTACCAACGAGGTCAGGCGACGATGGTCAGGATGACCGCGTTGCTGCGTAGCGTGTCGAGGCGGCCGCGCAGCTCGTAGGCGCCGGTCTCGGGGATCGGGCCGGCCGCCACGTTGTCGGCGCACTGGGTGGAGGAGCGGCCGTTCCAGGTGACCTCGTACTCGCGCTCGGCCCCGGCGTTCAGGGTCTCGACCTGGTTGCCCTTCGACGTGGTGCACAGGTCGGAGGACCAGTACTTCTGGGCGCCCTGTTCGATGTAGAGCTCCTGTGCGCTGGCGCCCAGGTCGCGGGTGCACGTACGCGTACCGATGTTCTTGATCTTGAGTTTGATCTTGAGCGGGGTGCCGCGCTGCGGGGAGGTGTCCGCCGGGACCGGGATCACCGACATCTCGGTGTCGGCGCAGGCGCCGGAGCCGGCCGCGGCGGTCGTGGCGGTCGCGGTGGCGCCGTTCGCGGGCGGGGGCAGCGGCTCACCGTCGTCGGGCTGCCGGGACAGCAGCTCGTTGGGGTCGGGCAGGGCCGGGCCGACGGCGGGACCGCTCTCCTCGAACGACGGTGACGGCAGCGGGCTCGCATCCTTCCCCGCGGCGGGGGTCGGATAGCTCGTCGTCTGGGAGGACGCCTTCTTCTTGTTCGGATCGTCCTCGCCCGAGCAGGACACGAACAGCACGATGACGCCGAGCAGGACCGCGCTCAGCACGACCGCACGCCGCCGCCAGTAGACCGCGGGTGGGAGGGGACCAACCGTCGCACGCATGATGCCGCTCACGGTAAACCCGGACAGCCGTCGCTATGTGCACGACGCGCCGGTCATGCGACACCAACTCGCGCAACGCTCGTTAGAGATAGACCTTGCGCTGGTAGACAGCGTGCGCTCCGGCCACCCGATCGAGGAACAGCTTGCCGGCGCAGTGATCGATCTCGTGCTGTACCGCCCTGGCCTCGAACGCGTCGGTGGTCAGTGTGAACGGCTCGCCGGTGCCGGGCAGGACCGCCTCGACCACGATCCGGCCGGCCCGTTTCACGTCGCCGGTCAGGTCGGGAACCGACATGCAGCCCTCCCGGCCCGGCCGCCACCGGCTCGCCTCGACGATCCTCGCGTTGCAGAGCACGAGCGTGCCGTGTGTGGTGGCCGCCTTCGGATGCCCGGTCACGTCCACACAGAACACCTGGGCGCTCACGCCGATCTGCGGTGCGGCCAGGCCGACACAACCGGGTGACTCGCGCATCACCTCGACCAGTTCCTCCGCCAGCCGGACGACCTCCGGATCGGTCGGGTCGACCACCTCGCCCGGGGTGCCGAGCACACCCGCCGGAGCGGTGACGACCGATCTCACAGGATCTCCGTGTCGGACCGGCGCAGTGTCACGTCCACATCCAGTTCGGCGGCGGCCACGGCGAGGCGCTCGGCCAGCTCGTCGCCCGCCCCGGCCGGTACGTCCACCTCGGCGAGCAGCAGATAGAGCGGCCCGGTGAGCCGGGTGGTGAGGTCGGTGATGTTGCCGCCAGCGGCCGCGACCACCCGGGTCACCGCGGCCACGATGCCGAGCCGGTCGGCGCCGTGCACGCTCACCTGGTACGGCTCGCCGGCCGCCGCGCTGTCGGCCTCCGGCTCCACCCGGCGGACGGAGGTCAGCAGGCCGCCCCCGGTGACCCGCTCCAGGGCCCGCGCCGCCTCGGCCTCGGTCGTGCCGGTGCAGATCAGGGTCATCGCGAAATGGCCGCGCAGCCGGGTCATCGTCGAGTCGGTCAGGTTGGCGCCGACCTCGGCGAGAGCCTCGGAGACGTCCGCCACGATGCCGGTGCGGTCCGGGCCGATGACGGTGATGGCGAGCTCGTACACCCGCCTACAGTAAACGGGATATGACTCTCGCCGACGAAGCCATCGCCTGGTACGCCGAAAACGCCCGTGATCTGCCCTGGCGGCAGCCGGACACCACCCCCTGGGGGGTCCTGGTCAGTGAGGTGATGCTGCAACAGACCCCGGTCGTCCGCGTCGAGCCCGCCTGGCGCTCCTGGATGATCCGCTGGCCCACCCCGGCCGCGCTCGCCGAGGACCCGCCGTCGGAGGCGATCCGGATGTGGGGGCGGCTCGGCTATCCGCGCCGGGCCATGCGGTTGCACGCGTGCGCCGTGGCGATCGTCGAGCGGCACGGCGGCGACGTCCCCTCCGCGCTCGATCAGCTGCTCGCGCTGCCGGGCGTCGGGACCTACACCGGGCGGGCGGTGGCGACGTTCGCGTACGGCCAGCGGCACCCGGTGGTCGACACCAACGTACGGCGGGTCGTCTGCCGTGCGGTCGAGGGCAAGCCGGACGCCGGGCCGGCCACGACGGCCGCCGACCTGACCGCCATGGAGGAGTTGCTCCCCGGGGACGAGGCGCGGGCCGCGAAGGCCAGCATCGCGTTCATGGAGCTGGGCGCGATCGTCTGCACGGCCCGGTCACCGAAGTGCGTGGACTGCCCGTTCCATGGGGTCTGCGCGTGGCGGCTGCGCGGTGAGCCGCTGCCGGAGGGCCCGAGTCGCAAACCGCAGCGGTACGCGGGGACCGACCGCCAGGTGCGCGGCCTGCTCCTGGAGGTGCTGCGGCACGCCACCGGCCCGGTGCCGCGGCAGCGTCTCGACATGGTCTGGCAGGACGAGGTGCAGCGGGCCCGGGCGCTCGCCGGCCTGGTCGAGGACGGCCTCGTCGAGCGGCTGGGCCGGGAGGATTTCGTGCTCGCCGGGGACGCCCCTTCCGGGGACGTCCAGACGCTTTCCTGAACGCCGAACGGCCCGGCCGCGTCAGCAGCCGGGCCGTTCGTCAGTGGTCCTACTCTTCGGTGGTGGTCGCCGTGCCGAGGTCGGCCGGCACCGCGTCGGGCACCGTCACGCCCTTCTCAGCGCCGCGGAAGACCAGCTTGGACTTCTCCACCTTGGCCGGGTCGCCCTCGCAGTCCACGACGACGATCTGGCCGGGGCGCAGCTCGTTGAAGAGGATCTGCTCGGACAGCGTGTCCTCCAGCTCGCGCTGGATGGTCCGGCGCAGCGGACGGGCGCCGAGCACCGGGTCGAAGCCCTTGGCCGCCAGATACTTCTTGGCGTTGTCGGTCAGCTCCAGGCCCATGTCCTTGTTCCGGAGCTGGCCCTCGATCCGCGCCGTGAAGATGTCGACGATCTGCAGGATCTCCGCCTCCCGCAGCTGGTGGAAGACGATCGTGTCATCGATACGGTTCAGGAACTCCGGGCGGAAGTGCTGCTTCAGCTCGTCGTTGACCTTGATCTTCATCCGCTCGTACGACGACTCCTCGGCCTCCGACGCCTGGAAGCCCAGCGACACCGCCTTCGCCACATCCCGCGTGCCGAGGTTGGTGGTCAGGATGATGACCGTGTTCTTGAAGTCCACGATCCGGCCCTGACCGTCGGTCAGCCGACCGTCCTCCAGGATCTGCAGAAGCGTGTTGAACACATCCGGGTGCGCCTTCTCGATCTCGTCGAACAGCACCACCGAGAACGGCTTGCGCCGCACCTTCTCGGTCAGCTGGCCACCCTCGTCGTAACCCACGTAACCGGGAGGCGCACCGACCAGGCGGGACACCGTGTAACGGTCGTGGAACTCGGACATGTCCAGCTGGATCAGCGCATCCTCGGAACCGAACAGGAACTCGGCGAGCGCCTTGGACAGCTCCGTCTTACCCACGCCGGACGGGCCGGCGAAGATGAACGAGCCGGAGGGGCGCTTCGGGTCCTTGAGGCCCGCACGCGTGCGCCGGATCGCCTTGGAGACGGCCTGCACCGCGTCCTCCTGGCCGATGACGCGCTTGTGCAGCTCGTCCTCCATGCGCAGCAGGCGGGAGGTCTCCTCCTCGGTGAGCTTGTAGACCGGGATGCCGGTCCAGTTGCCCAGCACCTCGGCGATCTGCTCGTCGTCGACCTCGGACACCACGTCCAGGTCGCCGGCCTTCCACTCCTTCTCCCGCTGCGCCTTCTGACCGAGGAGGGTCTTCTCCTTGTCACGCAGCTGGGCGGCGCGCTCGAAGTCCTGCGCGTCGATCGCGGACTCCTTGTCGCGGCGCACCTGGGCGATGCGCTCGTCGAAGTCGCGGAGGTCCGGCGGCGCGGTCATCCGGCGGATGCGCATCCGGGCGCCGGCCTCGTCGATCAGGTCGATCGCCTTGTCCGGCAGGAAGCGGTCCGAGATGTACCGGTCGGCCAGCGTCGCGGCCGCGACCAGGGCCGCGTCGGTGATGCTGATCCGGTGGTGCGCCTCGTAGCGGTCGCGGAGACCCTTGAGGATCTCGATGGTGTGCGCCAGCGACGGCTCGCCGACCTGGATGGGCTGGAAGCGGCGCTCGAGAGCGGCGTCCTTCTCCAGGTGCTTGCGGTACTCGTCGAGGGTGGTGGCGCCGATGGTCTGGAGCTCACCGCGGGCGAGCATCGGCTTGAGGATGCTGGCCGCGTCGATCGCGCCCTCGGCGGCGCCGGCGCCGACCAGCGTGTGGATCTCGTCGATGAACAGGATGATGTCGCCGCGGGTGCGGATCTCCTTGAGCACCTTCTTGAGGCGCTCCTCGAAGTCACCGCGGTAGCGGGAGCCGGCGACGAGCGCGCCCAGGTCCAGCGTGTACAGCTGCTTGTCCTTCAGCGTCTCGGGCACCTCGCCCTTGACGATGGACTGGGACAGGCCCTCCACCACGGCGGTCTTACCCACGCCGGGCTCGCCGATCAGGACCGGGTTGTTCTTGGTGCGCCGGGACAGCACCTGCATGACCCGCTCGATTTCCTTCTCCCGGCCGATGACCGGGTCGAGCTTGCCCTCCCGGGCGGCCTGGGTCAGGTTGCGGCCGAACTGGTCCAGCACGAGCGACGTGGACGGCGCGGCCTCTCCGGTCGCGGTGCCCGCGGCGGCCGGCTCCTTGCCCTGATAGCCGGAGAGCAGCTGGATCACCTGCTGGCGGACCCGGTTGAGGTCGGCGCCGAGCTTGACCAGCACCTGGGCGGCGACGCCCTCGCCCTCACGGATCAGGCCGAGCAGGATGTGCTCGGTGCCGATGTAGTTGTGGCCGAGCTGCAAGGCCTCCCGGAGCGAGAGCTCCAGAACCTTCTTGGCGCGCGGCGTGAACGGGATGTGCCCGCTCGGCGCCTGCTGCCCCTGGCCGATGATCTCCTCGACCTGCTGGCGGACCCCCTCGAGGGAGATGCCCAGGCTCTCCAGAGCCTTGGCGGCGACGCCCTCGCCCTCGTGGATCAGGCCGAGCAGGATGTGCTCCGTCCCGATGTAGTTGTGGTTGAGCATCCGGGCCTCTTCTTGGGCCAGGACGACAACCCGTCGCGCTCGGTCGGTGAACCGCTCGAACATGCCCTCGTGCTCCTCACATGCCGTGCGCCCATGAACTGGCGGGGCCAGCGCACGGGCATCGGTGATGCCCGTGCTGTAACTCTATCGCCGCTGACGGTCTCCGCCGGGCCTCCAGAGCCCCTCGGAGCGATCCGCAACGTTGATTTAGCCAACTTCGCACGCTCAGCGGCTGTTCCCCCACCCGAACGTGTACGCGTACAGCGAAATCCTGCCGATCCACAGCCTGTGGACAACCCTGTCCACTCCTGTGGATAACCGTAGTGAGGTTGTGGGCGGCCCGACGGGTAAACACGGAGAGGGCGCGCCGACCACGTGGTCGGGGCGCCCTCTCCGGGGTGGAACCGTGATCAGGCCCGGCCGGGGCCCTTCTGGTGGAACTCGTCGACGATCTCCTGCGGGATGCGGCCGCGGTCGGAGATGTCCTTGCCCGACTTCTTGGCCCACTCGCGGATCGCCTTGTTCTGCTCGCGGTCGGCGGTCGCCCCGCCACGGCCACGCGCGGCGCGACCACCCACCACGACGCCGCCCCGGGCCACCTTCGTCCCGGCGTTCACGTAGGGCTCGAAGACCTCCCGCAATTTTGCGGCGTTCTTCTCCGAGAGGTCGATCTCGTACTGAATGCCGTCGAGCGCAAACTTCACGGTCTCGTCGGCGTCAACACCGTCGATGTCATCGACCAGCTTGTGAATGATCTGCTTGGCCACGCGCGGTTATCCTCCCGAACACAGGTTCTCTCCCCAGCAATGGGAGAACAATAACGCCAGGAGCGCATGACCCGTCAATGGCGGGTGGGTAATTGTTACTCCGGGCGGGCCAACGGGAAGAGGATCGTTTCCCGAATGCCCAGGCCGGTGAGCGCCATCAACAGCCGGTCGATTCCCATTCCCATGCCACCGGACGGCGGCATTCCGTACTCCATGGCCCGCAGGAAATCCTCGTCCAGCTGCATCGCCTCGGGGTCGCCACCGGCGGCGAGCAGCGACTGGGCGTGGAAGCGCTCGCGCTGGACGACCGGGTCCACCAACTCGGAATAGGCGGTCGCGAGTTCGAATCCGCTGACGTACAGGTCCCACTTCTCGGTCAGGCCCGGGGTGGCCCGGTGGCCGGCGGTCAGCGGGGCGGTCTCCTCCGGGAAGTCCCGGACGAAGGTGGGCGCCTGGAGGCTGTCCGTCACGAGATGCTCGAACAGCTCCTCGGCGAGCTTGCCGGGGCCCCACTTCGGATCGACCGAGAGCTGGACCTTCTCCGCGTACCGCTGCAACTGGGCCAGGTCGGTCTCGATCGTGACCTCCTCGCCGAGAGCCTCGGAGATCGCGCCGAAAAGCGTGATCTGTGCCCACTCGCCGCCCAGGTCGACCTCGGTGCCGTCCTGGTGGGTCACCACGTGCGATCCGGACACCGCGAACGCGGCCTCCTGAATCCACTCGCGCGCCTGCGCCTGCATCACGTTGTAGTCGGCATAGGCCTGATAGGCCTCCAGCATGGCGAACTCCGGAGAGTGCGTGGAGTCCATGCCCTCATTCCTGAAGTTCCGGTTGATCTCGAAGACCCGGTCGATGCCGCCGACCACCGCACGCTTCAAAAACAGTTCCGGGGCGATCCGAAGATAAAGATCGGTGTCCAGTGCGTTGCTGTGCGTCACAAACGGGCGTGCCGCGGCGCCGCCGTGCAGCAACTGGAGCATCGGAGTTTCCACCTCGAGGAAATTCCGGCGGAACAGCGACTCACGCAGGCTGCGGACCACGGTGGCCCGGGTACGCACGACATCGCGGGCCTGCGGGCGCACGATGAGATCGACATAACGCTGCCGGACCCGGGTCTCCTCGGAAAGCGGCTTGTGCGCGACCGGAAGGGGCCGGAGAGCCTTCGCGCTCATCGACCAGGAATCAGCGAGAACGGAGAGCTCGCCCCGCCGGCTGGTGATCACCTCGCCGGTGACCGCGACCAGGTCACCGAGGTCGACCACGCTCTTCCAGTCGGCCAGGGACTTCTCCCCCACCTTGTCGAGCGAGAACATCGCCTGGATCTCGGTGCCGTCCCCGGCGCGCAGCGTGGCGAAGCAGAGCTTGCCGCCGGTCCGCACGAAGATCACCCGGCCGGTGATCGACACCGTGTCGCCGGAGGCGGTGTCGGTGGGCAGGTCCGCGTAACGCGCGCGGATCTCGGCGATCTCGGCGGTCCGCGGGACCTCGACCGGGTAGGGCGGCACGCCCTCGGCGAGCAACCGGTCCCGCTTCGACCGGCGGACCCGCATCTGCTCGGGAAGGTCCTCGGCGGGGTCGATCGCTGGCGTGTTCTGCTCGGTCACGGCAAGACTTCCTGTGTAGGTCTGTGCTGGGGCCCTGAAAGCCTACTCAGCGGGGATCAGACGTTCCGCTCATATACCATCCGCAGCCCGATCAGCGTGATCATCGGCTCGTGCGCGGTGATCGTGCGGCATTCGTCCTTCACCAGCCAGGCCAGGCCGCCGGTGGCGATGACCGCGCGGACCGGGCCGATCTCCTCGATCATCCGCTCGACGATCCGGTCCACCTGGCCGGCGAAGCCGAAGTAGAGCCCGGCCTGGAGGCACTCCACGGTGTTCTTGCCGATCACCGAGCGCGGCTTGGTCGGCTCCACCTTGCGCAGCTGGGCGGCGCGGGCCGCGAGCGCGTCGAAGGAGATCTCGATGCCCGGCGCGAAGGCGCCGCCGAGGAACTCGCCCTTCGCGCTGATCAGGTCGAAGTTGGTGGTGGTGCCGAAGTCCACCACGATCGACGGTCCGCCGTAGAGGGCGTGCGCGGCCAGGGTGTTGACGACCCGGTCGGCGCCGACCTCCTTGGGGTTGTCGATGGCCAGCTGCACCCCGGTCTTCACACCCGGCTCGACGATCACACTGGGCACGTCGCCGTAGTACCGCTTCAGCATGGTGCGCAGATTGCGCAGCGCGGCCGGCACGGTCGAGCAGGCGGCCACCCCGGTGATCTCCACGGCGTCGCCGGCGAGCAGGCCCCGGAACATCAGGCCCAGCTCGTCGGCGGTCGAGGCGGCATCGGTCTTGATCCGCCAGTTGTGCACCAGCTTGTCGCCGTCGAAGGTCGCCAGCACGGTGTTGGTGTTGCCGATGTCAATGCAGAGCAGCACGCCAGGCCCCTAAAGAATCAAAATCAAGACCCCTATTTTGTACGCGCAGCGCCTCGCGCCGCCGTCAACGGGGACGGAGGTCCAGGGCGATGTCGAGGATCGGCGACGAGTGGGTCAGGCCGCCCACCGACAGATAGTCCACCCCGGTGGCGGCGTAGGCGGCCACGGTGGCCAGCGTCAGGTTGCCGGTCGCCTCCAGTTCCACCCGGTCCCCGACCGCGCCGACCACCTCGGTGAGCAGCTCGGGCGTCATGTTGTCGCAGAGCAGGAATTCGGCGCCGGCCGCGACCGCCTCCTCCGCCTCGGCCAGGGTGGTCACCTCGACCTGCACCGCCACGTCCGGGAAGGTGACGCGGACCAGCTCGTACGCCGCCGTGATGCTGCCCGCCGCGAGCTTGTGGTTGTCCTTGATCATGGCGACGTCGTACAGGCCCATGCGCTTGTTGGTGCCGCCGCCGGCCCGGACCGCGTACTTCTCCAGCACCCGCAGGCCCGGGGTGGTCTTGCGGGTGTCGAGCACGGTGGCCTTGGTGCCCTCCAGCTGATCCGCCCACTTCCGGGTGTGGGTGGCGACACCGGACATCCGGCACAGCAGGTTGAGGGCGGTGCGCTCGGCGGTCAGCAGCGCCCGGGTGGGGCCGGTGATCACGGCGAGCACGTCGCCGCGCCGGACCCGGTCGCCTTCGGCCACGACCGCCGCGAAGGTGGCCGCTCCGGCCGACGTGACGGCGAAGACCTCGGCCGCCACGAGCAGGCCGGCCACCACACCGTCGGCGCGGGCCACCAGCTCGGCGGTGTCGGTCTGGGTGGCCGGGATGGTGGCCTCGCTGGTGACGTCCCGGGCCGGGGTGCCGAGGTCCTCGGCCAGGGCGGTGAGGACGATCCGCTCGACCTCCGCGAGGTCCAGACTGGGGTCGATCACGCCATCTCCTCGAAGGTCTGGGTCAACGCGCCGTCGGGGGCGACGGCGTTGAGCAGGTGGCCGCGCCATTCGTCGGCGGCGGCCGGGTGGTCCTCGCGCCAGTGGCAGCCGCGGGTCTCCCGGCGGGTGCGGGCCGACGCCACCAGCGCGGTGGCGACGGTGAGCAGGTTGGTGACCTCCCAGGCCGCGGTGTTCGGCCGGGACCGCTGCTCGGCGAGGCGGGTCAGCTCCTTGGCGGCGGTGGCCAGCGAGTCGGCGGAGCGCAGCACCCCGGCCCCGCGGGTCATGGCGCGCTGCAACTCGGCGCGGATCGCCGGGTCGGCGACCCAGGCCGGGCCGGACGCCGCGGCCCGGACCGGCTCGGCCTGCGGGGGCAGCTCGCGGGCGATGTCGTCGGCGATCCGGCGGGCGAAGACCAGGCCCTCCAGCAGCGAGTTGCTGGCCAGGCGGTTGGCGCCGTGCACGCCGGTGCAGGCCACCTCGCCGCACGCGTACAGCCCGTCGATGCTGGTGCGCCCGTGCAGGTCGGTGCGCACGCCGCCGGAGGCGTAGTGGGCGGCCGGGGCGACCGGGATCAGGTCGGTGGCCGGGTCGACGCCGGCGCCCCGGGTGGACGCCATGATGGTCGGGAAGCGGCCCTCCAGGAACTCCCGACCGAGGTGGCGGGCGTCCAGGTAGACGTGGTCGGCGCCGGTGACCCGCAGCACCCGGTAGATGCCCTTGGCGACCACGTCGCGGGGCGCCAGCTCGGCCAGCTCGTGCTGCCCGACCATGAACCGCTCACCGGACTCGTCGACCAGGTGGGCGCCCTCACCGCGCAGCGCCTCACTGATCAGCGGCCGCTGGACCGGGTCCACCGCGGGAGATCCCGGAACGGGGCCGGGCGTCACGAAAGACGTGGGGTGGAACTGCACGAACTCGACGTCGGTGACCGCGGCGCCGGCCCGTAGCGCGAGCGCCACGCCGTCGCCGGTGGAGACCGACGGGTTCGTGGTGGACGAGAAGATCTGCCCCATCCCGCCGGTGGCCAGCACCACGGCCCGGGCCAGCACCGCGCCGACGCCGTCCTCGGTGCCCTCGCCGAGCACGTGCAGGGTGATCCCGCAGGCCCGGCCGTCGGCCGAGCGCATCAGGTCGAGCACGAGCGCGTGCTCCACCAGGCGGATCCACGGGTCGCGGCGGACCGCGGCGTGCAGGGCGCGCTGCACCTCGGCGCCGGTCGCGTCGCCGCCGGCGTGGACGATCCGGTCGGCGCGGTGGCCGCCCTCGCGGGTCAGCATGAGCGAGCCGTCCGGGTTGCGGTCGAACTCGGCGCCCCGGCGGATCAGCTCCCGGATCCGGGCCGGCCCCTCCTCCACCAGCACCCGGACCGCCGCCGGGTCGCAGAGCCCGACGCCGGCGATCTCCGTGTCGTACGCGTGCGCCTGCGGCGTGTCCAGCGGGTCGAGCACCGCCGCGATCCCGCCCTGCGCCCACCGGGTGGAGCCGTCGTCGATGTTGACCTTGGTGACGACGGTGACGTGCAGACCCTGCTCGCGCAGGTAGAGGGCCGCGGTCAGCCCGGCGATACCGGAGCCGACCACGACGACGTCGGTGGTCTCGGTCCAGCCGGGCTCGGCGGCCGCGAGCCGGCGGGGCAGCGCCGGAAGATCGGCGAGAGGTGACATGTGTTTCAGTACACTCCGCCCCCGCGGACCGGTCGAGCCGGGGGCAGCCTCAGTGGTCATGGTTACTTGTACTGGACCGGGAGGGCCTTCGTCCCCTTGCCCTTGAGCGAGGTGGTCAGATCGGACCCGTCCAGCCACAGATAGCAGCGGACCCCGTGGTCGCCCTGCCCCCACACGTCGGCGTTGCCGGGCAGCGACACCACCCCGATCCGGTACTGCAGGTTGCCGTCGAGCGGCACCCCGGCGTATTCGGCGGCCACCTTCCGGCAGCCCTCGTGGAACTCCTCCCAGGAGGCGTCCTTCTTCGGGTAGGCGGTCCCGGCCGGGGCGGTCCAGATCCCGGCGAACTCGGCGTTGTGCTTGTCCGTGCACTTCATGGACGGCATGCTGCTGATCGCCCCGGCCTTGTCCAGCTTGATGGCGTAGCAGGTCAGCAGCAGATCGGAGTTCTTGCCGGCGAGTGCGCCACGGAGGCTGCCGGTACGCCGGGCCAGGGCGCCGTCGTTCTCGATCGAGTCGAGTTCCACCAGCTCGCAACGGAACCAGCGGGCGCCGCCGTTCCACGCGGCGGGCGAGGGGTGGGTGACGCCGATCCAGAGCCGGGCGTCGCGCCAGGGGCCACCGACGTACGCGGTGGTCTTCTCGTCGCACTCCTTGTAGGCCGCCCGTGCGGCGGCCGACGTGCCGGCCGGTGGCTGGGCGGCGTCCGCGGCGGGCTTCGGGTACTCGCCGACAGCCACGGTCTCGGTGCGGTGCTCGACGCCGCAGTCGACCTCTTCGTAGGTGGAGCGCGGCCCGGAGACGGCGAAGTTGGAGAGGTGGCACGTCTCGGCGGCCGGTACGAACCCGGTGGCCGGGGCCATCGCGCCCCAGTCGTTGGTCAGATCGCCGTCGATGTCCCGGCCGGCGCCGCAGCCGGCCACACAGAGCAGGGCGGCGATTCCTGAGATACACAGGCCGAATCGCATGACCCGTGCCTCCCGAGCAGCTCGGTGACATTATCCGATTTGCCGACTATATGGGCATCGGTACTGCTCGGGAGGAAGGATCGAGAAAGAGCTATCCCACAGCCAGGGTGAGGTCGCCGCGTACCAGGTCACCGGCCATTCCGGGAACCGCCTCGGCCGGGTCCGCGCCCAGCTCGATGACCCGGTTGTCGGCGTCCACGTGCACGACCCGCGGCTGGTAGGCGCGCGCCTCGGCGTCGTCCATCTGCCCGTACGAGATCAGGATGACCAGGTCGCCCGGGTGCACCAGATGCGCGGCGGCCCCGTTGATGCCGATCACGCCGCTGCCCCGCTCACCGGGGATCACGTACGTCTCCAGGCGCGCCCCGTTGGTCACGTCGACGATCGCCACCTGCTCACCGGGGATCAGGTCGGCCGCCTCGAGCAGGTCGAGGTCGACGGTGACCGAGCCGACGTAGTGCAGGTCGGCCTGCGTCACGGTGGCTCGGTGGATCTTCGACTTCAGCATGGTCCGAAGCATCAGGCGTTCTTCTCCAGGGTCAACGGGACGTTGTCGATGAGCCGGGTGGTGCCGACCCGGGCCGCCACCAGCAGGCGGGCCGGGCCCTCCTCCGGGACCGGACCGAGATCCGGGCCGGTCAGTTCCAGGTAGTCCACGCGTACCCCCGGCTCGTCCGCCAGGATCTTGCGGGCGACGGCCAGGACCGACGCGGGGTCGCGCCGCACGGCGCCCTCACGCAGGGCGCGGGACAGGGTCAGAGCGGACCGCCGCTGGTCCGGCGAGAGATACCCGTTACGGCTGGAGAGCGCCAGACCGTCCCCTTCGCGTACGGTGGGGACGCCCACGATCTCGACGGGCAACTCCAGGTCGCGCGCCATTCGCCGGATCAGCGCCAGCTGCTGGAAGTCCTTCTCGCCGAAGTAGGCGACACCGGCCCGGGTGAGCATCAGCAGCTTCTCGACCACGGTGAGCATCCCGGAGAAGTGGCCGGGGCGGCTCGCACCCTCCAGGATCTCGCCGAGCGGGCCCGGGTGCATGGTGATCGACGGCTGCCCGTACGGGTAGACGTCGTCCCGTCCCGGCGCGAACACCACGTCGGCGCCCTCGGCCCGGCAGGCGGCGAGGTCCTCGTCCAGGGTGCGCGGGTACTTCTCGTAGTCCTCGTTCGGCCCGAACTGCAACGGGTTGACGAAGATCGTCACGACCACGAACGGGGACCGCTCCCGGGCCACCCGCATCAACTGCCGGTGCCCCTCGTGCAGGGCGCCCATGGTCATCACGACGGCGATCTCCCCCGGCGCGGCGTCCAGGGCGGCCGCCAGCTCGGCCCGGGTGTGCACCAAATTCGTCACGCGGTGCCTCTCGTGCTCGGTCGCGGTGCGGTCGGTCACGCGTTGCTCCCCACCGCGGCACGGGACAGGACGTCGAGCAGGGCGGTGGCGTCCTGCGGGCGCAGCCGGCCGGAGGCGATCGCCCGGTCGGCGGTGCGCCGGGCCATCGCCAGGTACGCCGGCAGCGCCTCGGCCGGCATCCGGTCCAGGTGCTTGCCGACCGTGCCGGCGTCGCCCCGGGAGACCGGCCCGGTCAGCGCGGCGTCACCCATCCGCAGCGCGTTGTCCAGCGCCGCGGTCAGCAGCGGGGCCAGCACCCGGCCCGGCTCGCCGACGCCGGCCGCGCGCAGCACGTCGGCCGCCTCGTTGACCAGGGTGACCAGGTGGTTCGCGCCGTGCGCCAGAGCCGCGTGGTAGACCGGGCGGGACTCCTCGGCGATCCACTCGGGCACGCCGCCCAGATCGGCGACCAGCCGGGTCGCGAAGGCGCGGTCCGGGGCGGTCACCCCCCAGGCGATGCCGGGAAGCCGGTCCAGGTCGGTGTCCGCGCCGGTGAAGGTCATCGCGGGGTGCAGGGCCATGCCGTTCACATCGCCCAGTACGGCCAGCCCGTGAGCCCCTGAGGTGTGCGCCACCACCGGGCCCCGGTGCAGCGCCCCGGTCCGGTCGAGGCCGGCGACCACACCGGCGAGCATGTCGTCCGGGACCGCGAGCAGCAGCAGATCGGTGGCCGCGCGGGCCACCTCGTCGGCGGGGAGGATCGCGGCGTCCGGCAGCAGGCGGGCGGCCCGCTCGCGGGAGGCGGCGGAGACCGCGGCGGCGGCGACCACCCGGTGGCCCGCCGCGTTCAGGGCCGCGCCGAGCACGGCGCCGACCCGGCCGGCGCCCACGACGCCGACGGTCAAAGCTCTCATCTTCGGATCCAGTCCTCGTGGAAGGGGTACCGGTCGGACGGCCAGTATGCGCCGCGTTCACACGGACGTAGCAATGGCGTGTGAGTTACCGCACGGGGTTGAGCCCGGGCACCCACTCACGCCCGGATGCGGGCGCTACGGCCCGGTGTTGCAGCGGCGCCGCGACCGCCCACGGCGGTACGGGTAGGCGTACGAAAGGATGGGTTCATGGGGTTGGGGTGGCGGCCGGCCATGCAGGCGGCGCTCTACGGCAGTGACGGTTTCTTCGTGCGGGCGAGCGAGGGGCCTCGTGATCATTTCCGGACCAGCGTGCACTCGTCGCCGTTGTTCGCCGGGGCGATCGCCCGGCTGGTGGAGCGGGTTGACGCGGCGCTCGGGCATCCGGCCGCGTTCGACCTGGTGGATGTGGGAGCCGGCCGCGGGGAGTTGATCACCGCACTGCTGGCAGCGCTGCCGGAGGAGCTGGCCGGGCGGGTGCGGGCGACCGCGGTGGAGATCGCGCCGCAGCCGATCGGGCTCGACCCGGCGATTCGCTGGCGGCGGGAGATCCCGGAATCGATCACCGGACTCCTGGTGGCTACCGAATGGCTGGACAACGTGCCGCTCGACGTCCTCGAGACCGACGACGACGGGCTCCTGCGGACGGTGCTCGTGGACCCGGCGACCGGCGCCGAGACGCTCGGCGCGGAAGCGGACCCGGCCGATCGTTCCTGGGCCGGCCGCTGGTGGCCGGGAGAGGGCCGGATCGAGGTGGGCCGGCCCCGCGACGAGGCGTGGGCGGAAGCGGTCGGCTCGATCGAGCGGGGTGCCGCGCTCTGCGTCGACTACGGGCATGTGAAGACGGAGCGGCCGGTGTTCGGGACGCTGACCGGATTCCGGCAGGGGCGGCAGGTCCCACCGGTGCCGGACGGCGGCTGCGACGTCACGGCGCACGTGGCGATGGACGCGGTGGCCGCGGCGGCCGGCGTTCCCCATCGGATGGTGCGGCAGCGGGAGGCGCTGCGGGCGCTCGGTGTGGACGGTGCCCGGCCGTCGCTGGAGACCGCCCGGACCGATCCGGCGGGCTATCTGCGGGCGCTGTCCGCGGCGGGGGCGGCGGCCGAGCTGACCGATCCGGCCGGACTCGGCGGACACTGGTGGCTCTGGCACGGTGTCGGCCTCGGCGACCATGGCACGATGCTCTGGTGAGCGAGACGCTGCGGGAGATGACCGTCGGGACCGGCTCCGGGCTCGACACCGCCGACATGGTGCTCAACATCGGGCCGCAACACCCCTCCACGCACGGCGTGCTGCGGCTGAAGCTGACCCTGGACGGCGAGCGGGTGGTCGCCTGCGAGCCGATCGTCGGCTACATGCACCGTGGTGCCGAGAAGCTGTTCGAGGTGCGCGACTACCGGCAGATCATCATGCTGGCGAACCGGCACGACTGGCTGTCCGCCTTCTCCAACGAACTGGGCGTTGTCCTCGCCGTGGAACGGCTGATGGGCATCGAGGTGCCGGAGCGGGCCACCTGGCTGCGGATGGCCCTCGCCGAGCTGAACCGGGTGCTCAACCACCTGATGTTCCTCGGCTCCTATCCGCTGGAGATCGGCGCGATCACGCCGATGTTCTACGCCTTCCGTGAGCGGGAGACGTTGCAGGCGGTGATGGAGGAGGTCTCCGGCGGCCGGATCCACTACATGTTCAACCGGATCGGCGGGCTGAAGGAGGAGGTCCCGGCCGGCTGGACCAAGCGGGCCCGGCAGGCCGTCGCGGCGGTCCGCAAGCGGATGCCCGACCTCGACGGCATCATTCACCGCAACGACATCTTCATGGCCCGGACGGTCGGGGTCGGCGTGCTCAGCGCCGAGGACGCGGCCGCCTACGGCGCCTCCGGTCCGGTCGCCCGGGCGAGTGGTCTTGATTTCGACGTACGCCGGGACGAGCCCTACCTCTTCTATGAGGAGTTGCAGGTGCCGGTGGTGACCAAGACCGCCGGGGACTGCCACGCCCGGTTCGAGGTGCTGCTGGAGCAGGTGTACGTCTCCCTCGACCTGATCGACGCCTGCCTGGACCGGGTGGAGCGGATCGGTGGACCGGTCAACGTGCGGCTGCCCAAGGTGGTGAAGGCGCCGGAGGGGCACACCTACGCGTGGACCGAGAACCCGCTCGGGGTGAACGGCTACTACCTGGTGTCCCGGGGCGAGAAGACGCCGTGGCGGCTCAAACTGCGGACCGCCTCCTTCGCCAACGTGCAGGCGCTGGCCACGCTCATCCCGGGCTGCCTGGTCCCCGACCTGATCGCCATCCTCGGGTCGATGTTCTTCGTGGTCGGCGACATCGACAAGTAGCCGTCTACCAGCTGTCCTGGTTGCTGTAGCCGGGATAGTTCGCGAAATCGGCGAGGGTGCCGACGTTGGTGTCGTTCGCGGACGGGCGGTGGCGGCGGGCCTTGTAGTCGGCGGTCGGCTCCTCGTAGCCGTTGGCACCGGCGTAGCCGTCGACGGCACCGAAGTCGCCGTCCGGGGCCTCGGGGCGGCCGTACTGCGGACCGGGCCGGACCGCCGCGGCGGCACGGGCGGCCGGGGGCGCCATCATGCCGTTCGGGCCGGGCGGAGCGACCGCGGCGGCGGCTCTGGGCCGTTGCGGCGGCGTGGCGGCAGCGGCGACCGGCGCCGGGCCGGGCATCGGCACACCGCCGGGCATCGGGACAGCTGCCGCGGCGACCCGGGCGGCTCCCGTGGCGGGCGGCGGCGGGACCGCGGCGCTCGCCCGGCCGGCGGGGGCGCTGCTGCGGGCGGGTGAGACCGGGTGGACGATGCCGGGCACCGAGGCGCGGCCGTTGGTCGGTTGCGGCGCGAAGTCCGGCTGGTAGTCCTCGTACCCGGTCTGGTCGTAGCCGGTCTGCTCGTCATAACCGGTCTGGTCGTACCCGGTCTGGTCGTACCCGCCCTGGTCATAGCCGTCGTAGGCGCCGGGCGAGACCGGCTGCGGGACGAGATCCGCGTGCGCGAACTCCGGCTGGGGCTCGTAGCCCGGCTGGTGCACGAACTGCGGCCGGTGCCCGTAGTCGGGCTCCGGCGGCGGTGCGGCGACCTGCGCCCGCCCTCCGGAGTTGCGCACGGGCAGGGGCGGTCGCGGCTCGGCCGGGGCCGGCGCCGGAGCGGCCTGGGCGAACTCGGCGCGCAACTCCCGCCGGAGAGCATCGACCTCCTGGGCGACCCGGTCCTCGATGTCCATCCGGAGGAGCACCGGATCGCTGCGGACCAGCACCGACGCGCCGATCAGCACGACGCTGACCGCGATCAGCAGGATCGCGAACCGGACCGAGTTCGAGTTGCCGCCGATCAGCACGATGGCGGCCGACATCGGGGCGAGGACAACCCCCGCCCAGACGAGGCCACGGAGCAGCCGTGCGCTGTGTCCTTGGGTCTCCCGTTCCGGCATGGCCGCAGATGTTACCGAGAGTGCGGCCCGGACAAAACCATCCGTCGCGGGACGGCATGAACCGGCCGTGGCCTCGCCCTTCGGTGAGGCCACGGAACCGGCTGCCGGAATCAGCGGGTGCCGCGCCAGCCGCCGAGCGAGGCGAGGCCGACGATCCAGCCGGTGAACAGGCCGTACTGGGTGCCCGCGCCGGCCGCGTTGAACGCGCCGAGCAGGGACGGGTTGCTGAGGAAGAGGGTGGCCAGCAGGGCGGCGAATCCGCCCGCGAAGATGTACGCGGCCCAGCCGGCGAAGAACTGACTGATCGTGCCGCGCGCCCGGGCCAGCTGCGAACCGGGCAGCAGGTAGAGGAAGAGCGCGGTCAGCACGACCACCAGGATCGCCTTGAGGTCGCCGACGATCACGTCACGCAACGAGTCGTCGGTGTCGAAACTCCAGTGCGGCCAGGCCAGCAGCCGCAGCCACCAGCCGCCCGCGGTGTCGGGGGACGTGTTCTCCTGGGCCCAGTCCGCATACCACGGGCTGCCGAAGACCAGGACGAGTACGAGTGCGGCAAGAGTGCCCGCACCGGGTGCGGTCTTGTACCGGTTACCGAGAGCCATGCACCCGCGAATTCCCACGGGGGCATGATTTTCAAACGATGACGGTCACTGCTTGCTGAGGTAGTCGATGAACGCCGCCCGCAGCAGTGGCTCCTGCACCCCGAGATCGCGGCCGTCGAACTCGCGCCACAGGGCGACCGCCTCGTCGACGGTGGGGCCGATCGAGTTGGGCGCCCCGTCCAGCGAGGCGGCGTCGGCCGCGTCCGGCAGGTGCCGCAGCACCGCCCAGAAGAAGGCGATGTCGTGTTTCTCCCGCGCCTTGGTGAACGCCTGCACACGCAGGACCTCGGTGGGCAGGGCGTCCAGTTCCGCAAAGCTTTGCGAGGTCATGTCCGAAAGCATAGGTCAGCAGGTGGCACCCCACCGGCCGTCATCCCCAACGGTCGCTGCGCGGCGCCGGGGTGGCCGGCGAGTTCCACGTCTCCGGCAGGGTGGGCGACCACGTGCCGTTGGAGGCCGCGGCGTTCCACTCCTCGGGGGCCGCCGACTGGTAGGCGGCGCCGTACGACTCGACGAACCGGGTGACGATCAGGCCCGCCGTGAAGACCGCCGCGGCGATCGCGAACAGGGCGATCTTGAGGTCGAGGCGGTCCGAGTACTCCAGGAAGAGGGTCAGGGCGGTCACCGCGAACAGGGTGCCGAAGATGCCGCCACGACGGCCGTACGCGCTGGTGCCGGCGAGCATGGCCAGGCCGAGCGCGATGCCGGTCCACTCGAGGCCGGTCTCCGGCTCGATCGGGCGGTCCGCCTGGGCGGCGAACAGCACCCCGGCGCCGACCGCGAAGAGCGAGGAGACGATCAGCGCGAGGACGGCCGGGACGGCGGCGGCCACACCACGGCGGCGGGCCGGGTCGCCGACCGGGCGCATCCGGCCGACGAAGCGGCGCACCGGGCCGATCGCGCCGAGCGCCCCGCCCAGCACCGCGAGCAGCGCGAACCCGCCGAAGAACAGGAACGCCTTGCCGGTCGGGTCCCAGTCGCCCTGCACGACGACCGGCTCGGGCCGCATCTGGATGTAGACGATGACGCCGAGCCCGGCGGCCAGGGTGGCGGCCCAGCCGGGGACGTGCAGCACGACCACCAGGGCGGCGATCGCCAGGGCGCCGGCGGCCGCGATGATCAGTGCCGGGACGATCGCCTTGACCACGCCCTGGTCGCCGTTCTCGGCGTACTGGAGGGCGGCGGCCAGGGCGATCGGCCCGAGGGCCAGGTTCGGCACGCCGGCCCGCAGGGTGAGCCCGGCGCCGAGCGTGAGCAGGCCGATCGCGGCGCCGGTGACCAGCAGCGCGTCGAGGGCCGGGCGCTGGAGGGCGGCCACGTCCTCGCGGCGCAGCAGGAAGCCGAGGACGCCCGCGGCGACCAGCAGCATGACCTCCCAGCCGAGGTGGATGCCGAGCCGGTCGCGGCCGTCGTCGGTCACGGTCGGGAGCGCGCCGGTGGTGGTCACCGGGCTCCGCAGAGACTGGTCGAGGGTGGTGCCGGCGGTGTCGTCGTACTGCACCCGGCGCCGGTAGGCGGCCGGGTCGCTCTCGGTCTTCTCGTCACCGGGCCGGCGGAAGGTGGTGTCGTCGTACGCCATGGTCCGCGCCTCCTTACGCCTCCACGAGCGGTTCGAGGCGCACGCTACTCCGGCTGTGTGCCGCCCGCCGCAAAGCATACGGAAACGAGATGGCCTCAGTTCAGAGGCCATCTTTCGTCGAAGATCATCAACGGCCGGTCAGTGGCGGTTGGCCTCGTCGTCCTCGCGGTCGGGGCGCTCCGGGACCCGGCAAGCGCGTTCCAGCCAGAGCGCCGCGGCGATCAGGGCGATCGCGGCGGCCAGGGTGGTGGCCGCGGTGGGCACGCTCGACCCGGCCTCGTCGGTCGGCTCCAGCAGCAGCCAGACCAGCAGGCCCGCGGTGAACCCGGCGGACAGGGCGCCGACCAGTGAGGACGCCTTGGCGAGAGCGGCGTACCGCGCCACGGCCAGCGGCTGGACCGGCGGCGCGCCCGGCTTCCGCTGGATCCGGGCGCTGGTGTTCTGCGCGAGATAGGCCTCGGCGACGGCGAGCACCCCGAGCACGCCCGCGCCGGTCCACGGCAGCGGGGAGATGTAGTAGAAGAGGTCGCTCGTGGAGATCAGCAGCCAGCCCACCGCCGCGGCCGCCAGAGCGGCCACGATCAGCGCCGACGCGCTGGTCGGCCGGAGCGAGGGATCGGTCCGGCGCGAAGGGTCGTTGCCCGGGTTGACGCTCACTCCATCGACTCTAACGACAGTTCCGGACGGGCCGTGACACCGGCGAGGTCCGCCGCCACCTCGGGCGTGTCCAGCAGAGCGGTGACCGGGCCGTGCCCCGGCAGCTCGGCCTCCGGATCCACGGCGAGCCACGGCACCAGCACGAAGGCCCGCAGGTGGGCGCGCGGGTGCGGCAGCGTGAGCACGGGATCGTCGTCGACGACCGGGGCGCCGTCGTCCCGCCGGACGGCGATGACGTCGACGTCCAGCGTCCGCGGCCCGAACCGTCGCTCCGGGTCACGGACCCGGCCTTCGGCCGTCTCGCAAGCGTGTGCCCGGTCCAGCCAGTCGCGCGGGGTCGCGCCCGGATCCTTCACCAGGACCACGGCATTGAGGTACGGCGGTTGCGCGCTGTCTCCCCACGGAGGTGTCTGGTAGATCCCGGAGACGGCCGTGACGCTGTCGCCGAGCAGCGCCACGGCGGCCCGCAGGTGGGCGAGCCGATCCCCCAGGTTCCCGCCCAGGGAAAGCACCGCGCTGGTCATGAACGGCTCCGATGGAGGGTGACCGCCACATCGGCGAACTCGTGCGGGATGGGCGCCTGCGGCTTGTGCACGGTCACCACGGCGGACTTGACCCGAGGATCGGCGAGGCACACGTCGAGGAGCCGGTCGGCGAGCCGCTCCAGCAGGTTGACCGGCTCGCCGGTGAGCACCCCGACCAGGGCGGTGGCCAGCTCGCCGTAGTGGACCGTGTCGGTCACGTCGTCGCTGCGGGCGGCCGGGCCCAGGTCGAGCTCCAGGGTCACGTCGACCACGAAGTCCTGCCCCTCGGCCCGCTCGAAGTCGTACACGCCGTGGTGGCCGCGGGCCCGCAGGCCACTCAGCGTGATCCGTCCGGTCATCGGCCCTCCTTCGCTCCGGCACGGATCGCCGGTGCGCCCGTCGCCTGCCAGACGGCGAGCGCGTCGGCGGTCGCGCGTACCTCATGGACCCGCACACCCCAGGCGCCGGCGGCGACCGCCAGCAGAGAGGTGGCGAGGGTGGCCGCCTCGCGGCCGTCCACCGGCCGTGGCGTGCCGTCCGGCCCGGCGAGCAGCCGGCCCAGGTAGGTCTTGCGGCTGGCCGCGAAGAGGACCGGGAAACCCAGTTCGACGAGTACGTCGAGGTGGGCACTGAGCGCCCAGTTGTGCTCGGGCAGTTTCGCGAAGCCGAGACCCGGGTCGAGGACGATCATGCCGGGGTCGACGCCGGCCGCGATCGCCGCGTCGGCACGGGCCCGCAACTCGTCCCGGACCTCGGTGACGACGTCCGTGTAGACGGCGAGCTTCTGCATCTCGCGGGAGTGGCCGCGCCAGTGCATCAGGATCCACGGGCACCCGGCGGCCGCCGCGACCGATGCCATGGCCGGGTCGGCGAGGCCACCGGAGACGTCGTTGATCACGGCGGCGCCGGCCGCCAGCGCCGCCTCGGCGACCGCCGCGCGGGTGGTGTCGATGCTGACCGGTACGCCGTGGGCGAACAACGCCTCGATCACCGGAACCACCCGGGTGATCTCGGTGGCGGCGTCCACCCGCTCCGCCCCCGGCCGGGTGGACTCGCCGCCGATGTCGATGACGTGCGCGCCTTCGGAAAAAAGGGCGATGCCGTGTTGAACCGCGGCGTCGAGGTCGGTGTATCTCCCACCGTCAGAGAAGGAGTCCGGCGTGACGTTGAGGACACCCATCACGACCGGGTGATCCAGACGAAGCAGTTCAGACCCCGTGAGCTGCGCGCCTGTCGGCGAAGTGGACACACGTGAAGGGTACGGGGCAGCGGTCACTCGAACACGCGTACGATGGCATGTAACGAGGATTCACGCACTCCTTCACCTTGGGTAACGAAACGGGCGCTTGTTGCTCGCATGTACGGGCCGTACTCTTCGGAACTGGGCATCATGAAGTGACCGAAGAGAGCAGAGACGAGCATGGCAGTGCCCGAACGGCTCACTCGACGCGGTGAGTCAGAGGTAGCACCATATGGGCGTTGCCGTACGGCTTCACAACTGCAGCGTGTCCGTACCCCCCACGGACACCGGGAGGTTTACCGATGATCGCCACCGAGATCGCCATCCTGGCCGCCGAGCCAGCCGGCAACATCAATACCGAAGGCATCGTCACCTTCTTCGCGAGCAACATCGCGCCGATCCTGCTCGCGGTGCTCGGCGTGATCTTCATCGGCCGGGCCAGCAAGGGCGAGATCTCCAAAGTGCTCACCAGCTCGGCGATCGCGATCGTGGGCCTGGCGTTCATCGCCGGCGCCGCGACGCTGTTCTTCGTCGGCGAGTCGATCATCGACCTGATCTTCAACTGAGATGCGGCTCCGGACCGACGACGACATCTACCGGGCGCGCCTGGTCTATCTCGGCCCGCCCGGCTACACACTGCCCGTCCATCTGCCATATGCGCAGTACGGGATGTTCGTCGTACTGGTGCCGCTCTTCATGTTCTTGCACTACCTGATGACGCTGGAATTCGACCCGTTCCCGGCCTGGGAGATCGCCCTCGCCATGGTCACCACGTCGTACGTGTTCCGGCACGTCGACCCGGACCGGCCGGCCCGTGCCGTCATCAAGACCGCGCTCACCGACTGGCGCCGCACCCGCGAGCCGGCCGTGGAACAACGCGACCCCAGACTTGTCGCCACTCGCATCCGGGTTCGGGAGGAGTTGGTATGACCAGTTGCCGCTTCGTCCACGCGCACGAGGTCCACGCATGACCGGAACGTATCCGCACGGGCATCCCCGGGCGGACGCCTCGTCCCCGGGCAGGCAGAGTAACGGTGTGCGTTCGGACAACTACTCCCTTCCCGACCCGGTCGACGATGCCGACGAGTATGTCGCCGCGCCCGGGCACGGTGGAGTGGGCGTCTTCCAGGCGCCGCAGCCGGTCCGGCCGCGCGGGTCCGCGGTGGACAGCAACCTGGACATCGACTCGCCCTTCCTCGACCTCTTCGGCGGCGCCCCGGGCCCCCGATCGGGTGAAGCTCGCCCGATCTCGCTCCCGCCGGCCGTCGCGGCACCGCCCATCGCCCCGCCGCCACCGGTCGCCCAGGCACCGGTCTCGCCACCCCCGGTCGCCCAGCCGCCGGTCTCCCCGGCACCGGTCCCGCCGCCGCCGCTGGAGACCTCACGCGGGTGGAACGGGGCGCCCTTCACCCGGGCGCCGGTCGGGCCCGAGCCGGACTTCTTCGAGGAGAACGGCAACGTCCCGGCCCCCGAGGTGGACGACGAGTGGACCGACTTCGAGGACTGGCCGCCGCCGCCCGCCGCGGCCGGGCCCGCCGTCGCCCCGCCGGCCGACCCGGTTCCGGTGTGGCAGGCCCCGGTGCCGGCCGTGCCCGTCCCCACCTCTCCCGCGCCGCTGCCGGTGCCCGTACCGGAAAAGGCCCCGGCCCGCCGCGAGGAGAAGGCGCCCGCCAAGCGCAAGGAGCGCCGGGAGCCGAAGCCGGCGCCCGTCCGGGCGCCGAAGTTCAAGTTCAACGACCGTGACCCGTCCGTCGAGCTGGCGATCAGTGAGATCGCCGGGCACCTGACGTTCACCCAGAGCACCGTCACCGCCTGGTACCAACTGCCCGAGGTGCGCTGGGCGTTCCGGCCGGACGCCGAACGCGAGGCCCTGCTCAGCGCCATCTCCGAGCAGTACGCCGGGCTCGCCGGCTTCCGCCTGCACCTGCGCCGGACCACCCGCCCCTTCCCGGCCGACGAGTGGGCCCGCACCGTCGACGCGTTCACCACCAAGCCGCTCGGCGACGTGCACGGCGGCACCTCCTGGTCGGACCACCTGGTCGCGGCCCAGCGGCACCTGCTCTCGATCAACCATGCCGAGGGGCAGACGTACCTCGGGGTGACGTTCGCGCGGCGGTCGCTCGGCGACACCTTCTCCGAGCGGATCCTGCGCGTCTTCGGCCGCGGCACCTCCGACGGCGAGCGGCGCAAGCTGGGCCGCACCGTCGAACAGTTCGACGAGGTGCTCAACGCGTTCGGCATGCGCGGGCGCCGGGTCACCCCACAGGAGCTGGAGTGGCTGCTCTACCGGTCGGTGGCGCTGTGCATGGCCCCGCCCGGGCTGCTCTCCCCGGTCACCAACGGCCACTGGGAGACCGGCGACCTGCTGGCGCTCACCGAACAGGTCGAGCGGTACCGGACCCCGTACGGGTCGACGGTCAAGCTGGTCAACCGGATGTCCGGCGAGGAACGGCACGTCGCCGTGCTCTCCGTCGGCCGGATGGAGCCGCTGGAGATCCCGGAGAAGCACGAGCCGTGGATGCACTTCCACGAGCGGCTGCCCTGGCCCATGGAGATCTCCTCACGGATCGACATCCTCGGCTCCGGCAGCTCCTTCAAGAACCTCGAACACCGGCTCCGGATGATCCGCTCGCAGCAGCTCGACTACGCCGAACACGGCATCGACGCCCCGCCCGAGCTGGAACGCCTCGCCAAGCGGGCGCTCGTCATCGGCGACGAGATGACCACCGGCCTGCCGGTCGAGTCGGCCCGCGCCCACGGCTGGCACCGGATCGCGGTCGGCGGCGCCACCCGCGAAGAGTGCCTCGAACGCGCCCGGCGCCTGATCCAGCTCTACTCCCGCGAGATGCGGATCTCGCTCCAGCACCCGAAGAACCAGGACCAGCTGGCCCGCGAGTTCATCCCCGGCGAGCCGATCGCCAACACCGGGTACGTCCGCCGCATGCCGGTCAAGCTGCTCGCCGCGGCCCTCCCGCAGGCGGCGTCCACGGTCGGTGACCGGCGAGGCGACCTGATCGGGCGGACCGCGGGAACCTGCCGGCGGCCCGTCTTCCTCGACCTGCACTTCCCCATGGAGGTCCGGGAACGCTCCGGGCTCGGCGTCTTCGTGGCCGAACCCGGTGGTGGCAAGTCGACCCTGATGGGCGCGCTGGGCTACCTCAACGCGCGCCGAGGAGTGCAGGTCACCCTGCTCGACCCGTCCGGGCCGCTCGCGCGGTTGTGCCAGATGCCGGAGCTGCGGCCGTACAGCCGGGTGCTCAACCTGACCGGGTCGGAACAGGGGACGCTGGCGCCGTACTCGCTCATCCCGACCCCGGTACGGTCCGAGTTCCCGACCGGGCCGTCCGGCGACCGGGAGTACGAGATCGCCGTCTCCAACGCCCGGGCCGAGCGGCGCATGCTCGTCCAGGACATCTGCTCGATGCTGGTGCCGCCACAGGTCGCCAAGGAAGCCTCCACCGCCACCCTGCTGCGCCACGCGGTACGACAGGTGCCAGCCGAGGAGACCTCCACACTGGACGACGTCGTACGTACCCTCCAGGGTCTCGACGACGAGGGCAAGGAACTCGCCAACCTGCTCCTCGACACCGCCGAGATGCCGCTCGCGCTGCTCTTCTTCGGGCACCCGCCGCAGCATCTGCTCGGCGCCGACGCGGCACTCACCGTGATCACCATGGCCGGCCTGCGACTGCCCGACCTCAAGATCGAGCGGGAGTACTGGTCGGCGGAGGAATCACTCGCCCTGCCGATGCTGCACACCGCACACCGGCTGGCCGTCCGCCGCTGCTACGGCGGCTCGATGTCCTCCCGCAAGATGGTCGGCCTGGACGAGGCCCACTTCATGGAAGGCTGGCGCTCCGGCCGGTCCTTCCTGGTCCGCCTCGCCCGCGACTCCCGGAAATGGAACCTGGCCGCCCTCGTGGCGTCACAGAACCCGCGCGACATCCTCGGACTCGACGTCCAGAACCTGGTCTCCACCGTCTTCGTCGGCCGGATCGCCGAAGACCAGGAGATCGCGTCCGAGGCGCTCCGGCTCCTGCGGGTGCCGGTCCACGACGGGTACGAGGCGACGCTCGCGTCCCTCTCCCAGGTCGACACGTCCTCCCAGCACCGGCTCGGGTTCCGTGAGTTCGTGATGCGGGACGTGGACGGGCGGGTCCAAAAGGTGCGCGTCGACGTCTCATACGTCGACGGGCTGCTCGAACACCTGGATACGACTCCGGGCGTGGCACCGCCGACGGTGGTGCCACTCCCGTCCGACCTGGAGGTTTGAGATGGTACGGCGGGGGTTGGCGTTCCTCACCACGTTGTTCGTCGCGGTGGTGGCGTCGATCGCTTGGGCGGTCGCGGCGCCTTCCAGCGCGGGCGCGGCACCACCACCGCCGACGAAGGTCCCGGGCGGCGCCTGCAGCGTCGAGGAGTGGCAGCAGAACATCCAAGGCTGTGTGAGCCGCCTGGCCGAGGTCAGTAGTGCCCGTGCTCAATGCCTCACCGCCCCGACGCCCAACACACCGGATTCCGGCTTGGCCGGATGGTTCGCGGAACGTCCCGAGTCCTCGGATGGACTCGGCTACGACGGCCTCTACAGCAAGTACGGATATGCCGGGTACAACTACACGACCTATGACCTGGACAGTGGCTGCGCCTCGACGCTGGTCGACCCCGACTTCAAGGTCGAGACAACGATCGCCAACGGCGAATTCATGATCGCCACGGCCATCATCGGCGCCTCCAATGCGCTCAGGGAACGTGCCTGGGATCCGCAATCTCTCTGGGGTTGGGCCGATCCCCTGGTCGAACAGGCCACGCGAGCGGTCTACGAGAAGGTGTTCACCGTCTTCGGGGTGGTGACCCTCGCAGTCGTCGGTCTCTACCTGCTCTGGCGGTCACGGCAGGCGGAGTTGGGCGCCGCGACCACGACAGCGGGCTGGGCCATCCTGATCATGGTGGTCGTCACGGCTATCGCGGCCTGGCCGGTCAGGTCGGCGACCATCGCGGACCAGAGCCTGATCACCAGCCTCAGCGTCGTCCACGACGCCGTGGGACCTCGTGCACACGAAGTCCCGCCTGAGCAGTGCGACGACCCCACTCCGGGGGCATGCGAGGACGACCGCGCCCCGGCGGTCCGGGCGAGTGACACCGCCACGGAGACCATCCTCTATCGGAACTATCTGCGCGGACTCCTCGGCTCGGCGGACAGCGAGACCGCCAAGAAGTACGGCCTCGCGCTCTACGACGCGAAGTCGATCTCGTGGCAGGAGGCGGAGAAGCTCCGCGAGAACCCCCAGACACGCGATGCCCTGATCAAGCAGAAGAACACGCAGTGGCAGAAGGTCGCCGAGCAGATCAAGACGGAGGACCCGGAGGCTTATCAGTACCTCCAGGGCATCAACGGGATGGACCGGATCGGTGCCGGTTTCATCGCCGTCCTCGCTGCGGTCATGTTCGCCATGTTCGACCTGACCGCGTCTCTCCTGGTGCTTCTCGGCTTCCTCGTATTCCGATGGGCGGTCATCGCCGCGCCGATTCTGGGAACCATCGGCCTCCTGCAGCCGGCGAGCAGCGGCATCCGTCGCCTCGGCAACGCTGTCGTGGCGGCTCTGTTCAATATCGCGATCTTCGGTACCGGCGCGGCCATCTATCTGTTCGCGGTCGATCTGATCATGAACACCGCAAGTCTTCCCGGCTGGCTTCAAGTCGTCCTGGTGTGGCTTTGCGGCATCGTGGGCTGGCTGCTTCTCCGGCCGTACCGGCGAATCACTCAGCTCGGTGGAAAAGACGGCACGGCCGCCATCGCGTCCGCCGGTTCGTGGCATCGCCGGTTCTTCCGTGACATGCGGGAAGCGGCCAAGCTCGAAGTCGCCGAGGGTGGTGGCACCCGGGAGCCGACATTCGGCAAGGGCGGTGCCGCCGCCGAGCAGCGGGCCCTTCGCCCGGAGGCTCGACTTGAAGATCCGGCGCATTCATCGCGCAACGAGAGCACCGAGATCGTTCCCGCCGGCGCTCCGACCCGTCCAGACGGCAACGAGTCCGTACGGGACGATGGTCCGACCACCTCGCCCGCACCACAGCCCCAGCCCACCCGGGCCCGGACCCGCGCCAATTCCGACTGGACCGAGCCGGACGTCGCAGAACGGCCCGCCTCCTACGCGATCTACCGGCCGGAGACTGGTTCGACCAGCCAGGAGCCGGCCAGCCCGCGGGTGCGTTCCGAGGCGAGGTAGTAGATGCCCCGATTGATCGAACGCGGCCTCAACGGGATCTTCCGATCCCGTTGGGGGGTCGGCATCGTCATCGTCGCCATCATCCTGGCCGTCGTGGGTATCGGACGGCTGTTCTCCGACGGGCAGGCGTCTCCTCCCCTCGGGAACAGCAGTCCGGCGCCGGCGATCAGCGTGGACCCCTCGGACAACGACAGCGTCATCTCCCCGGACCCGCCGCCGACTCCGAAGACCAGCCCGGGGCGGGCGCAGCCGGAGGCGGTCGCCTACGCGTTCGCCTCGGCCTGGGTCGACCACTCGAACGTCACCGCGAAGAAGTGGATGAACCGCCTACAGCCGAACGCGACCCAGGCGCTCGCGGACAAGCTGCGCGGGGTCGATCCGGGCAGTGTTCCGGCTGATCGGGTGATCGGGCGGCCGAGCCTGGTGGCGGTCAACGAGACCATGGTCAACGCGACCGTGACGATGGACTCCGGCAAGCTCGGTCTTCGGCTCGTGGCACCGGAGGGGTACTGGCTCGTCGACGGCATCGACTGGGAACCGGCGTGAGGTTCCGTCGTCCCCGTAAGGCAGTCCTGGTCGTCGCCCTGGTCGTCACGCTCGCGCTGCTGTGCTGTGGCGGCACCCTCACGGTCCTGCTGTTGAACGGACTCACCAACAACGACAACGACCGGTTCTCCAACGCGTCACTGGGCTGCGGGAAGGGCGGGGCAGTCGATCCGGATTCCAAGCTGCCGCGGATCCGGCCCTACGGCGCCGCCCAGATCCGCAATGCCGCCATCATCATCAATGTCGGCGCCGACATGAAGCTGCCACCCCGGGCCTGGGTGATCGCGGTGGCGACCGCCATGCAGGAGTCCCGGCTGACCAATCTCGGGAATCTCGGTTCGCGTAACGACCACGACTCACTCGGCCTCTTCCAACAGCGGCCCAGCACCGGCTGGGGCACGCCGCAACAGGTTCAGGATCCCGTCTACGCCAGCACGAAGTTCTACGAGAAGCTCAAGACGATCCAGGGCTGGGAGAACATGGCGCTGACCGAGGCCGCGCAGGCGGTCCAGATCAGCGCCTATCCGGACGCCTACGCGAAGCATGAGCCCCTGGCCACCCAGATCGTCAACATGCTGGCCGACGGGGCCGCCAACGCGGTGGGCAACCAGATCGCGCTGGAGTGCGCGGCAGCGGGGCAGATCGCGGCCTCCGGCTGGACCATTCCACTCAAGGCGCCGGTCGGGTCCGGCTTCCGTAGCCCGGAGCGGCCCACCCACCAGGGTGTCGACCTGAGCGTGGAGAGGTACAAGCCGATCCAGGCAGCGGCCAGCGGGGTGGTCTCGCTCGTCAAATGCGACGAAGACTTCAGGGGCCGCAAGACCTGCAATGTGGACGGCTATCCGGGTAAGGGCGGATGCGGGTGGATGGTCGAGATCATCCATGCGGGCAACGTGATGACGCGTTACTGTCACATGGTGCAACGGCCGTTCGTGCGGGAGAACCAGCAGGTCACGGCCGGTGAGGTGATCGGCCGGGTGGGCACCAGCGGCAACTCGTCCGGACCGCACCTGCACTTCGAGGTCCATCTGAACAACGACCGGTCCAGCGCCGGCGCGGTCGACCCGGTTCAGTTCATGCAGCAGCAGGGCGCAGCGTTGGGGAACCAGGGATGAGTGGCGGAACGATGCCGGACCCGTTCGGCGGGCACCGGGAAGGGGCACTGGAATCGCCTCGCCCGATAGTGCCGACTCCGGCCACCATGGCCGGTGAACTGCGGGGTCGGCGCGTGCTCGTCGGATTGCCCGGACACGGCTGGCGGTGCGATCTCCGGGCCGATGAAAAGGTGATACAGGGCAGCCGAACCTACGTTCCGGTGATGCCGGAGGCCGAGTGGTACAGGGCCGAGGCGGAACAGACGGAAGTGTTCGCGGCATTGGTTCCGGTCGAACGGGTCTGGGTCGAGGAATTGGGGTTCGCCGGCACAAGTATTCCCGGCGCCAAGGTGAATCGGCTGGTCTCACTCGATGAGCCGCCACGACGGCCGCCGGTGGCGGCGATCGACGCGGATTCGCTGACCGGGCGCCGGGTCACACAGGTCCTGGAAAATGGCGAGGAACGCCGTGACCTGCGGGCCGTCACGGAGACACACGTGAGCGACGACGGCACGGTCGCCGTGCGTGTGACTCAGGAACTCGACTGGTACAGGTGGGGCTGGAGCGGCAAGATCCCCCGCACGCTAGAGGTGCCGGCACATCTGATCTGGGTCGAATAGGCTCACGCCTGCTTTGCCGCTCCGCAGACACGCCAGGACTCGCCTTGGTCCTGCAGCTTGAATACCCACTCTTCGTTCCTGCTGCTGTTCATCTTGCCGTTGGCGGCACTGGAAATCGTGAGCTGAGTACTCACGTCCTCCTGGCCTTGACCGGTTGGCGACCGGTAGAGAGCTCCCCAACTGACCGAGACCGTCACCTTGAATTCGGCCTCCCGCCTCAGGAACTCATCGCGGAGACCCTTGATCGCTTGCAGGTCCGGGGAGTCACAGGTGTAGAGCTGTGCCTGCTGGTCGTCTCTGTTCACGAGGTAGGCGATCAGGAAGGCGTCGGCGACGATGTCCGGCTCGCTACGGTTGATCTCGGTGGCGTCGTTGTAGAGGAGGAAGACGGCGCTGACTGCGCCGACGCAGAGGAGGGCCATGATGCCGCCGCCCATGGCCAGCCACAAGCGGGCCCGGCGGCTCTGCAGGCGGGCACGGGGACGTTCCGGGGGCGTCACCGCGACGTCCCCCTCGTATCCGGCCTCACCGGCGCCAGGCTCACTGCATTGCATACATGAGACAGTAGTTCGTCCACCGAGCGCCTACGGGTTCCAGGCCGGCAGGGTGATGAACTCGGTCTCGGCCCCCCAGTGCCGCAGGATCTCCACGACGGCGTCCTTGATGACGGCGAGGTGCTCTGGGGCGATCGGCTCGCCGTCCTCCCAGACCGGCACCTTCGGCAGGTAGACGCCGTCGCTTCCGATCCCGCGATCCACCGGCAGAATCATGCCGCGTCCCTGGTAGTCGGCTCGCATGGTCTCCCGGTCGACGTTGCGGAGAGTCACCCCGGTGTCGGTTCGTGCCGCTTGGCTGGCGATATCGTGTACACCCATCCCGCCTCCACCGTCATGCATCGGGGTCGATGACCCCAATCTTCGTCACTGCCGGGTTTCGTTCCAAGGCCGGGCGTTCCACGGTGTTCCAGATCCCCTCGGCTCGCGCGTTGTGTGACCAGGCGGTGACCTCGCCCTGAGCGTCTTCGGCGTAGCGTTCGGAGAGCCGGGACCAGACATCCTTGGCATGATCGGTCCGGATCGGTGAGCCGGTTTCGAAGAGGAGCATGTCGTCGAAGCGGGCGCCACCGGGGGTCTGTTCGAGCGTCACCGAGGTCACGCCGTCGGTGTGTTTCTCGGCGTAGACCCGCATGGGTGTTCCGGCGCTGTCCTTGCCGGAGTAGAAGTTCGCGCCGTCGAGGGGGCTGTGTACGTCAACTCGTTCGACCTCGCGCATGAGGCGGTGGAATTCGGAGTTCTGTCCGAAGTGCTTGGCGAGTTGGCCGGCGTGCTGGGCGGCGGCCTTGGTGCCGGCCGTGCGGAGCAGTTCGGCGGCCTGGGCGAACGAGTGGGCGATCTCGCCCTCGACCACCTGGAGCGCCTTGTGGACGAGCTGGCGGCAGGCGATCCGGCTGGCGGCGACGAAGAGCGGGATCTCGGCGAGGGTGGCGCCGGCCGAGACGGCGGCGGTGGCGATGGCCTGGCCGACCTGGAAGGCGAGCAGGGTGAGCTGGGCCAGGTAGGCGGTCTTGAGGGCGACCGTGACACCGGACATGGCGATGAGTCCGGCGCCGATCAGTTCGACGGCGGTGGCCGCGTCGGCGAGGTGGCGGCCGGGGCCGTCGTCGCCGTTCCACCACTGCTCGAAGGCCTCGACGGTGGCGCCCTCGTTCTCCAGCCACACCCGGCGGGCGGCCGCGTCCGCGTCGGCGGCGTGCTGGCGCAGGCGGGTGCCGTGCTGGATCCAGGCCATGCCGTCGGCGTAGAGGCGGTCCTCGTCGGCTTCCGGCCAGCTGAGGCCGAGCCATTCGAGCGGCTCGGTGAGTTCCGGGGGCAGTTCGATGGTCATGATTCGGCCCTCAGTGCGGCCGCGGCGGAGGCGTCGGTGGCGGCGACGGCACGGGCCTGTTCGGTGAGGGTGAGCGCGGCCTCACCGATCTGCTGGACGTGGGAGCCGAGCGCCTGGAGGGCGTGCCCGAGGACGGCCTGGTAGGCGATGGCGAAGACGCCGCCGCTCTCGTCGCCGCCCCACGGGTTGCCGGGGCCGGCGACGGTGGTCTCCAGGACGGCGACGTCGTCGGCCATCCGCTGCGCGATTCCGGCCAGGGCACGGCCGGACGACGCCACCGCTTCCGGGTCCAGTCTCATTCGTACGCTCATGTCGCCGCCTCCGTTCCGCTCCGGTGGCGGCACGGGAACCCGAGTTCGCTCATCGCCCGGCCGCCCGCCGGGAGAGGTCGCGCAGGGCCGCGGAGATCTCGGCGAAGCGGCGTTCGGCCGTGGTGTTGACGTCGGCGACGGCTTCCTCGTACGCCGTCCGGTGTTCCGTCTCCATGCCGGCCTGTGCCTCGGTGATCGCGTCGAACAGGGCGGTCCGCAGTTCGTCGACGGTGAGTTCGGTGACTTGCGGGTCGAGTACGACGTCCCACAGTCGCCCGTCGCCGTCGAGTTCGATGCGGATCAGGCCGTCGGCGCCGGTGCCGGCGGACGCGATGTAGTCGGCGGTGTCGCCGGATTCCACCGTGTGGGTGGATCGGGCGTGCTCACCGTGCCTCTGCGTGTGGTCCACCGCGGCCTCCCCTCGCTGCCGTCCCGCGCGGATCGTGTGGGTACGAATACCGCTGTTGCACGCTTCGGGTTCAAGCCGACACGGACGGTTTCGATGGTGGTCCTGAATGGACTGGTCGGGACCGGTCCGGCACGAAAGTCGCACAGGGGACGCAACGCGGTGACCGGACGGGTCTGGGATAGGTTTTATGGCGCGGACAGGAGGTGACGGCAGTGGCTGATTCGACTCTGCGGGTCCGGCAGGCCGCTGCTCTGCACCGGCAGGCGGTGGCGGCGGCGGACGCGGCCGCTGTCGCGTTGGAGGCGTACGCTCCGGCCGCCGCCGACCCGCGCGAGCAGCATCGTCTGGCCGACCGGCTTCGGGCGGCGGCGGCGCGGCTGGCGCCGGGCTGGCTGGGGTCGACGCTGGACGCGTTGTCCCCGGTCGCGCCGCTGGGTGGGGACGGGACACCGCAGTTCGTCCGGGTGGGGCTGGCGCAGCCGCTCGATGACGTGCGTTTTCCGGCCGTGGTGCCGCTGCTGGGCACCGGGCATCTGACGATCGACGCGACGGCCACCGATCCGCGGGTGTTCGGCCTGCTGCGGTCGCTGCTGTTGCGTCTGCTGGCGGCCGCCCCGCCGGGTTCGCTGCTGGTGCGCGCGGTGGACGGTGTCGGTGGCGGTGCGGTGTTCGCGCCGTTCGAGGAGCTGTCCGACGCGGGCCTGATGTCGCCGCCGGCGACCGATCGGCAGGGTCTGCGGGATGTGCTGTCCGAGGCGGAGAAGTGGCTGCGCCCGGCCCGGTCCGGCGGCCGGCGGGGGCGGCGGGATCGCAGTCTGCTCGTGGTGATCGCGAGTCTGCCGGAGCTGACCGAGGGTGAGGAGCTGCGGCGGATCGCGGCGCTGGCTCAGCAGGGCCCGGATTCCGGGCTGCATCTGATCGTGGCGGGCTGGCCGCCGCCTCCGCTGACCGCGGAGACGACTCAGGCGCCGCTGCCGCGGACGACGGCCATCTCGGTGCGCAACCCGTATGCGATCGTCGGTGACCCGCCGGGCGGGACGTTCGGGTCGTCGCCGGCGGCGACGTGGCTGAACGCGCCGGTGTTCCTGGACGAGGATCCGCCGCCGCGCCTAATCGACGCGGTCTGCCGGGAGCTGGCGGCCGATTCGGCGGAGGCGTCCCGGGTCGCTCTCTCCGACCTGCTGCCGGACGAGGAGTTGTGGTCGCAGGACGCGGCGGGCGGTGTGGAGACCGTGGTGGGCCACCACGGTGACGTGCCGCTGGTGCTGCGGTTCAACGACCTGACCCCGCACTGGATGCTGGGCGGCCGGTCCGGCGCCGGCAAGACCGCCTTTCTGATCAACGTCCTGTACGGGCTGGGCGCCCGCTACAGCCCGGACGAGCTGGCGCTGTACCTGCTGGACTTCAAGGAGGGCGTGTCGTTCGCCGAGTTCGTCCCGACCCAGCGGGACCGGACGTGGCTGCCGCACGCCCGCGCGGTCGGTGTCGAGTCGGACCGGGAGTACGGCCTGGCCGTCCTCCGCGAGCTGGACGCCGAGATGGGCCGCCGGTCGCTGGCCTACAAGCGGGCCGGGGTGTCGCGGTTCGCCGATCTGCGGGCGGTCGCCGCCGAGGAGGGCCGGGGTGGTCCGCTGCCCCGGGTCCTGTGTGTGATCGACGAGTTCCAGGTGCTGCTGGCCGGCAACGATCCGATGGCGGCCGAGGCGGTGGCGCTGCTGGAGTCGCTGGCCCGGAAGGGCCGGTCGTACGGGATCCATCTGGTCCTGGCGAGCCAGACGGTGCTCGGTGTCGAAGCGCTGTACGCGAAACGCGACTCGATCTTCGGCCAGTTCCCGGTGCGGATCGCGCTGCCGGGCGGCGGGGACGTGCTGGAGCCGACGAACGACGCGGCGGCCGGCCTGCCGATGGGCAGCGCCGTGGTGAACACGGCCGGTGGTCTGGGCGGGCCGCGGGGCGCCACACGCGGGCATGAGCGGGTGGTCCGGTTCCCGGACCCGCACGCCGATCAGAGGCTGCTGAGCGATCTGCGGCACCGGTTGTGGGGTGCCCGCGACCTCCAGGCCCAGCCGCCGCGGGTGTTCGCGGGTTATGCGCGTCAGCATCTGGCCGACGATCCGACGTACCGGGCCGCGCTGGCGGGCCGGGTTGCGCGCCCGGCCGCGCTGGTCGGCCGGGTGATCGACGTGGCGCTGTCGTCGGCGGCGTTCCCGCTGGACTCGTCGCCGGGCCGGCATCTGGCGATCCTGGGCTCGCAGACGGCCGGGGCCGAGGTACTGGATGCGGCGGCCCGGAGTCTGGCCGCCTGCCACCCGCCGCGGACCACCCGGTTCGTGATCGCCTCGATGGTGGCCGAGGGTGACGAGCTGGCCGCCGAGCTGGCCGCCGAGATCGGGCACCGGCAGGAGGTGACGGTGGTGGACGCCGCCGGGCTGGCCGACGAGCTGGATCCGGAGCGGCCGGGTTACCGGGTGGTGTTCGGGCTGGACGCCGCGCCGCCGGGCAGCCTGACCGGTCTGCGCCGGCTGTTGCGGGAGGGCCCGAGCCGTGGCGTGCATCTGCTGTCCTGGTGGCGGGGGGTGCGCCGGTTCAATGAGGAGACCGGCGGCAGCATGGGCCGGGAGGATGTGGCCGGTCTGCTGTTCCTGAACGTTCCGCAGTCGGACGTGTCGCTGATGCTGGGCCGTCCGGTGGACTGGCAGCCGCGGGAGAACCGGGCGCTGCTGCACGACCGGCATGCCGATCGCACGGTGACCGTGGTCCCTTTCGTAGCGCCGGAGAGTGACGCGCCGTGACCGACCAGGCGGAACAGCACGGAGTGATCCCGGTGCAGGCGGGGCCACCGGCGCCGGGGCCGTGGGCGGACTATCTGGAGGCGGCCCGGGAGCTGGACGCGCTGCGCCGGGCGGCCAGTTCGTCGGCGGGTGAGCATGCCGCGACGGTGGCGGCCGCACGGCAGGAGCTGACCTCGGTCCGGGCGCGGCTGGCGCCGCAACGGGCTCGCCTGGCGCGCGATTTCCGCGTACCGGAGAGGGATCTGACGCCGCAACCCGCTGAGCAGGCGGCGGCGCTGGACCGGGTGGCCGGTGGACCGCCCGCCGTGCTGACGGCGCTGCGGGAGGCGCGAGTCACCGCGGACGCCGCGGATCATGCCTTCATCGGGCCGGTTCCGGCCGGGCCGGCCCGGCCGTGGGCGCGCAACCTGCTGATCTACGGCCCGTTCGCGGCCGCGGTGCTGATCGTGCAGGTGCTGCTGTTCCTGGTCGCCCCGCCGGGTTCGTCGTCGACCTACGCGCTGCTGTGCGGCCTGAGCATGCCGCTGCTGGCGTTCGGGATGGGGTGGGCGACGATCGGGTTCGTCTACGGCGGTGAGGGGGCGAAGGTGGATCGCACGCCGGTGCCCGGGCTCATCGCCTGCCTGACGCCGGTGCTGCTCACCTGTGCGGGCACCGGCCTGGAAGCGTTGTTCAATTAGGGCATGGCGAACGTCGAGGAAGTCAAGGTCAACGTGGCGGCCACGGTGGACGGGGCCCGGCAGGCGGTCGGCGGCATCCGGGCCGTGTCCGATCAGCTGGACGAGGCGCTGGCCCGGATGCGGATGACCGCGGTCGGTTCGTTCCATCCGGCCGCCGTGGCCGCGATCGCGCATCTGGAGCAGGCCCGGGCCCGCCTGGACGAGGCGGCGCAGCTCACGAATGCGGCGATCGACTCGGCCGATCAGTACCGCAACGTCATCTAGCGTTGATCAGGGCCATCGCCTCGGCCCGCACCTTGCCGTCGGTCTGGAAGCCGCCGCGCACGGCCGAGGTGACGGTCCGGGCGCCCACCTTGCGGATGCCGCGCATCTCCATGCAGAGGTGCTCGCACTCCAGGACGACTATCGCGCCGCGGGCGCCGAGCTGCTTCATCAGCAGGTCGGCTATCTGCGACGTGAGGCGCTCCTGCACCTGTGGGCGGCGGGCGAACACCTCGACGAGGCGGGCCAGTTTCGACAGGCCGGTGATGCGCCCGTCGGTGCCGGGGATGTAGCCGATGTGCGCCACGCCCTTGAACGGCAGCAGGTGGTGCTCGCACATGCTCTGCACCTCGATGTCGCGGACCAGGACGAGTTCCTCGTGGTCCGCCTCGAAGCTGGTGGTGAGCACGGTGGCCGGGTCGACCCGCAGGCCGGCGAACAGCTCCGCGTAGGCCCGGGCGACCCGGGCCGGGGTGCGCTGGAGACCGTCACGGTCCGGGTCCTCACCGACGGCGATGAGGATCTCCCGGACCGCCTTCTCGATCCGCCCGAGGTCGACGGCCTGCTCCACCGGGGTACCGGTGAGCTTGCCGTCGACCAGGCGGGCGGCGAGATAGTCGAGTTCGTCCTGCGTGCTGATTGAACCCTTTTCAATGTGGCGAGGCCCGCTGTCGCCGGCGCTTGCCAACGGCCCGGCACCCTCAGGCTCGATGCCAGATTGAAAAGGGTTCACTAGTTGCTGCCTTCCGCGCCGTTCGGGTTCTGGCCGACCGCGATCTGCCCGTCCGCCTCGGCCTGCGCCTTCAGCTTCTCCCGCTCGGCGGGGGTGAGCACCGGCGGCGCCTCGGAGGGCAGGCGCTTGCCGAAGCCGTTGAACGGCGACATCGGCGGGCGCTTGGCCACCCGGGCACAGATCCGGTTCATGTCCTCCTGAGTGATGGTCTCCTTCTCCATCAACTCAAGCACCATGTTGTCGAGCACGTCGCGGTATTCGACCAGGATCTCCCAGGCCTCGTCGTGGGCCAGCTCGATCAGGGCCCGGACCTCGGCGTCGATGTCCGCGGCGACCGCGTCCGAGTACGCCTTTTCGTGCCCCATGCTGCGGCCCATGAACGGCTCGTCGCCGGTGGTGCCGTACTTGACGGCGCCCAGCTTGGAGCTCATGCCGTACTGGGTGACCATGGCCTTGGCCAGGTTGGTGGCCTTCTCGATGTCGTTGCCGGCACCGGTGGTGGGCTCGTGGAAGACGAGCTCCTCGGCGGCCCGGCCACCCAGCGCGTACGCCAGGGTGTCGATCATCTCGGCGCGGGTCTGGGTGTACTTGTCCTCGGTCGGCAGGACCAGCGTGTGGCCCAGCGAGCGGCCACGCGGCAGGATCGTCACCTTGTGCACCGGGGCCGAGTGCGGCAGGGCGTAGGCCACCAGCGCGTGTCCACCCTCGTGGTACGCGGTGATCTTCTTTTCCTTGTCGCTCATCGCCCGGGTGCGGCGCTCGGGGCCGGCGATGACCCGGTCGATCGCCTCTTCGAGGTAGTCGTTGCTGATCGCCCGCTTGTCGTGCCGGGCGGTCAGCAGGGCGGCCTCGTTGATCACGTTGGCCAGGTCGGCGCCGGAGAAGCCGGGCGTGCGGCGGGCCACCGAGTCGAGGTCGACGTCCGGCGTGAACGGCTTGCCCTTGGCGTGCACCCGCAGGATCGCCTTGCGACCCTCCATGTCCGGGTTGTCGACCGGGATCTGCCGGTCGAAACGGCCGGGACGCAGCAGGGCCGGGTCCAGGATGTCCGGGCGGTTGGTCGCGGCGATCAGGATGACGCCGCCCTTGGTGTCGAAGCCGTCCATCTCGACCAGCAACTGGTTGAGGGTCTGCTCGCGCTCGTCGTGGCCGCCGCCCATGCCGGCGCCACGGTGCCGGCCGACGGCGTCGATCTCGTCGACGAAGACGATCGCCGGAGCGTTCGACTTGGCCTGTTCGAAGAGGTCGCGGACCCGGCTGGCGCCGACACCGACGAACATCTCCACGAAGTCCGAGCCGGAGATGGAGTAGAACGGCACTCCGGCCTCACCCGCGACGGCCCGGGCCAGCAGCGTCTTACCCGTACCCGGGGAGCCGAACAGCAGCACACCCTTCGGGATCTTGGCGCCGAGAGCCTGGTACTTCGTCGGGTTCTGGAGGAAGTCCTTGATCTCGTGGAGCTCCTCGACCGCCTCGTCAGCACCGGCCACGTCGGCGAACGTGGTCTTCGGCGTGTCCTTGGTGATCATCTTCGCCTTGGACTTGCCGAAGTTGAGCACCCGCGAACCGCCACCCTGCATCTGCGACATGAAGAGCAGCAGCAGGACCACGAGGATCGCGATCGGCAGCAGGTTGATCAGAATGCTGAGAAGAATGTTGTCACCGGAGACCGTGGCGTTGACCGTGCCGGAGATCCGGTTCTGGTCCTTCGCCTGGATGACCTCGTTCCAGATCTCGTCGGTGAGCTCGTACGGATACTGGGTCTCGATCTTTTCGGTCGACTTGTTGTTGAACGTCTCGGCCTTTTCGAGATCGATCTGGAGCGTCTGCTCCTTGTCCTTCTGGACGACCTTCTTGATCCCGGGCTGGTTCAGACGCTCAAGAGCGACCGATGTGTCTACCCTCTGGTAGTTCGGACCACTGGTGAAGAAAGAGCTCAGCGCCACTACGCCGATGATCACCAGAATGATCCAGACCACCGGGCGGCGGAAGAAACGCGTACGTTCCATACTGTTGTCGGGCGCCAAGCGCCCGGACCCTCCTGATCGGCGTCCTGGTCACCTCAACGTCGCCGCGTGGTGGGCGGCCCCTCCGGCGCTTGTGACGAGTACGCCATTGGTCACTCGACCGTACACCGTAGGTGCCGCCAACGAACCCGTGAGGCGGTAGCGCGAAGACCGGGTATCGGTGGGGAAGTCAGGGCGGTTCGTGTGCAAAACCGCCCATAACGACCAATACTGAGAACACGCTGAGAAAGCGGTTCAGCTACGGGCGTAGACCTCGGGCTTCAAGACCCCGACGTACGGCAACTCCCGGTAGCGCTCGGAGAAGTCCAGTCCGTACCCCACGACGAACTCGCTGGGGATGTCGAAGCCCACATACCGCACCGGAACCTGCACCTTGACCGCGTCCGGCTTGCGGAACAGGGCCACCACCTCGACGCTGGCCGGCTGCCGCGACTCCAGGTACTTCATGAGCCAGGAGAGGGTCAGACCGGAGTCCACGATGTCCTCGACGACGAGCACGTGCCGGCCGGCGATGTCCCGGTCCAGGTCCTTGAGGATGCGCACCACGCCCGAGGAGGTGGTGCCCTGCCCGTACGACGAGACGGCCATGAACTCCATCTCGGTCGACGGACCGTGCTTCCCCAGCGCGCGGGCGAAATCGGCCATGAACATGACCGCACCCTTCAGCACACAGACCAGGAGGATGCCTTCGTCGGCGTCGGCGTGGTCCACCGACACCTGCTTGGCAAGTTCGTCGATCTTCTCCCGGATCTGTTGCTCCGAGATGATCACGTGGTCGATGTCGGCGTCGTACCAAGAGCCATCAGCCATGGGCCTAGCCTGCCGTATGGAAGTTACCGTTCGGCCAACGGGGCCACATTCCGAACGGGACGCCTCACTTGATATAGGACGGAACCACCCGTACGAGGTCGTCCATGTGGCGAGCCACACGTATCCCGGCGGGCAGATGCACCGCTCCCTGGCCGTGCCAATCGGTCACCAGAGCATCCATGGCGACCACGTGCCCGAACCCCAGCGCCGCACCCGGCGCCCCCAGCTCCCGCGCCCAACGGTGCAGCACCCGGCCCCGGATCGCCGCCTTCTGATCGGCGAGCGCCCGCACCGACAGCCCTCTCGGCGACCGGGCCGACTCCAGTGCGGCGCCGGCGAGTTCGTCCAGCGCCTCGTTGTCCGCCGCCACCAGGGACGCGGTCCGCGCGAGGTTGCCCAGCACACCCGGGCCCAGCGCGTCGACCAGCACCGGCAGCACCGCGGACCGCACCCGGGACCGGGCGTACGCCGGATCGGTGTTGTGCGGGTCCTCCCACGGGGCCAGGCCCAGGGCGGCGCAGGCCTTGCGGGTGTCCGCCCGGGCCACGTCCAGCAGCGGGCGCCGGAAGATCCCCCGGCGGCCGGGCATCCCGGACAGTCCACGAGGGCCGGCCCCGCGGGCCAGCGCCAGCAGCACCGTCTCGGCCTGGTCGTCGCGGGTGTGACCGAGCAGCACGGCGGCCGCGCCCAGATCGGCGGCGGCGGTGGTCAGAGCTTCGTACCGCGCGGTGCGGGCGGCCGCCTCCGGGCCGCCCGGCAGGCCGGCCACCGAGACCGTGGCGATCCGCACCGGGTCGAAGCCGGCGTCCCGCGCCCAGGCGGCCACCGACCGGGCCCGCCGGTCCGAGCCCTCCTGCAACCCGTGATCGACCGTGACCAGGCCCACCCGGCGACCCACGAACTGGGCCGCCGACGCCAGCGCCAGCGAATCCGCCCCGCCCGAACAGGCCACCAGGACCAGCGCGTCACCCGGCAGATCGGCCAGCCCTCGGCGCACGGCGGTGCGGACGGCCGCCACCGGCGGCGGGATCCGGGCCATGTCAGCCGTGCACCCGGGTGACCCAGGCGTCCGGGTCGCCCAGCTCCTCCAGGCGGGGCAGGGTGAGCGGGGACTCGAAGATCCGGTTGAAGCCGTCCATGCCGACCCGCTCGACGACACCGTGCACGAACTTGCGGCCCTCCGCGTACTGCCGCATCTTGACCTCGATGCCGAGCACCCGGCGCACCGCCTTCTCCAGCGGGTTGCCGCTCTCCCGGCGGCGGTTGAACTTCGCCCGGATCGACTCGACCGTCGGGATCACCTCGGGGCCGACACCGTCCATGACGAACTCGGCGTGCCCCTCCAGCAGCGTCATCAGCGCGGTCAGCCGGTCCAGCACGGCCCGCTGGGCGGGAGTCTGGACGACGTCCAGCATCGAGACCCGGCTCTCCTCGTCGCGCAGCGCCTCGGACAGCGTCGCCACGCCCCGGCGCAGCCGCTCCAGGATGTGCTCGCCGCCCTGCGACGCGTCGACGAACGCCTGCACCTCGCCGAGGAAGTAGCCGCGCATCCACGGCACCGCGGTGAACTGGGTGCGGTGCGTGACCTCGTGCAGGCAGACCCAGAGCCGGAAGTCCCGCGGGTCCGCGCCGATCTTGCGCTCCACCTCGACGATGTTCGGCGCGTTGAGCAGCAGCTGGCCGGGCTCGCCGGAGAACACTTCGTACTGCCCGAGGACGCGGCCGGAAAGGTAGGCCAGCACCGTGCCGGCCTGCACGCCGGTCACCCGGGAACCGATCGCGTCGGCGAACGGGCTCGGCTCCCGGTCCCCGGAGAGCCGGCTGACCAGCGGGCCGATGACCTTCTGGAGACCGGTGATGTTCACCCGGGCCCAGTCCCGCCGGTCCACCACACGGACCGGCGGCACGTCGGTGTGCGCGATCAGACCGGTGTAGGCCGCCACGTGCACGGCCGCCTCGTCGGTCAGGGTCCGCAGCTCGGACACCACCTGGGTGGCCTCCTCGAAGGAGACCGCGGGGCCGGTCTTCGACAGCGCGCCCGCGGTTGCGGCGGCCAGATCCCAGTCAACGAACTGCGCCATGCAGCCCACCGTACCCGCGCGGCTCCACAGCGCACTCCGGTGAAACCCCGGATCAGCAGCCGCAGGCGACCAACCGGGCGGCGATGTCGTCCAGCGCGGCCCGGGCCGTGATCGCGTTCGCCCCGCCCTTCGCCATGATCGCGAAGACCAGCGGCCGCCGCTCCCGGGTGACCAGCACCCCGGCCAGGGTGTTCACCCCACTCAGCGACCCGGTCTTGGCCCGGACGATGCCCTGCGCGGTCTCGTTGGCGCTCGGCGTGGCGAACCGCGTCTCCAGAGTGCCGGACCAGCCGGCCACCGGCAGACCGTTGAACAGGTTGCTGAGCGCCGGCTGATCCGGGCCGGCGGCCAGCGCCAGGGTCTTGACCAGCAGCTCCGGGGCGATGGTGTTGCGGTTGGACAGGCCGCTCGCGTCATTGAGGACGGCCAGTTCGGCGGGCAGGCCCAACTCGGTCAACTGGTTCTCCATCGCGGTGGCCGCGCCCTTGAAGCTCGGCTCCTCGCCGGCCGCCAGCGCGACCTGCCGCCCCAGCGCCTCGGCCACCACGTTGTCGCTCTGCTGCAACATCCAGTCGACGATCTGCACCATCGGCGGCGACTCGACCTTGCCCAACTCGTCCCCGGGGGCGATCGTCGCCGACGCCACCGCCGAGGCCGACGGCGCCGGGTCGACGGCCGCCGTCTCCGGCGCCTCGCCCTTCGACACCGCCGACGCGGGGACGCCGATCATCTTGGCGAACAGTTTGCCGGCCGCCAGCGCCGGATCCGAGTGCCGCGGATCCCCGCCGTACTCGTTGTGCACCGGCTCGACCCGCCCCGCGTTGACCATCAGCGACTGGATCCGGGCCACCTGCCCGGCCGCGATGTCCCCGCTGCCCCAGCCGGGCGCCGTCTCCGACCCGGTGAACAGGGAGGTGTCCACCGTCACCCGGGTCGGCTTCGTACCGCCGAGCGCCTTCTTCACCTGCGCCGCCAGATCGTCCAGGCGGGCCGCCCCCGGGAAGAGGTCCTTGTCGTCCTCCTCGACCGCCAGCGTCGGGTCACCACCGCCGATGATCACCACCTCGCCGGGCCGCTCCCCGGCCACCACGCGGGTCTCCAGCCGGTGCGCCGGCCCGCGCGCGGCCAGCACGGTCGCCGCGGTCAGCACCTTCGTCGTCGAGGCTGGGGTGGTCATCTTGTCGGCGTTCCGCTCGTACAGCACCGTCCCGGTCGCCGCGTCGACCACCTGGACGTGCACGGTGGAACCCAGCGCCGGCGCGTTGACCAGCGGATCCAGCGCCGCCTTGACGGCCGCCGGGTCCGGTGCGGCGCCGTCCGCCTCGGCCGCCGCCAGCACCGGCGTCGGCGTCGGCTCCGGGGTGGGCGCCGCCGTCGTGGGCGCGGCGGTCGGTTCGGCGCCGAGCCATTCGTCGACCGGCCCGGGCCGCACCACGAGACCCGCTGCCGCCGCCCCCGCCACCAGCGTCAAGATCACAAGAGCGGACACCATTTTCGTACGGGACTTGCGGGGAACCGCCTCGCCCGCAGCGACGCCGTCACCGGTCCCGGCCGTAACGCCCGCGCCGGGCTGAGGTGCGGCTTGCGCTCCCCACGGCGGCGTACTCACCGAGGCGGTGTTCAACGGCACGGAGGCGCGCCCGTAGCCACCCGGGTCCGCCGGGCCGCTCTCCCCGCCACCGCGTCCCGGCCCACCGATCCCCGGCCCGCCGTTTCCTGGCCCGCCGTTTCCTGGCCCACCAATCCCGGGCCCGCCGATCCCCGGCCCGCCATGACCCGGTCCATCGGCCCAGGGTCCGCCGGCCGCGGGTCCGCCGGCCCGGGGCGGGGTCCCGCCGGGTGCGCCCGGCGCGGGTGCGATTCCGCCGGCGGGCAGCCCGAGGCTCGCGGTCCGGTCCGGATCCACGGAACGGCCCGGAGCAGCGGCCCGGCTCACGATCTGCCCGAGGTTGGCGGTACGTCCCGGGTCGTTCTCCTGGCCCGGAGCAGCGGCGATCCCGGAGCCGGGCGCCCCGCCGAGATCGGAGGGCCTTCCCGGTTCGAGGGCCCGCCCGAAATCAGCGGTCCTCCCCGGATCGAGGGCCCGCCCGAAGTCGGCGGTCTTCCCCGGGTCCGTGCCTTGCCCCTCGCTCGGGCGGCCAGGCACAGCGGCTTGACCGGCTCCGGACCAACCCGGCACAGGGGCGTGACCGACCTCAGGTCGACCCGGCACCGCGGCCGTCCCCTGCCCACCGTGCTGACGGGGATCGCCAGATTGACCCGAGTCGCCGACCTGACGGGGATCGCCAGGCAAACGAAGATCATCAGGCAGACGGTGGTCGCTGGGCTGACGGTGATCGCCGGGCTGACCCGGGTCACCGACCTGACGAGGATCGCCAGGCAAACGAAGATTGCCAGGCAAACGAGGGTCGGCAGGCTGGCCCTGGGCACCGACCTGACGGGGTTCGGCAGCCTGGCCCGGAGTACCGACCTGACGAGGATCGGCGGGCTGGCCCGAAGCGCCGACCTGACGAGGATCGGCGGGCTGGCCCGAAGCGCCGACCTGACGAGGATCGGCGGGCTGGCCCGAAGCGCCGACCTGACGAGGATCGGCGGGCTGGCCCGAAGCGCCGACCTGACGAGGATCGGCGGGCTGGCCCGAAGCGCCGACCTGAGCGGAGCCGGCGGAACGTCCATGCGTCCCGGGCTGCCCGTTCCCAGGACGGCCTGATCCGGCGACCTGACTCAGATCAGCGGGACGTCTCGGCGCTCCGGCCTGCCCAAGATCGGTCGGCCGGTTCGAAACGCCACCATGGTCCGGATTCGCAGTTTGCGCATCATGCGAAGCGCGGCCGGCCGGCCCACCGTGCGCGGGCGGCCCGGCTGCCCACGCACCGCGCACGGCCGGCTCCCCGGGCAGACCCGGGCCCTCGCCGCCCTGCGGGACCGCGGCACGGTCTGGTCGCGGCGGCGTCGAACCAGGCTGAGGGGCCGAGCCGGACTGAGGTGTCAAGCCGGACTGAGGCATGGTGCTGGACTGAGCCGTGGTGCCGGACTGACCGGTGGTGCCGTGGTCCGCCTCGGCCTGGGGCTGCGCCGGTGAAGCCTGGCCCGGCCGATCGTCGGCCTGGTCGGGGCGGTGGCCCGGCCAGTTCCCGATCGGTCCGGGGCCGCTGGGCGGATACTCGCCGGAAGGCGCCATGGGAAGTCGCCCACCCGGCGCCGCGGCTTCATCACGGCTATTCGGCACGGTCGGCCCGGATGCCGGTTCCGCGAAAGGCGCCCGCCCCGGCGCGGCGGCCGGCGGAACGCTCGGATGACCCGGTTGAGCCCCGGTGAAGAAGTTCGGCGCCATCGACCTGGACGGCGCGGTCTCGGGCCCCGGAACACTTCCCGGCCCTGCCTGTGCGTCCTGCCCAGGCCGCCCCACCTGCCCAGGCGGCCCCGGCTGTCCAAGCGGCCCCGGCTGTCCAGCCTGTCCCATATGCATGGCCTGTCCCACCTGCGCGGGCGACCCCACCTGTCCGGCCTGCCCTATCTGTGCGGCCGAAGGCATCTGCACGGCGCCTGTCGGCGCGGCCGAAGGCATCTGCACGGCGCCTGTCGGCGCGGCCGGAGGCATCTGCGGGCCGACCGCCGGAACCGAAGGCGACGCCTGCGCGGGCCGGGCCGCCCCTGAGGACGGTGGCTGCGGCACGATTCCCGGCCCGGGCGCGGGCGCGGCGGGTATTCGGCCGGACGCGGCCCCGGGCAGGAAGGCGGTGAGGTCGGTCATCGAGGCTGGAGGACCGGCCATCTGCCCGGCTCCGGACGCCCCCTGCGCCCCACCTCCCGAGCCGACTGTGGAGCCTGTGCCCGTCGCCGGCGCCTGTCCGGGCGCAAAAAGCTGACCAGGCGCAGGGGCCTGCCCAGACGTGGGCGCCTGACCGGGCGCGGAAGCCTGACCGGGCGCGGAAACCTGACCCGGCGCGGAAACCTGACCGGGCGCGAGCGGCTGACCAGGCGCGGATGAGCGACCAGCTACAGACGGATGACCAGGCGAGATCGGCTGACCAGGCGAGATCGGCTGACCAGGCGCGGAAGACTGGTCAGGCACGGACGGCTGACCAGGCGCGGGAGCGTGGCCAAACGTATGGGCCTGCGCAGGCGTAGGCATCTGACCGGGCGTGGACGGGTGACCCATGTCTGGAGCCCGGCCGGCGGCGGGTCCTTGTGGTGTGGCCGGCCGTCCGGGCGTACCGGATGGGTGTGGGTTTGCGGGTGACCGGCCAGAGTCCTCGCCGGGCGCAGATGCCTTGGGAATCGATGCGCTCCCGGAAGTAGGTGCCGGTCCGGTGGGCGAATGGCCGCCGGCCGATGATTGCGGAACGCTCGCCCGGCCGGGAGCCGGCACAGACGGCGGGGAAGCCCGGCCCGGAATCGGCACGGAGGGCAGGGAAGCCTGACCCGAAGCCGGAACGGACGACGGGAATGTCTGGCCCGCGGCCGGCGCGGACAGCGGGAAAGTCTGGCCCGCAACCGGCGCGGACAGCGGGAAAGCCTGGCCCGCAACCGGCGCGGACAGCGGGAAAGCCTGGCCCGCAACCGGCGCGGACGGCGGGAAAGCCTGGCCCGGAGCCGGAACGGACGGCGGTGAGGCCTGGCCGGAGGTCTGCGGCGCTGCGGATGGCGGGGTGCCGGGCGAGGACGGCCCGGCAGGGGTGACCGTGGCACGGCCGGGGGTGGACTGCGCGTCCTCCTGCTGCCAGGGGAACGGCACCCGGGCGCCGGGGCCCGCGGGCGGGGCGACGGCGCGGCCGGCCGAGGGGGCCGCGGGAGCGAATGAGGGATCGGTCACACCCGATTTATCCGGATATGCCGGAGCTGCACCGGCTGGACCGGCGGATCCAATACCCTCTTCGGGGCCGGGCTGAGCATCCGACACGCCGCGTCCCTCCGGACCGTCATGTGAATCTTGCCTCGTCACACGCCCCTCCTCACCCGTGGCGTCAGACTTAGGGGAGACTAGCGACATCCGGCACACCGTCGCGCGCGGATCCTGCGGGCCCTGCATCCAACCCCCGCTTTCCTGCCCGGCGGACCGGTCTATTCAAGCGGGCAAGCAAAAGGGGAGCGAATAATGGATTTCGACGTTCTGGTTGAGATCCCCAAGGGGCAGCGCAACAAGTACGAGGTGGACCACAAGACCGGACGTATCCGGTTGGACCGGACCCTCTTCACCGCGACACAGTATCCCGCGGACTACGGCTACATCGAGGGCACCCTCGGGCAGGACGGCGACCCGCTGGACGCGCTGGTGCTGATCCAGGAGCCGACCTTCCCCGGCTGCCTGGTCCGGGCCCGCGCGATCGGCATGTACCGGATGACCGACGAGCACGGCCGTGACGACAAGGTGCTCTGCGTTCCCTACGAGGACCCGCGTCAGGAGCACCTGCGCGACATCCACCACCTGGGCGAGTTCGACCGGATGGAGATCCAGCACTTCTTCACGGTCTACAAGGACCTGGAGCCGGGCAAGTCGGTCGAGGGCGCGACCTGGACCGGCCGGATCGAGGCGGAGGCCGAGATCCGGGCCTCCTTCAAGCGCGCCGAGGCCGCCGAGGCCGCTGAGGGCGAAGGCGAGCACTGATCGATCGCTCCCGCGAGACCGCTGACCGACCGCACCTGTGGGGCCCGCCCCGCAGGTGCGGTCGTATTGCGGGGTGTCCCAGCCGGCGGACCCGGGAGAGATAGCTCACACGGGCGTCAGCCCAGACCGGACACCGCACCGTAGAGGCCGGTCACCGCGCAGGCCACCGGGATCACCGAGACCACCGTGAGGGCGTCCAGCCAGTCGGCGGCACGGCCCAGGTAGGGCGACGGCGGGCGGCTCGCGTACCGGGCTCCGGCACCCACCGTGATCAGCGCGACCAGGACGGCTCCCGCGATCACCGCGGGCAGGGCGTCGCCGGCGCCGGTGAGCAGGTCGGCGCCGAGCGCGGCGCCGCCGGCGAGGCCGGCGACCAGCACCGGCACCCGGTGCCGCCAGGTGACGAAGAGGCGGGAGCGCAGCAGCAGCGCTGCCGCGCTGACCGCGAGCAGGATGCGTGCGGAGAGGGTGCCCGCGGTGGCGAGCACGGCGTAGGCGCCGGCCGCCAGGACGGCATGGCCGAGGAGCATTCCGGCGAGCAGTTCATCGGTACGCTCGACCGCCGCGAACACGGCCGCCCTCTGCGGTCGCTGACGGACCGTGTCGGCGCCGGGGCGGGACTGCCCGTCCGGAACCGCCGACTCGACGCCGGGCGGCAGGCTGACCGGCGGCAGCGGGGCCCGCCCGAACCGGACGGCGAGCAGCGGCAGCACCCCGATCCCGCAGACCAGCACCGAGATCAGCACCGCGGCACCGCCGGCCGCGTCGGTGAACAGCCCGGTGGCGGCGGTGAGCGCGCCCAGCAGGCCGACCGTAACGCCGGCCGTGAAGAACCGTGCCCCGGCCGCCACACCCGCCCCGGCCAGCGCCGACACCAGCAGGACGGCGACCGATCCGGCGAGCAGCTCCGGTCCGCCCAGCCAGGGCAGCGGGGTGAACACACCGCCACCGTCGCCGGAGGTGATCAGGAGCGCACCGCCGGCGAAGGCGTACGGCAGCGCGTACCCACCGAGGGCGACCCCGGCCCGGCCGTCGCCGTACGCCCGGGACGCGATGGTGCCGGTGAACGCCAGCAGCAGCGCCACGCCGAGCCCGGCGATCCCGGCGAGTTCCCCGTCCGGCCCGCTGAGCAGCAGGGCGGGCAGGCCGAGCGCGAGCGGGACGGCGGCCGCCGCCAGGGTCGCGGTACGGGTGGCGGCCGGGGTCCAGACACCGCCCCGGCGGCGGGCGCCGTCGGCGATGGCCTCGACGACGTCGTCGTACTCCAGCTCCGGCCACTCGTCGCCGGCCGGGACGAGATGCAGCACCTCGCCGTCGCGTACGCCCTGGGGGTGGAGGCCCTGAGCTGTGGCGAGCGCGACACCGTCGCCTCGCCGGAGCACCCACCCGCCGTGCTTCTCGCCCTCGTCGGCGAGGCCCTCGCCGGCGTGCCGGAGCACCTCGGGAAGCAGCTCGGCCAGTGGGACCTGCTCGGGGAGCGCCACGTCGACCCGACGGTGCGGTGCGCTGATCGTCACACGGGCAAGACCGACGCTCACCAGGAATTCCTTCCGTTTGTCCACAGCAACCGTGGTCGAGGCTGCGGGATCGACGGAACTTTACCTAGCATGGGCCGGTCGTGAAGTCCCGAGATGGCCGGGGCTGGTCACCGGTCGAGGGGGCGGATGTGGGCACCGTGATGGTCAGGCGTGCGGCCCGCAGGCCGGCACCGGAGATTCCGTCCGATCCGCTGACCGTCGATCCGCCGCCGGAGATCCCGGAGCAGGTGGCGGCCCGCTGGCAGCAGTGGCTGATGGCGCTGCCGATGCTGGGCGGCACGCTGGCCATGGCGATGATGATGGGGCAGGGCCGCGGCGGGGCTTATTCGTACGTGATCGGCGGCCTCTTCGGCGTCTCCTCGCTGGCCATGCTGACCACCTCGTTCGGAGCCTCGGGGGCGCCGCGCAAGGCGGAGATGATGTCCGCCCGCCGGGAGTACCTCCGCCATCTCGCGGCGCTGCGCAAGCGGGCGCGCGACACCGCCCAGCGGCAGCGGACCGGCCTGCTCTACCGCCATCCCGACCCGGAGCGGCTCTGGTCGACGGTGGGCAGCCACCGGCTGTGGGAACGGCGCGGCGGGGACCCGGATTTCGGCGTGGTCCGCGTCGGTCTGGGCCCGCAGACGCTGGCCACCCCGCTGGTGCCGCCGGTCGCCCGGCCGCTGGACGAGCTGGAGCCGATGACCGCGGGAGCGCTGCGCCGCTTCCTGGACGCGTACTCGGTGGTGCCCGACCTGCCGGTGGCGATGTCGCTGCGCGGGTTCTCCCGGGTCTACATCCGCGGTGACGCGCCCGGCACGGAGGGCCCGCGTGCCCTGGTCCGGGCGGTGCTGACCCAGCTCGCGGTGTTCCACGGGCCGGACGAGCTGGTGATCGCGGTCTGCGCCGGGCAGGAGGCGCGCGGCTGGTGGGAGTGGGTCAAGTGGCTGCCGCACGCGCAGCATCCGAGCCAGTTCGACGCGCTGGGCCCGGTCCGGCTGGTGGCCGGTGACGAGCCCACGCTGGCCGGGTTGCTGGACGAGGTGATCGGTTCGCGGCCCCGGTTCCATCCCGGGGAGAGCGCCGGCAGCGTGCCGCACGTCCTGGTGGTGGTGGACGGCGCGGAGCCGGCGAACACCCGGCTCGACGACGCGCTGGACGGACTGACCGTGCTCGACCTGGACACCGCGCCGCCCCGGCTGCTGGACCGGTCGGCGCTGGTGCTGGAGGTCCGGTCGGACGGGATGCTCGGCACCTACACGATGGATCACGAGGGTGAGGTGGGCCGGGCGGACGGCCTGACCGTCGCGGAGGCCGAGGCGGTGGCCCGGCGGCTGGCGCCGCTGCGGCTGGCCACCGCCCCCGACCCGGGCGGCGCCCCGACCGCGTCGGCCGAGACCGGGCTGCCCGAGCTGCTCGGCATCGCCGACCCGGAGAACTACTCGGTGGCGCACGGGTGGCCGGCCCGCGCGCCGCGGGACCGGCTGCGGGTGCCGATCGGCGTGAGCGACGACGGGGTGCCGGTCGAGCTGGACATCAAGGAGTCCGCCCAGGACGGCATGGGCCCGCACGGCCTGCTCATCGGCGCCACCGGCTCGGGTAAGTCGGAGATCCTGAAGACGCTGGTGCTGGCACTCGCCGCGACCCATTCGTCCGAGGTGCTCAACTTCATCCTGATCGACTTCAAGGGCGGCGCGGCGTTCGCCTCGATGGACCGGCTGCCGCACACCGCCGCGCTGGTCACCAACCTGGAGCACGCGCTGCCCCTGGTGGACCGGATGGCCGACGCCCTGGAGGGCGAGATGTCCCGGCGGCAGGAGGTGCTGGCCAAGGCGGGCAACTACGCGGGGCTGTACGACTACGACCGCGCCCGGGCCGGTGGCGCCCCGCTGCCCCCGCTGCCGACCCTGTTCGTGATCGTCGACGAGTTCACCGAGATGCTGAAGGAGAAGCCCGAGTTCATCGAGCTGTTCCTCCAGATCGGGCGGCTCGGCCGGTCGCTGGGCGTGCACCTGCTGCTGGCCAGTCAGCGGCTGGAGGACGGACGGCTGCGCGGGCTGGACACGCACCTGTCGTACCGGGTCGGCCTACGGACCAACTCGGCGCTGGAGTCACGGGCGGTGCTCGGCGTGCCGGACGCGTACGAGCTGCCCCGCTCCCCCGGTCACGGCTACCTGAAGTTCGGCACCGAGCCGCTGATCCGGTTCAAGGGCGTCTACGTGGGCGGGCCGATCCGCCGGGCCGGCCGGGGCCCCGGCACTACCGATCACGTCGACCTGCGGGTGCTGCCGTGGACCACGCAGCACGTGGCGGTTCCGGCCTCCGCGCCCAAGCCGAAGCCGGCCGCCGAGCCGGAGGGCCCGAAACTGGTCGACGTGGTCGTCGACCGGCTGGTCGGGCAGGGCCCGCCGGCGCACCAGGTGTGGCTGCCGCCGCTCGAGGTGTCCCAGGTGCTGGACGAACTGCTCGGCCCGGTCGGGGTGACTCCGGGGCGCGGGCTGGCCTTCACCAACCCGGCGCTGCACGGTCGCCTCCAGGTGCCGGTCGCGGTCGTCGACAAGCCCCGCGAGCAGATGCGTGACGTGATGTGGTTGCAGCTGGCCGGCGCGGCCGGGCACGTCGCGGTGGTCGGCGGCACGCAGAGCGGCAAGTCGACCGCGCTGCGGACCCTGATCTGCGGTCTGGCGCTGACCCACACGCCGGCCGAGGTGCAGGTGTACTGCCTGGACTTCGGCGGCGGCTCGCTCGGCACGCTGCGGGACCTGCCGCATGTGGGTGGGGTGTTCGGGCGGCTGGACGCGGAGGGCGTCCGGCGTACGGTCGGCGAGATGGTGACCCTGCTGGCCCAGCGGGAGGCCCGGTTCGCCGAGCTCGGGGTGGACTCGATGGCGGCGTACCGGAGCCGGCGGGCGGGCGGTTCCGACCCGTTCGGCGACGTGTTCCTGGTGGTCGACGGCTGGGCCACGGTCCGCAAGGAGTACGAGGAACTGGAGCCGGTCCTGACCGACCTGGCCACCCGCGGTCTGTCGTACGGGATCCACCTGGTGGCGGCGGCCTCCCGCTGGATGGACTTCCGTCCGGCCGTCCGGGATCTCTTCGGCTCCCGGCTGGAACTGCGGCTCGGCGACCCGTCCGACTCGGTCGTCAACCGGCGGGCCGCGCAGGCGGTGCCGGACCAGACACCCGGCCGTGGCGTGATCGAGCACCCGACCGACCGCAACCGGGGCCTGCACCTGCTCACCGTGCGGCCCGAGGTGAGCACGCTCGGGGACACCACCGGCCTGGTCAAGGCGGTGGCGGCGGCATGGGAGGGACCGCTCGCGCCGCGGGTGCGCCTGCTGCCGGCCTCGGTCGCGTACGCCGACCTGCCCGTCGACGGCGGCACCGGCCTGCGGCTGCCGATCGGCATCGCCGAGGCCGACCTGCGGCCCGTCGAGATCGACTTCGCGTCCGACCCGCACTTCCTGCTCTTCGGTGACGCGGAGGCCGGAAAGTCGTCGTTCCTGCGGGCACTTGCCACCACGATCACCAGACGGTTCCGGCCGGAGGAGGCCCGGATCATCCTGGTCGACTACCGGCGCAGCCTGATGGACCTGCCCGAGTCGGAACACCGGATCGGGTACGGCATGCAGGCTCAGCAGACCAGCGACCTGATCCTGTCCGCCGCCGGGTACATGCAACGCCGGCTGCCCGGCCCCGACGTGACCGCCCGCGAGCTGCGCGACCGGTCCTGGTGGACCGGTCCGGAGCTGTTCGTCCTGGTCGACGACTACGACCTGGTGGTGGCCGGGCCGACCAACCCGCTGCTGCCGCTGCTGGAGTACCTCCCCCAGGCCCGGGACATCGGTCTGCACCTGGTGCTGACCCGCCGGTCCGGTGGCGCGGGGCGGGCCCTCTTCGAGCCGGTGATCCAGCGACTGCGCGAACTGTCCGCGCCGGGTCTCGTGATGTCCGGTGCGCCGGACGAGGGCGCGCTCATCGGCAACGTCCGCCCGGCGAACCTCCCACCCGGGCGTGGTCGTTTGATCACAAGGCGTGAGGGAACCCGCCTGATCCAGCTGGCCCACCGGCCACCTTTTCGCGATTCCGAAAAATCGGCAGACTCTCGGTGCGATTAACCATGAAGGACCGCAGCGACACGCCGCTGTGGGAGAGTAATCTCCCTCCATCGACTGACCGTCCGACTGACCCGTCTCAGAATGGCGACGCCGACCCGTGAGCAGTGTGAGCATCGTGTCCCGGCCGGAGAGGCCGCGATGGGTGGCACCCGATGGCGGTGGCCGGTGCTGAGCCGACGGCTCAGCGCCTCGGCGCTGGCGGGCCTGATCGCCTTCGGCCCGGCACCCGTCATCTACTCCACCACCCCGATCCCGGCCGGCCACGGCGCCGGCGTCCTGGCCGAGCCCGTCGACACCGCCGGTAACGCGGTGCGCGCCGACCAGTGGCAGTTGCAGGCGCTCAACCTGGCCGAGGCGTGGAACTACTCGGACGGCGCCGGCGTCACCGTCGCCGTGATCGACTCCGGGGTGGACGCCCACCACGCCGACCTGGAAGGCCAGGTGCTGCCCGGCCTCGACCTGGTCGACAAGAAGGGCGACGGCGAGAGCGACCCGGTCGGGCACGGCACATCGGTGTCCGCGCTCATCGCCGGCCGCTCCGACGATCCGCAGGGCGTCGTCGGCATCGCCCCGAAGTCCAAGATCCTCCCGGTCCGGGTGCTGGACGAGGAGAACCGCTACGACGACGCCCTGATCGTGGCGAAGGGCGTGCGATGGGCGGTCGACCACGGCGCCAAGGTGGTCAACCTGTCCCTCGGCGGCAGCGGGTCCAGCTCCATCCTGTCGGCCGCGATCGACTACGCGTTCGCCAAGGACGTCGTGGTGATCGCCTGCACCGGCAACGCGACCGGCACCGCCACGGCCACCACACCGCGCTCCGGGGTGTGGTACCCGGCCCGCGAACCCGGCGTCATCGCCGTCGGTGGGCTCGACCGCGACGGCGAAGGCCTCTGGTCGGGTTCCGTCACCGGCAAGGAGACCGTGGTGACCGCCCCGGCCAACGAGCTGGTCGGCGCCCGGCCCGGCGGCTACTGGAAGGTCCAGGGCACCAGCTTCGCCGCCCCCATGGTGGCCGCCACCGCGGCGCTGATCCGCTCCCGCTGGCCGGACATGCCGGCCGGCGAGGTGGTCAACCGGATCATCAAGACCGCCAAGGACCGCGGCGACCCGGGCCGCGACCCGGAATTCGGCTTCGGCCTCGTCGACCCGGTGGCCGCGCTCACCGCGGACGTTCCGCAGGTGCCCGGCAACCCGCTCGACAACACCCCACCGGCCGGTGTCGCCCGCTTCGGCAGCGCGCCGGTCTCCGGGCAGGCCCAGTCGGCCCCCGACGCCAGCACCCCACCGAACTCCACCACCGCGTCCACAGACCAGAACGCGGGCGGTTGGGCGGCACCCGCCGAACCCGCCGACACCGGCGTCCCGGTGGCCCGGTGGGTCGCCATCCTGCTGCTCCTGCTATCCGCGATCGCGGCCGCGATAACGATCCGCCGCTTCGCCGACGGTACTTAGTCCGATTGCTCCGCTTCGCTCCGCGGCAAAACGCTGGGCCTGATGGCTCCGCTTCGCTACGCGGCAAAACGCCTTGTAACCGGTGTCGAGGCAGGTGATTTCCCGCCGCCAGCAAACCCCGCTGGCGTCGGCAAATCACTTGCCTCGACACCGGCGGCGTTTTGCTGGGGTGTTGAGCGCACCGCCGTCCAGCTCGGGTGACCGTCCTGCGGCTGGGACCAATGCCCCGGGGGGGGTGTTGAGCGCACCGCCGTCCAGCTCGGGTGACCGTCCTGCGGCTGGGACCAATGCCCGGGGGGGTGTTGAGCGCACCGCCGTCCAACTCGGGTGACCGTTCCGCGGCTGGGACGAATGGCGGGGGCGCGTGGCGGCCTGGCCGGGCCACGTGGTCGCGAACCCGGCAGCTCCGCCCGGGGCGGGCGGCAAAGGCGTGAGTGGGCAGGTGGTCGCCGGGCGCCACGGGGCGGGCTGTGTGTGGTTGGAGAGGCCTAGGCCGTACAGGGAAGGGGTTATGCGCACTCGCCGGTGCGGACGCCTCGGGTGCCTGTGCGACCGGCCTGGGCCACCGATGCGGCCTCGTCGGCTGTCAGGGCGAAGCCGACGTATTTGTCGTCGGCGGCGGCCGCGAAGATGACGCCGAGTACGTCGCCGTTGGGGTCGATCAGGGGGCCGCCCGAGTTGCCGCTGCGGACCAGGGACTTGATCGTGTAGATCTCGCGGGTCACATCGCCGGACTCGTAGATGTCCGGGCCGGTGATGCGGCTGACGTCGCGGACCCGGGCGGACTGGGCGTTGTACGGGCCGTCCTGCGGGTAGCCGAGCACGATGGCGTTGGCGCCGCTCGACGCCTCCTTGGCGACGAACGGCATGACCGGCGCCTTGAGGCCGGGCACGTACAGGACGGCCAGGTCACGCTTGGGGTCGTAGACGACGACCTTGCCCTCGATCTGGCGGCCGCCGCTCTCCACGACGACCTCGCGGGTGCCGGCGACCACGTGCGCGTTCGTCATGACGCGCTCCTTGGCGTAGACGAAGCCGGTGCCCTCGATGCGGCGGGAGCAGCTCGGCGCCGAGCCGAGGATCTTGAGGACCGAGGATTTGGACTCCTGCACCACCTTGGAGCCGGCGAGCGCCGGGTCGGGGGCCGGGACCTCGCGGGCCTGGGTTCGGGCGAAGCCGCCGAACACGTCCGGGAAGCCGTTGGTGTCGAGGGTGTCGCGCAGCCCGGAGGAGAGCGCCTGCACCTGCTCGGGCATCAGCTCGTTGATGCCGCCGAGGATGGCGCTGCCGCGCACCTCCCGGTTGATCGCCGGGAACGGGGTGGACTGGAACGGCACGGCCACCAGCCAGGCGGCCAGCAGCACGGCGACGATCGAGACGAGCGCTCCGCCGGCGTCGTCGAGGTATTGCAGGGGGCGGCTCTGGATGACCTGCCGCAGGTTGGTGCCGAGCCAGCCGGCCAGGGTCTGCCCGAGCACGGCCAGCACCAGGATGACGCCGAGGGCGACGACCAGGCGGACCGTCCCATTCTCGAACTGGCGGGCGATCAGCGGACCGAGCTGGAGACCGATCAGGACGCCGCTGAAGAAGCCACCGAGCGACAGCGCACCGATGGTGAAGCCCTGGCGGTATCCGCTGATCGCGAACAGCACCATGAGCACGATCAGGATGACATCGACCACGGGCACTCACTCAGCGTAGAAGTCGGGGTCCATCTCACGGCACCACCTCGTCCGGCGCCCCGCCGCGGGCGGCGGGCACCGGCGCGCTGGCATCCGGTAGCTCGACGACCTGTCCCGGCTCCCACGGGACCGCCCAGCCGGCCATCTCCAACATCGCCGCGATCACTCCCGCCGTGAAACCCCAGACGAGTAGCCCACGGACCTGGAAGGCGGGCCCGATCCAGCCACTCGGATGACGCACCCGGATACGGTTCGCGGGATCGGTGAGTTCACTGATCGGCAGCCGGGCGACATGGGCCACCTCGGCCGGCTGGAGCGGATGCACCGGATGGGGTTTGCGCCACCAGGCGAGCACCGGGGTGACGACGAAGCCGCTGACCGGGATCCACAGCTCGGGCAGCAGCGCCAGCACCTCGGCCGAGGTCGGGTCGAGGCCGACCTCCTCCTGGGCCTCGCGCAGCGCGGTGGCCGGGGCGTGGGCGTCCTCCGGATCGGTGGCGCCGCCCGGGAAGGCCGGCTGCCCGGCGTGGTTGCGCATGGTCGCGGCCCGTTGCAGGACCAGCAGATCGGGGCGGCCGTCGTCGTCCTCGCCGATCAGGACCAGCACGGCGCTGGAGCGCCCGCCCTTCCCGACGGGGCGGCGCAGGGCGGTGAAGTCCTCGGTACGGCATTCGGCGACCCTGGTCAGCAGCGGGTCGAACCATCCGGGCAGTCCGTCCGGCCGGTCCAGCACCTCACCGCGGCTCATCGGGTCACCGTAACGCCGGTATGTTTCTTCATCTGTTCGATCAACTGGTCGACGTCCATGGCGGCTCGGTGCACGTACATCCCCCCGTCGGCATCGATGAAGACGGTCGCGGGCAGTGTGGCCAGCCCGAGTTCGTCCAGGAGCTGTTTCTCCCGGTCGTACAGGGTCGGGAAGTTGACACCGCGGGTGGTGGCGAAGTCGGCGGCGGCGGCCCGGTCGTCGCCGATGTCCACGCCGAGGACGGTGAAGCGGCCGTCGGCGCGGTCGGCGAGGCCCTGGATGACCGGGAGTTCCTCGCGGCAGGGGCCGCACCACGACGCCCAGAGGTTGATCACCGCGGGCCCGCGCAGGTCACGCAGTTTCACTCCCTCGCCGCCGGTGAAGCAGGGGAGCGAGATGTCCGGAATTTCGGTAGCGGCGACACCGGGGCTTTCAAGAGGAGAGCAGGTCGCGAAAGGAGACGGTATATCCGGTTCATCGGGTTCGGTGGCGGCGGTGCAGGCGGACAGCGCCAGGGCGGCGACGATCAACGGGACGAGCCGTCTCACGGCTCCTCCGGAGCCAGGACCGCCACGGCCGGGACCAGGGCCGGATCCACGCCGGCGGCCACCGCCAGCTCACGCGCCCGCGGGCCCTTCAGAAGCCTCGCCGCCGGGGCGGCCTCGGTCGGGCCGGTGCCGAACGACGGGCACATCGCCTTCAGGGTGCAGGCCCCACAAGCCGGGGTACGCGAATGGCACACCCGCCGCCCATGGAAGATCACCCGGTGCGACAGCATCGTCCAGTCGCGCTTCTCGATCAGGTCGGCGACCAGGGACTCGATCTTCACCTCGTCCTGCTCGTCGACCCAGCCGAACCGGTTGGTCAGCCGCCGGAAGTGGGTGTCGACGGTGATGCCGGGGACGCCGAACGCGTTGCCCAGGATCACGTTGGCGGTCTTGCGGCCGATACCGGGCAGCTTCACCAGCTGGTCCAGCTTGCCGGGGATCCGCCCGTCATGGTGCTCCAGCAGAGCCTGGCCGAGCCGGATCAGCGAGTTGGTCTTGGCCCGGAAGAAGCCGGTGGGGCGCAGCAGCGCCTCCATCTGCTCCCGGTCGGCCGCCGCGTAGTCGGCGGCCGAGCGGTAGCGGCGGAACAGCTCCGGGGTGACCTGGTTGACCCGCACGTCGGTGGTCTGCGCGGACAGGATGGTCGCGACGGCCAACTCGAGCGGGTTGGTGAAATCCAGCTCGCAGTGCGCGTCGGGATGGGTCTCGGCGAGCTCGCGTGCCATCTTCCGGGCCCGGCGCTTGCGGCCCAGCGGCGTCTCCCCCGCGAAGCGCGAAAGCACGGCTGTCGCTGCGCGGGGTCGGGTCACCGGTAAAGAGTACGTCGGTCACGCCGGAGGCTTGATGCTCCCGTCCGCGGCGACGACGGCGGCGGTGTCGCCGAAGTCCGCCTCGGACAGCTGGGCCACCAACTTGCGGCTGCGGTCGTCGCCCTTGTTGCGGGACGGCACACCGGCGTCGTTGAGATAGGTGGAGATGAACTTCCCGCCCACGTACTTCCCGTCCCCGGTGAGCGAGACGTGCAGGATGCCGGAGTACTTGAGGTCGCCGTCGCGGGAGAGGGTGCGCCCGCCGCCGGCGAAGTTGCCCAGGCTGTAGGCGATGAGCTTGCCCTTGTAGAACTCCATGCCGCGCAGCACGTGCGGCCCGTGCCCCACCACGAGGTCGGCCCCGGCGTCGATCACGGTCCGGCTGAACTTGACCGGGTTGCCCCGGTTCTCTCCGAAGTAGATCTCGTTACCCGGCTTCACGTGCGCCTTGTCCGTCCCCTCGGCGCCCATGTGCACCTGCACCACGACCAGGTCGGCCCGCTCGTGGGCCTCGGCCACCACGGAGGCGGCGGCGTCCAGGTCGTTCACGTTGTTCGCCCCCGTGTACGGCGAGAAGCCCACCACCGCGACCCGGATCCCCTTGACCTTCACGACGGTGATCTGGTCCTCGGCCCCGGTGTGCTCGAGCCCGGCGCCCTCCAGCGCCTCCACGGTGTTGCGGTAACCCTGGGGGCCGTAGTCCTTGGAGTGGTTGTTGGCCGTGTTGAGCAGCTGGAACCCGGCCTCCTTCAGGTGCCCGGCGTAGGCCGGCGGGGACCGGAAGGCGAAGCAGTTGTCCCGCTTCGGGGTGCCGCACTTGGAGGTGCCGGTGTCGCCGGTGAGCGGCTGCTCCAGGTTGCCCATCACGAGATCGGACTTGAGCGAGCCGGTGACGGCGTCGAAAAAGCCCTCGCCGTCGTTGGCGGGCAGCCTGTTCGGGGCGTCGCCCATGATGATGTCGCCGGTGGCCGAGAGGGTGATCGACTCGATCTCGGCCGATTCCTCGATCGGGGGCCGGGCCGAAGCGGACGTCGGCGCCGTCCAGACCGGGGAGTCACTTTCCTCGCTACAACCACTCAAAGCGCCACTTATCAGAGCAACCGTCACAAGCAGGACGGAACGCTTCTTACTGGGGGAGGGGGGCTGCGAATTCATCGACGGGGACGATACCGTCGGCCGGCAAGCGGGATCGACCGACGAAAGGCCTGTCCTGATATGCCCGGACCGCTGAATTGTCATGAGCGGTCACGGCATTTCTGGTTACCGTCCAGTATCTGGATCAAGGGGTGGCCGCCCGTTTCCCGCCCGCATGCGCCTAGACTGATCGAGCGCAGACGTTGCGCGTTTTCGAAAGGTGCGGCGATGGATGAGGTACTGGCCCGGAGCGGAATCTTTCAGGGTGTAGACCCGGAAGCCGCCGAGGCGCTCGCCAAGGAGATGGACACGATCGAAGTCCGCAAGGGCGACGTGGTCTTCAACGAGGGCGAGGCCGGCGACAGTCTGTATATCGTCCTGTCCGGAAAGATCAAGCTCGGTCGCCGGGCCGCGGACGGACGGCAGAATCTCGTCTCCATCATGGGCCCGTCCGACATGCTCGGCGAGCTCTCGCTCTTCGACCCCGGCCCGCGCACCGCGACGGCCACCGCGGTGACCGACAGCCGCCTGGCGCGGCTGAAGAAGTCGTCGCTGCGCCCGTGGCTCAACAACCGGCCGGAGATCGCCGAGCAGCTGCTCCGCGTGCTGGCCCGCCGGCTGCGGCGCACCAACGACGCGCTCGCCGACCTGATCTTCACCGACGTGCCCGGCCGGGTCGCGAAGAACCTGCTCCAGATGGCCGGCCGCTTCGGCACCCGGGACGGCGGCGTCCTGCGGGTCACCCACGACCTCACCCAGGAGGAGCTGGCCCAGCTGGTCGGCGCCTCCCGCGAGACGGTCAACAAGGCGCTCGCCGACTTCGCCTCGCGTGCCTGGCTCCGGCTGGACGGCAAGTCCGTGATCATCCTGGACCCGGAGCGCCTGGCCCGCCGCGCTCGCGTCTGACGCCACCCGCTCATAAGGGGCTGTCCTGCCGGACAGCCCCTTAGTCGTGCCTGCGTGTCGCATCCGTACGGCCACTCGTTACGGAGGTGGTCGAGAGGGCAACGGCGGGCACGGGAAGGGCGCGGCTTTGAAGGCAGGCAGGGGCGTGGCGGTATGACCGTGCTCGGCACCACGCTGGACCAGCGTGATCCCGCCTACCTGCAGGGCCGCAGCACCACCCTGGAACTCCTCGCCGAGCTGGAGCAGGCGCTCGACGAGGCACGTGCCGGCGGCGGCGAGAAGAACGTGACCCGGCACCACGCGCGCGGGAAGCTGCTGCCCCGGGAGCGCATCGAGATGCTGCTCGACCAGGACAGCCCGTTCCTCGAACTGTGCCCGGTCGCGGCCCGGGGCACGGAGTACCCGGTCGGCGGCAGCGTGGTCACCGGGATCGGCGTGATCGAGGGCGTCGAGTGCGCCGTGGTGGCGAACGATCCGACGGTGGCCGAGGGTGCGGTCAACCCGTACACCGCCGACAAGATCCGCCGGGCCACCACGATCGCCACGGCCAACCGCCTCCCGCTGATCAACCTGATCGAGTCGACCGGCGAGACCGGCACCACCGGCGGGCTCTTCCCCCCGGAGCGGGTGCCGTCGATCTGCGTGGTCTTCGGCGCCACCACCGGGGACGCCGCCTACCTGCCGGCGCTCTCCGACTACACGATCACGGTCCGCGGGCCGGTCAGCGGCGGCGTCAACGGGCACTCCCCGGTGGCGCCGGCCGACCCCGCCGACCAGACCGCCGTCGACGAGCGGGACGGGCTGCGGCTGGCCCGGCAGTGCGTACGGCGGCTCAACTGGCGCAAGCAGGGGCCGGCTCCGCGTACCCACCATCCGGCCCCGCCCCGGCACGGTGACGAGGATCTGCTCACCCTGGCCGCCGTCGATCCGGCCGGCTTCGAGCCGCGTGAGGTGTTCGCGCGGATCCTCGACGACAGCGACTTCGACGAGTTCAAACCCGGTCACGGCGCCGCCGTCGTGGCCGGGTGGGGTGAGCTGCACGGGTATCCGCTCGGGGTGCTCGCCGCCCCGAACCGGTCCTGCTCGGCCGCCGAGGCACAGAAGGCGGTGCACTTCCTGCACCTGGCCAACGCCACGGCCACCCCGCTGCTGTTCCTGGGCCATCCGGGTACGGCCGGTGGTGACCAGGAGAGCCGGCACGACGCCCCGATGGGGCACGCCATCTCCCGGTCCACAGTGCCGCACCTGGTGCTCACCGTCGGCGGGACCGTCCCCGAGCGCACCGACGAGCCCCGCTTCCGATTCAGCTGGCCCACGGCCGGCGCCACCGCCCCGGTCGACGACGGCGTCATCGATCCGCGCGACACCCGTACGGTCCTCGGCCTCTGCCTCTCCGTAGTGCACAGCGCGGCCGTCGTGGGCGCCGGTCACGTCGGCGTGTTCCGATCTTGAAAGGTGGACCAGTGATCCGACGACTTCTGGTGGCCGACCGCGGAGAAGTCGCCCGCCGGGTGTTCGCCACCTGCCGGCTGGTCGGCATCGAAACGGTCGCCGTCTACTCCGACGCGGACGCCGACGCGCCGCACGTGGCCGAGGCCGACTACGCGGTACATCTGCCGGGCAGTACGCCGTCCGCCACCTACCTGGCGCCCGGGGCGCTGCTCGCGGCCGCCCAGCGGGCCGGGGCCAACGCCGTGCACCCGGGCATCGGGATCCTCGCCGAGGACCCGGAGTTCGCCCAGGCCGTGGTGGACGCCGGGATGATCTGGGTGGGGCCGCCACCGGCCACGCTCCGCACCCTGGCCGCCAAGATCGAGACGAAGAGCCTGGTCGCCGAGGCGCAGGTGCCGGTCCTGCCGACCTACACCGACCCGGAGACGGTGCCCGGCTTCCCGGTGCTGATCAAGCCGGCCACCGGCACCGGCGGTCACGGCATGCGGGTGGTCCGGGACGCCACCGCGCTCGCCGAGGCGGTCGCCTCCACCCGGCGTGAGGTCGGCGGCGACGTGTTCTGCGAGCCGTACGTCAGCAACGCCCGGCACATCGAGGTCCCGATCCTGGCCGACGCCCAGGGCGCCGTGGTCCCGTTCGGTGAGCGCGAGTGCTCGGTGCAGCGCCGCTACCAGAAGATCGTGGAGGAGACCCCGTCCCCGGCCGTCGACGTCAGCCTGCGTGAGGACCTGTGCCGTGCCGCGATCGTCGCGGTCCGGGCGCTGGGTTACGTGGGCGCCGGCGCCGTCGAGTTCCTGCTCGACTCCGAAGGGGACTTCTGGTTCCTCGAACTGACCCCCACCCTCCAGGCCGACCACGCGGTCACCGAGTGCGTCTCCGGCTACGACCTGGTCCGCCTCCAACTGCTGGTGGCCGAGGGCGGCAACGTGCCGATGCCCGGCCCGCCGGCGATCCGCGGGCACGCCATCGAGGTGCGGATCTGCGCCGAGGACCCGGCGTACGCCTGGCTGCCCGCCTCCGGCACCCTGCACCGGTTCGCCGTCCCGGACGTGGCCGGCCAGTTCCGCCCCCTGCCGCAGCCCGGCCTGCGCCTGGACGCCGGCGTCACCGACGGCTCGGTGATCGGCATGCACCACGACCCGATGCTGGCCAAGCTGATCTCCTGGGCGCCGAGCCGTCAGGAGGCCGCCCGGATGCTCGCCTCCGCCCTGGCCCGCGCCCACCTGCACGGCGTCGTCTCCAACCGGGACCTGCTGGTCCGGGTGCTGCGGCACGACGCGTTCCGGGCCGGCGAGGTGGACACCGGCTTTCTGGACCGGCACCCCGAGGTGTTCGCCCCACTGCTCTCCTCGGTGGACGCGGTCCGGCTCTCCTGCCTGGCCGCCGCCCTGGCCGGCGCCGCCGCCCGGCGCGCCGGCGCGCCGGTCCTCCGCTCCCTGCCGTCCGGCTGGCGCAACGTCCCGTCCGGCTCACAGACCGCGGTGTACGACGGCCCCACCGGCCCGGTCGAGGTCGGTTACCGGATGAACCGCAGGGGCGGTCTGGCCGGCTGGTGGGTCCGCGCGGTGGACCCGGAGGAACTGGACCTGGCCGGGCTGGGTCAGGCCCCGGTCGCCGACGAGCACCCGGCCATCGTGGTGGTCCGCGCCGACAGCGACCGGGTGATCCTCAACGTGCAGGGCATCCGGTTCGCGGTCCACGTGCACCGGGCCGGCGACATCTCCTACGTCGACAGCCCCGAGGGCTCGGTCGCCCTGCGTGAGATCTCCCGGTTCCCGCTGCCCACGCCGGAGGCCGCCGAGAGCTCCCTGATCGCCCCGCTGCCCGGCGCCGTCCGCCGCGTCCTGGTGGTGCCCGGCCAGCGGGTCCGCGCCGGTGAGCTGCTGCTCACCCTGGAGGCGATGAAGCTCGAACATCCGGTCCACGCGCCCGCCGCCGGCGTCGTCGCCTCCCTGCCGGTCCAGCCCGGCGCCGAGGTCGACACCGGCGAGCTCCTGGCGGTCCTCGACCCCGAATAGCCGTTATCCGGCCGTTATAAAGATCCACGAACCACGGGCCGTACCGTCGCATCGCACCTCATGACAGAACGACAGAGCCTGTGAAGAAAGAAGCGACAGCGATGCGACGTACGGTTCCGTTCCTGGGTGCGGTCCTCGGCCTCACCTTCGCCGTCACCGGATGCGCGGCGGGCCCGGAGCAGGTCGGTGGCGTCGCGGCCCCGGTCGGCGCGGCGGTGCCCACCACGGCGGCCACCTCGGCATCCCCCACCACGGCCGCCAGCCCCTCGGCGTCGAAGTCGAGCGCTCCGGCCAAGGCCGCGGCGCTGGTCCTCGGGCCGGACGGGCTGGGCGCGCTCGAACTGGGGATGACCCGTGCCGAGGCCCTCGCGACGGGGAAGGTCGTCAAGCAGTCCGCCTCCACGCTCGCGGAGTGGCAGGAGGTGAACGAAGGCTGCGTTCCCGAGTTCCGCCTGAAGGGCTCCCAGTCGGAGAGTGGCTGGGTCTGGTATCAGGGGATCGATGGCCTCGCCGCCATCCCCGCCCCGAAGGGCGTCGCCACGCCGGAGGGCATCAAGGTCGGCAGCACGCTCGACGACGTCCGCCGCGCCTACCCGAAGGCCGTGGACGAGCAGTTCCTGGAGGACACCGGCCGGGTGATGGCCAAGGCGCCCGGAAACCGGCAGACCGTCTACCGGATCCAGATCGACGGCGACAGCCGGAAGGTCACCTCGCTGACGCTCCAGCTGACCTTCCAGGAGTGCTACGAGTAGGTCTCGTGGCAGCTCAGCCCGGCGGGCGCGGCAAAGGCCCGACCCGGCAGAGGCTCGCGGGGAACTCCGGGAGCCTTTCCCGACGCGTACGAGAAATGGGTCTTCAGTTGCCGAGGAACCACTTGCTGAAGAAACCCTTGCGAGCCGGATTGTTATGGACCGTGGGGGTTTCGTCCAGAGTGGGGGTGCTCGGCGGGATCGGGCGCGGACGCTGCGGCGGCACGTTGTTGGCCGCGGCCGGACGGTAGACGGCCGGCGGCGGCTGCGGAACGCTCGGGTCCAGGTGCAGATTGCTGAGCAGGTCGCGCAACTGCTCCGCGGTGGGCCGGGCGGACGGGTCGTTGTCCATCCCGAAGCGGAGCACGTTGGTGAGCGCCCGCGGCACCCCGGGCAGATCGGGGATGGCCTGGTGGAACAGGTCCATCAGGGTGAGGATGCTGGGGCTGCGGTTGGACTCCCAGCGCGGTGGCCGGCCGCTCATCACCGCGTAGAGGGTGGCGCAGAGCGCGTAGACGTCGGCGGCGCCGGAGGGATTGTCGTGGCGGAACATCTCCGGCGGGGCGTAGGCCGGGGTGAGCACCTCGAGGGTGACCGCTGAGTCGCGCATCTCGCCGAGCACGGCCAGGCCGAAGTCGGCGAGGACGGCCGCGTTGAACTCCGAGTAGAGGATGTTGGCCGGTTTCACGTCGCGGTGCAGGACGCCGTTGGCATGCGAGTGCACCAGCGCGTCGGCGATCTTGATGCCGATGTCGCGGGCCTCGACGGCGTCGAGCGGGGAGACGCGCATCCGGTCGAGGTACGACCCGTCACAGAGCTCCATGATCAGGTACGGGTGCTGGTCGACCGTGACCCCGACGTCGAAGAGGTCGACCACGTGCGGGTGCGACGACATGCGGCCGGCCGCACGCGCCTCGCGCAGGAAGCGAGCCTGGTCACGGGCGCTGTCGAGGGTCCGGTTCTCCACCTTGATGGCGACGTCGCGGCCGACGGAATCCTGGGTGGCCCGGTAAACAGTGGCATAGCCGCCACGGGCCATGACCGACAAGCCGGACATGCCGGGCACGTATGGCACCGGCAGGGCACCGGGCGGAGTCTCCGTCACGGAATAGAAAATACGCCAGCCGCCACGGAGATCATCCGGGCACGTCAGACGCGTAGGCGACAGTTTCCTCGACGATGGTCGAAGAGAGCGTTTCGCGTAGTTCCTCAGCGGCCGCCCGCTCGCTCGCCTGCTCGGTCGAATATGCCAATCGGACCGCCTCCTCGGCCGCCGCCCGCGCCTCCTCGCACCGGTCCGCGGCGGCCAGCACCCGGGCCCGGACCATCGAGGCGATCACACCACTGCGGACGTCCTCGGCGGGCGCCGCGGCGGCCCGCTCGATCCATGTCAGCGCGGTGTCCACCCGGCCGTCGGCGAGCAGGGCGGAGGCGTACGAAGCGAGCGCGTGCCGCCGGGAGAACAGCAGCGACGGCGCCGACGTGTCACTGGCGATCGGCGCCAGCAGCCCGATCGCGGTCGCCGCGTCCCCGGCCCGGTTCCGCGCCTCGGCCAGCAGCACCCGCGGCCCGACCTGGGCCGGGGCGAGCGGGTTGTGCGGCTCGACGGCGACCATCACCCGGCGCGCGTCGGCCTCGGCGGTCTCCAGGTCGCCACGTTGCAGGGCGACGAACCCGCGCAGTGTCCCGGCCATGCCGAGCAGCAGCGGGTGCCCGGTCTTGTCGGCGTAGCCCAGAGCATCGGTGAGCAGGTCGTTGGCGTGCTCCGGCTCGTTCAGCCCGCGGGCGACCGCGCCGCGGACCACGAGCGCCAGCCCGCAGCCCCAGTCGTCGGAGACCTCGAGGAACTCCCGGTACGCCCGCCGCGCCTGCCCGTCGGCCGCACCGAGATCGCCGAGTTCGGCGGCCGCGTACGCCTCGACCACGCGCAGCGTGCCGACCGCCCAGCCCTCACCGACCCGGCCACCGAACGGCAGGAACAGCCTTGCCAGCCGCCGTGCCTCCTGCAACCGGCCGGCCAGCAGCCGGGCGAACGCCGTGGTGCCGCGCAGCCAGGCCCGCCCGACCGGGTCGCCCAACTCGGCGAAGAGCCGCGCGGCCCGGCCCAGCACCGCGTCGGTGCCGGCGAAGTCCCCCCGGGTGGTGGTCACCCAGGCCAGGCTCTGCAACGCCCAGGCCTGCCCGTGCCGGTCCCCGGCCGCGAGCGTCACCTGGTACGCCGCCGCGAACCGGCTGCTCGCCTGGCTGAGCCGGCCGTTCAGGAAGTCCGCCATGCCGAGCCGGCGCATCGCGTTGGCCCGCTCCGGCAGCAGCTGCGCCTCGGTGGCCACGTCGAGGGCCTCCTGCCAGGCGGCGACAGCCCTGGCGGTGTCGCCGAGCGCCTCGTACGCCCGGCCGACCACGATCATCGCCTCGGCCCGGCTGACCGGCTCCGCGGCGGAGCTCACCGCGATCTTCTCGCCCTGGGCGAGCGCCTCCTCGGCCCGGTTCAGCCGCAGCAGCGCACGGGCCTGCACCAGCTGGTCCGGCAGCGGCAGGTCGCCCTTGGCCAGGGCGGCGGCGCGTTCGCCGTACTCCAGGGCGGCGGCCGGCTCGATGTCGGCCAGCGCGCGCCGGGCCATCCGGCCGAGCGCCTCGACGCCCAGCGGGGCCACCTCCCGGGCGGCCGCGTCGGGGCGCAGCCGGACCGCGTCGGCCAGCTCGACGGCGTGCTCGGCGTGGAGGGCGATGAACGCGTCGCGCTCGCCGTCGGACAGGTTGAGCCGGACCGCGCCGTCGTGGCCGGGCTGGTGCACACTCTCCGGCGCCGCCCACGTCGCCAGGTACGCGTGCCGCTCGGCCAGGTCGCCCTTGCCGATCCCCGCGTACGCCGCCTCGCGCATGAGCGGGGTGGTGAACTGGTAGCCGCCCCGCGACCGGTGCAGCATGCGGCGTTGCAGCAGTTCGTCGACGGCCCGCTCCAGCTCGACGCCGCCGGTGGCCGCACGCCGCTCCTGGAGCGCCTCCAGGACCCCGCTCGGCACGGTGGTCCCGGCGACCGAGGCGTCACGCAGCACCGACCGGGGCTCGACGGCGAGCGCGTCGATGCGGGCGGCCAGGACGGCGGCCAGGTCCCGGGAGAGCAGCCGGCTGCCGAGCGAGCCGGCGGCCAGCTCCCACCGGCCGGCCGCGTTGGCGCCGATCGCCGGGGTGAGCGAGCCCCGCTCCATCAGCAGGGTGACCATCTCGGCCAGGTAGAACGGGTTGCCCTGGGCGGTGGCGAGCAACCGGTCGCTGTCCGCCGGGGACAGCTTGCCACCGCCCAGATAGGACGTGAGCAGCCGGGACGCGTCGGCGCCGCGCAGCGGGGGCAGGGCGTGCACCTCGGCGTCGGCGAGCCGGGTCATGGCGCCGGCGGCACGGACCAGCTCGGGCCGGCCGAGCAGCAATGCCACCGCCGGGCCGTCCAGCTGGTTGAGGGTGAGGCCGATCGCGTCGAGCGTGGTGGCGGTGGCGTCGTGCAGGTCGTCGACGATCACCACCAGCGGCTCCTCGGCGGCGAGCGCGTTGAACAGGCCGCTGACCGCCACCGAGACCGCCTCGGCGTCGATCCCCCGGGTGGCCGGGCGGTCGGCGGGGGCGGTCGGGCCGACCGGGCGGTCCGGGGCCTCGCCGTAACCCAGCAGCACCAGCAGCCGGTCGACGTCGAGGGTCACGTTGAGCCGGCCGGCCAGCTTGCGGAGACGCTCCTCCGCGACCGTACGGGCGACCGTGGTGGCCACGTCCTTGGGCAGGCCGGCCGCCTTGCGCACCAGGTCGGCCAGCGGCGCGTAGCGGCGGCGCTCACCGAACGCCCGGCAGCGGACCCGCAGCACCCGGGCGCCGTGCCCGGGGTATCCGGAGGCCAGCCGCTTGACCTCGCCGGCGAACCGGGACTTGCCGATGCCCGCCTCGGCGGTCATCACCAGGATCCTCGGGGTACCGGTGTCGATCGCCTCGGACAGCCGGCCGGAGACCCGGCCCAGCTCGGCCTCGCGGCCCACGAACGGCGCCTCGACGCCCAGCCCGGAGCGGGTGCCCGGGGCGTCGTGCAGGCCGAGCAGCTCGTACGTCGGGACCGGCTCCCGCTTGCCCTTGAGCCGCAGCGGCCGCAACTGCCGCCAGGAGGCGACGTGCCGGGTGCCGCCGCTGGTCCGCTCGCCGGCGTAGACCCCGCCGATGGTGGCGGCGTCGGCGAGCCGGGCCGCCGTGTTCACCGTGTCGCCGATCACCGTGTATTCGATGCCGGCCTGCATGCCGGCGACCACCTCGCCGGTGTTGAGCCCGATCCGCAGGCCGAGCGGGGCGCCGCCGCCGCGCTCGTCGTCGAGCACCCGGCGGACCGCGCGCTGCATGCTGAGCGCGGCCCGGACGGCCCGCTCGGCGTCGTCCTCATGGGCCACCGGGGCGCCGAAGACCGCCATGATCCCGTCGCCGGTGAGCTTGTCGACGTGGCCGCCGAACGTCTTCACGGCGCCGGCCAGGGCGGCCAGCACCCGGTCGGTGACCGCGCCGACGCGTTCCGGATCGAGGTCCTCGGAGAACGAGGTGAAGTCGGAGAGGTCACCGAAGAGCACGGTGACGATGCGCCGCTCGGCCGCCGGAAGCTGCGCGGCCACCGGAAGCGCGGCGCCGCAGTGATGACAGAAACGGGCGCCGGGAACGGGGACGGTCCCGCACACCGGGCAGGTCACGGCGTCATCCGTTTCCGGCGCAGATAGTCGAGTTGCGCGGCGGCCGACCACTCGGCCGCGAAGCGCACGCCCGGGTCGATGTCCGGATAGACCAGGTCGACCACGGCCGCGGGCGTCTCCGCCCCGGCCGCCATCGCGGCCGCCACCTGCGCCAGGCGCTCCCGGCGGTGGTCCAGATAGAAACGGGCACGCTCGGCGGTGTCGGCGCGGGCCGGTCCGTGGCCGGGCAGCATCAGGACCTCGGGGTACGCGCTGAGCAGTTCCAGACTGTCCAGGTATGCCCCGAGGTCGCCGTCGGGCTGGGCCACCACCGTGGTGCCGCGCCCGAGAATGGTGTCGCCGGTGAACATCGCGCGGTCGTCCCCACACTCGACGAGAAAGGACACCGAATCACTCGTGTGCCCCGGAGTGTCGACGACGCGTATTTCGAGACCGTTCCCACCGAGGGACTCGAAGGGGTCCAACGGCTCACCGTTACGGCAGTGCGCCGGGTCGGCGGCCAGCACCGTGGTGCCGCCGAGCAGTTCGGACAACCGGTCCGCGCCCTCGACGTGATCGTGATGACCGTGTGTGATCAGAATGAACTGGAACGGCCCGAACTCGGCGATCCGCCGCAGGTGCCCCTCGTCGAGCGGGCCGGGGTCGACCACGGCCGCGACATCGGCGCCGGGCGCCCGCAGGATCCACGTGTTGGTGCCGTCCAGCGTCATCGGCCCCGGGTTGGGCGCCCGCAGCAACGTCACCCAACCCGGTAGCCGGTCGACCTCGGCCGACTCGGGCGCAGCACCCCGCATGACCCGAATCGTACGTCGGCCCGGCGACGATGACCGAGACACGATGTCCGATCCGGTCACCTTCGGTGAGCAAATGCGCCCGAATCACCGCAAGATCAGGCCACTTCGGCGATGACCTCGACCTCGACGGGAGCACCGAGCGGCAGCTCGGCCACGCCGACGGCGGCGCGGGCGTGCCGGCCCTGCTCGCCCAGAACCGCGGCGAACAGGTCGGAGGCGCCGTTGATCACGGCCGGCTGGGCGGTGAAGCCGGGCGCCGACGCGACGAACCCGCCCACCTTGACGATCTTGACGATCCGCTCCAGGCCGACGAGCGCGTCGATGGCGGCGAGCGCGTTGAGGGCACAGAGCCGGGCCAGTGCGGCCGCCTCCTCCACGGTGACCTCGGCGCCGACCTTGCCGACCTGGGTCAGCTTGCCGTCCACGAACGGCAGTTGCCCGGAGACGAAGACGTGGTTGCCGGACTGCACGGCGGGCACGTACGACGCCACCGGCGCGGCCACCGACGGCAGGATCAGACCGAGCTCGGCGAGGCGGGCGTGCGCCGGCGTGGTCACGACTTGGGCCGCTTCAGGTAGGCGACCAGTTGCTCGGGGTTCGGCCCCGGAACGACCTGGACGAGCTCCCAGCCGTCCTCGCCCCAGTTGTCGAGGATCTGCTTGGTCGCGTGGACCAGCAGGGGCACGGTCACGTACTCCCACTTCTGCATGGCTTGCGCTCTCCCTTACGTCGGATACGCGCACAGCTTAGGACGCGGACGACCAGCGGGTTGGCTAGGCTGAGCGGGACTGTGTCACGGATTGAACACATGCCATCACGAAGAGCGATGAGCGGAGGAGGACATGACGCAGGACCCCTGGAACGGGCCGGGCGGGCACCCGGAGCCACCTCCCACCCCCGAGCCGGAACCACCGATGCCGATCCCGCCGGAGGAGCCGATCCCGGTGCCGGAGCCGCCGCACACGGCCGACCAGGACACCGCCGAGCATCCGGCGGTGCCGGGGTGGCAGCAGCCACCCCCGGCCGGTCCGTGGCACGCCCAGCACGAGAAGCCCGGCGAGTGGCAGCACCAGCCGCCGCCCTACCTGGCGTACGAGCACTCGCCCCCCGCCGAGATCCAGCCCCCGCCCGAGCCGATCTGGCTGGACCCGCCGACCGCCCATCTGCCCCCGGTGACCGACCGGCGGCGCCCGACGGTGTTCCTCTCGATCGCCTTCGTGGCCACCCTGGCCCTCTGCGGCGGCGGCGCGGTCTCCGCGTACTACCTGCTCCGGGACGCCGACAACCCGGGCGCGCCGGATCCGGCCACCGCGGTCGACCAGTTCCTCACCGCGGTCTTCACCCAGCAGGACCCGAACGCGGCGCAGGACCTGGTCTGCCGCAAATCACGGGACGAGGCGAAACTCGCCACCCGGATCAAACAGATCAGCTCGTACGCGGCCGGCTACCCGGGCCCGGCGTTCCGCTGGAACGAGCCGGACGTCGCGAACCGGGACGACAAACGGGCGCTGGTGGACGTACAGGTCGTGATGTCGACCGAGGATGAGCGGTCCGCCGCCCAGGACCTCCGGTTCACTGTGATCCGCAAGGCCGGCTGGCTGGTGTGCGAGGTGTCCGGCTGACGGGTGGCCGTACCGTTGGGTGCATGGGTGAACACCGCAACTGGCCGGAGCGGCTGCACGTGGTGACCGGCAAGGGCGGCACCGGCAAGAGCACGGTGGCCGCCGCGCTGGCGCTGGGTCTGGCCGCCGGTGGCCGCCGCACCCTGCTCGTCGAGGTGGAGGGCAGGCAGGGCATCGCCCAGCTGTTCGGGCTGGACCCCCTGCCGTACTCGGAACGCCGGGTCGCGACCACCTCCGGCGGCGGCGAGGTGCGGGCGCTGGCGGTGGACGCCGAGGAGGCCCTCCTCGAGTACCTGGACATGTTCTACAAGCTCGGCGCGGCCGGGCGGGCCCTGCGCAAGGTCGGCGCCATCGACTTCGCCACCACCATCGCCCCCGGGCTGCGCGACGTGCTGCTCACCGGGAAGGTGAAGGAGGCCACCACCCGGGCGCAGGACGGCCGCCGGTTCTACGACGCGGTGGTCCTGGACGCGCCGCCCACCGGACGGGTGGGCCGGTTCCTCAACGTCACCGAGGAGACCGCCCGGCTGGTCAAGGTCGGTCCGATCAAGACCCAGAGCGAGAGTGTGGCGTCGCTGCTGCGCTCACCGATGACCGCCGTGCACGTGGTCACGCTGCTCGAGGAGATGCCGGTCCAGGAGACGCTGGACGCGATCACCGAGCTGTCCGCCCTGAACATCCCGGTCGGCCGGGTGGTGGTGAACGGCGCGAGGCAGGCGCTGCTGGCCGAGGGGAAGGTCACCAAGGCCGAGATCAAGCGGGGGCTGAGCGCGGCCGGGCTGCCCGCGCCGCCGGCGATGGTGAGTCAGCTCACCGCCGAGGCACAGGCCCACCTGACCCGGCGGGAGCTGGAGGAGTCTCTGCGGATGGAGTTGACCGAGCTGAACCGGCCGATGGTCGAACTGCCGCTGCTGCCGGACGGGGTCGACCGCCCGGCTCTCGACGAGCTGGCCGCACTCCTCATGCGAGCTTGATCGAGGAAACGTCCGATCAAGACGCACTACCCTGAAATGGTGGCTGATTTGAGCGCTCCACGGCTCGACATCGACGGTCTCCTGGCCGATCCGGCCATCCGCATCGTGGTCTGCTGCGGAGCCGGCGGTGTGGGGAAGACCACGACGGCCGCCGCGCTCGGGTTGCGCGCGGCCGAGATCCACGGGCGCCGCACGGTGGTGCTCACCATCGACCCGGCCCGCCGGCTCGCCCAGTCGATGGGCCTGACCGAGCTGGACAACACCCCCCGCCAGGTCAAGGGCATCGACGTGGAGCGCAGTGGCGGTGAGCTGCACGCCATGATGCTGGACATGAAGCGCACCTTCGACGAGGTGGTCGAGCAGCACACCTCGCCGAAACGCGCCGCCGAGATCTTCGCGAACCCGTTCTACCAGGCCATGAGCTCGACCTTCGCCGGCACGCAGGAGTACATGGCGATGGAGAAGCTGGGCCAGCTGCGGGCCGGCGAGGAGTGGGACCTGATCGTGGTGGACACGCCGCCGTCCCGGTCCGCCCTGGACTTCCTGGACGCGCCGGCCCGGCTGTCCCGCTTCCTCGACGGCCGGATGCTACGGCTGCTGCTGGCCCCGGCCCGATCCGGCGGCCGGAGCATGTTCAGCCTGGTCACCGCGTCGTTCGGGCTGTTCTCCCGGGCCGTGCAGAAGATCCTCGGCGCCCAGCTGCTCACCGACCTGTCCGGTTTCGTGGCGGCGCTGGACTCGATGTTCGGCGGGTTCCGGCAGCGGGCCGACCAGACGTACCAGATCCTGCAGGACCCGCAGACCGCGTTCCTGCTGGTCGCGGCCCCGGAGCGGGACGCGATCCGGGAGGCCGCCTACTTCGCCGAGCGGCTGGTGGCCGAGCGGATGCCGCTCGGCGGCCTGGTGCTCAACCGGATGCACACCACCGAGCCGGGCGGGCTGACCGCCGAGGCGAGCGAGGCCGCGGCCGAGCGGCTGGACGAGACCGGCGACAACCCGGTCACCGCGGACGTGCTGCGGATCCACGCCGCGCTGCTGCGGCAGGCGGAGCGGGAGGCCGCGGTGGCGGCCGGGTTCACCGAGTCCTTCCCGTCGGTGCCGGCGGCCTCGGTCGCGGCGCAGCCCGCCGACGTCCACGACGTCGACGGGCTGCGAACGATCGGAGCTCTACTCGCACTCTCCTGATCAGCGGGTGGAGACGAGCACCTTGTCGGCGCCCTTCTCCCGCAGTGCGGCCTCGAACATCTTCCGCCAGCTCGCCACATGCGGGTGCCTGCGGAGCAGTGCCCGCCGCTCCCGTTCCGTCATGCCTCCCCAGACGCCGAACTCGATGCGGTTGTCCAGGGCGTCGGCGAGGCACTCGTAGCGGACCGGGCAGCTGCGGCAAATCCTTTTCGCCACGTTCTGCTCGGCGCCCTGCACGAACAACGCGTCAGGGTCGCCACTCTGACACGCCGCCATGCTGGGCCAGTCGCTGATCATCCCCACGGTAAACGTCCCCCCTTGCTGTCACCCCCTGACGCCGGCGGCTCCCTGTTCCCCCATGCCGGTCCGGCGTCCGTGTCTCGCCGCACCATCATGCTCTGTAGTTGGGTGATTACGCAACGTTGTCACTCAAATACGTATAGGCCGGTAGTTCCGGGCATCTCGACTGAGTAGCAGTGGCCGAACGGGGGTATCTTTGGTGCAGATGTGGGAAATCGCTCCGCCAACAGGGGTGACGGGTCACACTCGTATCGGGCGAGGGTGGCTCTCTCGGGGGGCACGCGCGTGCGTTGTTCGCGTACCCTGCTCGCGTGTCCTCCTGGTTTCGCAGACGCGATCACAACATCTTCACGAACGCGACCTCGCTTCTGATATGCGGCCTGCTGGCCGGCGTGGTCGTGGCGGCGGCGGCGTTCCCGGCCGCCGCGATGACCGGCCTCGCGGCCAAGGCGGGCGGTCAGACGTTCGCGAACCTGCCGAGTGAACTCAAAGAGTTCAGCTCACCGCAGATCACCCGCGTGTACGCGTCCGACGGCAAGACCCAGATCGCCGTGTTCTACGACGAGTTCCGCAGCGACGTGCCGCTGAAGGACATCTCGAAGCACATGCAGGCCGCGATCCTGGCCGCCGAGGACCGCAAGTTCTACGAGCACAACGGCGTCGACCTCAAGGGCATCGCCCGCGCGTTCGTGAGCAACAACCAGGGTGGCTCGCAGCAGGGCGCCTCCACGCTCACCATGCAGTACGTGCGGATGTCGCTGGCCTACTCGGCCACCAAGCCGCAGGAGGTGATCGACGCGACGGAGGACAGCCCGAAGCGCAAGGTCACCGAGATGAAGTACGCGTTGCAGATCGAGAAGCAGCTCACCAAGGACCAGATCCTGGAGCGCTACCTCAACATCGCGCCCTTCGGCAACCAGGCGTACGGGGTCTACGCCGCCAGCCAGGTCTACTTCAACAAGAAGCCCAAGGACCTGACCGTCGCCGAGGCCGGCATGCTCGCCGGCATGGTGAAGGCGCCGAGCGCGTTCAACCCGACCACGCCGAGCGGCAACGAGCAGATCACCGCGCGCCGCGACAACTACATCGTCCCGGCCATGGTCGAGATGGGCGCCATCACCCAGGCCCAGGCCGACGAGTCGAAGAAGGCCAAGGTCCCCACCAAGGTCCGCCAGGTGGGCAGCGGCTGCGTCTCGGTGGCGAAGAACCACTGGGGCTTCTTCTGCGACTACTTCCACCGCTGGTGGCTGAGCCAGGAGGCGTTCGGCGCCACCACGTACGACCGGGACCGCCGCCTCAAGAGCGGTGGCTACCGGGTCGTCACCACGATGGACCTCAAGGGTGAGGCCGGCGCCCGCCGGGAGATCGCCAAGCGGCAGTCCGACAAGAGCCAGAACGCCCTGCTGCTGGCCGGCATCGAGCCCGGCACCGGCAAGGTGCGGCTGCTCGCGACCAACCGCAAGTACAAGCTCGACGACCCGGACAATCCGCAGAACGAGAAGTCCTCGGACCCGAAGAAGCGGAACAAGGGCATCCGCGGCACCCACCCGTACACGACGAACCCGCTGCTCAGCGGCGGTGGCGACATCACCGGCTACCAGGCCGGCTCGGTGTTCAAGATCTTCCCGATCATCGCGGCGCTGGAGTCGGGCTACCCGCTCGGCTACACGATCAAGGCGGAGAAGGTCTACCACTCCGGGTACCCGGTCGGTTCCGGCCCGGCCTCGTGCGGCGGCTACTACTGCCCGAAGAACGCGGGCGGCGGTGGTGAGGGCGTCTACACGATGTGGTCCGCCTTCGCGAAGTCGATCAACACGTACTTCATCCCGCTCCAGGAGCGGGTGGGCGCCGACAAGGTGGTCGCGGTCGCCAAGCGCTTCGGCGTCCAGTTCCGCGTGCCCGACCCGGACGCGAAGTACGCCAACGACCCCGAGTCCGCCCGTAACTGGGGCGCGTTCTCCCTCGGCGTCTCGGCCTCGACCCCGCTCGACATGGCGAACGCGTACGCGACGCTCGCCGGTGACGGCAAGTACTGCCAGCCGACCCCGGTCGAGCAGATCACCACGCAGGACGGCGAGAAGATCGACGTCGGCAAGCCGCACTGCATCCAGGCCACCTCGAAGGACGTGGCCCGGGCCGCCCTCGACGCGGCACGCTGCCCGGTCGGCGACGACGCCCAGCTCGGCGCCTGCAACGGCAACACCGCGGGCGACACCCGGGGCATCGTGGGGCACCCGGTCTTCGGCAAGTCCGGCACCACCGACGCGTCCAAGACCGCCTCGCTGATCGTGGGCACCACGAAGATCGTCGTCGCGGGCTACATGGCCAACCCGGACTACCCGGACCACCGGGACCAGATGGACCACCACATCATCAACCCGGCCGTCCAGTTCACCGTCAAGGAGTACATGGAGGGCAAGGACAAGGAGCAGTTCAAGAAGCCGGGCAGCACCAAGATCGCGTACGGCGAGCAGCGCTCGATCCCGGACGTGAAGTGTGACTCGGTCTCCTCGGCGCGCAACCGCCTGGAGGACGCCGGCTTCCACGTCTCGACCGGCGCCGAAGTCGACTCGGAGTGCCCGAAGGGCACCGTGGCGGGCACCAACCCGTCCGGCCGCACGATCAAGAACGGCGCGGTGGTCATGGAGATCAGCAACGGGAAGAAGGAAGAGGAACCGCCGGTTCCCGGCCAGAACCCCAGCACACCACCGAGACGTAACTAGCGCAGACAGCGAACGGGCGGGAGAGTCACTCTCCCGCCCGTTCTCTTTGCCTCTCAGACGAGCTGGCGCCGCACCTCGGCCGCCACCCGGCCGCCCTCCGCACGCCCCGCCACGGCCGCCTGAACCGCCTTCATGGCCTGACCCATCTGGGCCTTGCCGGTGAAGCCGCCCTCGGCCAGCGCCCGGGTCACCAGATCGGCGATCTCCGCGTCGGTGAGCTGCTTCGGCAGATAGCGGTCGAGCACCTCGCCCTCGGCCGTCTCCTTGGCCGCCTGCTCGGTCCGGCCGGCGTCGGCGAAGGCGGTGGCCGCCTCCCGGCGCTTCTTCGCCTCCTTGGTCAGCACCGCCAGCACCTCGGCGTCGGTGAGGTCGCGGGCCTCCTTCCCGGCGACCTCGGCGGTCCGAACCGCGGCCAGGGCCATCCGCAACGTCGACGTGATCAGGTCGTCCCGGGACTTCATGGCGGCGTGCAGGTCATCGTTCAGGCGGTCTTTCAACGTTCCCATGGACGGAGAAACTACCCTTGCGGGCATGCGTAAGCGCTCCCTTATTTCGGCCGCCGCCACACTCACCGCACTGGGCGGCGCGACGCTCGCCTATGCCGCACTCGTCGAGCGGAACATGTTCACGCTCCGGCGCTTCGACGTACCGGTGCTGGAGCCCGACGCCGAGCCGCTGCGCATCCTGCACCTGAGCGACCTGCACATGATGCCCGGCCAGCGGCGCAAGCAGGAGTGGGTGGCCGCGCTGGCCGGCGCCGACCCGGACCTGGTGGTGGTCACCGGCGACAACATGGCCGACCCGGACGCGATCCCCGGCGTGCTGCGCGCCCTCGACCCGCTGCTCGGCCTGCCCGGCGCGTTCGTCTTCGGCTCCAACGACTACCGCGGCCCGGTCTGGAAGAACCCGCTCCAGTACCTGCTGCCCGACCGGGAGTACGTGCAGGGCGTCGACCTGCCGGCCGAGGACCTGCGCGCCCGCTTCGTGGACGCCGGCTGGGCCGACCTCAACAACGCCCGCACCGTCGTGAAGGCCGGCGGCCGCTCGATCGAGATGGCCGGCGTCGACGATCCGCACATCGAACGCGACGACTACCCCTCGGTGGCCGGCCCGATCAGCAGCGGCGCCGACCTGCACCTCGGCGTCACCCACACCCCGGCCAAGCGGGTGCTGGACGGGATGGCCGCCGACGGGTTCGCCCTCCTGCTGGCCGGCCACACACACGGCGGCCAGGTCTGCGTGCCGGTCTACGGGGCGCTCACCACCAACTGCGACCTGCCCACCTCGATGGCCAAGGGCCTGCACCGCTGGCCCGGGTCGGACGCCTTCCTGCACGTCTCCGCCGGATTGGGCACCCACCCGACCGCACCGATCCGCTTCGCCTGCCGCCCGGAGGCCTCGCTGCTCACCCTGATCCCGCGCTGACCAGCGGTTTTCCGTTTCAGGGATACCGGTTGCAGGAGCCCCCGAAGCCTCCGCTAGTATTTATCTCGCAGCGACGGGGTGTGGCGCAGCTTGGTAGCGCGCTTCGTTCGGGACGAAGAGGCCGTGGGTTCAAATCCCGCCACCCCGACCAGAGTTGCAGCAGGTCAGGCCCGGATACCGGAAACGGTAGCCGGGCCTGAATTGTTTCTCCTCCCGGGATTTCCGGTAGGCCGAACGGCCCACACAGCTAGCCGCCTTGCGATTCGCCACGTTCGTTGTCGTCTGGCACGAACTGGGGAGCTAGCCAATTGATCAACATTGCTAGCTTCTTTCGGTCAGTGCCCCCTCGCACGAGGAGATACACGATGACCACCAAGCAAAAAGTCGCCGCCGGAGCTTTTTCGGTGATCGCGGCGACCGCGACCCTTGCCGGGGTTGCCAGCCCGGCCCAGGCCGCTTACCCGACCACTACCTTCACCTTGAAGTACGGCAACAGCTACGCGTCCGGCAACATCGCCTGGCAGAACCGGAGCGTAAGGCTCACCGGTAACATCGCGGTCACCGCCGGCAACTGTCGGTGGATTGAAGCTGGCACCTACTACCTCGACAGCAAGGGCGAGCACTACATCGACGGTGACGCGCGAGGCCCCTACTGCAACAGCGGCAGCTCGACGATGATCGATCAGTTCGACTTCACCGTGCCGGCCGACATCTCCGGTGGGGCCGAGATGGTGAAGGTCGAGTTCGGCGAGGACTTGGTCAACCCCTTTGTCTCCAAGAAGTGCTTCAAGGCGACGCCCTGCTGAGCAGGTTGATCTGACGCTGGACCCTTCGAGCAAGACCGCCGGCCGATGGCGTGCGGTACAGCACGGCCGGAACACCGAGAATCCCGCCGCAACAGATCAGCGGTGTCGGCATGGGCACGAACAGGACAGGGCGACGCCGGACCCACCAGCCCGTAACCCGACGCCGAGGCTGTCGTTGTTCCCAGCGTTCGTACTTACCTCTCGCGGCTGCATGCATACCGGTTGCGACAGGTGAGGGCCGGTCTCCGGAAACGGAGAGCCGGCCCTGATCCGTTTGGGGGCTGTTCGCTGACGCCGGGCCCTCGTCGATGGCCCGGCCGGTGATTCTCAGAGGGCCAGCTGCGGTCCGACCGTGCGCAGGGCCATCTGCTGGGGGACGGCGTAGGGCCCGATCATCGACTCCACCACCGGGGCGATCGACGGGCGATCGGAGAGCTGCATGAGCCGCGTGGCGCGGGCGAGCGAACCGGTTTCGCCGTCGCGGAAGCCCTCCCGGTAGCCACGCTCGTAGCGCTCGCCGCGGCCCAGCGCGCGGCCGAGGGCGAAACACGAGGATCCGGCGAGGGCGAGCAGGAAGAGCATCGCGAAGGGTGTCACAGAAACTATCCTTCCGGGCGCGGGCCAGTAATCAGGCGAAAGCTACACCAAACAGACATACGTTGCGTCGGATCGGTGATCGAATACGCCTTCGGGTGACCGCGAGGGGCGGCGTCCACCCGCCATCACCGGCCTGACAAGCTGGGACCTTGTGACAGACTCCATCGACCTCGCACGCCAGGTCCGCAGCGTGAGCCGCCTAACCGGCGAGTTCACCCTCCGCTCCGGCCGGACCGCCACCGAATACTTCGACAAGTACCAGTTCGAGGCCGACCCGGTCCTGCTCGACCGGCTCGCCGAGCGCCTCGCCGTACTGATCCCCGAGGGCACCGAGGTGCTCGCCGGCCTGGAGATGGGCGGCATCGCGGTGGTCACCGCCCTGGCCCGGCACGCCAAGCTGCCCACCGCCTTCGTCCGCAAGCAGGCCAAGCAGTACGGCACCGCCCGCCTCGCCGAAGGCGCCGAAGTGGCCGGCCGCCGCGTCCTGATCGTCGAGGACGTGGTCACCTCCGGCGGCCAGGTCGTCCTCTCCACCAACGACCTGCGCAAGCTGGGCGCCCACGTCGACCACGCGCTCTGCGTGATCGACCGCCAGGAGGGCGGCACCCAGGCCCTGGCCGCCGAGGGCATCACCCTCCGAGCCCTCCTGACTCGGGCGGATCTCGACGCCGCCGCCTGATCATCGCCACGGTCGCGGGCCCACCCAGGGCCCGCGACAGGGCCGGCGTCACTTCCACTTCAAACCATTTCCGGTACGCGTTTCGCAAAGTCCCCGAAGCACCCCGCGAGCGTCTGCCGGGTCAAGCCTTTGCCGCGCCCGCCGGGCTCAGATCGCCACTCCCGCGGGCCCGGCCAGGCGTTCCCCACCCACCTGCCGCCGCTCCCGCAGGCCCGGCCAGGCGCGAGAGAGTGGCCACCGATCTACGCCCGGCGGGGGCGGCACAGGCGCGACCCGGCAGGGGATCGCGGCTTTGTGCGTACAGGAAAATGGGTTAAGGGGTTTGGGTTTCTGAATTGACCCAGGCGATGTAGGCGGGGTTGGCAGCCGACACCGGTAGCGCGATGACGCACGGGACGTCGTAGGGGTGTTCGGCGTCGGCGCGTTCGACGATCTGGGGGACCAGGTCGAGGCGGGTGTGCAGGGCCACCCGGGCTTCGGGATCGTCCTGGATGGAGCCGTCCCAGCGGTACAGGGAGCGGATCGCGGTGATCTGCTGACCGCAGGCGGCCAGGCGGTCCTCGATCAGGCGGCGGGTGAAGGCGGCCAGCCACTCCGGGTCGGCGGCCGTGATGATCACCTCGCAGATGCCGGTCATGCGGGGGCGCCCTTGGCCAGTTCGGCGGCGATGAGTTCGGCGATCTGGACGGTGTTGAGGGCGGCGCCTTTGCGCATGTTGTCGCCGGTGATGAAGAACGACAGGGCGCGGGGATCGTCCATCGCCCGGCGGATGCGGCCCACCCAGGACGGGTCGGTGCCGACCGCGTCGATCGGCATCGGGAACTCGCCGGCCTCCGGATCGTCGACCAGGATGACGCCGGGGGCGTTGCGCAGGACCTGACGGGCGCCGTCCGCGGTCACCTCGGCGGCGAAGACGGCGTGCACGGCGATCGAGTGGCCGGTGACGACCGGGACCCGGACGCACGTGGCGGAGACCTTGAGCGCCGGCAGGCTGAGGATCTTGCGGGACTCGTTGCGGAGTTTCAGCTCCTCGGAGGACCAGCCCAGGTCGGCCAGTTCACCGGACCAGGGCACCACGTTGAGCGCCAGCGGGGCCGGGAACGGGCCCAGATCATCGCCGACGGCCTGCCGGACGTTGCCGGGGCGGCCGCCGAGGAGCCGGTCACCGGCCACCTTGGTGAGCTGGTCGTGGAGGGTGTCGACGCCGGCCTGGCCGGCCCCGGAGGCCGCCTGGTAGGACGCCAGGACGAGTTCGCGGAGCCCGTACTCGTCGTGCAGCGGCGACACCGCGATGATCATCGCGGCGACCGTGCAGTTGGCGCTGGACACGATGCCGACCGGGCGGTCGTGGACCGCCTCGCGGTTGACCTCGGGCACGACGAGCGGCACGTCCGGGCGCATCCGGAAGGCGGACGAATTGTCCACCACGGTCGCGCCCCGGGAGACCGCGATCGGCGCCCAGTGCTCGGACACCGCGTCGGGGACGTCGAACATCGCCACGTCGACGCCGTCGAACGCCTCGGCGGTCAGCTCGCGGACGTCGAGGCGTTCGCCGCGGCAGGTCAGTGTCTTGCCGGCGGACCGCGCCGACGCGATGAGCCGGATCTCGCCCCAGACGTTGCGCCGGGACGAGAGCAGCTCCAGCATGACGGACCCGACGGAGCCGGTGGCTCCGACGACGGCGAGCGTGGGCTGCGCCATCGCCCGGGTTACCGGCCGGTACCGCCGTAGACGACGGCTTCCTCGTTACTGCCGAGCTCGAACGCGGCGTGCACGGCACGCACCGCGGTGTCGAGGTCGGTGTCCCGGCAGACGACCGAGACCCGGATCTCCGAAGTGGAGATCATCTCGATGTTGACGCCGGCGGCGCCGATGGTGGCGAAGAACTCGGCGGCGACACCCGGGTGCGAGCGCATGCCGGCGCCGACCAGCGAGACCTTGCCGATGTGGTCGTCGAAGAGCAGGCCCTTGAACTTGACCTGGTCCTTGATCTTGTCGAGCGCGTTCATCGCGGTCTGGCCGTCGGCCTTCGGCAGGGTGAACGAGATGTCGGTGCGGCCGGTGCCCTCGGTCGACACGTTCTGCACGATCATGTCGATGTTGATCTCGGCCTTGGCGACCGTCTCGAAGATGCGGCCGGCGGCGCCGGGCTCGTCGGGCACGCCGACGATCGTGATCTTCGCGTCGCTGCGCTCGTGCGCGACCCCGGTGATCAGTGCGTTCTCCACGTCAGGGTCCTCCATCGAGCCGGTGACGAGCGTGCCTTCTTTGTTCGAGTACGAAGAGCGTACGTGGATCGGCACGCTGAACCGGCGCGCGTACTCCACGCATCGCAACATCAGCACCTTCGCGCCGCCCGCCGCGAGGTCGAGCATCTCCTCGTACGTGATCTTCTTGATGTGCTTGGCGTCCGGCACGATCCGCGGGTCCGCGGTGAAGACGCCGTCCACGTCGGTGTAGATCTCGCAGACGTCGGCGTGCAGCGCCGCGGCCAGCGCGACGGCCGTGGTGTCCGAGCCGCCGCGGCCGAGGGTGGTGATGTCCTTGGTGTCCTGGGAGACGCCCTGGAAGCCGGCGACGATGGCGATGGCGCCCTCGTCCAGCGCGGTCCGCAGGCGGCCCGGGGTGACGTCGATGATCCGCGCCTTGCCGTGCACCGAGGTGGTCAGCACGCCGGCCTGGGAGCCGGTGTAGGACCGCGCCTCGTAGCCCAGGTTGTGGATCGCCATGGCGAGCAGCGCCATCGAGATCCGCTCGCCGGCGGTGAGCAGCATGTCGAGTTCGCGGCCGGGTGGCAGCGGGCTGACCTGGTTGGCGAGATCGAGCAGCTCGTCGGTGGTGTCACCCATCGCCGAGACCACGACGACCACGTCGTCGCCGGCTTTCCGGGCGGCCACGATGCGCTCGGCCACCCGCTTGATGCGCTCGGCGTTCGCTACCGACGAACCACCGTACTTCTGCACCACTAGAGCCACGGCGAAACCATTCCTTCGGCTAAACGGATCGTCACCACCCTAGCCGCGCGACTCGTACGCCTCGACATGCGATCCCAGAATCCGGCCAGGTTGGCGCGACACGCCGGGGGCGCTGGGCCGCCGTACCGGGGGCATCGCACGGTATGGGGCGAGAATGTCGCGATGCGCCTTCCCTCCGCGTTCACCGTCGCCGTGCTGGTGTTCGGCCTGGCCGGCTGCGGTGGTGAGAGTGCCCCCGAAGCGGTTCCCGAGACCGCCGCGTCGGTCGCCGACCCGGAGCCCGAGGCCCGGGATCAGCTGGCCGGACTGGCCGCGCTGGCCCTGGACCGCCGGTACGCCGCGCTGTACACGTTCGACGTCGGTGACGGCAGCCCACGGGACGTGGTCGCCTCGGTCGCCGACGACGGCACCTGGCGGGTGGACATCCCGCTCGGCGCGCTCGGCGGGACGGCCGGCGTCACGATCATCAAGGTGGCGGCCGGCGTCTACCAGTGCGGTCTGACCACGTCGACGCAGCCGGTGAGCCCCACCTGCATCCGGGTGGCCGAGCGCGGTGACAAGGTGCCACGCCGGTACGACCCGAAGGTGCAGCGCCTGTTCCGGCAGTGGCTGACCGTCTTCACCGACCGGAAGGCGCCGCTGGCGGTCTCCGCGGTGCGACCGCTGGCCGGAGCGCAGGGCGGCACCTGCTATGCCGTCGACTCGGTGAGCGCCGCCCTGGACCCGCCGGTGGACGTCGGCATCTATTGCTATTCGGCGGACGGGCTGCTGACCGCGGCCCGGGTCGAGTACGGCGTGCTCAAGCTGGTCCGTCAGGTCGCCGGGCCGCCCACCCTTCAGCTGCCCGGCCCGGAGGTGGCCGGTGAGCCGATGGGTATGAGCAGCCCGCCGCCGGTGGTGCAGCCGAGTGGCCTGACCCCGTCCTGACCGTTGCCCTTCCCACGATCCGGGCGTTCGGATAGCCGTCTGCAAACGCTTGACGTAACGTGGCTGGCGACATGTGGCAGGTGAACCTTCTCCTTCGCTGCCGCGACGAGGCCCCATCCCAGGTCGGCACCTCGTCGCGGAGGTGACGCACGCCGCCTGCTCGTCTTCTTCCTGACTGGAGCAGTCCCACATGTCCGTCTACGGCCCTCAGCAGCCCAGCCCGATGCCGTTCCAGCGCTACGAGGCGTACCAGAAACAGTTCTCCATCGCCCTGCCCGACCGGCAGTGGCCGAGCCGTGTCACCGAGAAGGCGCCGCGCTGGTGTGCGGTCGACCTGCGGGACGGCAACCAGGCACTGATCGACCCGATGTCGCCCGAGCGCAAGCGGCGGATGTTCATGCTGCTGGTGAAGATGGGCTACAAGGAGATCGAGGTCGGTTTCCCGGCGGCCAGCCAGACCGACTTCGACTTCGTCCGCCAGCTGATCGAGCAGGACCTGATCCCGGACGACGTCACCATCCAGGTGCTGGTGCAGTGCCGCGAGCACCTGATCGACCGCACCTTCGAGTCGATCCGCGGCGCCAAGCGCGCCATCGTGCACTTCTACAACTCGACCTCGGTGCTGCAGCGCCGGGTGGTCTTCGGCCTGGACCGGGACGGGATCACCGACATCGCGACGCAGGGCGCGCGGCTCTGCCAGAAGTACGCGGAGATCCACACCCCGGACACCGAGATCTTCTACGAGTACTCGCCCGAGTCGTACACCGGCACCGAGCTGGAGTACGCGCTGGAGATCTGCTCGGCCGTGATCGACGTGATCGACCCGACCCCGGCCCGGCCGCTGATCATCAACCTGCCGGCGACGGTCGAGATGGCCACGCCGAACGTGTACGCCGACTCGATCGAGTGGATGCACCGCAACCTGCCCCGGCGTGACAGCGTCATCCTGAGCCTGCACCCGCACAACGACCGGGGCACCGCGGTCGCGGCCGCCGAGCTGGGTCTGCTGGCCGGCGCCGACCGGATCGAGGGCTGCCTGTTCGGCAACGGCGAGCGCACCGGCAACGTCGACCTGGTCACCCTGGGGCTGAACCTGTTCTCGCAGGGCATCGACCCGCAGATCGACTTCTCGAACATCGACGAGATCAAGCGCACCGTGGAGTACTGCAACCAGCTGCCGGTGCACGAGCGTCACCCGTACGCGGGGGATCTGGTCTACACCGCCTTCTCCGGCTCGCACCAGGACGCGATCAAGAAGGGCTTCTCCGCACTGGAGGCCGACGCCACCGACGCCGGCACCCCGATCGACGACTTCACGTGGGGCGTGCCGTACCTGCCGATCGACCCGAAGGACGTGGGCCGCACCTACGAGGCGGTCATCCGGGTCAACTCGCAGTCCGGCAAGGGCGGCGTGGCGTACATCATGAAGGAGGAGCACAAGCTGGATCTGCCGCGGCGGCTGCAGATCGAGTTCTCCGGCGTGGTGCAGCAGCACACCGATGCCGACGGCGGCGAGGTCTCCCCGCAGCAGATGTGGGACTACTTCGCCAGGGAGTACCTGGTCGACCACCAGACCGACCCGACGATCCGGGTGGCCGGCTACAGCACGGCGACGGTGGACGGCAAGGTCGAGATCGACGCCCAGGTGGCGCTGGGCCCCGAGCGCCGGTCGCTGACCGGCGTCGGCAACGGCCCGATCGACGCGTTCGTGCAGGCCATCGCCCCGCTGGGGATCAAGGCCCGGGTGCTGGACTACAACGAGCACGCGCTGACCTCGGGCGGCGACGCGCAGGCCGCGGCGTACGTCGAGTGCGAGGTGGGTGACGTGACCGTGTGGGGTGTCGGCATCGACGCCAACATCGTGAGCGCGTCCATCAAAGCGGTGACCAGCGCGGTCAACCGCGCGAGCTGAGGTTCACTCCCCCGCGTGCGGCGATCTGCGGCGCGCGGGGGTCACCCTTACCCTGGGGTACGTGCCCCCGAGTAACGCCTTTCGATGGTTTCCCCTCGTCCTGACCGCCGCCCTGCTGACCGGCTGCACGGTGGTCGAGTCCTCCCCCGGCAGCACCGCGCCCGTCCCCGAGTCCGGGGAGGTGGGCCAGTCCGCTGATCTGCTGTCCGAATTGACCGTCGCCGCGCCCCAGTCGATGAAGGGCTACAGCCGGGACAGGTTCCCGCACTGGCGCAGTGCCGGCAAGAACTGCGACGTCCGGGACACCGTGCTGGAACGCGACGGCGACAAGGTCAAGCTCTCCGGCTGCAACGTCGTGGCCGGCACCTGGACCAGCCTGTACGACGGCGTGGTGCTGACCTCGCCCACCAAGGTGGACATCGACCACATGGTCCCGCTCGCCAACGCCTGGCGCTCCGGGGCCGACAGCTGGACCGACGACGAACGCGGCGACTTCGCCAACGATCTGGACCGCCCGCAGCTGCTCGCGGTGTCCGCCTCGTCCAACCGGTCGAAGGGCGACCAGGACCCGTCGACCTGGAAGCCGGCCGAGAAGAGCAGCTGGTGCACGTACGCTCAGGACTGGATCGAAGTGAAGTCCTTCTGGAAACTGACCGTCACGGAGAAGGAGAAGGACTCTCTCAACGAGATGCTGGGGACCTGCTGACATGGCCGACGAGCAGAGCCGAACCACCGACATCGTGCCCGGCCCGGGCGGGGTGATGACTGACGAGGTCGGGGTGGTGACCGGTGACCTGACCCTGCGCACCGAGCTCGCCGACGGTCAGGTCACCGTGCGCGTGCAGTACAAGGACGCCGACGAGTGGTACACGGTCACCGGCGGCCGTGCCGCGCTCGCCGACGCCGCCGACCTGGACGCCGTGCACACCGTCGCGGTCGGCCTGCTTCATCGTCCGGAGGGTTGACCACGGTCGACGTGGGCGTTACACAGTCGTAACCGACTACCGCGAACCAATCTCGCGGAAAGTGGATCGCACCTATCGACCGCACGGACCCACGGGGATGAAAGGCACCATCATGCAGCTGTTCCGCATCGGTATGACGCTTCTGGCCGGCATCGGCGTCGGGGTGCTCGCCGCACCGGTGGCGGCGCAGGCCGCTTCGACCGGTGTCGCGTCGACGATCGGCACCACCGTCGAGTACAAGGCGGCCTCCGGCAAGGCCAACCGGGTGGTCATCACCACGACCGACCGGGCCGTCGTCATCGACGACAAGTACCCGATCAAGGCCGGCACCGGCTGCAAGCCGGTCAAGGGCGACAAGACCAAGGTCACCTGTGTCACCGACGTGGTGGCAGCGCGGGTCCGGGTCTTCACGTACGACAAGGACGACCGGATCACCAACCGCACCGTGCTGCGCCTGGTCGCCTGGGCCGGCTCCGGCGCGGACACCGTCTACGGCGGCGCCTCCGGCGACTACCTGTACGGCCAGTCCGGCAAGGACGTGCTCGCCGGCGGCGGCGGCAACGACCGGATCTCCGGCGGCACCGCGGACGACAAGCTCTACGGCGGCGTCGGCCACGACTTCATCAGCGGAGACACCGGCCACGACTACCTCGACGGCGGCTCCGAAAACGACCACCTGATCGGGTTCAACGGCAAGGACGAGGTGTACGGCGGACGCGGCGACGACCTCATCGACATGCACAACACCAAGATCAGTGGCGACCGGGACAAGGTCTCCGGCGGTCCGGGCCGGGACACCGTCAGCTACCAGAGCTACCGCAGCATGGTCGTCGTCAACCTCCACGCGACCGCCAGCAGCGGCGGGAGCAACGGGTGGGAGCAGGACACCCTGGCCGACGACTTCGAGGTCGCCTACGGCGGCGAGGGCGACGACCGGCTCTACGGCTACGACGGGGCTCAGACCCTGGTGGGCTGGGACGGCAACGACCAGATCTCCGGTGGCGCCGGCAGCGACGTGCTGCTGGGTGGCGCGGGCCAGGACAAGCTCTACGGCAACGGCGGCGACGACCGCCTGGACGGCGCCGACGGCGCCAACAGCACCAACACCGAGGCCGACCTGCTCAACGGCGGCATGGAGAGCACCTCGGCCGGGGACCTGTGCATCGCGTACACCAATGACGTGAAGCAGTACTGCGAGCGTTGATCCAACAGCCCGGTCCTATCTCGACACGGGTTGGTCATCCTTTCGTGCCACGTTGAGCACCTACGGTTCGCGCCGGACGCGGTAGGCGGTGGGCTTCCATCGCTTACCGCGGATCAAACGGATCCTGCGCAATCGATGAAGTTCTCGGTACGGGGGAGAAAACATGTCTCGTCTCACCTGGGCGGTCAGAGCCGGCGCGGCTCTGCTCGGCACCACCGCCACGATCGCGATGGGCGCCGGCCCGGCCCAGGCCGCCTCGACCGGCGTGGCCTCGGTGTCCGGCTCCAAGCTCGTCTTCCAGGCCGGCAGCGGCCTCGCCAACCAGGTGCTGGTGACCGAGTCCGGTGGCACGGTGACCATCGACGACAAGCACAAGATCAAGGCGGGCAAGGGCTGCGCGGCGGTCGCCGGTGACAGGACCAAGGTGACCTGCACCGGCGCCAAGTACGCGAGCATCCGCCTGGGCAGCAAGAACGACATCATGGTGAACAAGAGCGGCCTGATCGTGTACGCGTTCGGCTCCACCGGCAACGACTACTTCCTCGGCGGCGCCGGCAAGGACTACCTGCACGGCGGCTCGGGCAACGACACCATCTTCGGCGCGGACGGCAACGACTGGCTGTACGGCGAGAGCGGCCACGACAACATCAACGGCGGTGACGGCGCCGACCGGCTGGACGACGGCAGCGGCAACGACCGCTCCAACGGCGGCTCGGGCAACGACACGCTGCTGGAGAGCGCCGGTAAGGACAAGCTCTACGGCTCGGCCGGCGACGACCACCTGTCCGCGAGCGGCCGCACCGAGGCCGACTACTTCAGCGGCGGTGACGGCGCCGACGTGGTCGACTACTTCGGCGCGAAGAAGCCGGTCACCGCGGACGCCGACGGGGTCAGGGGCGACGACGGCATCAAGGGCGGCAAGGACACCATCTCCTCCGACGTCGAGAACCTGTCCGGCGGCTCCGGCAACGACACCCTCATCGGCAACGCCGGCGCGAACGTCCTGCGGGGTGGCGGCGGCAACGACCGCCTCTACGGGCAGGGCGGCGACGACGCGCTCGTCGGCGACAGCGGGCACGACCTGCTGAACGGCGGCGCCGGCAACGACACCCTCACCGGTGACGACTCGGTGCACCACGACACCGAGAAGCTCTACGGCGACGTGCTGCTCGGCGGCCCCGGCGTGGACCTGGCCAACTACCACGGCTACTGGGAGCCGATCACCGTCGACCTGGACGGCCAGTCCGGCGACGACGGCGTCAAGGGTGAGCACGACTCGGTCGGCGCCGACGTCGAGAACCTGACCGGTGGCTGGGGCTCGGACACGCTGATCGGCAACGCCGCGAACAACGTCATCATCGGCGGCGACGACAGTGCCGACAAGATCCAGGGTGGCGCGGGCGACGACCGGCTCATCGCCGGCAGCGAGCCGGGCACCGCGGCCGACGGCGGCCGGGACGCCCTCGACGGCGGCACGCACGTCTCCGGTGACGCGTGCAGCTTCAACGCGGACGAGGACACCGCGGTCAACTGCGAGAGCTGAGACGGGGCTGGTGATCGATGGGTACGGTCGGGCGGGTGCGTCTCACCCGTCTGGCCGTCGCCCTCGTGACGGCTCTGCCCCTGGTCACCGCCACCGCCTCGGCGAGCCGGTCGCCGGAGCGCCCGGCGATCGCCCTGACCGACGTGCTTCCCGCGGTCGCCGAGGCGAACCCGGCCCCCGGCGACGGCTTCCGGCTCACCTCCGGCACCGTGATCACCGCGTCCGGCGCCGCGCTGCCGGTGGCCGGGCAGCTCGCGGAGGCTCTCCGGCCGGGCACCGGCTTCCCGCTGCCGGTGGTGGCGGACGGCGGGGCGCGGGCGATCGCCCTGGTGCTGGAACCGGGCCATCCGGACGAGGGTTACCGCCTCGACATCGGTCCGGCCGGCGTCGCATTGCGGGCGACCGGGCCGGCCGGGCTGTTCGCCGGGGTGCAGACCCTGCGCCAGCTGCTGCCGCCGGAGATCGAGTCGACGTCACCGCAGCGGCGCCGCTGGGTTCTTCCCGGCGGCACGATCATGGACCGGCCGAGGTACGCGTACCGCGGCGCCATGCTCGACCTGGCCCGCCACTTCCACGAGCCGGCCGAGATCCGCCGCTACATCGACCAGCTCGGCCGCTTCAAGATCAATCACCTGCACCTGCACCTGAGCGACGACCAGGGCTGGCGCATCCGGATCGACAGCTGGCCGAGGCTCACCGAGGTGGGCGGGGCGCCCGGGACCGGCGTGGGCGGCGACGGCGGCGGTTTCCTCACCAAGGACGACTACCGGCAGCTGGTCCGGTACGCCGCCGACCGGTTCGTCACGATCGTCCCCGAGATCGACATGCCGGGCCACGTGAACGCCGCACAGGTCGCCTACCCCGAGCTCACCTGCGACGGGGTGGCGCCGCGACCGCGGACCGACATGCGGGTCGGGTACAGCTCCCTCTGCGTCTCCGCCGACGTCACCTACCGGTTCGCCGAGGACGTCATCCGTGAGCTGGCCGAGATGACACCCGGGCCGTACCTGCACATCGGTGGCGACGAGGCGATGTCGACGCCGCACGGCAGCTACCTGACCTTTCAGAAACGGGTGCTGCCGCTGGTCCGGAAATACGGGAAGATCCCGTACGGCTGGCACGAGATCGCCCAGTCCCCGTCCGCGGCCGGCGCGGTGATCCAGTTCTGGGGCCGGGAGCGGAGCAGCCCCTCGGTGGCGACCGCCGTGGCCGCCGGCGCCCGGGTCGTCCTCTCCCCGGCGAACCGCTCCTATCTCGACATGAAGTACGACATGCTCACGCCGGGCGGGCTGGCGTGGGCCGGGTACATCGAGGTGCGGACCGCGTACGACTGGGATCCGGCCCGCCTGCTGTCCGACGTACCGGAAAGCGCGGTTCTCGGGGTGGAGGCCCCGCTCTGGTCCGAGACCCTCCGGGATTCCACCGACATCGATTTCCTTGCCTTCCCGCGTCTCGTGGCGATCGCCGAACTGGGCTGGTCACCGCGCTCGGCACACGACTGGTCATCCTTTCGTGCCAGGTTGGGCGCCTACGGTCCACGCTGGATCCGCGACGGGGTGGGATTCCACCGCTCACCGCAGATCAACTGGTCCTGAGCAATCGATGAATTTCTCGGTACGGGGGAGAAACATGTCTCGACTCATGTGGGCGGCCAGAGCCGGCGTGGCCCTGCTCGGCACCACCGCCACGATCGCGATGGGCGCCGGTCCCGCCCAGGCTTCCTCCACCAGCGTGGCCCGGGTGGACGCCTCCAACATCTATTTCAAGGCCGGCAGCGGCCTCGCCAACCGGGTGGTGGTGACCATGGCCCCCGAGGGCAAGGACTGGGTGATCATCGACGACAAGTACGAGATCAAGGCGGGCAACGAGTGCGTGGCGATCAAGGGCGACAAGACCAAGGTGACCTGCCACGTCATGCAGAACGCGAACTTCTACCTGGGCGACAGGAACGACACCCTGGAGAATCGGACCGGCGTCGCCCTGTACGCGTACGGCTCCTCCGGCAACGACTCGATCACCGGTGGCTCCGGACAGGATCACCTGTACGGCGGCTCGGGCAACGACACCATCTCCGGCGCGGACCGAGACGATTACCTGTACGGCGAGAGCGGCAACGACCGCCTCAACGGCGGTGACGGCGACGACCGGCTGTACGACGGCAGCGGCAACGACCGCTCCAACGGCGGCGCCGGCAACGACACGCTGCTGGAGGGCCCCGGCAAGGACCGCCTCTACGGCTCGGCCGACACCGACACGCTGCTCGCGAGCGGCCGTACCGAGGCCGACTACTTCAGCGGCGGCGCCGGCGACAACGACACGATCGACTACTCCCGCACGACAAAGGCGGTCACCGCGGACGCCGACGGGGTCAAGGGCGACGACGGCATCAAGGGCGGCAACGACACCATCGCCACCGACGTCGAGAACCTCAAGGGCGGCTCCGGCAACGACACCCTCATCGGGACCGCCGGCAAGAACTGGCTGATGGGTAACGGCGGCAACGACCGCATCTACGGGCGGGGCGGCGACGACTGGCTCCGAGGCGGCACCGGGAACGACCTGCTGAACGGCGGCGCCGGCAATGATCAACTTCGGGGCGACGGCGAGGTGGGGTACGCCACCGAGAAGCCCTACAGCGACGTGCTGATCGGCGGCCCCGGCGTGGACGAGGCCGACTACTACAACTACAGCACCCAGCCGATCGCCGTCGACCTGGACGGCCAGTCCGGCGACGACGGCCGCAAGGGCGAGCACGACTCGGTCGGCGCCGACGTCGAGAACCTGACCGGCGGCCGCGGCTCGGACATCCTGATCGGCAACGCCGCGAACAACGTCATCAGCGGCGGATGGGGGGGTGTCGACACGATCCAGGGCGGCGCGGGCGACGACCAGCTCATCGCCAACACCGATACGCCGTACGGCGACGGCGACCGGGACACCCTCGACGGCGGCACGCACGTCTCCGGTGACGCGTGCTTCTACGGCGTGGCCGAGGACACCGCGATCAACTGCGAGAGCTAGCAACATTTCGTACGGGGAAGGACCATGCACATGTCTCGTCGCACCTGGCTGACCAGAGCCGGAGTGGCGCTCCTCAGCACCACCGCCGCGGCCGGAGCGTTCGCCGGCCCGGCGCAGGCGGCCTCCACCGGCGTGGCCTATCTCGAATTCGACTCCGACGGGCCCAAGGTGGTCTACACCGCCGGCTCGGGCAAGACCAACGCGGTCGTGGTCAGCGGCAACAGCGGCGTGATCACCATCAACGACCGTGTGACCGTGAAGGCCGGCAAGGGCTGTAGCGCGGTCAAGGGCGACAAGACCAGGGTCCGTTGCACCGACCCGAAGCCGATCGCCAAGGTCCGGGTCGGGCTCGGCTCCGGCAACGACAGTGTCGTCAACAAGTCCGGCCTGCGGTTGCACGCGTGGGGCGGCAGCGGCAACGACCGGCTGACCGGCGGCGCGGCTGGGGACGAGCTCTACGGCAACGCCGGCGCGGACCGGCTCTACGGCCTGGGCGGTGACGACCGGCTGAGTGGCGACGACGGCAACGACGTGATCTACGGAAGCACCGGGAACGACTTCATCGAAGGCGGCAAGGGCAACGACCGCGAGTACGGCGGCGCCGGCAACGACGTCCACGCGCAGGGTAGGGACACCAAGTCGGCCGACGCGGACCTGGTCAACGGCGGTGCCGGTGTCGACGAGGTCTCCTACTTCCACCGCCGGAAGGCGGTCACCGCCGACTCGGACGCCAGTAGGCGCGACGACGGCCGCAAGGGCGAGGGCGACACCCTCACGGGCATCGAGGATTTCACCGGCGGGTGGGGCGACGACCGGCTGACCGGCGACAACGGCCCCAACCTGCTGCAAGGCCAGAACGGCAACGACATCCTGGTCGGCGGGGGCGGCGACGACTGGTTCCGCGACACCTACGGCGGCAACGACAAGTTCTACGGCGGCACGGGAGACGACCGGTTCGACACCGGCGCGGGCGCCGACCTCATGCTGGGCGGCTCCGGCTCGGACACGGTGAACTACACCCACCACTCCGGACCGGTCACCGTCGACCTCGACGGTGTCGCCGATGACGGCGGGGCCGGCGAGCGTGACACCGTCGGCGCGGACGTGGAGCAGATCTTCGGCTCCGCCTACAACGACGTGCTTACCGGCAACGGCGGCGGCAACCTGATCGCGGGCCTCGAGGGTGACGACACGATCCGCGGCGCCGGCGGCAACGACGTCACGGTCGGCGGCGCCGGTCTCGACAAGGTCTACGGCGAGGCCGGCGACGACGCCCTGTCCGGCGGGGATGTCGCGGACGGTAGCGCCGATCTCCTCGACGGCGGCGACAACGCCACCGCGACCGGTGACAACTGCGTCGCCGGCACCCTGGTGAACTGCGAATACTCGCAGCCGTTCAGCGTTCCAGGGCTCAAGGAGTACGGCGAGCTCTGATTGCACATGCACGAAGAAGGCCGCTCCCGGATCGGGAGCGGCCTTCTTCGTACCTCTCAGGCTTTGCCGACCACCGGGCGGCGGCCCGCCACCACCTCGTCGTCGGTCACCGGGAAGTGACAGGCGGTCAGGTGGCCGGACGGGTCGTCGAGCCGCTCGATCAGCGGCGGCTCCTCGGTCGCGCAGATGTCCTGCGCCTTCCAGCAGCGGGTGCGGAACCGGCAGCCGGACGGCGGGTTGATCGGGCTCGGCACGTCGCCGGTGAGCAGCACGCGCTCGCGCTGCGCGCGATCACGGCGGTTGGGGTCCGGCACCGGGACCGCGGACATCAGGGCCACGGTGTACGGGTGACGCGCCCGGCTGTACAGCTCGTCCCGGTCGGCGATCTCGACGATCTTGCCGAGGTACATGACGGCGACCCGGTCGGAGATGTGCTTGACCACCGACAGGTCGTGCGCGATGAAGACGTACGTCAGGTCGAACTCGCTCTGGAGGTCCTCGAGCAGGTTCACGACCTGGGCCTGGATCGACACGTCGAGGGCCGAGACCGGCTCGTCGGCGACGATCATCTTCGGGCGCAGGGCGAGCGTACGGGCGATGCCGATGCGCTGCCGCTGCCCGCCGGAGAACTCGTGCGGGTACCGGTTGTAGTGCTCCGGGTTCAGGCCGACCAGCTTGAGCAGGTCCTGCACGGCCCGCTTGATGCCGTGCTCGGTCTTGACGTTCTGGATCCGGAACGGCGCCCCGACGATCGTGCCCACGGTGTGCCGCGGGTTCAGCGACGAGAACGGGTCCTGGAAGATCATCTGCATGTCGCGCCGGAACGGGCGCAGCTTGCCCTGACCCAGGTGGGTGATGTCCTTGCCCTCGAACTTGACCGACCCGCCGGTCGGCTCGAGGAGCCGGGTGAGCAGCCGGCCGGTGGTCGACTTGCCGCATCCGGACTCGCCGACCAGACCCAGCGTCTCGCCCTTGAAGACCTCGAAGTCGATGCCGTCGACCGCGCGGACGGCGCCGACCTGGCGGCGCATCAGGCCCTTGACGATCGGGAAGTGCTTCTCCAGCCCTTTGACCGCCAGCAGTGGTTCCTGGGTCATGACTAGGCCTCCAGCTTCGGTTTCACTTCTTCCACCCAGAGTCGCTGCCGCTCCTCGGTGGGGAGGTGGCAACGGACCAGGTGGTTGGTGCCGCCGGCCCGGGTGAGCTCCGGCACCACGGTGGTGCCCAGGCCGCCGGTCCGCTCCTCGTACACGCAGCGCGGGCTGAAGGCGCAGCCCTTCGGCAGGTTGATCAGCGAGGGCGGGGAGCCGGCGATCGGCACCAGCCGCTCCTGGACCGGACGGTCCATCCGCGGCATCGAGCCGAGAAGACCCCAGGTGTACGGGTGCTCCGGCTGCTCGAAGATGGTGGTGGCGGAGGCGTACTCGATGCAGCGGCCGCCGTACATGACCAGCACGTCGTCGGCGAGCTCGGCCACCACGCCGAGATCGTGGGTGATCACGATGAGGGCCGAGTTGAACTCCGCCTGGAGATCGTGCATCAGGTCCATGATCTGCGCCTGGACGGTCACGTCCAGGGCCGTGGTGGGCTCGTCGGCGATCAGCAGGTGCGGGTCGTTGACCAGCGCCATCGCGATCATGGCGCGCTGCCGCATACCACCGGAGAACTGGTGCGGGTAGTCGTCCACCCGGCGGTCCGGCTGCGGGATGCCGACCCGGCCCAGCATGTCGACCGCCTGCTTGCGGGCCACCTTCTTGGAGACGTTGTGGTGGACCCGGTACGCCTCCACGATCTGGTGACCGACCGTGTAGTACGGGTGCATCGCGGACAGCGGGTCCTGGAAGATCATCGCCATCTTGTTGCCGCGGAGCTTGCGCACCTCGTCCTGGGCGGCGGAAACGATCTCCTTGCCGTCCAGCCAGATCTCACCGGAGATCTTCGAGTTCCGGTGGTTGTAGATCCCCAGGATGCCCAGGCTGGTCACCGACTTGCCGGAGCCCGACTCGCCCACGATACCGAGGGTCTTGCCGCGCTCCAGCTTGAAGTTCAGCCCGTCGACGCTGCGGACCACGCCGTCGTCGGTGGGGAAGTGAATCTTGAGGTCCTTGACCTCGAGGAAAGCCTGCCCGTCCGGCATCAGCCCAGCCTCACTCTCGGGTCGACGACCGCATAGAGCAGGTCCACGATCAGGTTCGCGACGACCACGAAGAACGCGGCCATCAGGGTCACGCCGAGTACCTTCGGCAGGTCGTTGTTGGTGATCGCGTCGACCGCGTACTTGCCCAGGCCCGGCAGCGAGAACACCTGCTCGGTGAGCACGGCGCCGCCCAGGAGCAGACCGAAGTCGAGACCGAAAATGGTCAGGATCGGGGTGAGCGCGGCGCGCAGGCCGTGCTTGACGTTGACGTCCCGCTCCCGCAGGCCCTTGGCCCGCGCGGTGCGGATGTAGTCCTCACCCATCGTCTCCAGCATGCCGGCACGGGTGAGCCGGGCGTACTGGGCGGAGAACTGCAACGCGAGCACCAGCCACGGCAACAGCAGGGCGTACGCCCATTCGCTGGGGCTCTCGGTGAACGGCGTGTAGCTACCACCCGGCGCCGTCCAGTCCAGCGTGTAGCTGAACACCAGCAGCGACACCATGCCGGTGAAGAAGATCGGCAGCGAGACGCCGGCCAGCGAGAAGGTCATCGCGGCCCGGTCCAGGAAGGAGCCCCGGCGCAGCGCCGACAGCGTGCCGATGGAGAGGCCGAGGAGCAGCCAGAGGATCGCGGCGCCGACGGCCAGTGACAGGGTCACCGGGAGGCGGTCGATCAACTCGGGCCAGACCGGCTGCTTCGTGATGAACGAGTAGCCGAAACACGGGGCCGGGCAGTGCTCGACCGTCGCGCCCAGGTCGTAGTCGGCACCGACGAAGATGGCCTTCACCCAGTGCGCGTACTGCAGCCAGAGCGGGTCGTAGAAGCCCAGCTTCTCGGCGATCAGGTGAACCGTCTCCGGTGTCGCGGCGCGGCCCACGTAGCGGGTCGCCAGCGTTTCCGGAGTCGCCCCGACGAGGCGCGGGATCAGATAGAAGATCCCGAAAGTGGCGGCGCTGATGATGAAGAGCAGCACGACTGCCGCGAAGAGACGCCTGATGATGTATGTGATCACAGAGTCCGGCTGAGGACGGCCGGCCCGGGGTCTCCGGGCCGGCCGCCTGCTGCCTTCACCTACCTATCGAGGTGTAGTGCGAGTCGGGAACGGGTTACGCGACACCCAGCGACAGGTAGTCGTACATGTTGTACGCGTCGCTGACGAAGACGTTGGTGAGCGTCTTCGGGCGGATGAGCAGGCTCTTCGCGGTGACGCCGGGAAGAATGACAGCCTCTTCCATGACGCGCTTGTCGATCTGGGCCCAGTAGGCGTCACGCTTCGCGGCGTCGGTCTCCGAGGAGGCCTTGTCCAGGAGGCCGTCGACCTCGGGGATCCGGACGCTGGTGTTGGACGAGCCACCGGTCTCCCGGATGACCCGGCTGTCCACGATCTGCGACAGGAAGCCGAAGCCGTCGTTCCAGTCCGCGCCCCAGCCGTTCAGGTTCAGGCCGAGCTTGTTGTTCTTCACGTACGGCGGGTTGCCGGCGTACTGGGAGAAGTAGTCACCCTGCGGGAACGGCTTCAGCGTGAGCTTGATGCCGACCCGGGCGAGCGACTGCTGCAGCGCCTCGGCGGTCGCCTTCTCCTTCGGGCGCTCGGCCCGGTACGCGATGTTGGTCTCGAAGCCGTTCGGCTGGCCACACGCCTTCAGGTGCTCCTTGGCCTTCTCCACGTCACCGGTGCCGTCGGCCGACGGGTACAGGTCGAACTTCTCGTAACCCGGGATCATCGGGGGCAGGATCGTCCCGGTGATGTCGCCGCCGGCGAGCGGGCCGCCGTACGCGGTCTGGTAGCCGACCTTGTCCGCGGCGTACTCGACGGCCTTACGGCAGTCGACGTTGTCCAGCGGGGCCACCGTCGGGTTGATCGAGGTGTACCAGAGCCGGGCCAGCGTCGGGTTGTCGGTGCTCGCCTTCAGGGTCGGGTCGCCGACCACGCGGCCGAGGGTCGCCGGCTGCACGCCGGTGCCCACCACGTCGACGTCCAGGTCGCCGGAGAGCAGCCGGTTGTCGATGTCGTCCGCGTTGACGTTCAGCTGAACGTCGTACGCGTCCGGGAGCGCCTTGCGGTTCGGGTCGGTCGCCGCGTCCCACTTGTCGTTACGGACCAGCTTGAAGCTCTTGCCGAGCTCGTTGGTCTCGAACTTGTACGGGCCCGTGGAGACCACGTGCTCCTTGTACTTGGCGCCGGTGTCCTTGGCCTCCGGAACCGGAACCGTCTGCGGCAGCGCGGCGAAGTAGTCGAAACCACCGAACGCCTGCTTCAGGTGGAAGACGATCGTCTGGTCGTCCGGCGTGGTGATCGCCGAGTCGGTGTTGACGCCCTTGGACTTGTACGGGCCCTTGTAGCCCTCCGGCAGGTTGAGGAAGCCCTCGAAGTACGCCGGACCGTTCGGGAACGTCTCCTTGTCGATGGAGCGCAGCACCGCGTACTTCACGTCCTTCGACGTGACCTCGGTGCCGTCCTCGAACTTGATGCCCTTACGGATCTTGTACGTCCAGGTCTTGCCGCCGTCGCTCGGCGTGCCCAGGCCCTCGGCCAGGTCGGGGGTGACCGAGTTGCCCTCGGCGCCCGGAACCGGCTTGAACATGAGCAGGCCACGGCCGTACAGGCGGAGGAAGTTCCACGAGTAGCCGTAGTAGGTCTCGCCCGGGTCGAGGGTGTCCCAGTCGCCGGAGTTCGCCAGGCGGATGGTGCCGCCCTTCTTCTCCGACGGGTTGAAGACCTGGGTCAGAGCCGCGTTGAACTCCGGCTTGGCGCCGCCGGAGCTGTCCGAGCCCTTGTCATCATTCCCACCGCACGCGGCGGCGGAGAAGGTAAGCGCAAGCGCGGCCGCACCGGCCACCAGCGCTCTGGATTTCCGCATCACTTGTAGCAACCTCCCTGGTGGAACGGTTCGGGTCCGAACCGCACGGCTGGTGGGAATGCGATCGGCGCCATGTCAGCGCCGCCCCTTGGGATCGAGCGCGTCACGCAGGCCGTCGCCGAAGAGGTTGAAGGCGAGCACGGTGATGAAGATCGCCATACCCGGGAAGAACATGAAGTGCCAGACCGTGTAGAATGTGGCGGCCTGCGAGAGCATGCCACCCCAGCTCGCCGTGGGCGGACGGATACCGACACCGAGGAACGAGAGCGCGGCCTCGAAGAGGATGTTCGTCGGGATCAGCAGCGTCGCGTAGATCAGGATGGGCGCCACCAGGTTCGGCAGCATCTCCTTGAAGATCACGTACGGGCCGCGGGCGCCGAGGCTCCGGGCCGCGTCGATGAACTCCCGCTCCCGCAGCGACAGCGTCTGACCGCGGACGATCCGGCCGATGTACGGCCAGCTGAAGAACCCGATGATGAAGATCAGCAGGGAGATCCGCAGCGAGTCGCCGGAGAGCCCGAACGCCTCGTCCGGGATGACACCGGCCAGCGCGATCGAGAAGACCAGCAGCGGGAACGCCAGGAACACGTCCATCGCGCGGCTGATCAGCGAGTCCACCCAGCCACCGAAGTAGCCGGCCACCACACCCATGGTGGCGCCGATGGCCACCGACAGCAGCGTCGCCAGGAAGGCGATCAGCAGCGAGATCCGCGCGCCGTAGACGACCCGGCTGAAGATGTCCCGGCCGTTCTGCGGCTCCACGCCGAACAGGTGCTCACCGCTGATGCCGGTGCCACCCTTCGGGACGAGGGTGCTGGTATCGATCAAGTTCTGGTGGAATTGGTTCGGCGGGTGGCCGAAGGCGTCCACGATCCACGGCGCCAGGACGGCCACCAGGATCAGGAAGATGACGACCGATCCACCGGCCATCGCGACGCGGTCCCGCTTGAGGCGGTTCCACGCGATGCGCCCGAGTGAGCGCCCTTCGACGGCCTTACCGGGAACGGCCCCCTCAGCGGGGTCCGGAACCACCGGAAGCTGGTCCGAGACCGTGCCGGGTCCAACGACCATGTGAAGTGTCCGGTCCTCTCCCGGCCGACCGAACGGCAGGAGTCCACAGCCACCGGGCACGGGCACACGGGGCCCTGACCGATGACGATGGCCCACGCAGCGAACGGCAACCGATCGGTTAACGCATGCCTCGAGTGCCGACCCCCGTCGCACCGACCCAGATCAGACCGACGCCACGAAGGCACTCGACGGCGGGTGTTGCCGCCATCGAGAGGAACATTCACCTAGCGCGGTACCTCGGGTCAAGTTCACCGACCGCACACGGACGGTTCCGTGTCTCCACCGTGATATTGCTGTGACCTAGATCCCGAACAAACGGAAAGTACCCCTGGAAGGCGTCAATCCAGGTGATACCTGGACATCGCGTTACTCCGCCGTTACAAGTGGTTAATTCAGATCGCGCGTCGCCCTTCAAATGCACGACCGAGAGTGATCTCATCGGCGTACTCCAGATCCCCGCCGACCGGCAGGCCGCTCGCCAAACGGGTCACCGCGATCCCCATCGGCTTCACCAACAAAGCCAGATAGGTCGCTGTCGCTTCACCCTCCGTATTCGGATCGGTGGCCAGAATCAGCTCCCGCACCTCCCCCGTCCCGAGGCGGAGAAGCAGTTCGCGGATGCGCAGATTGTCCGGCCCGACCCCCTCGAGCGGATTGATCGCCCCACCGAGCACGTGATAGCGGCCCCGGAACTCACCGGTCCGCTCGATCGCCACGATGTCCTTCGGCTCCTCCACCACACACAGCACCTCATTGGTACGGCGGGTGTCCCGGCAGACGCGGCACTGCTCCGACTCGGCCACGTTGAAGCAGGTGGTGCAGAAGCGGACCAGCTCCTTCACCTTGCGCAGCGCGGTGGCCAGCCGGTTCACATCGGCCGGATCCGCGGAGAGGACATAGAACGCGATGCGCTGCGCCGACTTCGGGCCCACGCCCGGCAGTCGGCCCAGTTCATCGATCAGATCCTGGATGGCGCCTTCGTACACGGATCAGAACCCCGGCAGGGAGAAGCCGCCGGTGGCCGGGCCCATCTTCGACTCGGCCAGCTCGCGCTGCGCCTCAGCCGCGTTGTGGATCGCCGCGAGCACCAGGTCCTCCAGCGTCTCCACGTCCTCCGGGTCCACGACCTTCGCATCGATCTTCACCGACTTGAACTCACCGAGACCGGTGACCACCACGGTGACCAGACCGCCGCCCGCGGTGCCGGTCAGCTCCGCCGCCGCCAGCTCGGCCTGCGCCTGCGCGACCTGCTCCTGCATCTTCTGCGCCTGCTTCATGATCTGCTGCATGTTCGGCTGTGCACCGGGGCGCATGGCACCGCTCCTCAATTAGTGATTCCGTAGTCAACCGTCAATACCGCACGGCGGTCGACGTTACCGCCGTCAGCGTAACCGCCACCCTCTTCATGCCCGGGACGATGCCGCCGGACACCCCGGACCACCGGCCCTTCATGCCCGGGACGAAGCCGCCGGACACCCCGGACCACCGGCCCTTCATGCCCGGGACGAAGCCGCCGGACACCCCGGACCACCGGCCCTTCATGCCCGGGACGAAGCCGCCGGACACCCCGGACCACCGGCCCTTCAGACCCGGGACGAAGCCGCCGGACACCTCGGGCCGGCGGCGACTCAGAGTTCGCCGATCTTCTCCGCGCCGAAGGCCGCGCGGAGCAGCTGCATCGCCTGCTCCTCGCCGCTCTGCCGGGCCGTCTTCTCGTCGATCACGTCGTCGAGCGGCTCATCGCCGGGATCGAACCCGGCGAAGCCCGCGCCCGACGGTGGCGGGCCGTCGTACTCCGGGTCGTAGGGCGCCTCCTCCGTCGGCGACCCGTCGGACCAGGCCGATCCACCGGCCGCGGGCCGCGCCGGCCCCGCGCCACGAGCGCCGGCCAGAACCGCCCGCGCGGCCGCGGGGCCACCACCAGAGGCATCTTTCCCGGTACGCGCGGCCGCGCGCGCCGCCTCCATGGCAGCCGACCGCGCGGGCGCCCCAGGACTCGCCGAACGTGCGGAAGCCGCCGGAGTCGCCGAACGTGCGGACGCCGCGGGGGTCGCCGAGACCGCCGCCCCGCCGAACGCCGAGCCGCCCCCGACCGCACCTCCCACCTGCCGCGCCGCTGCCCCCGTCTCGGAAGGCCCGGCTCCCGCCGCGGCCCGCGCCCCGGCGATCCCGGCCGGCGCACCAGAGGACCCGCCAGGTGTCCCAGACGACCCGCCAGCCAGTCCAGAGGACCCGCCAGGCAGTCCAGAGGGCGCGGTAGACGCCGCGGTGTACCCGCCGGACGTCCCGGAGAGCCCGGCAACTGCCGCAGGGTGCCCAGCGTCCCCCGCAGACGCCGAAGGATGCCCACCAGACCCAGGGGAGGCACCCGACTCGGCGGAAAGGCCTGCCGGCCCCGCGGAACGCCCCGTCGCGGCAGCGGCGCCCGCCGGCGTCCCGGACCCGGGCCCGGATCCACTTGCCGCCGGATTTCCTGGCCGCGCGGGTTCCGGCCACTCGGATGACGCGCTCGCAGAGGCCGGCGAGCCGGAACGGCCGGCGCCCGGCCGGACCGGCTCAGGCCAGGAATCATCGCCCGCCGCAGACCCGGCGCGCACCGAATCACCCGCACGCGATTCCCCGGAACGATCCACCGAAGCGGGCGGGCGCGCGGGCTCCGGCCAACCTCCATCGCCAGGATCCGAGGCGACCGGAGCCGGAGCAGGCGGGCGGACCGGCTCCGGCCAGTCGTCGCCGCCGGACGGGCCCGCAGAAGGGCGGCCGGCGGGTGCAGAAGGGCGGTCGGCAGGTGCAGACGGGCGGCCGGCGGGTGCGGGAGATCGGCCGTCCGGGTCGCCAGGAGTCTGAGGGCGGGCCGCCGGTCGGTCGTCGTCAGCGTCGGCGGACGGGCCACGCTGCGCCGGTCGGGACGGACGGGGCTCGGACCGGCCGGTGTTGCGTTCCGGGCCCGAGTTGCGCTCCGGAGCCGCCGTGTAGGCGCGGTTGGCGCCGCCGGACCGGTTGTTACCGGCCGTGCCGCGAGCCGGACCGGAACCGGGTGGGTCGCCGACCTCGCAGCGGACCTGCCAGCGACCGCCGAGAGCGTTGGCGAACTCGTCGGCCAGCAGATCGTTCAGGTTCCGCATCCGGGCGACCAGGCCCGCGGTAGGCGCCGTGATGACCACCTCGTGGCCGTCGACGCCGGCCAGTGCCACGCCGTGCGACTGTGCGGCGCTGACACGCTGGTTGTTCTGCCCGAGCTGTTCCCAGACGGCCCGCACGCGGTCGAAGCCGGAGACCTGGGGCGCGGGCGGCTCGTCGTCCCACGGGGGTTCTTCGCCGTATTCGTCCTCGACCGGACCGGCGGCCGCGGGGTGCGGTCGCCCGTCCGCGACACCGTTCCAGTCCGGCTCCGAGCCGGGCACATCGGCCTGCTGGACTTCGGGCGACGACGAGGACGGAGCGGCCGCTGACCCTTGAGCAGAGTCCGCGTGACCGCCGGCCGCCTGACCGGGAACCGTGACGGGCTGAGCGGGAACGGCTTGCGCAGCGGGGGCCGCCGGGGAGACCGGGCGGGCCACAGCCGGGCCCGTCCGGGACGAGGCTGCCCTGGCAGCGGCCATCGCGGCCGCCTTCGCGCCGCCACCGGCCGCGGCGCCCCGGGGCGCGTCGTCGGCGGGCGGGTGCCCACCGCCTACCCCATCGGAAGCGGACGGCCCGGCGGCGCCGATCGGAGCGGAAGCCGGGCCCGAGGCGGCGATGGAAGCGGACGGCGCGAGGGTGACGCCCCGCTCGAGCCGCTCCAGGCGCTGCAGCAGGGCCGACGACGACGCCTCCGCCCCCGGCAGCAGCATGCGCGCCGTGAGCAGCTCCAGCAGGAGCCGGGGCGCGGTCGTGCCGCGCATGTCGACCAGGCCGCTGTGCAGGATGTCGGCGCAGCGGGAGAGGGTGGCCGCACCCAGCCGGTCGGCCTGCCCGGCCATCGCCTCGAGCTGGTCGGCCGGGCCGTCGATCAGGCCCTTGGCGACCGCGTCCGGAACCTGCTGGAGGATGATCAGGTCACGGAGGCGTTCGAGCAGGTCGGAGGCGAACCGCCGGGGCTCGTGGCCGGCCTCGGCGACCCGGTCGATGGTGGCGTAGGCGGCGGCGCCGTCGCCGGTGGCCAGCGCGTCGCACATCTCGTCGATCAGGGTGGCGTCGGTGACGCCGAGGAGGGCGACGGCCCGGTGATAGGTGACGCCCTCCGGGCCGGAGCCGGCGATCAACTGGTCGAGGATCGACAGGCTGTCCCGGGCGCTGCCGCCGCCGGCCCGCACGACCAGCGGGAACACCGACGGCTCGACGGTGACGCCCTCGGCGTCGGTGAGCTGTTGAAGGTACGGCCGGAGCACCGCGGGCGGGATGAGCCGGAACGGGTAGTGGTGGGTCCGCGAGCGGATGGTGCCGAGGACCTTTTCCGGCTCGGTGGTGGCGAAGATGAACTTCACATACTCCGGGGGCTCTTCGACGAGCTTGAGCAGCGCGTTGAACCCGGCCGACGAGACCATGTGCGCCTCGTCGATCACGTAGATCTTGAAGCGGCTGTTGGCGGGCGCGAAGAACGCCTTCTCCCGGAGCTCCCGGGCGTCGTCGACACCACCGTGGCTGGCCGCGTCGATCTCGATGACATCGATCGATCCGCCGCCGTCGTTGGCCAGCGACCGGCAGGAGGTGCAGACGCCGCACGGCTCGGGGGTGGGACCCTGCTCACAGTTGAGCGAGCGGGCCAGGATGCGGGCGCTGGAGGTCTTGCCGCAACCCCGTGGGCCGGAGAAGAGATAGGCGTGGTTGAGCCGCCCGCTGCGCAACGCCTGCGACAGCGGCTCCGTGACGTGCTCCTGGCCGATGACCTCGGCGAAGGTGCGCGGACGGTACTTGCGATAGAGGGCGAGAGCCACTCCTGCCACCTCCTGAAGACCGCGTCATTCTCCGTCGAGGGTCTGACAAGAACAAACGGCGTGCCCCGGAAGAGGACCGGAAACGAAAGGACCCCCCGTGCACCCGTCAGAGCCCGCTTATCCTTGCTGCCTTCCGGCCCTGGGGAGGTTCACGAGATACACGCCGCACGAGGGGCTGATCGCAAGCCTACCCGGTGCACCGTGCGCCACCCAGACCCCCTCCCCGCGCGTACGGACCGGAGGACGTCTGTATTCTGGCGCACGGAGGATTCGCCTAGAGGCCTAGGGCGCACGCTTGGAAAGCGTGTTGGGTTAACACCCTCACGAGTTCGAATCTCGTATCCTCCGCCTGAGGAAAAGTACCGTGAGCAGGGGCGGGACCGAAAGGTCTCGCCCCTGCTTCGTCTCTGCGGTACATCCCTCTACCCGCGCCGTCTCAGTTTCCGTCTCAGTTGCGACCGGCTGACCCCCGCGACAGGCTCGGCGGCCGGCGCCTCCGCCGCCTTGACTGGCTGCCAGATCAGGCCGCCCACCCGGTCGGCGATGTTTGCGCGAACCGGGTCGCTCACGTGCTGGTAGCGAGCAGCCATGCCGGTCGTAGCCCAACCCATCACGTCCATCACGGCGCGTTCCTGGATGCCCAGCAGCATCAGGACAGTGGCGGCGGTGTGGCGGGCGTCATGGAGTCGGGCATCCCGAACGCACGCGTCCTTGAGTAGCTTCTTCCATTCGTGGTAGTCGGTATTCGGGTTGAGCGCGCGGCCGATCGGCGTAGTGAATACCCAGCCGCCATCCTCCCAGAGTTGGGCGGCTGTGCGCCTCTCTTTGTCTTGCGTATCCTTGTGTGCTCGAAGTAGCGTCACCACTTCGTCTGGAATTCCCATCACGCGGCGACCAGCGCGCGATTTCGTGTCGTCGGTATCTTTGTTGATTTGCTTGCGGCGCGGGCAATATCCCGATTTCTTGCCGCACGGATCGGTGCAACCGTGGGCGTATTTCGGTCGCAGGCGATTCTTTCGGACGCGGAGCGACTTCTTTTCCAGGTCGATGTTTTCCCATCGCAGTCCGAGCACTTCACCTTGACGTAGCCCGAGGGCAAGCGCGATTGCCCATCGAGTGCCATTCCGTGGTCGCTGCGCGGCTTGCGCAAGAATCCGTTGCACCTCCTCTACGGAATAGGGCTCGACCTCCTTTTCGCTCAAGCGCGGCGACTTGGCGAGAAGTACCGGGTTTTTGGTGAGATGCCCCCGGCGCTCCGCCTCATTCAAGGCCGTCCGCAGGGTACGGAATGCCTGGTGAGCGGTTCCGGCAGCACTACCGCCATCCTGCATCTTCCGCATCAACTTTTCGATGTGCTCGGGCGTGAGTTTCTCCAGTCGATGCGCTCCGATACCGGGGATCAGGTGCACCTTGACGGCGACCCGGTAGCCGTCCGCCGTGTTCGGCTTGACGTTCGGCGGACAGGCGATGTTCTCGATCCAGAACATGAGCCATTTGGCAACGGTCCAGAACGATCCGGCCTTCCGCACCTTGCCGGAGTCGCGTTGCCGCTCCAGCGCACGGACGGCCCGGATCACTTCGGTTTCCGTCTTCCGTTCAACGTGCCGACGGTCCGGCGTGCCGTCGTCCTTGACGCCCATGGTTACTCGCCCGTGCCATTTCCCATCGGCGCCCTGATAAATCGACGATTCGCCGTTGGGCCGACGCTTCGCCTCTCCATCGTCAGATCCGCGTTTCGCCATTCTGTTTCTCCTTTCAGGCGGCGGCCGGTAGTTGGGTGTTCTGCTGACGCAGGCGGTTGATGTACTCGGTAAGGCATTCAGCGGGGATGCGGCGGAGTCGGCCGATCTGAACGGACTCGATTTCGCCGCTGGAAACGAGCGCATAGGTGAGCGTGCGGCCGATGCCGAGCCGCTTCGCCGCTTGTTCGATGGTCAAGACGAGTGGAATGGCGTCCGTGTACTGCATGGCGTCTCCCCGTGGGTGCGCTGAGGGGTGCGTGCAGGGTGCCCACGGCGTTGTGGCCGGCCGATCGGACGCGATGGGCCTTCCGCCATGGGTTGCGTAGGGGGTGGCACGGAAGGCCGCACAGCGGCCCCCTGAGAGCGCCGTAGAGCCAAGATCTCGGGCGTCCGAGGGTTAGGCCATAGGCGTAGGTGCGGGTGCGGCTCTCAGAGGGTCGTTTCGGTGACCGGATCGACCGGGC